>CAYGPD010000008.1:31406-92174 GCA_964351655.1 uncultured Hyphomonadaceae bacterium | reverse complement strand
GCCATTTTTTATATGAGATTTTGAGCGGTTCATTTCCCCAACCATAGCCGTGATCGTGGCTATCAAGTTTTGCTGCATGGATTTGGCCGACGACAACAGAGTAAGCTGGTTCTTTGTTAGGGTATCCAGCGTTTGTAGACACGTGATCCACGTGTAAAGTCGCGTCCATTCTGCTTCCGATATAGGCAAACTTGTCCGCGTTTTGATGAGAGGAGAGCGCCCAATTGTTGCGTGGATCTTTTGAGGGAATTGATTGATCCAATCCGCGGATCTCATACCCGAGTTCACTACGTGTATTGGTCGAAGTTGGACTGGTTGTCGCCCGATTAGGACTCGTAAAGACCATGCGTTTATTGTCATCAAGGTAGAAGTAGTCCGGATGGAAATAAGTTTGCAATTGAAGGGGATCAATTTTATCTGCAATGCCATTTTGGTCTTCGTCGGTAGGAACGGTGATGGACCAATGCTTTAGATCAAAATAGGTGGCAGGTAGGTTCGCCGAATTTAATTGTGGCGTATTTAGATCATCTTGGGAGGGGGTATCAAAAAGATCGTTGGATGAGCAAGCTGAAGTTCCGATTGTAAAAGATAAAGCAATCACTTTATAAGAGATGTGTTTCATAATTTATTATTCCACAATGTTCTGTTTTTAAAAGGTTATATACTTAACCGAGTAGTTGGAGAGGCTATCAAAATCTCGAAGGTGGCTAAGAGTTGAGTGGTCAATTCGGTGCAAATCTAGAGGGTGATTCTCCGCGGCTGATATTTCTAGATAATCTTTTCACTCCTTCGACTAGTGTCGCTTTTGGTAAAATGTCAACAGAGTGCGAGGGACGAGATTGGGAGTGTTGTAGCGAGTTTATTTTGTATATGGCTCGCTATAATCGGTTTATCTTGGGACCGGTACAATAAATTGTGCTATTTTTGCAACATTTTCTTGAAAAATGGTATTGGTCCTACCGATTTTTAGGCTTTGGTTTGATAATTGGTAATTTTGATGTTGACCGGTCACATAATTTCTCATCGTATCTTATCGTCTCAGAAAAAACTGTCTGAGGCGCTGTACAAAATTATAAAAAGGCACTTCAGCGGAATTTCGTTAGGGGAGCCAGGGGAGAGAAAAAATGAGTTTTAAAAAGATGCTTGCAATGTCGATGTTTTCTGCATCGGCCATAGCAATGGCTCCAACCGTTCTAGCGCAAGATACTATCGCTAATGAAACATCGGTAGAAGAACCCAAAACCTTAGATACCATCGTTGTGACGGGAATCCGTCAAAGTTTGAAAGAAGCCGCGGACCTAAAACGGAGCTCATCTCAAATTGTAGATGCGATCGTTTCTGAAGACATTGGAAAATTGCCAGACAATAACATTGCTGAAGCGCTACAGCGTATTACAGGTGTGTCCATCAATTCAGACTTTGGTGTTGGTGAAACGGTTTCTATTCGAGGACTTTCAGAAAATCGCGTTGAATTAAATGGACGTACAACTGTTGGGGATGGTCGAGATGGAATTAGCCTCGATGATTTCCCTTCTAGCTTTTTGAGGTCAGTTGAAGTCGTAAAGTCTCCTACTGCTGATATGATCGAAGGAGCTCTCGGCGGTACAGTTCGAATGAATACAATCCGTCCGATGGAATTGGATGGTCTAACGATCGCAGGATCTTTAGATGCTGAGTATTCTGACAAAACAGAACATATTGCTCCAATTGCGAATATTTCTATTGGTAATGTCTGGGATGTGGGGAATAGCAGTGCTCAGTTTGGCGTAATTGGTAGCTTGTCATATCAAGATCGCGAAATACGTCAGGACGAATCCTTTGGTCGCGTGAGGTTATACTCAGAAAATGTGAATGGGATGACTGCCAATACACCCAGTGGGGCGTTCGCAGTTAGGGATCAAAATACAGTACAGCAATTTGTCCAGCAGCGTGAACGTACGGCTGCAAACCTCTCATTTCAATTTTCGCCATCTGACAAGGGACAATTTTACCTTGACCTGAGTATGACGGATAGGAGTGGAGAAGAATCAGGAAGCTCAATTCTTGATGACGGCGGAACACGTGTTTATGATGCAAGCACTACGCAAGATGCAAATGGGTATGTTAGCAATTACAAACTCGAAAACCTCTACTTAATTCCAAAAGCATTTAGTGAATTCCGTAACACTGAATCATTTTCACATGCATTGGGTGGTGAGTGGAACTTTACCGATACAATCAAAGTGTCTGGTGAATACTCAACGACATCTTCAGAAAGCTACGCGCCAGATTCTGAGTTTAATTTGCGCCCAGTGAGTCGGGACAATTGGAATATTTGGGCTGACCAATACACTCCTGGCGTAAGTAATTATGATACGGACCGATCAGCATTTGGCCTCCGCCATTTAACTGATGCTGTAATCACCGGTGGAGGTGATGAAGTTCCAGGACTTGTGTATTCTGATGGTTTAGTGCTTTCAAATCCTGACAACCTAGCTTGGCGTGCGTTCACCTATGATGACAGACGTACTGAAAATAGCGAAGATGCTTTCAGGATCGATTTGGACTATCAAAATCCTTTCGGTATAGACTTTATTTCTTCCTTCAAAGCAGGGGCTCGAGTAACTAAAGCCGAATATGAGTTTAATCATTCTCGGTACTTAGCGTCTGACGTTTATAAGAATGCGTTTACTGACCAAGGTACAGCGAATGAGAAGCCGTATGTTGTTTGGATTGATGAAATTAATGCTCAGTTTCCAGGTAGCATAGTTTCAGTGGATCATCACAATTCCTTCAGTCAATCAGGAGTTGATGGTCGCAATGATCTGCTGACATACCCGATGTATAATAACCTTGCCGACCCCGAGGCGACTTTCTTAATGGTGCAACAATTGTTGGCTGGAACAAATTTGGCAACGACAGGCTCACTGTGGGATAATTTGGATTACCAGTACGACTCTTATCGTCACATTGAGGAAGATACGACCGCATTTTATTTGTCTACAGATTTAGATATTGGTCGCTTACATGCAAATGTGGGTGCGCGTTACATCGAGACTGAGCTTACTTCTGATGTATATATCAGTGAGGAGATCACGAGTGGTGGAAATTCATATGACGACCTATTGCCGAGTTTAAACGTTTCATATGACCTCACCGATAATACTAAACTAAGATTTGCAGCTGCAAAGGTTATGCGTCGTCCAAACTATGACGAGTTAAGTCCAGCCTTTACTGCGGATAGTTCACTTATCACCGCTAATCGTGGTGCAATTGATCTAGATCCTTTCCGTGCAACACAGTACGACCTGTCAGTAGAGCATTATTTTGGTGAAGGCGGGTTGGCGTCTTTCGCGGTTTTCTACAAGGATGTTGAATCATTCTTGAGTTCCGTTACATACTGTGAAGCGCGTTCTGAAACAGTTACAAATCAGAATGTTGTAGAGTGGGAAACAATCTGTCTATTGAATAGTGCTGGCGTAACGACCAATGATCTCAACTTTTCTACTCTCGGTGGATTTGGAAATGATGCATCGGCTGGTTTAGCATTCACTGAAGCGCAGCGAGATGCTGGGCTAACAGGTATTCGGACAAGCAAGATTACGAATGGTCAGAACGGAACTGTGCAAGGGTTTGAGGTTGGTTATCAACAACAATTCACCTTCTTGCCGGGGGTATTGTCTGGGTTAGGCTTTAATGCAAACTATACGTATGCTGATAGTGAGCAGCCGAATGGCAACCCGCTCTTAAATATCTCTAAGAACACTTTCAATACTCAGTTATATTGGGAAAATGAAGTCTTCCAAGTTCGCTTGGCATATAACTTCCGTGATGAGTTTTTATACAGTGAGGAAGAAAAGCGAGTTGAAACAATCGGTGCACTCGCTCTCAACAGTGCAACGAACGATGAGACAAGTGCACTTTATGACCCTACTGCAGGTAACAATTATCGTGATAGTCGAGGCCAATTAGATTTCTCAGCAAGTTGGGATGTCAATGATCATATATCACTTGTCACAAGTGTGACTAATATGACTGGAGAGCCAACAGCTTATACGACTGAGTTGGGAAGTATTTGGAAGCACACTGAAGCGGATCGACGCTTTGCATTTGGTGTGCGCGCTAAGTACTAGAAAACATCTGTCAAAAATTAAGTAATTCTAACTGCAGCGCTGGTCGACCAAATTAGGTCGTCCAGCGTTTTGCATTTAAAAAGAGAAATAGATTTGAAGTAAAAGCGGGAATTATTTGGATTTAGGGGGCGTGGTGGAATCGCGCATGACGAGAGTAGGTTTGTCTATTTTTTGTATATCTACTTCATTTGAGCGCGTTGTATTCAATAGCATGTTAGCGGCAGTTTTGCCTATTTGACGTGTTGGTGACTTGAGAGTGGTGAGGCGTGGCCATACGGTTTCTGCAATATGGAAGTCGTCGAATCCAACAACAGATACATCGTCCGGAGAACGTAAACCAACCAACCTAATCGCGAGTAGTGCTCCTGCTGCCATCTCATCATTTGCGGCAAATATAGCAGTTGGAGGTTCTGGTTGTGAGAGTAGTATTTTAGCTGCTTCGACTCCTGAATTGAAAGTGAAGTCTCCTTTCGCAATGTAGCGACTCTGCACAGATAAGTTATTTGCAATCATGCCTTCTTTGAACCCTTCAAACCGTTCCGAGGCAGTTAGAAATTCATCCCTTCCCGATATGAAGCCTATTTTGAGGTGACCTAGCGCAGCGAGGTGGAAAATAGCTGCTCGTGCTCCCTCTCTGTCATGTGTTACAAGTATATGTTTATCGTCATCGAGCTTTATGGGAGCAATTCGTACATATGCGCAGCCAATACTTTGAAGGACTTTTGTAAATTCTTCGTCTTCTGCCAGGGGAGGGGTGACGATTACACCTGCAAGTTTTTGTCGTTCAATAAATCTTCGAGCGTTCGCTAAATAGTCTGGTGTAGATTTATCACATGGGTGGACCACTAGCTCATAGTCGGTTTGATTAAGGCCATCTAATATTCCTTGTTGTAGATTCAGGACATATTGAGGGTTTGGGCTACCATATACCATGCCGACAAGAAACGAGTGTCTAAAGGCTAAACCTCTTGCTTGTGGATCGGGGATATAACCAACAATCTCGATGATTTTTCTAACGTCATCTCTTGTTTTGTCTTTTACCAAGGGAGAATTATTTATGATGCGAGATATTGTGTTTTTGGAGACGCCAGCAATTGCAGCAACGTCTTTTATAGTGGCCTTCTTTTGATCAGTATTTTCGTCCAACCACATTCGTGCTGCTTGTTCAGTATCCTTGACTTTTTTTGGCTTATTTTTCACGCATAATTCTCCAGTGTAGGATCTGTATTTTTGTACTGACTTGCAAGAAAAGATATGCCGTCATCAAAAGAACAGAGCATAAAGAGCGTGAGGAAAAAGGAACGATTTATCAAGAGGTGATATTGGTTTTTCAATATTTAAAGTCAGGTTTTTTAACCTTATACCCTAGAAGTTGGCCATGTAAAGCTAACCGGTTCCATTTCGGCGTTTCCAGAGCATTATGATTGTCTTTATCGGATAAGAATTTAATTAGAAAATGCAGATATTTTAGGAAGTTAAAAGCTATCAGCATTTCAATGAATCTAAGTATATGATTGGATGAAAATATTGCTTAAATGAGACTACTTACTTCTTGGAAATGTAGTTTTATTCTGACATAGCAATGCTTAGATTTCTAAACAAATCAGGACTATGAATAGGCTTCTCAATGATGCTGCAATATCCAACCTCTAATGCGCGTTGATTGAGAGTGTTAGAAACAAAACCTGTAATTAATAGCGCAGGCTGATTTAAGCCTAAATCTCGTAATTTAGCGAGCAGGCTTATCCCATCTAGATTGGCCATTTTAAAGTCAATTAGAAAGCAGTTAGGATTGGGAAGCGTTCTAGCTGATAGTAATTCTGCCCCGCTGCGATAAGTCTCAACCCGGATCCCACGAGTTCGAAGCACTAAAGATAACGAATGCCTTACGGTTTCGTCGTCTTCCACGACAACAATGTGCTTTGATTGAAGCGACGAGGGCTCAAACATTTCAGTGTCCGGTGGCAAGGCAATTTTAGCCAATTGTATATCGTATGAGACATTGCACTGAACTGAATGTCTTTACGTACTTTCCCTTATTTTACATCATTTGATGTAAAACCAAGTTCGGCTGAAAAAGCCGTTCTCAAGACCGTGGAGAGTGAATCAGCATCCAATTTCTCCATGAGGTTCGCTCTATGAATCTCAACTGTACGAGCAGATATATCTAATTTTTCAGCGATAGCTTTATTCGTTGCTCCATCAACAAGGCAAAGTAGAACATCGTGCTCTCTGGGAGTTAGTTTTGAGATTTGAGCGATAGCTTTGTTCTTGCGGTTTTCTTGGTTATCTGCGTTTTTAAGTCGGTCAAAGCTTGTTTCGATCGCTCGTAAAAGGGCGTGCTTCTCATAAGGCTTTTCTAGAAAATCAACGGCTCCATTTTTCATAGCTTCAACCGCGATGGCAACATCTCCATGCCCCGTCAATACGATGACAGGCAAAGTAATTGCTTTTTCGATCAGTGCTTTTTGGACTGCGAGACCATCAAGAACGGGCATTCGAACATCTAAGAGGATACATCCCTCATCAGTATCCGACACGTGCTCCAAGAAGTTCACCCCGTCGGAATATGTTTTAACCATAAAGCCAGCATGGCGCAGCATAAAGCTGGCAGAGTGACGTATAGATTCATCATCATCAACGAGGTGGATTGTGCGCAGGTTCGTCATTGGTTTGAGCTATTTGAAGTGTGAATTTAAAGCAGGCTCCATCTGGATTCGTTGAGTCTAACCAGATTCGGCCATCATGAGCATCAATGATTGTGTGACAAATTGAAAGCCCTAAACCCATCCCGCTTGATTTCGAGCTATTAAACGGATCGAAAGGGGATTGCTGGAGATTTTTGGGTAGGCCGGGGCCGTTATCTCGAATGCTAATACAGATTTCTCTGTTATTGAGAGGTTCTGCTGATATCCATATTTGCGGGGTATCGGTGAGGCTAACAGCTTCAATTGCATTTTTTATCAGATTGATAATGACTTGTCGGATTTGGACTTGGTCCGCCATAATCAGGGGTAATTGAGGCGAATAATTTTTGATAAAATGAACTTGGCGACCAGCTGTGCCGAGTTTGGACAGTGAGATTGCATCTTGCAATATTGGGAGAATATCAAGTTGGACGCGATCCACTTCTCCTCTAGAAACGTAATCTCTGAGTTTACGAACAATTTGCCCTGCACGGATCGCTTCTTTAGCTGCAGCATCAAGAGCGTCTTGAACAATTGAAATTGTATCTGGTGTGGCGCTTGGAAGTATATCTCTTGCAGCTTCCAAATAGTTTGTGACAGCAGTTAGGGGCTGGTTTAATTCATGTGCCATCGCTGAGGCCATAGTGCCAACCGCACTGAGGCGAGAAAAGTTCGTCAATTCTGTTTGCATTTGAGATATACGAAATTGAGAAGCGCGCTGTTCTGATATATCGCGAATATAGCCGGTAAATAATCGGGTTTCGTCTAGCCTAGCTTCTCCAATCTTCAATTCGACAGGGATTTCTTCTCCCGATGCGAGTCTTGCTTGAACGACGCGGCCAATGCCAATGATCTGTTTCTCGCCGGTATCAAGATAGCTTTGAATATATTTGTCGTGATGTGCGTTGTCTGCTGCGGTCATCAAATGGCTGACATTTAACCCGAGAAGGTCAGCCTCTTTGTAACCAAACAGTGTCTCTGCTGCTGCACTAAAGGCTAAGATTATCCCTTTGTCATCAATCACGATCATAGCATCAGGTACTGAAGCTAAAATTGTAGTCAACAATTTTCGTAAATCGCTATTGCTCTGTTTTTGCAGGTCGTTTGGCGATTTGTGAGATGTCATCTATGGAGACTTTTTTGTAATATATTCTGGGATTGCATGTGTGATGCAGGGAGTATGACGTGTTTGCTGTAATATTTAAAGCCGTCCATTCCAATCAGCCCAATTCCAAAGAGAGATATGTAACACCCCCAACAATGAAGGATATCAGACATTGGCCTCTTTAAGGTGAGTGCAAAATGCTCTCCAAGGCAGGTGGGGATGATTATTTGGTCTTGTGATTGAGCGAGCAACCAAATTTTTATGCAGCCAACAATTGTCAGTACAATTCCGGTCATAGAAAGCATACGCATCGGTTAGTCTCCCAATAAAAACATTGAAATAGAATAAGCCTCAGGAGTGGTGTGTGGCGCTATAGGTAGTTTCCCTTATTCAGTCTGATCTTGAACCCGATTACTCATCTCTAAACGCGGTATTCGCATTCGATGAGCATAAAAAGGGGCTGGTATCCATGCAGTTGAATAGAGTGAAAATAGAAAGAGATCTTACGAGCGTTGTGGCTGTTGGGGTCTTTTCTCTCATATTTATGGGGCTGGCTTTGACGATGTTTGCCAATGCCGCTGATGCAGGGATGGAGTTGCAATCGGCGCTCTTTCTGGTGATGGGCCTCGTGCTTATCTTGGGAGCTTGCTTCTGGTATGCGGGCGTTGGAGACAAGGATCCCTTTGATGCAAGTATATATGAAGATACCATCGTAAAATATGGTGTCGCTGCGTCGATGTTCTGGGGACTGGCTGGGTTGCTTGTCGGGGTTGTGATTGCTCTACAGTTAACGTGGCCTGCAATTTTCTATTTTCCCGAATGGGGCTTTACTAACTTTGGACGATTGCGCCCTTTGCATACTTCTGCGGTAATTTTTGCGTTCGGCGGAAACGTGCTTATTGCAACAAGTTTCTATGTTGTGCAGCGAACATGTAGAACGCGTTTGGCTGGTGGCATGTGGCCGTGGTTTGTCTTTTGGGGCTATCAGGTTTTTATCGTACTCGCCGCAACTGGGTATCTTGCAGGTGTTACTCAATCCAAAGAATACGCAGAGCCTGAATGGTATGCAGACCTTTGGTTGACCATTATATGGGTAGCGTATTTGTTGGTGTTTTTAGGCACATTATGGAAACGTAAAGAGCCGCACATCTACGTCGCCAATTGGTTCTATCTTTCCTTTATTGTGACCATCGCGATGCTTCATATTGTGAATAATTTGTCTATTCCTGTGGACCTTACAGGCACAAAATCAGTGCAGGTATTTTCAGGTGTACAGGATGCCATGACACAATGGTGGTATGGTCATAATGCTGTTGGGTTCTTCCTAACAACAGGCTTTCTTGCCATCATGTATTACTTCATTCCAAAGCAAGCTAATCGTCCGGTTTTCTCCTATCGTTTGTCGATTGTACACTTCTGGAGTTTGATTTTTATCTACATATGGGCAGGGCCACACCACCTTCATTACACAGCACTACCTCAATGGGCGCAGACTCTAGGCATGGCTTTCTCAATCATGCTGTGGATGCCTAGCTGGGGGGGGATGATTAACGGTGTAATGACACTTTCTGGTGCATGGGACAAGCTACGGACGGACCCAGTCTTACGCATGATGATTGTATCATTGGCATTTTATGGAATGGCGACTTTTGAAGGTCCGCTTATGAGTGTGCGGGCTGTGAATGCTCTGTCTCACTACACAGAGTGGGGGATTGGTCACGTCCACTCGGGTGCTCTTGGTTGGGTTGGCTATATTTCTTTTGGAGCGCTTTATTGTCTTACTCCTTGGCTGTGGAAGCGAGCGGGATTGTATTCCAAGTCGCTTGTGGAATGGCACTTCTGGATTTCAACAATCGGCATCATTTTTTACATCGTTTCCATGTGGTTTGCAGGTGTAATGGAAGGGTTGATGTGGAGAGCTTATGATGACTTTGGTTTCTTAGCTTTCAGCTTTGTTGAAACAGTTGAGGCAAAGCATATTAGCTACATAATCAGAGCGTTAGGTGGAGTTATGTACCTCTCAGGTGCTGCGCTAATGGCTTACAATTTAGTGCGAACAGCCCTTGGTCATGGTGAGGCGACTAGTCTTGAAGAGCGGCCCGTTTCGAAGTCAACACTATCAGATAGCGCTGCTTTGCAGCCGGCAGAATAGGAGAAAAATTCTATGTCTATTCTAGATAAACATGGTGTTTTTGAACGCCGTTCCCTTCTCCTTACAGTTGGAATTTTGGTTGTTGTTTCAATTGGAGGAATCATCCAGATGGCTCCTTTGATGTACATGGATAACACTATCGAAAAGGTGGATGGAATGCGCCCATATACACCTTTGGAGTTGGCGGGCAGAGATATCTATGTGCGTGAAGGGTGTTATGTTTGCCACTCACAAATGGTGCGCCCTTTGCGGGATGAAGTGGAGCGCTATGGACATTACTCATTGGCCGCCGAAAGCATGTATGATCACCCACATCAATGGGGTTCTAAAAGAACAGGGCCTGATCTTGCGCGGGTTGGAGGCAAGTATTCGGTTGAATGGCAAGTTGATCATTTGATTGATCCACGTGCCTTAGTACCTGAATCTGTGATGCCACCTTACGAATTCCTGATGAAAAAATCTCTCAAATTTGCCGATATTGAAGCGCGGTTACGTACCGAAAAAACGGTGGGCGTGCCTTACACGGAAGAGATGATCAAGAATGCAAAAAACCATCTCTTAGCCCAGGTTGACCCGGATGAAAGTGGATATGATTACGTTGATGATTTGATCGAAACCTATGATGGGATTTCGGGTAGGGAAGGAAGTGTTTTAACGCGAGATTATGACGGTGATCCAAGACGTATAACGGAAATGGATGCGCTAGTTGCTTACCTCCAAATGACCGGAACACTTGTTGATTTCTCTACATATGAAGCTGAAGACCTCAGCAATCGTCGATAGGAGCGCATGATGTATGAAGTTCTTTCCAGTTTTGCGCAGACAGGCGGCCTTCTGTATTTCGTTGCGATGTTTGCTGTTGCTCTAGTCTATGCCTTATGGCCCAAAAATCAGGGCCTATTTGATCAAGCTTCGCGTGTTCCGATGAATGATGCCCCGCTCACACAAGAGGAGCAAAGACATGTCTAATGATAAACCAAACGATATTTCGATAGAAACTGATGCGCACTCAGGTGTAGAAACAACGGGACATTCATGGGATGGTATTAAGGAGCTGAATAATCCTTTACCACGTTGGTGGTTGATAGTCTGGTATATAACGATCATTTGGGCGGTGGGCTATATGATCGTAATGCCCGCTATTCCGGCGTTGCCGGGGTTAGGCACAAATACTCGAGGTGTTTTGGGGGCATCAGATCGCTCAAACGTGGAAGCGGCGGTCTCAGGTGCAGCACAAACGCGCACAGAGCAATCTACAATTCTATTACAAGCTTCACTGGAAGAAATTGAGTCTGATCGTGCGCTTCAACAATTCTCACTGGCAATGGGTGAGAGTCTGTTTGGTGACAATTGTGCAACCTGCCATGGGGCTGGTGGGCGAGGTGCCAAAGGGTATCCATCACTTGCAGATGATGTGTGGCTTTGGGATGGGACGCTTGATGGTATTGAGTATACAATTCGTCATGGTATTCGCCACGATTCCGACTCTGATACACGTTTTTCAGCAATGCCGCGTTTTGGACGAGATGGGTTAATCGAGCCTCAAACCATTGGTGATATTACGCAATATGTATTGAGCTTAACCGAGCGTGCGAGTGATACTGGAGCAGTTGAGCGTGGTGCAGTTGAATTTGCATCTCAGTGTGCATCTTGTCACGGTGAATTGGGAACAGGCGATAAAACTCAAGGTATTCCCAATCTGACAGATCGCGAATGGCTTTATGGCGGAACAGCAACTGACATTTATGACACCATAAGTAATGCGCGAAATTCGCATATGCCTGCATGGCAAGGGCGGCTGGATGATGCATCTATAAAAGCACTCGCGGTTTATGTGCACTCACTAGGCGGCGGGGAATAGGCGTATTCGATGGCCGGTTCTTCCAATTCTGAAGTCCCCTCTGATGTTCAACATGCTGATTTGTATGCCAAACGCAAACAGATCTATCCTAAGCTTGCACATGGGAAGTTTAGATTAATCAAATGGGTGATTATGGCGATCACCTTGGGTATTTATTATTTGATTCCTTGGCTGCGTTGGGATCGAGGGGAAGGAATTCCAAATCAAGCCGTATTGGCTGATTTTGAAAGTGAAAAATTCTATTTTTTCTTTATAGAGATCTGGCCGCAGGAAATTTATTATCTCGCTGGCTTGCTTATACTATCTGCGCTTGGATTGTTTCTCGTCACTGCACTCTTTGGGCGTATATGGTGTGGTTACACTTGCCCTCAGACTGTTTGGACTGATCTGTATATATGGGTTGAACGTGCGTTTGAGGGGGACCGTGCCGCGAGAATGCGCCTAGATAAAGCGCCACTGAGTTTCAACAAACTATGGCGTAAACTGGGAAAGCATATTGTTTGGCTTGTGATTGCGTTTTGGACTGGTGGCGCGTTTGTATTGTACTGGCATGATGCTCCTACTGTGGCGCAAGGCTGGTTTGCCGGTGAAGCACCGCTGTCTGCTTATTGGTTTGCCGCTATTTTGACGCTGACAACCTATTTCCTTGCCGGAACTATGCGCGAGCAAGTGTGCACATATATGTGTCCATGGCCACGCATTCAGGCTGCGTTGACAGATGAATATGCTTTAAACGTAACTTACAGATACGACCGCGGTGAGCCTCGTGGGGCTAAAAGAAAGTCTGAAGGGTGGGAAAATCGAGGGGACTGTATTGATTGTGACCAGTGTGTGCAGGTGTGTCCAGTAGGTATTGATATACGTAATGGTGCCCAACTTGAATGTATACATTGCGCGCTTTGTATCGACGCCTGCGACAAGATGATGAGGCAGGTTGATCGCCCTACGGGACTTATTGCATATGATACTGATATTGCTGTCGCGGCACGCGCAAAGCAACAGAATCCGCCTAAAGTTCAGTTGATACGTAGTCGGACCATTCTATACGCAATGTTGATGTTTGCCATTGGGACATTGATGACGTTTGGTTTGGTGACCCGTGCCAGTTTTGAAGTAAATATTCTAAGTGATCGGTCTCCACCTTTCGTTCAACTATCTAATGGAGACATTCGCAACGGATACACGTTGAAATTCGTGAATAAAGCGCATACCGCGCGAGATATTCGGATGGTCGTTACTTCGCCGGAGCAGGCGACGATAGATATGGTCGGGATTGGCTCCAAGCAAGACAACCAAGTTGAATTTCCAGTTTTAGCGCATGGTGTTGAGCGTTATCGCTTTCATATAACTGTGCCTGAAGGGGGTTCTGTAGACATGGTTGAAGTTTCTTTTTTTGACACTTTAACAGATGAGAAATCGATTTCGAACGCAACATTTAGGGGAGCTAAAAAATGAGAAACTCAATCACATCGAGTGTAGAAAAAAAGCGGACCCTTAAAGGTTATCATGTGTTGGTGTGGATGCTTGGATTTTTTGCAGTTATGTTTGCAGCCAACGGCATATTTTTGTACAATGCAATTAAGACATTCCCTGGGGAAGAAGTGGAACAATCCTATGTGCAGGGTTTAGCTTACAACACACAGTTAGCGAAAAATGCGAAGCAGGCTCAGTTAGGTTGGACGGTTCAGATTGGCCGTGAAGGGGATGATATTGTCCTGCGTTTATTGGATGCAAATGGTGTCGGGTTGGATGGATACAGCATCGCTGGAACACTTCGTCGTGCTGGGCAGAAGAGCGATATTTCAGTTGAATTTGTTCACGAAGGCAATTCTGTTTATCGAACCAAGACCACAAGTCTATTGCAAGGTCGATGGGATTTAGAGTTCGATGTGTTTGAAGAAGAGGGCGGATCGTCCGTCTTCGAAGGTCACAAGGTTTTACTTGTGGCATGATACATTCATCAGCTGCAAGAATTGATGAAGATACTTATTCAATGTCAATTCAACCCACGCATCAGTTTCAAGCATTTGTGCGAACAACGAATGACGTACATTCCTTGTCTTTCTTAGTGCGGGGTGCAAAATGTGGAGGCTGTCTCAATAAAATTGAAAGCTGTGTCAGAGGACTCCAAGGGGTAGAGAATGCGCGGCTAAATCTATCTTCGGGACGCATGGATGTTCGTTGGAGAGGGACTCTCTTAGCTGATCAAATTTCACAAGCTATCACTCAATTAGGTTATTCTGTTTCTGTTTTCATTTCAGACAATGCAGAAATTGAACGAAAAAAAGAAGAACGTGGCTTGTTGATCAGCATGGGTGTCGCGGGCTTCGCAGCCGCTAATATCATGCTACTTTCTATTTCGGTCTGGAGTGGAGTGAATGAAATGGGAGAAGCTACGCGTCGCGGGCTTCACACAATTTCAGGCTTAATAGCGCTGCCAGTTTTGCTTTTTTGTGGTCGTCACTTTTTTATTTCAGCATGGAATGCACTTAAAAATAAACACGCAAACATGGATGTGCCAATTTCTCTGGCACTCGTACTTGCCTATTCGGTGAGTGTGTGGACTACGCTTACAGATCGAGAGCATGCATATTTTGATGCGTGCGTTATGTTGTTGTTTTTTCTTCTTATTGGTCGTTTTCTGGATGCACGTTTGCGTAGACGTGCTTATGCGGCGGCGCTTGGTTTATCAGCACTCCAATCATCTTCTGTAACTCGTTTTAAAGATGACGGGCATACGGAAGATGTGCGTCCCGATGAGATCAATGACGGTGATATCCTGCTATGGACAGCTGGAGCGCGCGCTGTCGTGAATATGGAATTAGCGGCTGACGAAGCGGAAGTTGATGAAAGTCTCATAACTGGAGAAAGTTTGCCGCATCTTGTAGGTAGGGGCAGTGCTATATTTGCAGGAGCAATAAATGTTGGTCCGCCGGTAAAGGCGATTGCACTGTCAACGGTTGATAACTCTCTACTGTCTGAAATCGCTCAAATGCTTGAAGTAGGTGAGCAGCGAAAGTCTAAATATATCAAGCTGGCTGATACGGCAGTTTCATATTATGTGCCGCTTGTACATTCTATCGCTTTTGCAACTTTTGTGGGTTGGCTCGCATTTGGTTATCCTTTGGACGCGGCGATCATGGCGGCTGTCACGACATTGATTATTACATGTCCTTGTGCATTAGCGCTTGCATCACCTGTAACTCAGATGGTTGCGGCAGGTGAGTTGTTTCGCAAAGGGGTCTTTTTAAAATCTGGAGATGCATTGGAGCGCTTAGCAGAAGTCGATCATATTGTGTTTGATAAGACTGGCACTCTCACTATGGGGTTACCAAAACTAATATCTGGAAATGTTGACCCAGATATTCTCGAAAAAGCAGCTAAGCTTGCACGATCTAGCCGTCATCCATTTTCGCGCGCTCTGTGTTTGAGGGCAGGGAATGGGGAGGTTGCGAAGAATGTGGTTGAACATTCTGGCAAAGGGCTTGAGGCATTTATTGATGGGCGACATTGCAGGTTAGGATCAGCTCAATGGATAGGTGGTGAAGCCGTCGATGCGAAGGGGCTTTCATGTTTGTATTTTTGTGAAGAAGACAGCGCGCCTGTGGTTTTTTTATTTGAAGACCAAATCCAAGCAAATACCTCTACGACAATTGAAAGGCTATCTCAATTGGGACTATCGATGGAAATCCTTTCTGGAGATACCAAAACGGCCGTTGAAGATTTCGCAAAGCGAGTAGGTTTGTTGAATTGGACGGGAGCTGCTACGCCGCAAATGAAGGTTGAAAGGCTAGAAAAGTTACGGAGTAATGGACGTAAAACACTTATGGTTGGAGATGGGTTGAACGACGCGGGAGCCTTGTCTATCGCACATGCTTCGCTTTCTCCAGGCGGCGCGATGGATATAAGTCAGGCGGCAAGTGATGCAGTCTATGGCGATGGACTGGCAAGTATTGTTGAAGTAATAGAAATTTCTCGTCGGACCAAACGGACCCTTGTGCAGAACTTTGCGATTGCTGCGCTTTACAATGTGATCGCTGTTCCAATTGCCGTGTTCGGGTTTGTGACGCCGTTAATTGCTGCCATCGCAATGTCTCTGTCGTCGCTTATCGTAACACTGAACGCTCTGCGATTGAACGTACACAAGAAGGAAAATGGCAATTGACAATAATTGCGTATCTAATCCCATTTGCATTGTTGCTTGGCGGTGTTGGGCTGGGAGCTTTTGTTTGGTCCGTAAAATCTGGTCAATATGATGATCTTGAGGGGGCTTCCTATCGTGTGCTTGATCAGTCAGAAGATACCCCACTTTAGCATTGCCCAGTAGAATAGGCGCGTCTTGATTGATGCCTGCATGTATTGAGATATGTGGCTGTATATTGGGGAAACGGTGCATCATCTATTTATGAGATGAGATTTATGGCGTGAAAATGTCTAGCTCGGCTATCATTTTTTCGGAGTATCACTCAAATTTTTAACCTAATTTATGATGATTTTTTTATCTGTTTCAATGGTTTGAGAGTTTGTTATAATTTCGACGCTTCGTATAAATGACGAGATGTCAGTCAGGGCGAATGACCCGCTTATTTTGTGGTTCTGTAAAGAAATATCAGTGATCTCTATCTCTTTGGTTGTGTAACGTGAAAACGCTGTTATGGCGTCGGACAAGCTTGTGTTGTCGAAGGTGATACGATCATCTGACCAGTTTGGTTTTGCGTTGGTTGTTGCTTTAACTTCATACAAGGAAGGTGTTGTTGACGGGGAGGCTTTAATGCCTGTGCCGGCATTCGCAATTAGGGGTGTTTGTACATCTTGTTGAAAGCGTACAACGCCCTCATATACCTCAAGGGTGGTGGAGTCTAACTCTTTGAATACACTGTAAGAAGTTCCCAGTGCTGTGAAAGTTGTATCGGACGTTTCTACTGTAAATGGGCGTTTTTTGTCCGGCATTACATCAACAAAAAGGCGACCTTCATTTAGGGTGATGCGGCGCTCTTTTTTGCTTTGATAAATCTGCGCTGTACTACCTGAATCGAGTGTAAGTTGTGTGCTGTCTGGTAGGGTAAAATGCGCGATTTGACCAATTTTTGTGGTATAATTTTGCGTATAAATGCTTTCAGAAGATGAAAGGATAAGCGCGCTAGCCGCCAGACATGCCGCTGCTGCCCCTATGCTACCCAAGAGCATATGGCGACGGGTCGGTGAAGTTTGCGTGTTCTCATTGGCTGCTTTGGGTTTGGTTAGCTCCTGAATATCAGGTGCATCTCCAAGTAGAGCTGTGGCATCCCATGTTTGCTGAATTTTCTCATAAGCCGTGGCATTGTCGGGTGCTGCCATTAGCCATTGTTCAAACTCGGTGCTGACACCAAGGGAAGGGTCACTTTCTATACGAAATAGCCAGTCAGCAGCTTCATCCAGCGCGAGCTTTTCTATATTCTGTGTATCTTTAATTTTGCTCACGGTCTTCACGTCTCTGCGTTAGATGCACAATGGCATCTTTGAGGTGTCTTCTGACAATCGAAATTGAAATATTGTTTTCGTAAGAAATCTGCTGATAGGTTTTTTCGTGTATGCGGTATGCGATAAAAATGTGTTTTGTTATTTCCGGCAATTCGTTAATGTCGTCTATAGTTTGGCGCAAAAGTCTTTTACTCATATGCGACGCTTCTGGGCCTGGTTCATCGCTTTTAAGTTCCCCGTTTAAATCGGTATAGTCAATTAAAACCGGCGTTATTTTGTGTCGCCTGAATCTGTCCCTTATTATATTGACGATGATTGTGCGTAGAAATGCGATTTCATTTTCGATTTTATCGTATGCATCATATTTATTGAGGCGAGTGAAAGCATCTTGGACAATTTCTTCAGCCACATCAGGCGAACATCCCTTTGACCTTGCGAAGGCAACAAGGGTCGAGAAATTATTGCGATACAATGTCTCTAATTTAAATGCCATACTCATTTTATACGACTCAATCACCATAGCCAAAGCCACTATGGGGCGTAGTATAGCGCTGCTTGTATGACAGCTTTTGCAGTCATTTGCATATCAGCTACGCTGTTATAGACGCTCGGTGTGATGCGTACACAGCTACCGTTTGTGACGCCGTCTCTATGCACGCAGAAGACGTTGTGTTCTGCAAGTAAATGCTCTGCAAGTGCTTTATTGTCTGGCGTGCTTGGGATGTCCTTAAATCGGAAAGATGTAATACCAGCATGCAGACGGTCATCATCAGGTGTGAGGATTTGAACGCGCGGACTTTCTTTACATGCATCTACCCAGATAGAACGCAAATATTTAAGGCGAGCTTCTTTGTTTTTAGGGCCAATCATATCGTGAAATGCAAGTGCATCAGGAATGGTGAGCATAGCAGCGAAATTACTGGTGCCCGTGTGAACGCGGCCATAGATCTTATCTTGTTCATTTTCCGAAGCGCATATGTTGGGAGAAATTTCCGATAAGCGATTTTCTTTAATATACATAAGCCCAACGCCGATGGGCGCGCCTATCCATTTGTGTAGGTTTAAGCCGATGAAATCAGCGCCGAGATCGGAAAGGGTGAAATCCATTTGGCCCCATGAGTGAGCCGCATCTACAACAACCCGCACGCCACGCGCTTGGGCAATATGGGTTATTTCCCGTACTGGAATGCACAGGCCAGTGCGATGGCTGATATGGGTAAGGAGTAAGAGTTTGGTGTTTGGATTTTCGTCTAAAGCACGTGTGTAAAGTGCGACTATTTCATCAAAATTTGCTGGTTCAGGAATACTTAACTGAATGGTTGAGCAGTTATGTCTTTTTGCAATATTGCGCATGGCGTCTTGGATAGAGCCATAATCTAAGTCTGCGATCATCACCGCGTCACCTGCTTGAAGCAGATTAAAACCATTGATAATATTGAAGAGAGATTCCGTGGCACCGCGTGTAATAGCTAATTCGGAAGGGCGAACATTTAAGCGAGAGGCGAGATTTTCCAATATAGGAAAAAACTCACTGTAAAATTGTCGCCTTGCAAAATAGGAATTATCGCGGTTTACGCGTTCTGTGTGAGCTTTGTAGGCATTTAGTACGGGGCGGGACATGACCCCCCAATTGCCATTCTCTACGTTTATAATGTCCGGTTTCATATCATATTGAGCTGCAATATGTTTCCAAAAAACTTCATCCTTTTCAGCTAGGCCGTGTGAGGGAGGGGCCGAAATTTGGGCGGGATGTGAGGAGGGCGTTTGACAAGCAGACGCTAATGCAAGCGCGCCAATAGGAGTGGTTTTGAGGAGTTTGCGGCGGTGAATATCAACCATTTGTACGCGTCCTATATTGCAATTGCTAGCGATAGAAGAAGTAGTTCTTAAAACAAGCTATGGGGACATTTTTCAATGCCCCCATAGTCACGCCAGACAGGTTTTGGGGATAGTCTCCTGTCTAAGAGTGTTGTTTAGAAGTCGAAATTGAAACGCGCATAATATAGACCGCCATCAGTGTCATATGGTGCGTTACGCGAGTAGATAAGGCCACGGTTTGCTTGGAATGTGGCTTCATCTGGGTAGGTATCCAGCACATTGTCAGCACCAATTGTGAAGGACATAGCATCGCTAATGTTCCATTTGGCGGAAATGTCTAGGAAGGCTTTGCCTCCAAATTCTTGGAAGATGTCGCCAGTTGCATTACCGGAGCTATCTGTCCATGAGCCATAATAGCGAAGTTTTGAGCCTAACACGAACGCGCCAAGGGTGTAATCTGCGGAGAAATTTGCAGAGTGTTTTGGAAGGCGTTCTTCAAAAATAGTTTTCTGTGTCGGGTTGCCTTCAAGGCTGCCGTCGGTGACTTCTGTTTTGTTATAGTTGTATGCAGCCATAAGATTTAGCGCATCCATTCTGTAGCCCAAAACTAGGTCCACACCTTTTGATGTAGTATCGAAATCATTTTGGAAGAAGTTCACATAATTGATGGATTCAGCACCCGTGACACCAAGGTCGATCAATTGTGTGCGTTCATCAGCAGATAATTGTAACCAACTTGATGTTCCAAAGCGGCTTTCAATGTCGATTTGGTAGAGATCAATAGAGGCTGTAAGGCCATCTGTATTTTGATATGCAAGGCCGGCCGTGAAGTTGGTGGACTCTTCAGCATCGAGTGGTTTGATATCGAGATCAGCACGTTCATTGATGATTGCTGCGACTGCACCTACGGGCGAGTAACGTCCATTGGTGAAGACTTCGAGTGTGTTTGTGTCTAGGCCGGATGAGTTGCGCTCTGAGAAGAGCTGACCTGGTGTCGGTGCACGAAATCCTGTTGAGGCTGTGGCACGTAAAGCCAGCTCAGATGTAAATTCATAGCGTCCAGAAATTTTACCGGTAACGGAATTTCCAAACTCAGAAAAATCTTCATAACGAAGGGCTGTTCCCAATGTAAATTTATCCGTGAATGGAAGTTCTATATCAAGATAAGCTGCATAGCTTTCTTGCTCGTATTCGCCTGATTGAGATTGGCTGAAACCAAAGAAGCCGTTGGAACCAGAGGCGAGACCATCAGCGGCACCCGGGCCAACAGCATATGATGCCTCATCACCCGGAGAGATTGTGTATGTCTCCATGCGGCGCTCAGCACCAAAAGCGATGTTTGCATTATCTGCTAGACCAATGTCCGCGACGTATACAAAGTCCGCATTTATGTTTAGCTCGTCTTGGCTAAGTGAACCGATGTAGAATGAGGTTGGGCTGTCTGACCCTAAAGAAGCGTTGATCGTGTTGGAAATATTGTATTCAATCTCGTTTGAGCCGTAACCAACAGAAAACTCCCAAGATAACGCTTCGTTTGCAAGGCTACCTTTTAGCCCACCCGTGATGGAAAGGTCAGTGTCGTCTTGACCGAAGTCCGGGCTGAAACCTGCTGGGTAGATGTCTGACAGGTTATAGTATGGGTAGATTGGGCTAGTGGCGAAGATGCCGCTTGTTGGGTTACGCCAGTTAAAGTCAGATAGACCTTCACCGCCGCCATATGTTGCGAAGAGATATCCGCTAGTTGAGTTTGAGAAGTCATAGTTTGAGTTTAGCGTGAAGCGGTAACCGCTACGCTCTGGCTGTCCCCAGTGTTGTACTGGGTTTGGCACAGCAATATCTGGGTTTGCGTCTTGGAATTCTATTGCGTCTGGACGTTGGCGTGAACGCGACGTGCTTTCATTGTCGAAATATTCGCCAGATAGAACCAGAGTACCATTGTCCGCGAGGTTGAAGCCTGCGCGTCCACCTAGGCGGAATGCATTTCCATCACCTTCATAATATTGGGAGCCTTGGGCAAATCCACCAAAACCTGTGTCATCTTTAAGGATAATGTTGATTACGCCTGCAATTGCATCTGAACCATATTGAGCAGACGCACCATCGCGCAAGACTTCGATACGTTTGATTGCTGAAGAGGGGATTGTTGCGAGGTCTGCGGATTGCGCGCCATTTCCGCCAAGCAAAGCAGAGCGGTGACGACGTTTACCATTTACGAGTACAAGTGTTTGATCTGGTGAAAGGCCGCGCAAAGTAGCGGGGCGCACAAAGACTTGACCATCAGCCATTGGTAGGCGTTGAACTTTGAATGATGGGACGTTCTGGGCAAGCGTGTCGAGGAGGTCTTCGGATGCGCCATTTGAGATAGCATCACCGCTTATAACGTCGATAGGTGCAAGTGAGCCAAAAGCTGTGCGTTGAGCTTGGCGGGTACCAGTGACGATAATGGTGTCTTCAACGCGCTGCGCTTCTTTTTGAGGCGCGGCAGTTTCTTGCGCCATTGCAGTGGAGGACATTGAGATAATGGATGCTGACGCCATGAAAAGGCCAGCGCGGAAATGAGACGACTTAAACATTAAAAACCCCGTTCGATCAGTTTGCAGAATGCAAGCACATCAAGCGAGCGGCCCATTCCCCAATAGAGACACTCGCTGTGCATTAAGGGTGACGAGGGCAGAATTGATTTGTGTCGATCAAAAGTTCGACTTCATAAAAGCTTCACACAGAACACGCAGTTATTCGTGATGAGGTTTGTTTAGTGATTAGAAAAATAAAGACATTTTATTATTTTTTGAATTTTAGCTTAATGTAGGCAACACCGCCATCTGTGTCGTATGGCGCGTTTCGGGAATAAATCAATCCACGATTTGATTGGTAGCTAGCTTCGTCTGGGTAGTTGTTGAATAAGTTCTCCACACCAAATTGAAGGTTGGTTGAATAACTTAAATCATAAGAAAAACTGAGATCGAATATTAGCTCTTCACCAAAGGTTTGAAGTGGGGCACCAACCTCGCTTGATGAATCATACTTCCAAGGCCCATAATAACGCAGTCTCCCTGTTAGTGACCAAGCATCGTTGAACACATTCGCTGAGATACTTGCGCGCTGCTTTGGTGTTTGATTCTCTGTGCGTAAGCGCAGGAGTGTATTTTCTAAACTATTGAGATCTAGTACGCGGGTTTCGTTGAAATTATAAGCGGCTGTTAGGTCTAGTTGAACCGTTTTAAGCGCTATGGCTTTGGAGGCGACTAAGTCAATACCACGAGTGCGCGTGTTCATGTTGTTCTGTAGGAAATTGACTGTCGATATATCTATGTTTTTGAAGTCTTCAATTTGCGAAATGGCAGCGCGCTCTTGGGGCGTAAGTACCAATGCATTGGTAAGACTTAACCTGTCTTCGACATTGATTTGATAGAAGTCTGCAGTGAAGGAGCTGTCATTGTGGGTGGTATAGCTAAATCCGATTGAATAATTATTGGAAAGTTCGGGACGGAGCGGCGTAATGTCGATGTCATCCCGTTGTGAAACGATATGTGCAACAGGGCTTGTTGATGCGAGGCGGCCACTTGTCAGGATATCTAGCGTTTCGACATCAAGGCTCTGGAAGGTACGTTCGCTGTATAATTGGCCTTGAGTAGGTGCATGAAAGCCTGTTGAATATGTTGCTCTTAGGGCAAGTTCGGGAGTGATGCTGTAGCGTGAAGATAGTTTGCCTGTGAGGTTGTTGTCATAGGTGTTGGAATTTTCAATACGCGTGGCAAATCCAAGCGTCCAGTGAGGTGTAAGTGGGACTTCCGTATCAAAATATGCTGCTGAACTGACTTCACTGACATTGATCGCTTGCTGTTGAGTATATCCTGGGAAGCCGTTGGATCCTGGGGGAAGGTCATTCAAAATGCCGGGGCCAATTGCATAAGATGCTGGGTCGCCAGCCTTCACACGATAAGCGTCAGTACGCGCTTCTAACCCCGCAGCAATATTGAGGTTTTCGGTGTTGAATCCGAGGGGCAACTGATAGGACACATCAAAATTTGATACCAATTCACTTTGTTGGAGTGTGCCCGGTTTAAAAGAGGTCGGGCTTTGTGGTCCTAATGATGCGTTGATGGATCTATGCAGAAAATAGTCAATCGTATTTTGGCCCATTCCCACGCTGAAATCCCAAGCTAAAACATTGGGTATGTCCGCAGGGGTGTTTTTGAAACCCGCAAAAATTGCAATGTCTGTATCATTCATTCCAAAAGTCGGAGTGAAGCCCTTAGGATAAATAGAATTGAGTGTAAAATTGGGGAATTCATCGCTCTGATTGTAAGCACGGTTTGTGTCTGGATTTCGCCAATTGAGGTCCGAGCTGCCTTCCGTCAGGTTCAAGTTGGTAAAACTATAAAAAAGCAAATCGTCCGATAGATAGGATTTGAGATTAGTTGCGAAGCGCACACCTTTGCGGTGAGGTTTTCCCCATCTTTGAACGGGGTCAGGAAGGTCAATTTCTGGGTGAGCGATTTCAAACTCTATCGCATCTTGGCGTTGGCGTGAACGGGACGTTGAGTTTGAGCCAAAGGCTTCTAGATCAAAGTTAAAAAAGCTATGATTTGCAAACGCTTTACCTGATCGAATTCCGGCACGTAGGGATGTGCCATCGCCTTCGTAATATTGTGACGTTTGAACAAAAACACTCTGTTCTACATTGTCATCGAGAATGACATTTATAACGCCAGCTATGGCATCAGATCCATATTGTGCGGATGCGCCATCACGAAGCACTTCAACGCGTTCAATAATATTGAGTGGAATTTGTGAGAGATCTACGGCGTGTCCGTTTGTCGATTCTAAGAATGCAGATTTATGGCGTCTCTTCCCGTTAACGAGCACGAGGGTATGTTCAGAATTCAAGCTCCTGAGACCTGTGGGGCGGTTGAAAATTAGTCCATCGCTTAATGGGTACCGATATGCTGTAAAGCTTGGAAGGTTGCGCGCCAAGCCATCGGAAAGTTCGTCGGAAACATTTGCGCGGATGTGTGCGCCGTCAATAATATCGATTGGAGCAAGCGAGGCATAGGCGGAACGGTCACGCACTCGTGTTCCAGTTACAACAATCTGATTGAGCCGTAATTTTTGATTTTCCTCTGATGTTGAAAGGTGAGGAGATATCACTGTTTGAATGGGGGATGTAGAAGGAGATTTACTTCTATTAGCAACGATTGCGACAGTTGAAGCATCTACAAACTGATAGGTGAAAGGAGTGACCTTTAGTGCTTGGTCTAAGACCTCATCCAATGAGTATGTACCAATGATAATATTGGTGTTTTCTCCAACAATTAGTTCCGTAGAAAACAGGATATTGATATCGTAAATACGCGATATCTGAGTAATCACTTCGCTTAGATGGCCATCTTGAATGTAGATATAATGTTTCTGATCGCTGGTGCGTGTGGAGTCTGATTTTAATTGTTCCGATTGGGCCAGAGCATGAGGCGCAGTTACGCAACACCAAACCCCTAGAACGAGTCTCGCGGTAAATAGCTTTGCAGTTTTCAAGTGAAATGCAGGCTCGTACATTAGGGGCACGCAATATTCAAACAATATGCTTTAGGCAAGCAGATAAGACGACTAAAGGTCTATCAAGAGGGAAGTATATTATAACTATTCGCTCTTTATACCCTAGTTTTATGTCAGTTTTTTGCGATTTTTTATTCTAAGTATTGAGAGGGTTCATGGGTATTGTCCTCTACTTGCCAGATTTAAATTAAATGAAGTTTATCGTCGTTTTCCTTAGGGTAGATAAAGCTGACATAGGAAGTGCGCAGTTAAGATTCATATAGCGTATATTGCATGCCCATTCCCTCAAATTGCAAATGAGAATGCTTTACAAGAGCAATAACAGAGTGTAGGAGGTCGCTCAATTAAGAATGATTATCAATCGCAAGAGGTTTATTGTGCGTAGATTAGGATATTTAGTTACATCAGCATTGGTTGCGATTGGCCCAGTCTATGCTCAAGACAAGGCCGATGAAGAAAAATCAATCCAAGAAACCGTTATTGTAACGGGAGTTCCTTCTACATTTGGGGCGACAAAATCGGAAATTCCGCTATTGGAAATGCCGCGTTCTTTATCTTTGATCTCATCAGGGGAGTTTTTAGATCGTGGCGCTTTGTCTCTTAGCAATACTCTAAACTATACAGCGGGCGTAACTGGAAATGCATTTGGGTATGCGACACGTGGAGACTTTACAAGCATACGTGGTCTCGATGCGCCTGAATATCAGGACAATCTTCAAGTTTTGTTTGGCTTTTATAACAATGCCCGAGCAGATATTTACACTCTAGAGCAGGTTGAGGTCCTTAAGGGGCCAGCATCTGTTCTATATGGTCAAGCCGCACCTGGAGGAATTGTAAGTACGGTTTCTAAAGTTGCAGGGGCAGACAGCCAAGATAAAGAAATTGTTCTAACTGTAGGGACAGATAGCCGCCTTCAAGCATCAACTGATATTGGACTCGACTTGTCAGGAGATGGAAAGTGGACAGCACGCTTTGTGGGCTTGTTGCGTGAGAGCGAAACGCCGATAGATTTTGTAGAAGACAATGCTCTCATCCTGGCTCCGTCTCTGACCTATGCAAATGATAGAACCACATTGACTGCATTGATTAATTATACTGACCGAGAAAGCGATTCTTCTTCTCAATTCTTACCTCTTGTTGCAACAGCATGTGCAAGTAGCGACGTAACTATTTCCGAGGCGGATGTATGCGTAGGTTCGTCTGGGCAAGAAGTAGCTTCGTCAGTGTATGTCGGTGATCCAAATTTTAATAAGTACAATACCCAAGCGACAACATTTAGTGTGTTTGGGACCCATCAATTTAATGATGTACTTACGTTTGAGGGAACGGCTCGGTATCGCGATAATGAAGCTGACTATAACCAGACATGGATATCATTCTTAGGCGATGGAAATCCGCGTATTTCTCCGACAGGTGTGGCGTATGGTCGAACATGGTCAAGCTCTGAAGCAGGGTCAACGCAATTTGCATTTGATGCACGTCTGCGGGCGAAGTTTGATACAGGTATTATAGCTCACGAAATTTTAGGCGGCGTAAACTATCAAGACGTTGAGACATTCAATAATTCGGGATCTTTCTACGCGCGTCCAACGACGTTTAATATTTTCGCGCCTGTATATGATGGCTCAGAAATTCCAACCGATGCCGAGTTTGATGCTGTAAAAGGATTGGCTGAAAACCAAACAAAAGCGACTGACTTTTACGTGACAGATCACATGTCTATTGGAAATCTAATTGTGAATGCGGGGGTGCGGCTTTCATCTGTAGAATCTAAAGATGCTGCGAGTACACAAGATGACAATGAAACGCCAGTCACGCTTGGTGCGCTCTACAAAACAAGTATCGGACTAAACCCCTATATCAGTTATGCAGAGTCTTTTCGCGCAACAATTGGTACTGATATTATTACAGGTTCAGCTATGAAACCTCGCAAGGGGAAACAGTCTGAAATAGGCTTGAAATATCAGCCGATTGGTAGCCAAAGCTATGTAACATTTGCCTATTTTGATCTTGAAGAAGATAACCTTGTGGATTACGTGGCAGGTGGTCAAACCCAGCCGGGACTTAGTATTGAAACAACTGGTTTTGAAGTTGAAGCTTTATTGAAATTGAACGCTTTTGCCTTTGATTTTGACCTTCAACAACTTGATGCCGAAGATGTTGATGAAAATGGTGTGGGAACAACGCGTCCAAGTTTACCTGATACAACCGCGTCCATTTGGGCATCATGGCAGCCGGAGGAGGGGCCGTTTACTGGACTGCGCATTGGAGCTGGTGCGCGTTACGCCAGTCAGAACGAAAGCAATGGACTGGCCTACCTTGCGGCCAATGGCTTTTCGCCCACGCCAATCCAAGTTGTGACAGATGGATATACAGTCTTTGATGCATTGATCGGTTATGAGTACAATGATTTGGACTTTGCACTTAATATTCGCAATTTAACGGATGAAGAATATTACGCGACCTGCTTATCACGTGGCGATTGTTTTGTGGGTGAAACTCGAACAATTGTAGCCAGCGTCAAGAAGCGATTTTAGTTCATGATGAATGGTTGGATATTAGGCGGGCTGGCGCTTACGTCTTTGGCCTGCAGTATTTATATGCTGCAGGCTGCTTGGCGTTCTAAGCAGGATCATTCACTTTCGCTTGGATTAGGCTGGGGACTTTTTATCATCAGCCTCGTTTTGTTTTCGTATAAAGATGGCCCCGAAAAAGGGATAGCGCTAGGCCTTGTCGGGTTTGCTATTTTAGCTGTTTGCGTTCTGATTTTTCGTTACATTCGGGCGACTTCCAAAGAAGCTCGTGATATTCAGCCACGCGTTATTCAGCCTGAAAATCTGGGTTGGACTATTATACTGCGTCGGATTTTTATAGGGCTTCTTGTCGCTATTTTCGCTGGATTGGCCGCATTATCGTTTTCAGCAGGTGTGTTTTCTTGTCTTAAATCTGTCGGTGTTGAACACACGGCAAATCTTGTCATAGCAATGATGTTATTCCCGCTAATATGGGCAAGTTTAGCAGTTGTTATCGGTGTAGACGGGAAGTTATGGCGCAAAACGCTCGTCACATTGGGAACAGGATTGATCCCGCTAGTTTATTTTATCGTGGGGACTTAACATATGTCCAAGAGTATCTGGCCAAAGGCTTCAAGTAAGCGTGTGGCAAACTCTCTGCAAGCTCATATGATGCTCGCACTTGCAGCAGGGGGCTTGATATATATTCTTGCGCTTACCGGCACCTTATCCGTCTTAAATCGAGAGTTTCAGCGTTGGGAACAGCCTTCTGCTCCCGAAATGATGCATATATCACCAGAGGCAGCGGCGAGAGCAGCGAAAGCAGTTTTTGAGAGTGAAACACCTTCAACAACCCATTTATATATCAACTTTCCGCGTCCAGATTTGCCTCGGACTGTCATCACAACTGATACACAAGCTTTTTTTGCAACGGAAACCGGGGAGGTTGCCGAGGTTGAGCATTTTCCGTGGACGCAGTTTCTATTGGATTTGCATTACTATCTTCATTTGCCACATGTCTTAGGACTGACAGTTGTTGGAGCATTGGGTGCAATGCTTTTGGGGCTATCTATGTCCGGATTTTTGGCGCATCCACGAATCTTTCGTGATGCCTTCACCTTTAGACGTGGGCAAAGCCGAGTCGCAACTGCTGATATGCACAATCGTTTAAGCGTCTGGACGGCACCTTTTCATATTTCCAATGCTCTTACGGGGGCAATATTGGGACTGGCCAGTATATTGGCGTTTGCGATTGCCGCGGTTGATTTTGATGGTGATACTGAGAAGGTGTTCTCACCAGTATTTGGTGAGGAAGCGCCATTGAATGAAGCGCCGAATGAAATCAGCGATATCTCCAAACCTCTTTTGTATATGCAAGAGCATTACCCAGACATCGTGCCGACCTATTACATCCACCATGACCCAGGTACTGTTGGTCAGCATGTCTCTGTCATTGGTTGGCACAGCAATCGACTTGTTTTTGGTGAGTATTATAATTTCAATGCGGCAGGTGATTTTGAGGGTATGGTTGGCATATCTAACGGGACTTTAGGACAGCAAATTTCTGGGTCTATCTATAATGTGCATTTTGGCAATTGGGGAGGAATATGGGTCAAGCTGGCATATGTTGTATTTGGACTCGCATTGTGCATCGTGATCGCAACAGGGTTACAAATTTATTTTATGCGTCGCCGTGAGCAAGGACGCCCCGCACCGCGCCTTGAAGCTATTTGGACAGCTTTAATATGGGGGACCCCAATTTCTCTGACACTTACTTTGGTGTTGAGCCTCTCTCTTAAGTGGGAAGGTATTTCATTGGTCGCAAATTTCTGGATGTCGTTGATTGCGATGATCTTAATTGCCGCCTGTAATTCATGGAAAAAACTATCAATTTACATGCAGATGCTGCTGGCAGTTTGC
This sequence comes from uncultured Hyphomonadaceae bacterium, assembly GCA_964351655.1. Classification (GTDB taxonomy): domain Bacteria; phylum Pseudomonadota; class Alphaproteobacteria; order Caulobacterales; family Hyphomonadaceae; genus Hirschia. The sequence continues at coordinate 62,990 of CAYGPD010000008.1, read as the reverse complement.
TTGATAATCGCAGCTATCATTCATTCAATTATCAATAGTCCTGAGCTTTTGAGCACATCTTCCCTTCCAATTTCGTGCGCGTTAGTTGCAATCGCTTTGGGCATAGGAGCAAGCAATTTCAGCATGCTGAGGAAATCGAAAGTTGACCGATAAGATATGTAAGCCAGCATCAAGCTCCTCAACTGCGTCATAAAGTGAGCGAAAATACACTTTGTCGATGAAATCAATTTTGGAGTCTATTCCTTTTTCAGACTGATATGTGTTGTGGCTTTGTATTCTCCCTTTTCGTCCGTTTTGTCTTATTTCGTTTGTCTTTTTATTTTATGATGATTGCTTGTTCATGAGAAAGAAATTCCAACCTTCAAAGAGTAATTGGAATTATGAGTATACCATAACTGTTAGGGGAACAATTTTTGGTGCGTTTTGAAATACCGGAGCCTCATGGTTTTCGTCCTTCAGGCGTAATAGAAGCATGCTAGTATTGGAATTAGCAGTTTTCTCTAACGTTGCGGCTGGCGCCATAAGTTGAGGCTCATTATTTTTGAGTTGTAATTTGAGTAAATTTCATTCACTGGTCTTTGAGTTTTGTGATTCTAATAATTTTAGTTCGAAGTAGGAGATATTTTTGTCTACGGAACATACTAAACGAGGTACGCGCAAAGCAGGTGATGCTTTCGTAGGTAACGTGATCAGTCGTATCCGTATTCGTAAAGATTCGCTGGGGCCAAGCACATCAGCTATCGCTGATTATGTTTTAGGTCATGCCAATGCTGTTGTGGGAATGTCTGTTACAGAGCTAGCTGAGGCGACTGGTACCAGTGAAGGTAGCGTTATTAATCTTTGCCGACAATTAGGACTATCTGGATTTCAGCAACTTAAACTTAGTTTGGCTCAAGAGGTCGTGCGGCCTGTTCAATTTATTCACGAGGATCTACAGCCAAGCGATGATACATTCACCGTTTGTCAAAAAATGTTTCATGCAGGTAGCGAGGCGTTACGAGAAACGCTTTCAATTTTAGATCCAGATGCCATTTCTATGGCTGTTGATGTCATCCGATCCGCAGATCGCGTAGAGATATATGGTATTGGTTCTTCCGCTCCAATCGCTGAGGATGCGCAGTATAGAATGTTGCGTATCGGACTTGATGCGAAGGTCGTTGTCGATAGTCATATTCAAGCAATAAGTGCTTCACGAACGGGGCCACATGTCGCAGTTCTTACGATTTCACATTCTGGTTCTACACATGAAACCTTAGCAGCTACTCGCTTAGCTAGAGAAGCTGGTGCAAAAACAATCATTATAACGAATTTCGCTAGCTCTCCTTTGCAGGCTTATGCTGATGTCAAACTTTACACGATGGCGCGAGAAACAAAATTTCGTTCCGAAGCTATGACGAGCCGAATTGCACAGCTTTGTATCCTTGATGTTCTTATTGCCGCGCTTGCATTGGATGATTATGAGCGGGCAACCACCGTATTGCGGCAAACCTCAGAAGTTTTATCCATTAAGAGATTTTGAGCGTATCGAGTATATTTTGAAAAAAAATGGAAGGGGTGGGGGATGCTAAAATTGAACGCATGCCAAATGCTTTCGCACCAGCGATATCTGTTATCGGATTGTCGCCGAACATAACAACCTCATTGTATTTTAAGTCTATTGCTTTGCACCCTTTGTCGAAGATGATCTGCGAAGGCTTACCTATAATTTCTAAATCCACTGATGATAAATCAATGCATGCGCCTAGAGCGGCCAATAAAGCACCCGTTTCTGGTTTGACGCGACCATCAACCCCAGGGTGCGTAAGGTCAGGGTTGCTAATTATTAATCGCGCTCCGTTTAAAATCGCATTTACAGCACGTTCCAGCCGTTGGTAGTTAAAGCGTGTATCACGCATAAGTATCACAAGGTCTACATTCTCGTTTTCTAAAGTTAATCCATGCGCCCGCGCGGCTGCGCGCATGCTTAAACTTCCGAGTATGAGTGTACGTTTGGATTTTAATTCTACTGCACGTTTGATGGATTCAATGCCAGCTAAAATTATCTGTTCGCTTCGCATATGTATGCCAGATTTTTGAAGTACATGCTGGAACTCTGCGATTGTGTTTGAAGAGTTATTGGAAACAATTGCTGTTCTTGTGTGATTGAATCGCAAGAATTTCTCTGCGTTAGGCACCAAGTTGTTTTCAATAGCGCAGCAACCATCCCAATCCACTAGATAACCTTTGGCTTCAAGAATGGCTTGTTTGCATTCCTTTCCTAGGTGTTGTTCACCTCCGTTTGTCATCTGAGTCCCTCCTTTGATGCCTGCGTCTTTTAGATGAGTAAAACTCAACATACAAGCATTTTATGATTGAGCTATATTCACATAAATTTTACAAAAAGAACATCGGAGCGTCATGTAATCCCTGTAATTGCGGAGCTGCGGCCATGTGTTTTGAATGAAGTTAAGTGTCGAGAGATGCTGAGGTCGCAGGATTCAAAGGGGCAACAGAGGGACTATTGCTATGAAATCGAACACATACAGATTTAAGAAGCACATTGCTTTTGGGGTGGGGGCATTGTTAGCGACGACGGCTTTGCCACTAAATGCTTTGGCTGATGATGCCGACGATAGTGGGCGTCAAGAAACCATCCGCGTTGAAGGTCAGTTAATAGACACTGAAGTCAGTGATATCGCATTGGATATGGTGAAGTTTGGTACACAAGTTCAACTCATTAGTGACTTGGAAATTGAAACGGGTGGTTTCACAAACTTTGGAGAGCTAGCAGCTGGTCTTATCCGTGGTGCTAACATTGGATACTCACCGGATGAGGGGGAGTTCACGGTTCGTATTGATGGGGGGACAGACCGGGACACCTTACTTTTAGTTGATGGTGTGCCGTATTTCGACCGTAGTTCTCCACTTGAAGATTTGTGGCCTGCAACTGCGATTGATCCACGTATGATTTCTGGTGTTGAAGTTTATCGTGGTGGTAACAGTTTATACTTTGGATCAAATGGTGGGTTAGGTGTCGTAAGCGTAAAGACTAAAGAACCTGATGGCACAAAAAAAGGTGAATTAGGTTTCTACTTCGGGTCTTTTGAAACGCGAGAGCTATACGGAAATTTTTCATTTCCATTAGATCAGGCAGGAAAGCATAGTGTACTCGTATCCGGACGCTCATATGAATCAGATGCGCACGAGTTGTTCAGCACGGAAGCTTATTCCGACAACGTACTCGCACTTGGAGGAAAGCATGAATTTCCTTACAGTTATAACAGTTTAGGACTAAAATACCTTTGGCAAATTGCTGAAGATACAGAGTTCCGTGCTGGTGCAAGTTACGCCACTATTGATTTTCGTGATTCATTTCCAAACTCGACTGTGTTTCAGCCTAACTACACTGAATTTCCAATTTATAACGCGTCATTTAAGCACCGCTTTAATGATCAATTAAAGTTAGAAATCGAAGGGCATTACCAAGACCCGCGATTACAAAACAGTGAAGTTGATGCTCAAATATGCCAGATTCCACGTTTGACAGACTTGCCATCAGACATTGAGGCGCAGGCGCGTGCGGGAGGGATTACATCTTTTTCCACAGCCGCACAGTATGAAGCATTTGCAGCGACTATACCTGGGCTTGCGGCTGGATGTGTGACCAACCCGTATGGTGCCGCTGGTGGTGCTAGTGATGACAGCTTAAATGGCGGAAGTAGTTTCTACATAAACAACGATCCTAATAGTCCATTCTTCAATCAACCTTACGGTACGCAAGAAAATCCTTTCCCAATTGGTGCACCTATTGGGTATGTAATCCAATCCTCTGCTAACTTTGGTGATGGTGGTCTTACTAAAGGTTTTGGTGAAACGGATCAGCGTACTAGTGGGTATGAAGACATGGGAATTAACGCCCGTGCCACTTACACAATTAATGAATATGTAGAAATTGTTGGTGGTGTTCAAAACACAACTTACAGAGACAACTCGGACGCTCAGTTTGGTGTGAAGGATACGACACTCTCTAGTACCGGTGTTTACGGTGATTTGCGTTTGTCTCTTCCTGTGCTCGCAGGGCTAAGTACATCATTTGCAGTACGTCAGGACTTCAACGACAGCTTCAGTGATCAATCGGTATATAAATTTGGCCTGCGTCAGGACTTCGGAGCTGGTGTTTATGCGCGCGCAAGCGGGGGGACTTCATATAGTCTGCCGAAAATCGATGAGATTGGTGCATTTGGTTCAAATGCGAATCTAAATCCCGGGCTTGATCCACAAGAAGTGGAAGCATTGAATGTGGGTGTAGGTATCGACCGCGACCTTTTTGGCGGTACGATGAATATCGAATTGGGATATTTTGATACGACGATCAACAATCTGTTCTCTAGCAGAAGTGTTGGTTCGGTATGTCTTGAATATGCAAATGATCTTGCGACCCCAATTCAGACAGGCTTGGTCAATAGTACGGATGCGATTACGCGAAATCGTGCCAATATCATTCCACCAGACTCATTCTGTTCAACTGCTGTATCTTTAGGGTTGGAAGATTCTGCATCTGTGGCTGTGAACACCAAGAATGAGCAGGACATATCTGGTGTAACTGTGGATGTCGCGTTTGACTTTGATAAATGGAATGCGGATATCACCTTTACCAAAATGGAATCTCTGGAAAGCAACCCAGTATATGGCGTGCTTGCTAGACTTGATGGAACGACAGAAAATTTAGATTTTGTAGTACCTGGCGAAGCTGGGAGCGCTATGACACGTCAATCTGCAGAACGTCCTGAATGGTCCTTGTCTGGTTTGATCAGTTATACTCCTACCGACAATTGGACTTTTTCATTGAACCCACGTTTTCAAGGGCCTGAATGGGCTTATGCAGGTACTTCACTTGCACGTTTAGTCGATGAGAATGGCAACCGTGTTGTTGAAGACATGAATTTTGGTGATTACTTTGTGCTCAATGGTTCGATGCAATATCAATGGGGTGATGAAAAACAACATCGTATATTGGTACGCGGCGTGAACTTACTGGATGAAGAGTATTTCGAGCGTGCTTCCGGCGGTTCAGGATACTCAAGAGATCGTGCAGTGGTGCGGGGTGAAATCGGACCCGACGATAGCGCGTATTACCGCCAATATGGCTGGAATGGTAAGCCTCAATCCTTCTGGATTCAATACGAGTACGCTTTCTAGCGAATATAAGAGCTGCAAACCGTGTCTCGGTTTGCAGCTTTTCCTTTTCCGATCAAAATTTTATTTCTGTACATAGATGGGTTAGCTCATGTTTTCTCGGCGTCTTTTTCTGGCTGCAGCGGGTTCAACGCTCTGGGTGCCAGCAAGTGCAAATGCACACAGTGGTCATTATCATTTCACGTTGGGAGTGGCTTCGGGGAGTCCCCGTGACACAAGTGTTGTTCTATGGACACGTTTGGCTCCCGACCCACTAAACGGTGGCGGTATGCCGGCTGGTCCTGTCATGGTGCGCTATCGCGTTTGCTTTGATGAGGCGATGCGTAAGATCGCGCAGGAGGGTGTTGTGATGACATCTGAAATGAAAGCACATTCGGTGCATGTGACACTGAATGGCTTAGAGCCTGGGCGTGAGTATTGGTATCAATTCTATTTCGGTGAAGATGAGAGTCCGGTTGGAAGAACGAAAACAACGGACCCTAAAGCTAAATCAGCGACGTTTGCGATAGCTAATTGTCAGGCTTGGGAGACCGGACATTACGCAGCTTACCGAGACATTGCTGAGTGGGCACCTGATTGTGTCATTCATTTGGGGGACTACATTTATGAGGGCGGTACGAGTGAGCTTGGTGTGCGCCGGCGAACAAATGCGGGCACTCAAATTGAGTATGAAGTTGTTCGTAAACATAATAGCGGTGAAATCACAACATTATATGATTACCGGAATAGATATGCTCTATATCGTAGTGATCCACATTTGCAGGCAGCACATGCCGCCGCGCCTTGGATCGTCTCCATGGATGATCATGAAGTCGATAACAATTGGGCAGGAGGCACGCCTCAAGATCCTGAGAAGCAGACTTCACTAGAATTTGCAGTCCGTAAGTTGGCCGCATTCCAAGCTTATTATGAACATATGCCATTGGAGCAACCACCGACTTTGAATGGATTAGCTGGGCATCTTCAAATGTATGGTGCTTATCAGTTTGGGCCCGCGCGTGTAAGCATGTTGGATACGCGTCAATATCGTTCTGATCAGGTGTGCGGACAGGGCTTTCCGTCTGATTTCCCTTGTGATGCGCTAGAAAATCCCGCGTTGAGTATGACTGGCATTGAGCAAGAAAAATGGTTGCTTGATCAGCTTAAAAACTCGGAGGCAAAATACAATGTTATTGCCCAGCAAACATGGTTTGCGCCTTACCGATATTCTGAAGATCCGGCCTCCCGGAAATGGAATATGGACCAGTGGGACGGTTATCCTCTACAGAGACAACGTCTAATAGATGCAATGGCAGATGATGTGTCCAATCCTATTGTGTTGAGCGGTGATTGGCATTGCGCAAGTGCAATGACTGTACACAAAGATCCTGAAAATGCGAACTCAGATAGGGTCGCTCATAACTTCGCGGCGACATCCATCTCTTCTGTTTGTTCTTGGTCTCCATCTGTGGCGCAGGCGCAAAGTGCAAACCCACATGTGAGTTATGTAAACGGAGAACAGCGCGGATACCTTCGGTGTGTTGCTGACAGTCAAAATTGGACGTCAACTTACCGAACCGTTGTTAACCCGAGTGACAGTGCATCTAAGGTTGGAACTGACACTGAAATCAGGGTGCGTGATATCTGACGACGACATTTACTAATTTGAAAATATAATCAGCCAAAGGCGATCTATTATGTATCTTAAGCAAGTTTCAACTGCTGCCGCAGTATTCGCTGGTCTTGTTATGCCGGCAATTTCCGAAGAGCGTGCTATTTCATTTCCAAATACTGCGGACGGTGGCGTGCTGCTCACTGCAGATCTTCATACGCACACTGTATTTTCTGATGGTTCGGTGTGGCCTTCTATACGGGTGGAAGAGGCCCATCGTGATGGATTGGACGCATTAGCTATAACAGAGCACCTTGAGCACCAGCCAAAGGCTGCAGATATCCCAAATCCTGACCGCAACAGATCATATGATGTTGCTGTAGAGTCGCTCGTAAGTGCCGGATATAATGGATTGTTGATAATCCGTGGGGCTGAAGTCTCACGTAATATGCCCCCTGGGCATGTAAATGCAGTGTTCCTTGAGGATGCAAATGCTTTGTTGGTCAAGGATTCTATCGATGCCTTTAAAGCGGCAAAAGAGCAGGGTGCATTTATATTTTGGAACCACCCAAACTGGATTCCGCAGGCTCCAGATGGAGTTGCCCGCATTACTGAAATGCACAAGGATCTGATTTCAAAAGGATTGCTCCACGGTATCGAAGTTGCGAATGGTACGCTTGACGGACATTCAGAGCATGCGCTTCAGATTGCATTGGATTACAATCTAACGGTGCTTGGGACTTCAGACATACATGGCCTTGTGGATTGGACACATAATGCTGGACATGGCGGCCATCGGCCGATGACAATAGTGTTGGCAGAAGAGAGGTCTGAAGAAGCTCTAAAAAAAGCACTTTTCGAAGGCAAAACCGTCGCTTGGAATTATGATGATCTACTTGGTCGAGAAGACAATGTAAGCAAATTGGTGGAGGCATGCCTATCTCTGGAGCCAAGTACATTTGGAGTGAAGACAAGTGTGCTGCGCGTTGACGTTAGAAATGATTGTCCTGTAAATTTCATTCTGAGAAATACGTCAGACATTACATTTCAGAACGCGAGTGATGTCGTCCAAGTTGAACGCAACTCAACCTTACCTCTGCAAGTTCGTATGGGGGATGAGCGTGAACACGTGTCACTGGTATTCGATGTTCTGAATACTCAAATCGGTGGGCGTAAAAGCCTTTCCCTTTCGCTGACGGCACCAATTGGTGTTGAAAAAAAATAGGTCAGCAGAAATAGCTTTTAATTCAAATGATATTTAGGGCTAATGTTAATCGTGGTTAAATCGCACTGAATAACCCCAAGACTCTAATCGGTCCGGTATTGCATTAAAGGCGAGTGAGATCCTTTGCTCGCCTTCATTGCTGGCAACACCATGCATCATAAAGCTAGGAAATAGAATTAAGTCTCCAGCTTTGATTTCCGGCACCTGCCATCGTGCGGCAGTGAAGGGATTTAACTCGGAACGCGCATTAAAGTTTGAGAATACAAATCCGGTATGCGATTCTGGTTTTTGAAATATGAGATTTGCAGATGGATGTGAATCTGTAAGATAAACGACACCAGAGATGAAACTATTGGCGTGTAAGTGCATGGCCTGATGACCGCCAGTTTCAAGAATATTTACCCAAGCTTCTTTAATGGTCCAATTTAGCTCTTCGCCGAACAGTTCTTGGCCAAACGCAACAAGTTTACCTTTTATAGGACTAAGGGCTTTTTGAAGAATTGGGTCGAGAGGCCTAATTGCTGAATTTGAATGCGCAAGCGCCGATGATTTTGCATTTGAAGAAAAGTCCATCCGCGAAATATCGGCGTTTATTTGCGCAACTTGCAACTTATCCAGAATTTTATGAACGACCATGACCGGTGTCGGAAACAGAGCATGAGTAGTCGAAGTCACAAAAAGTCTCCTGTAAAATTTGAGAAGAATACTGTCGTCTTCACCCTTAAAAGGGGGGGCAGTCACACTGGGAAAGTAATTCTCCCCCAAATTTTCTCTTTTACCGAGTGCAATCTAACCTCAGCCTATAAGGCGCGCACGTACTCGAGAAGAGATATGATCTAGTGCTAAAACTGTGAGGAAAATTGCAAGTAGAATAGTACCAACATGGCCATATTCAAAAGTATCATAACGTCCTTTTAGCTCTTGACCTATGCCGCCAGCGCCGACGAGGCCTATGACTGCCGCCATACGTACATTTCTATCAAGGACATATAAAGTGTAAGCAACATATGAGGGCGCGACTTGAGGGAGAACACCGGACCGCAAGACACGTAATTTACTTGCGCCTAATGCTCTAAGAGCTTCTTGTGGTTTTGTGTCTGAAGCTTCAATATCTTCTGCATAAAATTTACCTAGAAATCCCATTCCATGCAGGCTTAGGGCTAGGTATCCAGCTATGGCACCAAACCCAAATCCCAAAACGAGGAACATTGCTACAATGAGTTCTGGCATTGATCTTAGAAAGCTGACTATCCCTCTGCTAGCGGTATAGGTGAAACTGTTTGGCGTATAATTACGTGCCGCTAAAACTGCCAAGGGTATGGATACGATAACCGCTATGATTGTTGCCCAGATCGCTATTTCAAACGTTTCGACCATTTTGCCTATGACATCTAAAAGATAGCCAAAAGGATGAACTAAGTATTCAACTGTGTCTATCTGTGGCTCTGCTTCTAGTGTCTCTGAGTTTATACGGAAGGTTGTGACTTCCGCAGTCTCGATCCGTGTAAAAATTGGAAGTGAGTCTCTGTCGAAATCCTGAAGGCGAGATATTTCTTGTCGATTTTCTATAACAATAGGGAATAATTCACTGAGCATTCTTCCCAGCCCTTTGCCGACTTGGCTTTCCTCTTCCAATCCAATGGTTGACAGCATGGCCTCGGTTGAAAGCCCCAACATTTTAGGGATTTCCATGCGGTTCCCTGACCAGATCAGTACTAGAGCGACAACTAAAGTTGCGAGAGCAGTGCGCCAGTTATAAGGCGCTTTTAGATGCCAATCCTGTGTACGGGGTGAGAAGCGATCATTGTCGGCTGGTTGGTTATCAAACATGCTCGGGGTTCGCTGTTTCATTGGTCGAAATTGGAAGATGATTTTTGCCATAGAGAGCGGCTTCTGCCTCAGCGTCGAAATTTGCTGCTGGACCATCAAATACGATGCGTCCTTTCCGTAAGCCAATTATGCGGTCGGCATATTCGCGTGCAAGGTCAATCTGATGGAGACTACATAGAACAGTCGCATTTTGTTCTTGGGCTGCTGTGCGTATAAGGCTTAGTATTTCTCTACTGATTGCCGGATCTAAGCTGGCGACGGGTTCATCGGCTAATATTATTTCAGGGTTTAGTAATAGAGCTCTTGCAATGCCGACACGTTGTTGTTGCCCGCCAGAAAGTGCGGAAGCACGACGTTTTAAATGAACTTCATCAAGCCCAACGCGTGCAATAACTTGGCAAGCGCGCTTACGTAAATGTGCCGGATACCATCCCAACATAGCGCGCCAAAAGCTGACTTCAGCAACTGCGCCAATTAGCACGTTTGTTGCCACGCTGGCGCGCTCCACCAGATTAAAGTGTTGATGGACCATCGCGACTCTTCGGCGAATGCTGCGAAGCGAAGATGGATTAAGTGTTTTGTTGTCGAATATTAGTTCACCAGATGATAAGTCTGTCAGACCATTTATCGCCCGGAGCAGAGTAGATTTTCCTGAGCCAGATTGCCCTAAAATGACGCAAAACTCACCTCTATTTATCGTTGCCGTTACACCTTCAAGGGCAATTGCCCCGTCGGAATATTGCTTACGAATATTGTCAAAGACGAGGTGAGGTATCTCTGTAGGATTGGGCGAATAGGATCGAGACTGCACTGCGGTTGGCATTATTTATTAGCCTTGGCGAGAATTGCAGCACGCATATCACTTGTAACGTTAGAAATTACAACAAGTGCAGGCGTTAGTATATCATCAGTTATAACTGTGTCGTAACGGTCAACTTGATTGCCTCCATAGCCACGGATCATTTCGGGAGTGACATTCGGAGATTTGTGCACGTTTTTGAACGCTAAGCGCAGTTTTGCCTTTACCTCTTCGGGCAATTTAGTTGCCATTGTGAGAGGGGGGTTAGGAATAGGGGCGGACTTGCCGATTACGACAACAGCGTTGGCATCAATTATTCCTTGGTTAATCGCTTTTTCAAAGCTATCAAACGAAGCGGCGGCGACTTCAACTTGACCTTCAGATAGTGCCTTGAGGCTATTGGCATGGCTGCCAGTGATACGAATTTTTCCGAGATCTTTCACAGGATCTAAGCCCGCATCAACAATCATAGCGACTGGATATACAAAGCTTGATGTTGAATTGGGGTCACCAAATGCAATAGAGTGGCCTTGAATATCGGAAATGGTTAAGATGTTGCTTTCTTTGAGTGCATAAATACCTGAGAAATAGCTTGCGCTATTGTCCTTAACATCGACCGCTAACAGTTCTGCACAACCACGCTGCTTTGCTGGTAAGTAGGAAGCTGCCCCGAACCAAGCGATCTCTACGATGTCAGAACAAATTGCTTCGATTACTGTGGCATAGCTTTGGCCTACTTTTATATCAAAATGAATGCCGGTTGTTTGAGTAATAGCATCAAAGACAGGTTTGAAATCGGCTCTAGTGCCGTCTTCTGTACCACCATCAGCAGGTATTAACATCACTCGATAGGGATGGGAGATTGAGCCATCTGCAGATTGAGATGTTTGATTAGCGTTCTTGATAAAGTAGAAGCTTAAGATTGCTACCAAACCTATAGCTAGCAGTTTAGCAATTGTTTGGGGAAGTAGCATTATCTTTCCTTCTTTATAGTGTTTTGAGTGTAGCGTAATTATTTTGGCATTTTAGGTGAGTAAAATTCAATTTAGCAAAGTTATGTTACATACGTGTGACTAAGTTGGATGAAAGTGAGTGAAAGCGAATTGCTTCCTTCTGGTGAGGAAGGGAATTTTGCGAATAATGGGTAGTTGTGGCTATTCACTCAGAGTGACGTAGCGATTTCGCTTTTAATTTGGTCAAGAGTGTCGATGTCTCACTCTAAATTAGTTTGATCGTGAGCCGAGTATTGCATGCAATGCAGGGTTTTTCAGAGCGGTGTGTGCATGGCACCTTGCGTATATGCTCCACACATTGCTTTGAGGTTGAGCTTTAATTTGGAGATATCTTCGGGGCCTAGTTTGCGTTCAAAGGCATTGCGTACGGTGCCGTAAATTACTGTCGTAAGAAGTAGGTTGATCTGCTCGACGTTATGTTTAGGGACATCAGGTGCACTGCGAAACAAAGCGGTGGTCGCCTTGTCGACGCGGGTTGCAAAGGTCTGGATAAGTGTGTCATTTTTCAACTCAGCCACAGAGCGATAGAGTGCGTTTGTCAGTTCAATACGTTCTGTTTTGACTGCCCAGTATGTATCGATAAGAGCTTCTGCGGCCGCAGCGGCGAGGTGTCCATGCATTCTTGTGCAGGTCTCCTCCACGCGTTCTGCAAGCGTTGTAAGAAAGCGTTCGTTCAATGCGTAAACGAGCGCCTGTTTGTTTGGAAAGTACTGATACATCGTTCCGACTGAAACGCCAGCCCGTTCGGCAACTCGTGTGGTCGTTAGACCAGCCATATTCTCTGACAGCAAAACCTGAATCGTTGCTTCGAAAATGGCATCTACAGTCACGCGTGAACGTGATTGGCGCGGTGTTTTACGAGGCTTAAGGCTCATTGGCGCTGGGGATGACATATGCGAATCCTAAACATGAATTTTCCTTGATATAACAGCGAAGAATTAAACAAAGGAAATGACCTATGACACATTCACGCATCGCTCTTGTTACCGGAGCAAACAAGGGGATCGGGTTGGAAATTGCCCGAAAGCTGGCGCAGGCTGGAGTTTATGTCCTTATCGGGAGCAGGGATGCGGCACGCGGTGCGGCGGCTGTGGCCATACTATCCGAAGGTGGGTTGGTTGCCGAATACCTCAATCTCGATCTTGATGTGCCAGAGAGCATCAGTGGTGCTGCTGCCTCGATAGAGAGACGGTTTGGGCGGCTTGACATTCTTGTGAATAATGCAGGTATTTTTGATTTTGGCGATGCTGCACCTGGTCTTGCCTCTATCGACGCTGTGCGCCGAGTTGTTGATGTCAACTTCATCGGGGCGTTGGCAGTCACGCAGGCGATGCTGCCATTGTTGCGTGCGGCATGTGGGGCGCGTATCGTAAATCTGTCAAGTTCAATGGGGTCTCTTACGCAAAATGCTGATCCTCAAGCACCGTATTATGCGCAGCGCTACATTGGGTATAATGCTTCAAAGGCTGCACTAAATATGCTGACAATTCAGCTTCACGAGGAGCTCAAAGACCTAGTTATCAAGGTCAACTCGGTAAGCCCTGGTTTTGTCAAAACGGACCTCACGGGCTATGGTGAAATGACACCGGAAGAAGGCGCACGCCTTCCGGCGGAATATGCCTTACATTCAGACGTTAGTGGTCGCTTCGTCGAGCCAGATGGTACAACACCGTGGTAAGTCTGCTTAAAATGATTGGCAACGTAAGTTTTGAGAACTCACCTGCGTGATCAAGTGCCTTTCAAAGGAAACAGAGCGTCATAGATATCGGTGGTTACTTTATCTATGTGCCGTTTCCAAATTTATGAAAATTTGCGGTGTAGGAAATGCATCGCTTCATCCGACAATACTGGTGTGATCATTTACAATGACATTTTATTGTATACAAATAACAATTAAGAAATTTAATTCGAGTTGAAATATAAGAATCTTTTTGATTGGGGAAGGTAGAAAATGTCAAAAATTTTAGCTGCCTTTAACAACAAAAAAGATTCCATTCAGCGGATAATTGCAAAATATCGTTCCAATAGCGCGGACATTGATGAATTAGCCCAAGATGTCTTTTTGATGTGCTACGCTCTTGAACTCAAAGAGAATATTATAGAGCCTGAGCACCTATTGTTTCGAGTGGCGCGTAACCTGGCGCTTAATCAAGCCAAAAAGCATATCAATAAAACGTCAGTGCCTTTGCCGGATTATGAGGATTCGCCTGTCTTTATGGATAAGGACCAAATTTCTGTAGAAGATCAGGTAGATGCCAAGCAAAAATTGAGAATTTTTGTGGAAGCTTTAAGTGCTTTGCCTGAAGAAGAGAGACGAATATTTGTAATGAGGCGTGTGGATGGCTTATCTTTTGCTCAAATAGCGACGCGGCTGAGCATATCCACGCGGAAAGCCGAACGAAGAGCTGCATCAGGAATGCTAACGTGCTATAATTATTTAAAAGCACATGGGCATGATCCCGCAGATTTTTGGGCTGCACCAACATTAAAGAAGGCACGCGAAAAAGAAGTCTGGCGAAAGTAATAAGCGCTTGTAAGGGCACTATTTCAAATAGTGATAGCTAAGAATTTATGGTCGACGAAAATATCATACCTTTACCTACTTCAAGCAAGATTGAGGAAGAGGCGTCTGTTTGGGTGATGCGCTTTTCCGACGGCGGAGCAACAGACGCTGACCGAGAAGAGTTTTTAAATTGGGTCAATCAGAGCTCACTTCATCAGTCCACTTACAATAAACTCACCAAGTTTTGGGGAGGATTGGATTTTGTTGAGGAGCTTAATGACTTTGCAGAAAGTGACACTGCACGCGCTTCTTTAAGGCAGGAGAAGACGGCAAATATGTTCCGGATGGCAAAGCCAGTAGTGATGACAGCAATGGCTGCATCCTTTGCTGTGCTGTGTGTATTTGCAAGTGTTCAAATGGGGAAAGCATCTCCTTCTTTTTATGCGACTTATGAGACTTCAGTTGGGCAGCAAGAAACAATTGTGCTACCTGATGGTTCGAACATTATCCTCAATACAGGAAGCGCTTTAGAGGTTGAATTTACAGCGACTACTCGTGACATAAGCCTCACTCAAGGTGAAGCATTTTTTGAAGTGGCGCACGATAAGACAAGGCCTTTCTCGGTACGCACTCCTAAAGGGGTTGTGACAGCAGTCGGGACTGCTTTTTCAGTGCGCATGAATGCCGAAAAATTGAATGTAATTGTGACGGAGGGGAGGGTTGCGCTGAACCCGTCCGCTTTATCCGAGTCACAAGATACAGTTAACTCGCCGCAATCTATGGAAATTACAGCAGGACAATCCGCCATTATTGATCGCGGCGTAGAAAATGTTTCCTTGATGAAGTCAGCGAACTTACAAAAAACACTAGATTGGCATGATGGGGAACTTTCCTTCAAGGGAGAAACACTTGAGGAAGTGATTGCTGATATTGAGCGCTATACGGAT
The DNA here is from genome assembly GCA_964351655.1 of uncultured Hyphomonadaceae bacterium. Taxonomy (GTDB): domain Bacteria; phylum Pseudomonadota; class Alphaproteobacteria; order Caulobacterales; family Hyphomonadaceae; genus Hirschia. The sequence goes on along the minus strand of CAYGPD010000008.1, from coordinate 47,907 downwards.
GTTAAAATAAAATTTGGAGACGATGAACTCCGTCAGCAAAAGATTGTCGCCTATTATAAGGTTGGTGACATAGATCGTATGTTTGAAGCTTTGAACGTTATGGCGGGTATTGAAGTAACGTATACGTCAGAAAATCAAGTGACGTTGTATCGCGCTAAATAAAGACAGTGTGGAAGAGGAGTTTGTCGCTAGACGCCATAAACCTTGAACTAAATATAGCACAAAAAAATATAAAGAAGTGCTTTGTCGGGAGGGAAAATGCAAAAAATTTCAGAAATAATGTCGCAAGTTGAGAGCACACCTGTCTTAAGGTTTGAGACCGCTGTGATTGCCATTTGCTTGTGCATTATATCGGAACATTGATTAAGGAACAAAGGGGCTCACGCAAGATTAAGAATACACTTCTATGTGCAGTCGCAACTTGTTTTGTGATTGCGCCTGCTCTGGGGCAGAGTGTTGAAGATCAGTTTGATTTCAACATTCAAGGGGGAACTTTAGAGCGTGTTGTGGAGTCTGTTCGAGAGATAACAGATGCTGAGTTTCTTTATTCTTTTGATCTAGTCAACATAGATGGATTGAACCCTGTCTATGGTAAGTACACTGTTGATGAAGCTCTAGCGATAATGCTTCAGGGAACAGGTCTTTCTGGTGGTCTCACTGAACGCGGGATGATTGTCATCACACGCGATAGTGGCGCTCAAGCGTCCGTAGGGGAGAACACCGACGTGAATAAAAAATTGAAGAACTCATTGTTAGCTGGAACAATAGCTGCGATGACTTCGTTGGGGCAGCAGCAGGCCTATGCACAAGATAGCGCAGAGGTCGTCGAAGCTGCTCAAGATGACACTAAAACATTGGATACCATCGTCATCAGTGGTATACGGGCTAGCCTCGAACAGGCTGTATCTTTAAAGCGCAATTCTTCTGTCATTTCTGATGTAATTAGTGCGACGGATTTAGGGCGTTTCCCAGATGAGAATGTTGCAGAATCTTTGCAGCGTATTACTGGTGTTCAGATCCAAAAGCTTCGCGGTGAAGGTGCGCAAGTAAGTATTCGTGGTCTTACGCCCATCTTCACGAATACGACGCTGAATGGACACGGCGTGGCATCAGCTTTCAATCTAGGTTACGCGACACGTAGTTTTGAGTTTGGCACTTTGCCATCCGAGTTTGTAAACACTTTGGAAGTTTACAAAACCCCAACAGCTTCCATTGCTGAAGGCGGTTTGGCTGGTACAGTAATTGTTCGTACGCCGAGACCATTGGATGTGGGAAGACGCCAAATAGCATTATCGGCTCAAGGAGCCTATGAGAGCAATTCCGGTGAAATTGCTCCGCGTGTTTCAGGCATTTATACTGACACGTTCGCGGATGGTAAATTTGGTGTAACTTTAGGGGCGGCGTTTACTCAGAGAAACTCAGAGACACAAAGTGCAATTGCACGTGGTTTTCGTCGCTCACGTGAGGGTGTTCAGAATCTGATTATCTTTGATAAATTTGAAGAAGAAAAAGAGCGTAGCAGCTTTTTAGGTACACTTGAGTGGAGGCCTACGGGTAATTCTCGTTTCTTCGTGGATGGTTTCCACACTGACCTCGTAATTGATGCTCCACGTTCTGCTGCTGAATTTTATTTTGGAAACTCACCAGCACGAGCGGATTCTATTGAGGATACGGACTTTACTTTAAGAGAAGAGATCAATGGAGATCTGTTGGCAACGCGGTTTGGAGCCACCAATCAAGAATACCGTGCGGCTTCCAGATATGAATACCGTGAAGGCGATACAACATCTTTCTCAACAGGTGGTAGTATAGATCTTGACGCATGGACGTTGAAGGGGGAGGTCAGCTTCTCTGATTCATTTCAGACTTTCGATAACTTGAATATAGCGACACAATCTATACTTCCGTATGCCGCATATGATGTCACAGTGGATAGTGAGGTTCCCAGTCTCATTCTACCGGCTGACACGATTTCATATATGAACAACCCAGAAAATCACCGCATTCTTAGCGTGAATGGAGATTTCGGAAGCACAATTAAAGACGAAATTCTGGAAGTTAAATTTGATGTCGAACGCGAATTAAACCTCGCTTTTCCGGGTACATTTAAATTTGGCGCAGCAGTAACTGAACGCGAGCAAGTTGGCACACCGTCAAGACTCGTGGTGTCTGGGCCTAAATTTGCGGCTTTGGAAGGTTTGCCAACTTTAACGAACTTCCCAGGTGTTCCGAATGCGGTAAGTGCTGCAAGGTATATTGAGATTTTCGGTTCTGGAAATGGTGGTTTCCTCGAAAGCTATGATGGTGCAGCGACTTTCCCGAGTGTGTTTCCAAGAAGTGCGACAGCCTCTTATTTAGATACTACTGATAGGGGGACATTGAGTGCAGCTGGTACAGTCACAGTTGATGAAACTGCTGCTATTGATGTTGTTGAAAAAGCAACTGCTCTTTATGCGCAGTTTGATTTTGCTTCTGTTGATGATGTGTTTAGAGGTAACTTGGGGGTTCGGTACGTCAACACAGATCAGGAATCAACAGGCGTTGCTCCTAATTTGGCAGACATTGTGATTTTGCCAAATAGTGGCGGCATAGTGAATATACCTGCAGCTGCCCCAGTTAGCGTTAGTCGGGCGTATGATGATATTTTGCCATCCGCAAACTTATCTATAAATGTAACAGATGACGTTGTAGCGCGCTTTGCGGCGTCGCGGACTATGGCGCGTCCAAATCTGGAGCAAATATCGCCATCAACGACAGCTGGTCAGTCTCCACCTTCAATTAATAGTCAGAATCCAAACCTAGATCCATTCAGATCTAACAATTTTGATTTTGCAGTTGAGTGGTATTTTGATGATGATGCTATTTTGTCGGCGACATTATTCTATAAAGATATCGTGTCATTGGTATCAAGTGATCAGCGTTTAGAAAACCTGCGAGTTACCGCTGACCTTGGAGATGGAACATCAGAAATTAGAGATCAGGAATTTATCTTTCGTTCGCTCGTAAATAGTGAAGGTGCGACGCTCAAAGGGGCAGAGTTCTCGTATCAGGATGGCTTTGATTTCTTGCCAGGGATTTGGTCAAATACAGGTGTGTTGTTCAACTATACATATCTAGACAACTCTAAACCAGAGGAAATCGTGGGGTCATCCAGTCATAATATCAATGCTGGCGGATATTACGAGGGAGACAATATTTCTCTTCGGATGTCTTATACTTGGAGAGACAAGTATCTCTTGATTAACGGAGCTCAAGAAGGGGACGGACTGTTTGTGGAAGCAGGCGGGGCGCTAGATGGAAACATCACCTATGACTTCAATGAGAATTTCTCAATTGTTGTGGAGGGAACTAATCTTCTGGATACACCCGTGAGTATGACGGATGGAAATGGGTATCCTGCTATATTTGAAGATAATGGCCGTCGCGTGCTGTTTGGCGCACGAGCTAAATTTTAGGCTTTCCTGAAAAATCGACATCTCGTTTGCCATAAATCATATGCAGCAGACGAGATGTTTTTAGCATTTAAAACAATATATGGAGGAGTATGGTTTGCGTAGTTTATTAACAGTAGGCCAAAATGTAATTGGCTTTGTTGCCTTAGGGTTGGCAGCGTTTCAACTTGCTGCTTGCGCGCCGATAGAGCCTATTACACAAACAAAAATTGAACCGCCCAACGTAATTCTGATTATCGCAGATGACATAAGTTGGGATGATATAGGAGCTTACGGTCATCCCAATATCCACACACCTCATTTAAATGAGATAGCTGACAAGGGTATTGTATTTAACAAAGCTTTTCTCGCAGCCAGCTCATGCAGTCCTAGTCGTGCGAGTATTATTACAGGGCGCTACCCTCACAATACTGATGCAGAAGAGTTGCACTGGGAATTGCCCGCAGATCAGACGACATTCTCTGAGAAGTTAAAAGAAAATGGCTATTGGACAGTTGCGTCTGGTAAATGGCATTTAGGTCCCAAAGTTGTGGATAGGTTTGATCTTGTCGATGAGATTGAATATGCATCGCCTGTAAATCCTTCAGGTGGAGACACATGGCCATCTTTAATTAAAGATCGTCCTAAAGATAAGCCTTTCTTTATGTGGTTTGCTTCTTGGGATGCGCATCGTCCATTTCCTGAAGGTGATCTACCCTACAATCACGAGATAGAAGATCTACGTATACCACCTTATTATCCGCAAACAGATTTGATGAAGCAGAACTTTTTGCATTATTATGATGAGATTGCACGCTTTGATATGCTTGTGGGCAATGTCGTCAAAACGCTTGAGGAGGAAGGCGTTGCTGATAACACGCTGATACTGGTGATGGCAGATAATGGGCGTCCATATGCGCGCGATAAAACGACTATGTATGATAGTGGAATGAGAACGCCGTTTATTGCCTATTGGCCAGGCAAAATTCCTGAAGGGGTTACTTCTGACGCTATTCTAAGTGCCGTAGATATAGCGCCAACTATTCTTCATTTAACAGGATCAGATATTCCTGACACAATTGAGGGAATGAGTTTCCATGAAGTTCTACAAAACCCAAATCAAACCTTCAGAGAATATGCATTCTCCGAGAAAAATTGGCACGATTTCACAGATCATGGGCGTACCGTGCGCTCGCAAAGATATAGATATATTAAAAATCACTATACTGATTTGCCGGCAACTCCCACAGCGGACACAGTTTATGATCCAATCTGGGTTGAACGCGTAGCTATGTATAAAGCGGGTGAGTTGACCAAAATTCAACAAATCCCATTTATAGCACCGCGTCCAAGTGAAGAGCTATATGATGTGGTTTCAGACCCTTTAGAGCTGAACAATTTAGTTGGGAACGCTGATTATTCCGCAGTTTTGGATGAGCATCGCAGGGTGTTAAATAATTGGATGAAGGAAACAGGTGACTTTATTCCAAGCGTTCGAACACCTGATGATTTTGATCGTGAGACGGGGGTAGCCACAGACACTCGAAAAAGGCCACGTCCTTCCAAGATGGATATGTATGGTAAGTCAGGTGCCTATTAAAGGAAGAGTCTAAGAGGGAAATAAAATTGCGGGACCAATATGTGGTCCCGCTTAATTTTTAAGTCGTTTGATGTGGGTTCGGACAAAAGCGAACTGGTCTCAGAGCAATGGAATTAGATGTTCTTCTAGCGAGTAATAAGATGTCGCCATTCGCTTTGGGCTATGTTGCGGTATGAATGCGCCGGTCGGCTTCGGGGTGTTCCTGAAGTCCAATTTTTCATTGCACTTCGTAACTCTGAATTAGATGCCTGAGGGGCATGTTTTGAAATAGTGGTAGATTGAAGTTATTATGGTTTTAGTTTAGCGAATATTGGCTGAGGACGAAATGTAAGGCATAAGCCTGAGAATAGCGTCGAATATAATTAGGGCCTAGAGTGATGCATTCTTCTGCTTTCAGCAGCACACTCAGGAAATTCTATGTCCATGTATTCAGTTATGATTTTATATTTGGCTACGCAATATTTCCTGCCTATTTTCAGCTCAAGGGAGCAGCACCAGGAACCATAGGTCTGCTGCTAACGGCTTGGGCGGCCGGAATTATGTGTCTTGAAATTCCGTCAGGTTTGTTATCTGACTCCGTTGATCGACGCAAATTGCTCGCATTAGCGCCGTTATTGAAGCTGACTTGTTTTTTCATTTGGTCAATAGCTGATGGCCGCATCTGGATGTTCTTTGTCGGTATATTTTGTTGGTCATTAGCCTCTGCTTTTAGTTCTGGAACGCGAGAAGCTATACTCTTCGAGCAAGCAGAGAAACATAATATGAAGCATCGCTATATTTCCGCACTAACATGGGAGCGCAATTGCGGTGATGCTGCCACAATGCTCGGTGCAGCGATTGGTGGATTTGTCGCCAGCTATAATTTGGAATTGTCGTTCTGGCTTTCCGGTATTCCGCTTACCATTTCATCATTTGCAGCTCTTTCGCTACCAAAAGCGTTGCCCCAAATGACGCAAAAGACAGACCATTTTCGTATCAAAATTCCTTATTTCTTACGGTCAACGTGGAGAGATTTTTTTCAATACCCCAAATTACAATCGATAACAATTTACACAATCTTAGGCGTTACTCTTCTAGGGACACTCGAAGATATTGACCAATTATTCTATTTAGCGGTTAAACTCCCGATATGGTCTTTTGGTCTGATTGCCTTTGGAATTGGAATATCTCGTTTTATAGCTACAATTTTTACCGAAAAAATTGGTTCCTTCCCAGCAGTCAGTTGGATTCTTCCGTTAATATGTGGTGCTAGTTTTTTATTCTCGGGCATTATCGGGTCAAATATCGCAATTTTCACGCTTGCGATTTCCTATATAATTTCTGCACCTTTACATGTGCTTGCAATGAACCAATTCCAGAAGAACTTACAAGGGGATAGTCGTGCGACTACCACATCTTTTCTGAGTGTATTCACTGAAGGAATGACTGTAGTATTCAACCTAATAATAGCTATTCTATTGCTCAAATTCTCAATTTTCCAAACGTATCAAATCTGTGGAATGTATTTTATCGCATTTGCTCTTTGGGAGTTATATGCGTGGCAAAATAAACGAGCTCTTTTGCAAGACTATGAGTCTTAAAAAAGCAAAGACACATAGAAACAAATGGTTAGGCAGGCTTTATAAAGTCAGCCGTACACAAAACATTCACAAATTTTAGGTTGAGCTATTGGGTCGGCTTTTGTATCCAACACTTACTCGACTTACCGGCAACTTCCTGTAGCCAGCTCGCTTCAATGCGAAAGTTATAGCGCAGGACCAGGGCTTAGAAGTTTGAGGCAGTTATCCGCGTTGGGATGGTGCCGATTGGCTTCTATGTATGTTTGTTTGCCTTTGGTGATTTCTCAACTTTTTGACGACACAAAATTGGGGATTACCAATTATGCATACCTGCAAATCAGCTTCATTCAAAAAAGTCCTTCGCGCGAGTATTTTTACTCTTTCATCTGTTCTGATCACTTCTGCCGCTGTCTCGCTATTTCCTGCTACTGCAAGCGCCCAAGAGCAGCAAACAGGATACCTTTCAGGGCGTATTTTAAATGCCGATCTAGGAAGCCCACTTGTGGGCGCGTTTATTAAGGTCATAGAAACGGGGGAAACCACTTCGAGCCAAGCAAGTGGACGCTTTGAGTTTAAAAACCTTCCTGTTGGTACCTATAATTTAGAAATTTCCTACATCGGGTATAATCGCACAACAGTTTCAACCTCAATTGACGCTGGGGCCAAAAATGACGTCACAATATCTCTGGAAGCTCCTAAACGCTTAGATAAAGTCCTCATTACAGGCCAACGTGCAGCGCAGGCCTCTGCGATTAACCAACAACGCACAGCCTCCAATATTTCAAATGTTATTTCAGCCGACCAAGTAGGCCGTTTCCCAGATTCAAATGCAGCAGAAGCTTTGCAGCGTGCGCCTGGAATTTCCATAAACCGCGAAGAAAAAGGCGGTGAAGGTCGTTATATTTCAATCCGCGGCCTTGATTCAGGCTTAAACAATTTCAAGCTGAACGGTGTGAATGTTGCGCAGACCGACACAGATTCACGGCGTATCCCACTAGATGTTGTTCAGGCAGATGCGCTTTCCAAGATTGTTGTCAATAAAACGCTGCTTCCGAACATGGATGGTGATGGAATTGGTGGATCTGTAGAATTGGAAACAGGATCTGCTTTCGACTTGAAAGCGCGTCTTACACGTATCAATCTAGAAGGCCACTATAATGATTTTGCTGACAATTTAGGCGGAAAAACATCCGCTGCTTTTGGCGATGTGTTTGGAAGTCAGGATCAATTTGGTATTCTAATTTCTGGAAGTTACAATGAACGTAATACTCTTGGGTATAACGTTCTCCAAGATGAAGAATATATTCCATTCCTTGAGCAAGATGAAGGTGAGGCCATAGATCGAAGCGGAGATAATCAACTTATTCCGTGGTGGTTTGGGCTTGGAAATTTCGACAATGACCGCAAGAATATTGGTGGCTCAATAGCCTTAGATTACCGTGTTGATGACAATACCAGCCTTTATCTAAAGGGCAGTTATAATAAATTGGAAGACACAGAGCTCAGCAGCGGTTTCTTTATTATCGCAGATGATGATGAACTCTATCAAGACGGTGAGTTCAACCCTGAAGGCGGCACGGTCTATCAAGTTCGTAGTGAATATGAAGAATCTATTTTCACAAACAACACGCTCACGCTAGGTGGTGAGAGCAGTTTTGATAAATTGTCGTTTGAATACTCTCTTGGATATGCAGAGGGTGTGTTTGAAGAGCCAAATGACTACGAAGTGGCTTTTGAATATGAATTGTCTGCTCCTGTACTTTATGATTATAGCGACAAGTATTTTGCTCAACCCAATTTAAGTACAGAAGATCAAGCAGCCATCCGTGATCCCGCAAATTTTGTTTTAGGGGGCAATGATATTGATTTGGACTTCTCTAAAGATAAAAAATTTGTCGCTCAATTTGACACCACATATTCACCTACCTCTACTTGGTTAGATTATATAAAATCGGGAGCGAAATTTCAAAGATCAGAGCGTGCATTGTTTGAAGCCAATGTTTTTGAAGCAGATGGAGATTTAGCGCTGGTTGGCTCTGGCTTTGAAGGTGGATTACTCGACACATCCGATATTAATTCACCTTATGGTGACATTCTAAAACTGAACCCTGATGCGGTTAAAAAATGGCGCACAATTGGTCAAAAATTGATGGAGGATGGTGTTTTAGAAAATGAATATGAAGGTGAGCCCGCAGATGAAGACAGCTATGAGGGCACGGAGGATATATTCGGAGTCTATTTAATGGCTCAGGCAACCACTGGTAATATTGAATATATCGGAGGTGTTAGAATAGAGCATCTAGCCTTTGAATCCAACGGATTTGAAATTATCGAAACAGAAGATGATGAAGTTGTGCAAGCAAGAACTTCAACATCGGACAATACGCAAGTACTGCCGCGTTTTCAGGTAAACTACCGTCCGTCTGAAAATTTGGTCTTTAGAGGGGCTGCCTTTACTTCACTTGCTAGACCCGAATTCTCTTTCCTGAATGCAGCTACAGAAATAGAAATAGTTGATGACAATTCGATTGAAGCATTCGTTGGAAATCCAGATCTTAAGCCCGCTTATGCATGGAATTTTGATCTCGGCACAGAATACTATCTCAACAATGTGGGCATGATTTCTGCGAATGTATTCTATAAGTCGATTGACGACTTTATCTTCATAGACTCCGCCCCTGAAGGAAACACGAATAGCCCAGAATTAGAGCAACGCTTCCCCGATTATAACATCGAAGTGGAAACCGTGTTCAATGGAAACAGAGCCGAGATTTACGGCCTTGAATTAAGTTACGTAAATCAATTCTCAAATCTGGATGGTTTCCTAGGTGGATTTGGTGTGTATGGGAATGTAACGCTTCAGGAATCATCTGCTGATACAGGCCTTGAAGGACGTGAAGATGTATCATTCTTCAATGCTCCAGATTATGTGGGAACTGCTGCGCTGACATATCAACAATATGGTATTGAAGCTAATCTTGGCTATACATTCAGAGGCGACTCATTAGAAGAGTTGGGTCCTTACCTCATTGATAAATATCAACAATCTTACAACACTCTGGATGCACAATTACGGTACGCAATAAATGAGCGTATTAGTATCTACATGAATGCGATTGATATTCTTGATGATGGCCTTGACCCTGTTGTCAACAAAACATTGGGTAAAGCAGGCCTCTATCCTGAAGACGTAACTTTTAATGGACGTACTGTGAAATTTGGTATGACGGTTGATTTTTAATCCACGCGAAAGAGTACTTTATGAAAGTCTCAAATGACCGAGGTCTCACAAGATCTTATCGCCGTAGAAGCGAGGCTGCCAGTATTGGCAGCCTCGTATGTAAATACCAGTTATCCAGAAGGTCGTTCATAAGCGGGCTAACGACTGGATCCTCCGTTCTGGCAATGAACGGATGTGCTTTAACAACTATGAATTTTTCATCTTCATCTAGTCTGACGTTCGAAGAAATCGAACTACTCAAAACGCCTCATGAAGTGTTAGCAAAAAACTACACGTCTCAAGTTATCATAAAATGGGGTGATGCATTGTTTAAAGATGCGCCCGCATTTGATCCTCAGTCGCTCACACCTGAAATCGCGGAACGTCAATTTGGGGTGAATAATGATTTCATTGCATTTCTTCCATACAAAGAAAATGACAATGCCGGCATATTATTCGCTAATCATGAATATCCCAATCCACATCTGATGTGGCCGAATATTTCTGAAACCTCATTCATTCAGGATATGAGTTCTAATCAGATCAAAGTCACTATGGCTTCAGTTGGCGCATCTATTGTTGAACTAAACCGCATTGATGGAGATTGGAAAGCGCTTAGCGATAGCCCTTTAAATCGGCGTATAACGGCGAATACGCCTATGCTTATGTCTGGTCCAGCTGCGGGACATTCTAAATTGAAAACGTCCTACGATCCAACTGGCACGAAGGCATTTGGCACGCTTTCAAATTGCAATGGGGGTGTCACTCCTTGGGGCACAATACTCACATGTGAAGAGGGTGCAGGATGGATATTTGAAGGTGACTATGCCTCGACGCCTGATCCAGACCTTCTAAAACGCTATTATTATGATGAAGAAGAAAATAACCGCTGGAATTGGGCCTCAATTGATCCTCGGTTTTCACTTCAAGTAGAGCCTAATGAACCCAATAAATTTGAATGGGTTGTTGAAATAGACCCCAATGATCCAATGTCTACCCCCGTTAAACGTACTGCGCTTGGACGTTTTGCACATGAGGGGGCTCAGACAGTTTTAGCACCAGACGGCCGTGTTGTTGTATATCTTGGTGATGATTGGGAATTTGAATATTGCTATCGTTTTGTCAGCGCTAACCCCGTTAAGGAAGGAGGAGCAAAGGCGAATATCAACACGCTTGATGAAGGCATTTTATCCGTTGCGCGTTTTTATGATACTGGAAAAGTGCAATGGCTACCGCTCGTCTTTGGCGAAGGGCCACTGACACCTGAAAATGGATTTCATTCCCAAGCAGATGTTCTTATTAACACACGTGGTGCCGCAGATTTGCTTAAAGCCACGCCAATGGACTCACCAGAAGGGTTTGCTCCAAATCCGCATACTGGTACAGTCGTTATCGCACTTTCAAGCAATGCTGATCGCATCCATACAGACCCAGCTAATCCTCGTCCAAACAACCGATTTGGACACATGCTGGAATTACACCCCCCAAGGATAGCATCAGGTATAGATCATGCAGCAGATGAGTTTGAATGGACTGTTTTAGCTTTATGCGGCAATCCAAGCGACCCTGCTCATCATGCTCACTTTCACCCTGAAACATCAAAGCGTGGATGGTTCACGGATCCTGACAATATCGGCTTTGATCCTTTGGGTCGATTATGGGTGTGCACAGATGGTGTTCAACCTTCAGGACATGATGCACTTTATGCGATGGACCTGACAGGGAAGGGGCGTGCATTACCTAAATTATTCTATGCGCCGCCTGATGGGGCAGAATGTTGTAGTCCGACATTTATCAATGAAGGCAAAACCTTATTGATAGGCATTCAGCATCCAGGAGAAGGGGTTGCTTTACTCAAAGATGTGCCAACTCTCTGGCCTGATTTTGATAAAAATTTACCACCACGGGCGGCTGTAATTGCCATAACACATGTAAATGGCGCGATAATTGGAACATAGGAAAGGCAGCGGTGGTGTCGGACAAAAGCTAACTGGTCTCTGTTCTGCGGGTGAATGTACAGCATCGCTGAGAATTTTATGATTATGGGTAACGTTTTAAAGTGAAGTTCCATCGTTGAAAAACAGCAGGTTAATCTGACAATGTCTCATTGATCGCTAATCTAATTGGATGCCGGCTTCCTTTAAAATGCGCAGTGCGGGTTCTAATTCCGCTTCGTATTTTTTCCATCGCGCGAGAGCTGATTTGTAAATTGGTTGTCTCACTTGCGCAGAACTTGCTGTTGCAACTGGGGCTGAGTTCTTATGAAATGATGCACATGCATCTTGCCATTCCAAGTCACAAAAACCGACTAACTCTCGCGCCGCTTTAGCTGTATTGGCGACGATATCTTCATAATAAACTTCTGTGTATTTTTTTGAGGGTAGGTTTGCGGAGTATTGTGCCATTAGCTTGTCAAACTGGACACAATATTTCGCGGTATCTTCCAAATTTAAGCTGTAATTATAGTATGAAAAAGATGTCGCAAATAGTTGTTTGTAATTGCTCAAGACACTGTCAGCTATGTGTCGTCGCACACAAATAATCTTGGCATTTGGAATGGCTTGTAAAATCAGCGGTGCGCAGAAAAAATTCAAAGGCATTTTATCAAGAATTCTTCGTGCATTTGGAACGATCTTGGAAGCGCTTTCCAAGTATTGTCGGCCAACTTGACCAAGATCAAGTCTTTGAGAAGCTAATAAGGTTTCTTCATCAAGAATGTATGGAGAAGACGTGCTGGACGCCTTTTTAAGTTTTAGAGCAAAGTCAGTTAGTTCGCCTGCAGATTCAACATCTGTATGGCTACTTAATATGCGATCAACAAGTGTCGTGCCGGAACGGGGGAGGCCAATTACGAAAATTGGCGCAGCCTCGGAGGTGCTGTATTTCGAATAAGAAAAATGAAGTGTTTTTTGCGCTGCTTGGAAAAGCGGAATGTCGTTTTGGATGTCGTAAGCTTGCGTCTCAAATTTTAGCTTTTTAGCTTTTTCGAGCCAATGCATTTGATTTTGGATTTGGCCTAAATCTTCATAAGTTTTAGCTATTGCATGTCCGATATTCAGTCTTTCATCTGGCTTTTTCAAATGACGGAATTGCGTTTTTAGTTCGGAAAGATAGTTTTTTTCCTGAGTTTGTTTGGTCAAGGAGACCAGTGACGACCAGGCTTTATATGATGTTGGATCGATTTGGATAGCGCGTGTATACGACAGCTCAGCTTCCATCATATCTCCGACAAATTGTTGAGCTGCTCCCAAATTATACCAATATGCTGCATTTTGCGGGCTTAAGTTCGTTGCTTGTATATAGTGTTGAATGGCTTCGGAATGGTATCCGGATCGGCTTAATACAACGCCAATAGTATCTAGAGTCTGTGCAGAGTTATCGGGACAGTTTGCTGCTGCCCGTGCAGCATCAACCGCAAGATCGCGTTGATGTTGGTTGGTGAGTAATCTGCCATGCCAAGCATGATATCTACCTGTCTTACCTTTGCTAAGCGCAATCGCTTTTTCGACTAATTCGAGTGCTTTGTCCAAATTTCCGTGATCAAAGGTCAATATACTTAAAAGGTAAAACGGTGCGGGTGCGTTGGGAGATAGCTTCAGTACTTCGATGCAGGTTGCATGAGCTGCTTTATAATTTCGCACAGATAATAGTCGCTCTGCCTCAATTATTAGCATGTTGGTTTTTTGTTCAATCATAATGGCATATTTCCTGTTTACGAAACACTGTACATCGTCATTCAATACGTAAAGATTGAGCGATCAAAGCGATACAAAATGATGTATTGTTTCTAAATAACCCCCGTTTTGATGCATATAAATACATTAAAGTAGACACTATAATGCCTCTATGTCACGCAATTGAGTTTGATCATTGAACCGAGATAAAAACTAATAAGGTCTGCTAGTGCTTTAAATCATAACAGAGTGCAATGGCAAAAATTACGAAAAAAGGTAGCATAATGTCCAAAAGAAAAATGATCCTAAAGTCGTCTAGCGCATTTGCATTGCTTGCTAGTGGGTTGGTTCTTAGTCAGCCAGCTGGTGCTCAAGAAGTCGCCGCTGAAGAAGGCAAATTGGTTTCAGATACAATTATTGTAACAGCTACACGCCGTAACGAAACGGTTCAGGATGTTCCTTTGAATATTGCAGCTTTAGGGGAAGCTCAAATTGAGGAGCAGGGCCTAGCCGAGCTATCTGACGTATTGGCATATGTACCCGGTATTAACATTGTTGACCGTGGTGGGCGTCAAGGTAACCCGATCATTGTACGTGGATTGAATGCAGACCCAATTGGTTCTGGAGATGGAAACAATGATGGTGGTGGGACGGTTGCGACCTATCTTGGTGAGATTCCTCTTTTTGTTGATTTGAAATTAAATGACATGCAACGTGTTGAGGTTCTGTTGGGGCCTCAAGGAACATTGTATGGTGCAGGAACTCTTGGTGGAGCAATTCGCTATATTCCAAACCGTCCTGACTTTGATGATGAATTTTTATCAGTACGTGCGGATGCGTATCAATATTCTGAAGCAGATTCACTAAGCCATGATGTCGGCTTCACATTCAATATGCCGATCGCCAGCAATTTCGCTGTAAGAGGATCTTTGGATGTTTCAAACGATTCTGGGTATATGGATGCGCCATTCATTGTGCAGACTATTGGGGTGTCAAACCCAGATCCTGATTTTTCAGATCCGGCCGATGTTGCTGCAAACCTAAACCCACAAACTGATGTGAACAGTGAAGAGACTATTTCTGGTCGCCTTGCAGCGCGTTGGCAGCCAGTTGAATGGCTAGATGCCAATCTGACTTATTACTATCAAGAAGCTGATATTGGCGGTCGTAGTACATCCGCGGCACGTTCTACAGTTGTCCCAGCGGGCAAATATGATGTTGCTTCCCGTGTTGAAGAGCCAAACACAATTACAAACGAGTTGTTTGCACTTGAAGTAACTGCGGATCTTGGATTTGCAGAACTTACATCTGCGACAGGTAAATCAAAGTTTGCCGATGATGGTCAGCGCGATCAAACAAATCTCCTGATTTCTCTCGAATACAGCTACGAAACATTCCCGACATTCACAGCGTTTACACACGAAGTTGGTGAAACAGATACATTCAACCAAGAAATCCGTTTGGTGTCTCAAACTGATGGCCCACTTAACTGGATTGTTGGTGGTTTCTACAACAAGCAGGATGCTTACGCATTCTCTGCTGAATTCACTCCAGGGTATGCTGACTTTGCTGGATTTGATCGCTCTGACAATCTTGAGTACTTCTCTCAAAGTCGCATTGAGCTAGTTGAGTCAGCTTTTTTCGGAGAGATTGGGTACGACCTGACGGAGCGTTTGAGTGTGACTGTCGGTGGTCGCTATTATGACTACGAATTGAAGTCCTTCAGCGCTGTTGATTTCCCTCTCTTCGATCCAGACTTTGTGGCCCCAACGATCGACCAAATCGGAAATACCGCAACTGAATTGAGTCAAGCCGATGATGGTTTCTTGTACAAATTCAACATTTCATACGACATCAATGATGACATCATGATTTATGGTACAGTCTCTGAAGGGTACCGTATTGGAGATTCAAACGGGATTGGACAATGTGATGTGTACGATCCTGAAGCCAGCCAAGGTGCATGTGCATTGGCACCAGGACAGCAATTTGGGCCTAATCCGGATGATGTTGCTTTATTTGATGAGCGTGAATACGGACCAGATCAAACAACAAATTATGAATTAGGGATGAAGTCTGAGTGGCTAGATGGAGACCTAACTCTCAATGCGGCTCTATATTTTGTAGAATGGTCTGATCCTCAACTCTCTTCTGCGACAGTGAATGCAAACATTCCAATTACCATTAATGCTGAAGGTGCGGAATCATTAGGGACTGAGCTTTCTGGTGACTGGCGTGTTACGGATGCTTTTCGGATACGCGGTAGCTATAGCTACACGCAGTCTGAATTAACTTCTGATGTGCCGTCCCTCATCCGCACAATCACACCCCCAGGGTTTGGCAGTGCTTTTGAGGATGGTAAAGCGGGCGACCGTTTACCTGGATCTCCTGAGCATCAATTCTCAGTATTTGGGTCTTATGGTGTGGAGCTTTCTGGCGGACGCGACATTGCGTTTAACTTAGGTTACGCGTGGCAGAGTGATGTATTGACGCGTACGGGTGCACGCGGCAGCAGTCTCACGCTCGATAGCTTTGGTGTTGCGAATGCATCTGCTGTTTATGATGCTGGTCCGTGGACGGCAACTTTGTATGTAAACAACTTACTTGATGAGTATGTTGAGACAGGTGCTGTATCGACTAGCTTATCCAACCAAATTGTACTTGGCTCTAGTGTTAGAAGCTTTGGTACTCACATCGCTCCGCCACGCGCGATCGGTATTCGTTTCAAATGGGATATTGGATAAATTCGTACAAATTAACCAGACTGAAGAGGGCTCCTATGCGGGGCCCTCTTTTTTGGGCGGGCAAGAATTAACTGGCTTCTCGTAAGCGGAATTTGCTCCAACATTCACGACGAAGCATTTCTTTATTTCGGAATGAAAACGAATATACATCATCACTGCAAGTTTGATGATTTCTGGTGAGGTTTTGAAATATCTGAATATGGAGGTTTTCATGTTTCCAACTTAACGAAAACTGGCTAAGTTGGAAATGAACAGTTTAATCTGACAATACCG
>CAYGPD010000008.1:2452-31306 GCA_964351655.1 uncultured Hyphomonadaceae bacterium | reverse complement strand
TTCCATTCACCATTCACTTTGCGCCATACAGTGACGTAATTTCCAGCTGTTGTTGAATCGTCGATAGAGAAGGTGCCCCAAGTTATGCCGAGGTCGCCGCTAGCCGCTGCCATGGCACCGATCGGGCCCCAGTGAACAGGGGAAGGTGCTGTATCAAGCTGGCGCTCTGCCATGATAGATGCTTCATCTGTTAGGAAGCCTTCACCAGCTTCGATCATGAAGGCTGTTTCAAAATCAATGAAAGCTTCTGAAGCAGATTTGTATCCATTTTGTAGATTATGCGCATCATAGGCCTTGTCTGCTGCGATAAGTGATTGCTCTACACTCGCTGGAGATTGGTTCGTCACGCTCGCACATCCAGCTAGTCCAGCAAGGATAGCTGTGCAGGCTAAATAACGACAAGATTTGGCAAATTTAATCATTTTGAGGCTCCACTGAAAACGACATGGTAGAATTGAAATCTTGCTTGCCGAAGATGTGTTCAAGAGCTTTTCTGGTGCAGTTTATGCACCATTGCGTATCAATTTGATATCTATATCGCGTTTGGTTTTGTGTGAGAGCAATATCGCAACTGTGTATCCAATCATGATGGAGGAATTGCGATGTTGAAATGGGTGATGAAGGCGCATAGATGGATTAGCCTAATATTCGCAGGGTTTTGGCTCCTTCAGGCAGTTACGGGCACGCTGATTAGTTTTCGAGGCAATATTGATGATTTTGCTTTGGGCGCTGAGGTAACTTCTATTGTCCCTGAAAAATTAGGCGTAAGGGTTGATGCCTTACAAAGTGATGGGGCGACTGTTTGGTCGATGTGGTCATCGGGGGGGGTGCAAGGTCAATTTGATATTTATTATACCAAAGATGACACTGACTATACGCTGCGTGTGAATGGAGAAGGTGAGGATTTAAGACATCGCCCAGACTCAAACCTTTATTCAGATGGTGCTTTGTTTGAGACGCTCACGCAATTTCACAAAAACATGTTTCTTGGGAATCTTGGATATACAATACTCTCGGTGTCTGCATTGCTGTTGATTGCGAATATTGTGCTTGGACTAGTTTATGGTTGGAAACACCGCAAAAAGCTCAACCATCTGGCTAAGGTTGGGAAAGCTGGAAGCGTGGCTAAATTAAAAGGCCTGCACTGGGAAATTGGTTTATGGGGTGCGCCATTGGCTATTGTATTGGTTGCTTTTGGGTTTCTCTTGTCAAATTCAGATGTGATTGATTCTTGGGTGGCAGCTGATTTGCCGGAGACTGTCGCTCAAACATCGGAAGGTGGCACTATATCTTCGGGGGAGGCTCTTGTGGTTGTCAGCTCTCTTTATGACTTAGATACGCTCTCAGCCTTTAAACCTATAAATGAGCATCGGGATTATTTCGAAGTTCGCGTGAAAGCACCCGGTGAAATGCCGCGTTTATATGGCGCATCTACTGTACGTGTAAGCGGTGATGGTCAAGTGCTACTCAATAATGATGCATCGAAAGCGGGAACCGGAGAGCAGTTCGCCAATGCATTATATCCGGCGCACACAGGTCAGATTTTAGGGCTGCCGGGCCGTGTATTAAATTTTATGGTTGGAATTTGGTTGATTGTGATGATGTTCCTTGGGCTATCTTCTTGGTTTAAACGAAAGGCGAATTAAACCAAGAAGATAGCAAATTTTACGAACAAGGCGAATTTATTAGAAGTTGATGATGAAGTTAAACCTTACACGGTCTTGCCAATTGGTATCTTCGCCTGTTTTTAAATACAATTCATTTAAGCGGCGATAGTGATAAATTGATGCGCTTAACTGCATCATTTTATCGAGCTGGTAAGCGAACGAAAGTTTGTGCGCTTCATAATTTGTTCCGTATCTGAAATTGTCATTTGAGAAGGCGGAAAATACAGCATCGACTTCGGCTTGTCCGTATCCATAGCCGAATTTCATGTCTTTGGGGGCTGATGTCTTTCCTACGCTTACGTCTACCCCATAGGCTGTATCATCAACGACTGCAGATCCGAAGTTTTGAACAATATTTGCGTTGAAATTGATTGGCCAGTTCTCGTTGGTACCAATCCATTTAAAGGAAGCGAGAACGTCTAAAATATCAAAGTCGGATAGATATTGTCCGTCGACATCTAGAAGATTGTCACGCGTATCTCCCGAGTTTGCGCCTTCCATGCTTTCAATTTCGTAGTCGTAATATGCTGCATTTAAGCCAAATGCGTAATTGGATGCGAGCGTCGCTTCATAGCTTAGTTGACCACCAATCATTGATGAGTCTTCTCCGGTAGCATTCTCGTCAATTAGAAATAAAAGGCTTGAAAAAGATAGCTTCTGGGCTTCGCTTTTCAAAAGATCAGATTGCAACGAGAGGCCGGTTGGATAAACATCTCCATCCCAGACAAGATCCGTTTTCTTAAATGGCATTGGGATTTTACCAGCCCTGAAAGTCGCAAGATCAGTTGAGTATTCAATAAATGCCTGACTTAAGCTAATCTGCAGGTCGTCAGCAAATTCATCCACTGTCAGATAACCAGAGTTTGGATCATCAGGGTCACCAGTTTCAAGCATCGCGCCGAGTTTGATCGCGTCTGAAACTTGATAGTCTCCTCTTAGTCGCGCACGCATCACAGCGCGCTCTCTGTCGATTTCATTGGGCGAATTATAATTACCTTCAAACCGCGTGAAGAAGTCTCCGCTAACTAGAAGTTTAGGCGTTTGATCCTGCTGTAATGTTTTTTGGGAGGTGTTCTTTTTTGTCGGTAGTGTGTCGAATTGGGTGTCCTGTTCAGTCGTTTTTTGTACGAAAGATTCCAGGTTTGAAATGCGAGACTGCGTTTCTGCCTGAATGGATTTTAGGTGTTCAATTTCGGCAAGGACTGATTGCAGCTCTGACGGGGTAACGTTGTTTTGTGCTTGAGCAGACATTGGAAGAATACTGAGTAAGCCTAGCAGTGTTGCAAATTTATACGTCATTCTCTTACTCCAACTATACGTGTTTAACTCATGTCGAACGCAAGTTGATAGGAGACAATCCGGTGCAGGTTCAAGTATGGAGAATAAGGCCAAAATGATTGTACTGTAGTGATTTTATTTTGATTTTTTATGTTTGTGAGATGATTTAATATGTTGTAATTATTGAATTAATATCGTTTGGCGGGTTGTTGGTTAGATGTGTGTCTTGGTTTTGGTGGTGCGAAGCCAACATGCTTGAAGGATAGATTTGTCACCATTAATTTTATAAGAAAACAATAAAGGTTTGGCGCAGTTATTTATGGAGGTGCGCTTTAATCACCATCGTCTGCTTGATACGCAACTTATTTGTAAGTTGGTACGCTGATTAGCATAGCAGATGTCTTACTGTGTCATATGATGGCGCACCGTATATAAGCACGCTCAAGTGCAAAATCATAAATGATGATACGGGGGAGGGTGAGATACAAAACTAATTGTGCTGTATCGCTGTGGAGGATTGCATGTTTTTACGGTTTGTTATGCCATTTGTTTTGCTTGTTTCAGCGTATGCTGCAAACGCCGAACAACTGCATAAGAATGTAAGTTTTGAGCTAGAAGAAGGTAGTTGGATGAGTCTGGATGTTAGTCCAGACGGTAAATGGATTGCGTTTGACTTGCTCAATGACATTTACATCATGCCGGCTGAAGGGGGAGAAGCAAAAGCAATTCTTTCTGGTCCGGCTACTCAGAAAAGCCCTCAATTTAGCAGCGACGGCAAAACGTTAGCTTTCATTAGTGATGCCTCCGGTCATGATAATATTTGGACCGCGAGTGTTAAAGGCAAAAAGCGCAAGCAGATTAGTTTTGAGGAGCGTGATATTATATCATCTCCTGCTTGGTCCCCGACAGATGAATCTATAGCGGCTGTTGTGCGTGAGCCAGAGTCTGATCGAGTCTACACATCCTCAATTCGCGAATATTACGTGGATGGAAGTGAACCAAGGCTTGTCGTTGATGCGCCGGGTGGACGCCGAGATGTACAGGAGCCGCGATATTCCCCAGATGGCGAATACCTCTACTACACGCAACGTGTGGGAGGGGATCACTATGTTTATGTGAATACAGGACTGAAAAACTTTACTGTTATGCGAGCACCGTTGCATATTGAGGGTGATAAGTCCTTCAATGCGGATGGATCAAATGAATCATACATTCCGAGTAAGTTTGCACGTCCATTTATTGCTGGATTTGGAAGCGCGACGACACCGGAAGTATCTCCAAATGGAGAAAGAATTGCTTTTATTCGGCGTCATAAAGCTGAAACTGTTCTTTTCCTCTCAAACGCTGATACGCGCCGCCAAACGCCGATATATTCTAAGTTAAGCCGAGACTTGCAGGGAGATTACCTGCCGCAAGAACATTACTATCCTTCCTATGCTTGGTTTCCTGATAACCGTCATATTGCCATATGGTCTAAAGGTAAAATTTTGCGCATCGATACAGAGAATGGCGATGCATCAACAATCCCCTTTAAGCTGATATCAAAGCATGAAATTCAGCCGCCAATCCGTGTTCAACAAGATCTTGCGCCTGAAACTGTCGACGTGAAGACGATACGCAACCCTGTTTGGATTGCAGATGACAAAATTGTGGTGTTCAGAGCGCTTAGCAAGCTTTGGCAAAAAGATCTCGCAAACGAAACACCGATTATTGCCTTTACAGGTGAAGAGAAAAGCGAGTTTGAGCCGGCATTATCTTTTGATGGCAAGCACATAGCTTACGTTTCATGGGATGATGAAACTGGAAGTGAGCTTAGATATCGAGATTTAAGTTCAGGAGAAGAAATAACGCTCGTCACATCACCTGGAACAATTCGTGATCCTGTATTTGCCCATGATGGAAAGAGCATTGCATATCGTATTATGCTGCAAGATCCATCTATGAGTGCTCCGGGGCCGGAAACTGGTATTTATACTTACACTTTTGAAACCGAAGAAGTTAGTTTAGTTGGAGATGGAGACAAGCTTCTTCAATATTCTGCCGATGACAGCAGGATATATTACATCGCGGCTGGAAACGGACAGGGTAAAAAAGATAGCTTATATAGTGTCTCCCTTCTAGGGCAGGATGTGCAAGAGCATGCTTATACTACCAGTTATAATGTGCGTGATTTAGACGTTAGCCCTGATGAGAAATGGTTGGCTTTTAAAGACAATAACGACCTCTTCATTGCACCTTTCAAAAAATCAGACGAAGCGTTGGAGGTTTCAGAAGCAGATACTGAAAACGCGAAAATGATTGCTCCACTTGGTGGGTATGATTTGAGCTGGAGCAATGGTGGATCAACACTACGTTGGACTTTTGGGCCGACAATTTGTGAAATTAGCTTGCCAGTTGAAGCAGAAGCCAAATGTGATCTTGATCTTGGCTTTAGCGTAGCGGCCCCTGAGGAAAAAGGATTGTTCGCTTTTGTCGGCGGTCGTGTCATCCCAATAGAAGGGGACGTCATAGAAAATGGTGTGGTTGTCGTTGAAGGCAATAAAATCAAGCTATTGGGGCGCCAGGAGGATGTTACAATTCCAGAAGGTGCGCAGATTGTAGATATTGCTGGCAAAACGATTATGCCAGGCTTTCTGGACGCGCACGGCCACATAGATTGTTGTTATGGCGTAGATGTTATGCCTCAAAAGCATGCTGGGCGCTATGCAGCCTTAGCTTATGGAGTAACAACGAATTTTGACCCATATTCCAACGATCAGCTTAGCTATGAAGCCGGTGAAATGACCGCTGCAGGACAGCTTGTGGGGCCGCGTTGGTTCTCATCAGCTCAGGTTATCCACGGTGTCGAAGGACGCTGGGGCGGTGTCTATCACGAGTTTAATTCGTTGGATGAAGCGCGAGACATCATGACTTTGCGAAAAGCCATGGGGCCATCTGTACTAAAAACCTACAAATTTCCATCGCGCCAGAAGCGTCAATGGTTAGTTGAGGCAGCGCGTGAAGCTGGATATATGGTGGATGCTGAAGGAGCAGGGCAGTTTTATACGAATATAAGTATGCTGCTAGATGGTCATACAAATCTTGAACACAACTTGCCGGTCGATACTTATTATAAGGATTTGCAGGAGCTGTTTAAGGCTTCTGAAGTTTCAGCAACACCAACTTTGATTGTGGTTTTTGGGGCTTTGTTTGGAGAAAACTACATCTACCAGAACTTCGAGTTCGACGATGAAGTTAAAATCAAGAACTTTGTGCCAGATGTGAATAATTCTTACAATCCGATTACGGGAGCAGGTGGTGCGCCACTGCATGTAAGATGTATGCACAGCATCAAAGCCAGTGACACTGTTTATGATGTTGGGTTCCGTTCAGTCGCAAGAACATATGCAGAGTTAGATCGCCAAGGTGTGCCAGTGAATGTTGGTTCTCATGGTCAGGTGTCTGGACTGGCAATCCATTGGGAGATGATCCTGATGGCGCAAGGTGGGATGACCCCTGAGCGGATTTTGCGTGCGGCAACATTGAATGGTGCTCGTTCTTTTGGACTGGATCACCAGCTTGGTTCGATCAAAGAAGGCAAGCTCGCTGATTTAATTGTTCTTGATGAAAACCCTCTGGAAAACATTGAAAACACAAATTCTGTTTCGATGACGATGATGAATGGTCGACTATTTGATGCAGAAACGATGCAGGAGATCGGTCCTGACGCGAAGCCGCGTTCCAAGTTTTACTGGGAATTGCAAGACACCAATGGAATCGACTGGAACCCTGCATGGGGTGGAGAATAATCATGAGAAAACTACTTATTGCATCGACATCAATTGTCTTGATCTCTGCGTGTGAAGTCAAAACAGAGCAACCCACTGAAGCGGTGGAAATGCAGACAGTTGCGCCGATTGAAATAGCGCAAGGTGATTGCGAATTATGTCCAGATATGTCGGTTGTGCAGCCGGCATCCTTTGAGATGGGAGATTGGAAAGATCGTGGTTATGGCATGGTTGAAGGCCCAAAACACACGGTGAGTTTTCCAAATGCTTTTGAAATAGCAAAACATGAGGTGACAATCGCCCAGTTTCGCGCATTTACAGAAGACTCCGGATATGTGTCTGAGAAAAAGTGTATGATTTACACCGACACTGAGAGTTGGCATGTTAGCGAAAGCCGTAATTGGAAAAACCCTGGTTTTCCCCAAGAAGCAGATCACCCTGTTGTGTGTGTCAGCTGGGAAGATACGCGAGCATATATTGGGTGGCTTAATGAAAAAACAGGGCACACCTATCGTCTGACTTCCGAAGCTGAATGGGAATATTTAGCTGCACATGGCGGGATCGAGGAAGAGAACGGTGAAGTTACCCACAATGTCGCTAATATAGGGCAGTCGGAATGCTGTGGTGGTAAAGTAGAAGGTGCTGATCACTGGGAATACACTGCTCCAGTGGGCTCTTTTTCAAATGATGTTTTCGGTATTTACGATATCCGAGGAAATGCATGGGAATGGCAAGCTGACTGCTTCGCTGAGAGCTATGATGGTGCGCCAGCTGATGGCAGTATCCGTAGCGGATGTGAGAATACTGTGGAACGTGTGGTACGGGGCGGTGGATATGCTGATGGCGGGGAATATATGGACCCTCACTTCCGGCTACCGGGTAAGCTTGCCAACGGATATTTTACGGTCGGTTTCCGAGTCGCGCGTGATTTGAACTAATCTCACCTCATTCTAAAGAATATACATTTAAAGGAATAAGCATATGAAGCGGTTTTATACGGCTGCACTAAGTGTGTCTTGTCTTGCGCTTACTGCATGTAATGACGAGGTAACAGCGCCAACCACAATTGCGCAACAAGATGCAATGACAATCAATGTCTGTGTCGCAGAGAGTGAAGAAGTCTCATGTGATAAGATCGGCAGTTCTGGACTTCAATCCGCACTCGTTGAGGCGGAAAATGGATCAACGATTTTGGTGCATCCAGGAGAATATATAGCGTCCTCTTTTTCTGATACGCCATTTCAAGATATTGAAGTGCGCGCGTTTTTGAAAGCTGAAGATAAAGCTTTGACGATAGTGTTTGAAGACGGGGCCGTCATTAAGCCTAATGATGAATTTGCCTCTAGCGCGATGTTAGCTGTAAACGCAGACCTGACTATTAATGGTTTGACAATAGAAGGTTTTCGCTATGGTGAAGCCGAAGATGACTATTATGATGGTCACGGGCTATTTGTTATCGGCGGTGAAGTGAATTTACAGAATGCTTCTATGCGAGATATTGAAAAAATGTCGCTGACTGGCCGTAATGATGCAGTTTTGAATGTTCAAAACCTCTCCATTTCTGACTCTCATATGGGAGTTTGGCTTGAAGAAGAAGCACGTATGGTGATGTCGGACAGCAAGATTGTGGGTATCGAATCCGCAGGGATTGCTGCTTACGATACAAGTGTCGTGACGGTGACCGACAGCCTATTTGAACGCGCTGAAGATGATGCTCTTTATACGGAAAATGAAGCTCAGATCACGGCTAGCAATGTTATTTTACGCAAAAACTCGCCCTATGCAGCGCGTGCGGCTGATGCGAGTTCTATCATTCTTTCAGAAGTGAAGTTTGAAAATAACGAAGCTGATACTGGCGAGGAAGGTAAGGGCACCGTTCAAGTGAATTGAACGGTGCGAAATAGAGATTTATCTCATAAGATTTAGTCTGTTAGAGCTTCGATCACTGCGGGATGTGTCAGCTTGCCATTGTTTACATTCACACCATTGGCAAGGTGCGCATCAGCTTCGATTGCGGCTTGTGGACCATTCTCTACCAATTTCAAAATGTAAGGTAGGGTCGCATTTGTCAGTGCGAGTGTTGATGTCTTTGGAACACCGCCTGGCATGTTTGCAACACAATAGTGAATAACACCGTCAACTTCATATGTTG
Organism: uncultured Hyphomonadaceae bacterium; assembly: GCA_964351655.1. Lineage (GTDB taxonomy): Bacteria > Pseudomonadota > Alphaproteobacteria > Caulobacterales > Hyphomonadaceae > Hirschia. The sequence continues at coordinate 22,442 of CAYGPD010000008.1, read as the reverse complement.
GATTGTCATGTGTTGTTGGTTTAGATGTTTCAAAACAACCACCTTGGTCGATTGAAATATCAACAAGCACAGATCCTGGTTTCATCAATTTTAGATCTTCACGACTAATGACGCGAGGCGCTGCAGCCCCAGGAAGTAGAACCGCACCAATAACAAGATCGGCATTGGCGATCGCTTCTTGAACCGCAAGTGGGGTCGAATAGCAAATTGTGACTTTATCACCGTAAACACGGTCGAGTTCCGCTATTTTTTCAAGGGAACGTTCAAAAACAATAATATTTGCGCGTGCCCCCATTGCCATTTGCAGGGCATTCTCACCCGAAACACCACCACCAATAATAACAATATTGGCTGGTGCGACGCCTGGGACACCACCGAGAAGTAGGCCGGAACCTCCATTGGATTTTTGAAGAGCAGTGGCTCCAACTTGCACAGATAAACGACCTGCAACTTCACTCATGGGTTGAAGTAGGGGCAGGTGACCTTTCGGAGAAGTGATCGTTTCATATGCAATAGCTAGACAACCAGATGCGCACAAAGCCTCGGCTTGAGGTTTATCTGCTGCAAGATGCAGATATGTGAAAATTGTCTGCTCTTTGCGGAGCATTGCGCATTCGTTTAATTGCGGTTCTTTGACTTTGATAATCAATTCAGATTTTGCAAATACCTCTTCGGGAGTCGGGAGGATTTCTGCACCTGAAAGGGTGTAGTCTTCGTCAGTAAAACCAACACCATTACCGGCATTTGTTTCGACAAAAACAATGTGTCCACGAGACACTAATTCTTTGACTCCTGCCGGTGTCATACCAACGCGAAATTCTTTGGTTTTTATTTCTTTTGGGACCCCAATAAACATAATATTTTCTCCTATGTGATAGGATAATTTTATCCTGAAATAGGAGATAAATGTTAGAAAAATAATAGTAATAACAAGGTTTTTGGTGTATAATTTTTCTGATAAATGAGCTTTTGAGAGATTATTTATATGGACAATTTTGATGTTAAAATTCTTGCCTGTTTGCAGGAAGATTCGCGGCCATCTTTTCAGGAAATTGGTGAACGTGTTGGCCTTTCTATGTCTGCATGCCACAAGCGAGCACGCGCACTGGAAGAGCGGGGAGTCATCCAACGGTATGTGGCTATTTTGTCTGAAGAAAAGGTGGGGTTTCCGACAAGTGTTTTCGTATCAGTAGAACTGAAAGATCAAGCCGAGGCGACACTGCATGATTTTGAAAAAGCAGTGATCAAATCTGATCAGGTGCTTGAGTGCAATTTGATGTCTGGCGATAGCGATTATTTGCTGCGAGTTTTATGTAATGGCGTGGAAGGATACGAGGCATTTCATAGGTCGTTTTTAACTAAGCTTCCAGGTGTAAAACGCCTCCAGTCGAGATTTGGTTTACGGACAGTTTGTCGCCGCAACCAAATACCCGTTAGTGCTGGGTTGACACCTTATTAGTCGGCGTTTTCTAGAATAGGTGGAGCATTTATTTCTGTTGCGTCAATTTCCGTCGATGTCGCTTCAATGGAGGAGGCCGCATCAGTGGAAAGGTGGCGTGCTATTGCTTGGAACACAACCAATGCTTCAACATTCATCCAACCGCCATCGATCAGATAATTTTTATAAGCAGATGTTTTAGCAATTACGACATTTCTACTTGGATTGATGTAGATGTACTGACCATAAATACCAATGGCTGAAAAATCATCACCATCCCAATCATTGGGGATCCACCATTGATATTTGTATCCAAATCTTGGGTAAGAATCTGCTGAGGCGCGCAATGGCATTAAGTGTTCTTTATCCGGTGTCGTCGCTATCTTTACCCATTCAGATGATACAATGCTTTCGCCTTTGTAATTTACGCCTTGGTTGAGCATTAGAACTCCAAAGCGGGCCATATCTCTTAGGCGTATATTCAAGCCACCATAAAACAAACCTGTTCCGACGGTATCTTGTAGAAGGTATGCGTCGCCTTCAGCACCGAGTTTGTTCCAGATTTTTTCCTTAAAATAAGATTTGAAATCCTGTTTGGTCGCGGCTTCAATGATCATTCCCAGAACTTGCGTATCTATGCTGGCATAGCGTGTGTCTGTACCTGGCTCTATTTCACGAGGAACTTTAGCGGTAAATTCATTTAGAGAACCTGTACGTACTGCAACAATGGACTGTACGAGATCAGAGTTTAAATCGCCATAATCTTCGTTCCAGCGCACACCGGATGACATTTCCAAGACTTGTTCAATCGTAACACCATCATATGCGCTGCCAACTAAATCAGGCACATATTTGACAACTTGGTCATTGACGGAGTCGATAAAGCCTTCTTCTAACGCAATACCAAGAAGGGTGGATACAAAGGACTTGGTGACAGACATTTGAATGGCGTTGGATGTGGCGTCATTTCCGAGCCCGAACTCTTCATGAACAATTTGATCGCCTTGCAGGACGGTGAAACCAGTAGTTTCCGTGCGAGAGATAAATTCACCAACGGTACTTTGTACGTCGTTGTAGACATAAGGAATTGATTGAATGTCGTTTCTAAGGTCTGTTTTTAGAACAAACGTATCTTCTGGAGCGTCTATTTTTTGAGAAGGGTAGCGCTCATGCATGGAGCGGAAGTTGGATTGGATTTTATCCGCTTCAAATGAAGCAGCATATTCTTTAACTGCTATGATCTCTCTGATCTTCTTTTGGAAGATTAAACCTAAAGCGGCAAGGATTATAATTAGACCCAGAAATATTTTGCCAAATAGTTTCATTGCATTTAGTCCTTGCCGCTAAAATATGTGTTTTAGAAGGAATCCTATGCTATTCCGCCCATCGAAATGTATTTAATCTCAAGATAGTCATCGAGCCCATATTTAGAGCCTTCGCGCCCCATGCCAGACTCTTTAATGCCACCAAATGGAGCTGCTTCACTGGAAATCAAACCTTGGTTTAGACCCACCATACCTGTTTCCAGTTTTTCAGATACGCGCCATGCACGTGCGAGATCTTTGGTCCAGAAATACGAAGCCAATCCATATTGAGTTGAGTTGGCGATTGTGATCGCTTCTTCTTCCGTTTCAAATGAAAAGATAGGTGCGACAGGTCCAAATATCTCTTCGCTGGAAATGTCCATGTCATCAGTTACGTTGGATATCATCGTTGGCGCAATGAAATTACCTACCGGGAGGGAGGTGTGCAAACGTGTGACTTCTGCACCTTTGTCCTCGGCATCTTTGATCAAACGGCTCACTTTTTCAAAAGCTTTTTGATTTATGACTGGTCCAAGGCTTGTTTCAGTTAAAAGACCATTTCCAATTTGAAGTTTAGCGATTGCAGATTTGAATTTTTCTACGAATGTTTCGTAAACACCTGACTGAACAAGAATACGGTTGGCACATACGCATGTCTGACCAGAATTGCGGAATTTTGATATCATTGCCGCGCTTACCGCGCCATCAATGTCGGCATCGTTGAATACGATAAAAGGCGCGTTTCCGCCAAGTTCTAGAGATAGTTTTTTCAACGTATCCGCGCTTTGACGCATGAGGAGTTTTCCAACTTGCGTAGAGCCTGTGAAGGAAATTTTCCGGATGTCTTCGTGTGTGGTGAGGACTTCACCAATTTCAGCTCCGTGACTGGATGTAACAATCTGGAAGACATCTTCAGGTATCCCAGCATCGCTCGCAAGTATGCGCAGAGCAATTGCAGAAAGAGGGGTGTCTTCTGAAGGTTTTAAGATAATTGAACACCCAGCTGCCAATGCCGGTGCAACTTTGCGTGTGATCATGGCATTAGGGAAGTTCCAAGGCGTAATAGCGCCCACAACGCCTATTGGTTGTTTTATCACCAATAAGCGTTTGTCCGGCATGTTTGGTGGTATAATGTCACCATAAGCACGCTTACCTTCCTCAGCAAACCACTCAATAAAACTCGCGCCAAAACCTATCTCACCTTTGGCTTCCGCAATCGGTTTTCCTTGTTCTAAGGTCAATAATTCGCCGAGTGCATCTTGGTTTTGTAGGATAAGCGCATGCCATTTTTTCAAAATGTTTGCGCGTTGTTGAGCTGTGAGCGCTGCCCAATCTGGTTGAGCGGCTTTGGCTCGCTTTATGGATGCTCTGGTGATATCTGCGGTGCATTCAGGCACCGCAGTAATTTCTTCACCAGTGGCTGGATTGCGGACTGGAAAGTTCGCTTCAGTTTTGTTTGTTCCGCAATAAGAATTAATTTGCGTCAACAACTCACTTGTCTGTTGGCTAATCATTACGCCGTCCCTTATCGCAAACAGAAATAGGCTTCAGTTTCAGTTAAAGCTGCATCTGCTTTTTCTAGGAATTCAGTGATTTCAGATGGCGTGATGATAAGCGGAGGACAAACAACCATAGTGCGGTCTACAGCGCGCATTATCAGACCATGTTTAATGGCAATATCACGACAAATATTGGCTGCTTGCTCTTCAACTTCAAACTGAACTTTGTCCGCAGCGTTCTTCATGAGCTGGATTCCAGCTAACAGTCCTTGTCCTCTAATTTCACCAATGATGGAGTGATGTTTTGTAAGAGAATTTAAACCTTCACGAAAAGCCGGCACTGCTTCGCTTGCAACTCGATCAATGATTTTTTCATCCTGTAAAATTTGGATGTTTTTCAGAGCGACTGCACAAGATACAGGATGACCTGAATAGGTGTATCCATGCGAGAGGACACCTGAATAGTGTAACGCATCATACACGTCGTCGCTAAACCCAATGGCAGAGATGGGCATGTACCCTGAGGACAAACCTTTCGCCATGGTCATGATGTCCGGCTTGATGCCATAAAAATTCTGACCAAACCATGTGCCGAGACGTCCGAAGCCACAGATAACCTCATCACAGACAAGAAGTATGTTGTATTTCGTACAAATCTCTTGAATGCGTGCCCAATAGTTTGCTGGAGGGTCGATAACGCCTCCGGCACCTTGTACGGGTTCACCGAAAAATGCACCGACTTTGTCTGCGCCGATTTCTAGTATTTTTTCTTCCAGTTGATTGGCTGCATATAGACCAAATTCTTCTTCGGTCATGCCATTACCATGCATATAGTAATGCGGCTCTAGAATATGCTCAAACTCAGGTAGATAATTCCCACCTAATTTTTTCATTGCGCCCATTCCACTCAAGCTGGTCGCAGCAATCGTGCTCCCATGATAACCTAAATTGCGTCCGATAATTGTGCGCTTCTCAGGTTTGCCTTTTTGATCCCAATATAACCGAATGAATTTGATGATAGAGTCATTCGCTTCTGAACCTGAATTGGCGTAGAAAAAATGGTTTATATGTTCAGGCGTGACCTCGGATAGTTTGTTTGCGAGTTCTATTTGAGGTGGAGATGAACACTGAAAAAATGTGTTGTAGTAGGGGAGCTCATTCATTTGGCGAGCAGCCACTTCAGTGAGGTCTTTGCGGCCATAGCCGACATTCACGCACCATAGCCCAGCCATCCCATCAAGGATTTTATTGCCGTCTGAATCCCAAAGGTGACTCCCTTCACCTTTGACAATTACTTTTACGCCATTTTCTTTCAGTGATTTGTGATCACAAAATGGGTGTACGTGATGAGCCGCATCTAGGGCTTGCCATTCTTCTGTCGTCTTATTGGAACGGAGCATTGTTAGCATCCTTTTTATCAAGAATAATTTTCACTGACCGTGCGACTGAAACAGCAAGTGTTCAAGTTGATTTTAGCGGTTGGGGTGGTGTAAATTAATCACCACCTAATGGTGCGTTCATCTGCGCTTCAATCAAAAATGCGACGTCGAGGTCACCATATTGGTTGCGGGTTCTAAGGCCTTCGATAACACTTTGACGGTCGACAATTGTCTGCATTTGACTGAGTCTAGATATAGCTTGAATGCGTTCAACAACAATCTCGAAGGATATGATGTGAGGTAACAAACTTTCTACTTTTCCTTCTGGTGCCATTTCTAGCGTCCAAGGCGTGTCTTTACCTTTTTCAACATGAGCAATCGTTTTGGTTAGAATATCTAAGTGTTGGTCGTGGTCTTCAAAAATGTTTATCGCCCCTTTAATATGGACGCTTTGATAGTCCCACGTGGGGACAGTTTTTCTTTCTTTGTACCAATCTGGGGAAATGTATGCGTTTGGGCTGCTAAAAATAGCTAAAATATTCTGCCCTGACTGCATAAGTGTAGATTGCTGATTTGCCTTGGCCATATGACCGATAAGTATGAGGTCATCAGCTTTTCCGCGAGTGTCGTCGATGATTATCGGTGATGCCGTTGCCATTATACCCTCACTATTGGAGCATATTAACTGTGCTAATGGAAAGTTCCGAATTACCTCTAGGGGAGCATCATTCTGGAAAATATCAGGTACGAATAGTTCTGGCATATTTGATATAAACTTTCTGACTAAGCTGAAGTTGCAACAATTTAATTGTGATCAGATTTCAAAAAATCAGCGCATAATTACAGACGCGAATTTTGGAAAGGTCGGTGCATATTAAGCACCGGCAATCAATCCTTTTGCACCTGAAATTTTGCTGGTGTGAAATGTAGGCTGATAAAAAATTAGAATTGCAAGTCAGAAATGTTCCGAGATGAGTATGATAAAGCCAGCACGTGAAACTCAGCCAAAACTCTCCAATGCGTTAGTTGCAGAGCCACTCGGAGATATTGTCAATCTCTATGCGGGTAAGATGATGCCCAACTTGCAAGCTTCAACATTTCGTAATTCCCACAAGATTTTTCCAACACGTAAAATTCCCGTAGGTGAAAAGAAGGTCTTAAAACAATCTTTGCGGCCTGTTGAAACGTTAGAGTTTCAATTGAAAAGCTCTCAAAACGATATTTTTGATTATGTTTCGAAAAATAGAGTGGCAGGATTGCTTGTTTACTCTCAAGGCGAGGTTGTGTGTGAGCACTATGAGAGTGGAAATACTGAGGATTCTCTGTGGGTCTCCATGTCTATGGCAAAATCAGTTGCAACGACTCTTGTTGGTGTTGCTATTAAAGATGGCTTTATAAAAAACGTAGACGAGCAGCTTGTTGAATATCTTCCAGAACTAAAAGGTAGTGCATATGATGGCGTTAGTATTCGTCACTTGATGCAAATGACGTCTGGAGTTGCTTGGAATGATCAGCACACAGACCCAAATTCGGATAGACGAATAATGCTGGATTATCAGGTCGAACAAAAGCCCGGCTTGATAATGGATTATATATGCAAAACGAAGCGACAGCACGAACCTGGCACGCATTTCAACTATAGTTTCGCGGACACTTTTGTTGTGGGGGCGCTGCTAAAATCTGCAACAGGTGAATGGTTGTCTGACTATTTATCGCGTCGTATCTGGATTCCAATGGGGATGGAAAAAGAAGGCATGTGGTGGCTGGACTCCGTCAATGGTCTGGAGGTAGCTGGATGCGGGATATGTGCGACTTTGAGGGACTTTTCTCGTCTCGGGATTTATATGTTGCAGGATGGCAAAATCAACGGTGAACCGACTTTGCCAGAAAATTGGATCGCTGAATCTACATCCCCTCGTATAGTTGGTGGAGAGACCTTAAACTACGGATATATGTGGTGGCCCGTTCCAGACGAAAACAGAAGTTTCAAAGAAAAAGCATACAGTGCAAGGGGTATTTTTGGGCAATATATTTATATAAACCCAACACGCCAGCTAATCATTGCTGTTGCGAGTGCGCGCTCAAAACCGATGCATTCTGAAGCTATTTTGGACAATGAATTTTTCAATGCACTTAAGAATAATTTTTAGTGCATTTTAGAATCTAAGGTATTGCTCTATTTGGGCGTGTAGAGTGGCAATTCCTTACGGATCGTTCGGTGCATCCAGTTTCGGAAACGGCGTAAAACTGGTTCGTTCCAGCGGTCTTTTCGTGCAATCATGACATAACTGGCTGTTCGAGTTGGGAAATTGGGGTTGTCTTTTCCGATTTCAATTAATTCGCCTCGTTCTATAAATCGCGAAGCGACAAGTGGATTTGTCAAAACGATACCTTGTCCATGACGTGCGGCGTCTAGCGTTAAATCTCCCTGCCAGAGTTTTATTCCTTTTAGGGTGTTGTCGCACTGAACATTGTGCGATTTTAGCCATGTTTCCCAAGTCGATGTTGAGCGTTCATGAAGCAGGTGATGATCTAATAAATGCGCTGGTGTTTCTATCTCTGAGAGAGATTCTAAATATTTGCGGTTGGCGACAGGTATGATTGGCAAAACTGCTAACGGGACTGCCTGTAGGTGGTCAGCGAGTACTTCTTGTTCGCCATAGTTGCGTTGCACGCGAATATCAGCATCAGCTTCATGTGAAAGAAAATCTGGTGAATCGACAGATGGCCTAAGCTGTAAGTCGACGTCACTATTTGTTGTTTCCATTGATGACAGATGTAAAGAAAGCCAGTTCGTAGCAAACCCAGGGATACACCAGATATTTAATTGGTGGTGCGTTCCTGAATATAATAAATCCAAAGATGCGTGAGAAATACTGTCGAGTGCTTTTGATACAGCTAGATGGTATTTTTGTCCCTCTTCTGTCAAAGAGGTTCCTGCTGTCGATCTTTCTATTAGTGGTACACCAGCCCATTTTTCTATTGATCGCAGGTGGCGACTTAGCACAGCATGGTCGCGTTCGAGCCAATTGGCTGCTTTGCGAATACCTCCAAGTCTAGCAACTGCATCGAAAGCCCGTAAGGCTTCAAATGGAGGGAGTGCCTTTCTGGAAGGGGGGAGGTTAGAATTAAATTTTGAAGGGTTGTCCATTTTCTACCTTTGATGGCGGCCTCTATTCTTAAATCCCAACCAAGCCACATAATGAATTCTACAAGTGTGAATGTTTCTCTAGAAATTCGGATCTTGCAAGAGTGTTGTCGGCAAATAGCGTATCCAGATTATATTAGAAGAAAAGAGCTTTATTGTTATGCTAGCTTATTAGACAGCTATGCATAAATTCTAGCTGTAAATTCGGTTCGAATTGAATTGTGTTACCAGAGCCGCCATTCTGTCTAGGTACTATCACAATACTGTGTGGTGCTATTTTTGCACCTCCTGACGTTTAATTAGCGGCTATTTGATGTTGGCTTCGTATGTTTGCCTTTGGTAAACTATACTTAAGAGGGGCTCATGCAGCTTGAACCGGAAACGAACATAAAAAATGCCACGCAAAACGCTGATGGCACGGCATTTATTGGTCACCCAAAGGGGTTGGGTTTTATCGTCTTTACAGAAGCGTGGGAACGTTTTTCATTTTACGGAATGCAGGCGTTGCTGGTACTTTATATGGCCACGCATCTGTTCTTGCCAGAGCACTCTGGGAATGTTACCGGTTTTGGTGCTTTTCAATCCTTTCTTGAATCTATTTTTGGACCAATGTCCACTCAGGCTTTGGCCTCTCAAACCTTTGGTATCTATGTTGGGTTAGTTTATTTTTCTCCTGTTATCGGTGGTTATCTAGGGGATAGATTTATCGGTCAGCACGCAGCAGTGATGATTGGTGCCATGCTGATGGCTATAGGGCATTTCCTTATGGCCTTTGAAGTCTCTTTCCTTGTTGCTTTATTGTTTCTGATTGCCGGATCGGGCTTTCTCAAAGGAAATCTCGCTGCGCAAGTTGGGCAATTGTATGAAGCCTCAGATCAGAGGCGTGATGCAGGATACACGATTTACAATTTTAGCATAAATGTGGGGGCGGCCATTGCGCCTCTCGTTTGTGGGACTTTAGGTGAACTTTATGGCTGGCATTATGGTTTTGGTATAGCTGGAATTGGGATGCTGGTAGGGCTTGCAATTTACGTTGCCGGTAGCCGCCATTTGCCGAAGAGCAAAATTACTTCCGAAACTATAGCTGCGCGCAAATTGAAGAAGGAAGATTTTGCACCAATCTTTGTTATTCTGATTATGTTGGCCATCACGTCATTGTATTGGACGGCGCAGGCGCAAGTTTGGAATGTTTATCCACTTTGGATCAAAGATGAAGTCAATCGCCTTATTTTCGGTTTTGAAGTACCGGTGACTTGGTTCCAGTCTCTTGATTTTATGTTCGTCTTGGCGGCTGCACCTCTTGTTTTGTGGCTTTGGCGCCGACAGAATAAACAGGGCAATGAACCTCAGGATTCAATTAAAATTGCAATTGGGTGTCTGATTTTTGGCTTAGCCTTTATGATGCTTGTGATTGGTGAAATGACTAGTTCGGATGCCGGCATCAACATGTTTTGGCCGTTTATATTTCACTGTATTTGTGGAACCGGATTTTTGTATATTGGACCGGTTGCTATGTCCTTTATCTCGCGTGTGGCACCAGTGTCCGTTAATTCGATGATGATCGGATCGTACTATCTTGCTATTTTTATCGGTGGTTTCGGTTCCGGTTGGCTAGGTCAACTTTATGAGACAATGGCACCTCAGTGGTTTTGGCTGATACATGGTGGGATTGTTTCATCTGGTGCAGTGCTGATTGTACTATTAAAACCCTTTATGGATAAAATGGCTCGAGCCGAATAAATGTTTGGGTAGTCGTGCCTTTGCTAATTTCGCAAATGCTCCTTGAGGGCCCAATTTGTTATGAACGGTAATTCAACGTTTCTAGTGGGTTTGCTTCTAGCTGTTGGTGGAAGCGCGCTCGCTGGGGGTGTGTTCACGCTAAAAGGTGAAAGATCTACGCCTGAAAATGCTGTGACGCGTTTGAAGGAATACCGGTTAATTGACGTCATGCATGAGCTGCATACTCATTCAACAAAACTATATTTTGCAGGGATTGCAGAAAATGGTGAGTTGGCGTCATGGTACAATTGGAAAATCCAACAGTCATTAAGTAACATTAAAGAAGGTCGAACTGAGCCATATGCTTATAATGGTTGGGACGCAATTGAGCTGGCAACTATGCTCGATACACCAATCAAAGAGATTGATGAGGTCGTCGATAGTGGGCAGTGGAGTCGTTTTGAAGACGCTTACGATTTTCTGATGGAAACTTGCAATGCTTGTCATGCTGCAACGGAGCATAGCTTTTTTGTCGTTCGGGCACTAAAAGGGCAGGCAGCACCCTTAAATCAAAAATTTGATATCGAGAATTAGAGCGGTCGACTTTCAATCGTTTTATCGACCAATACGTGCCAACTGAATAATCGTACATTACTACGCTTTTGATTCATTCTTCGTCATTTGGAATGAAAAGCTAAGTTGTTGCTGAGCGAAGTGCTCTGTACAAGTTATGTGCTTTATCTTATGGATTTTAATGCCCCGACCATAAGAGCGACTACATAAAATAGCATGTTTTTTTTGCAAGCTAGATCGTATCAAATCACATTGGTAATCTAAACATAAAAGAAGCCCGGCTATATTGAATAGCCGGACTTCCTTAGCATGCAACCTCTAATGAAGGGAGTTTAGAAGTTGTACTTAGCTTTCAAACCTATAACGCGAGGTTGAGTTCTGTTAGCGTTGGCCCAACCTTGATATGGATCAATTGATACATTCTCATCTGTTAGGTTTGTAGCATATAATTCCAAGTCAAATGCGTTGAGGGTGATACCCACACGTGCATTTAATAAGCTCAAACTATCTGACGCTTGAGGCAGAACAGATTCAAAGAAACTGGAGCGATCGATATAGGTCACTTCGTCTCTGTAATTGTAATCTAGACGGGCGAAACCTGGGATGTCGGGCGAAATGTTAAAGTCGTAGTTGATACCGATAGTTGCACTTAATTCTGGTGTGTAGTCTGTGGCATCTCCAACATTGTTGACTTGGTCAGTATCGTCTGTTGCTACGATCTCACTGTTTAAATAAGCTGCATTTAAGCTAATCGTCAGTGGTTCGACAGGTTTAACCGCCAATCCAGCTTCGAGACCAAAGATTTCCACCTCACCAATATTGCTAGATTCCCCTAGAAGTTGGCCATCCACAAGGACGAGGCGTCTTCTGATCATATCTTGGTATTGTGTGAAGAATGTCGCGACATCAAATTGAATTTTGCCATCAGCTGCTGAGCCTTTTGTACCTATTTCATAGGTATAGACTTCTTCAGGATCGTATGGTGCGAACGGTGCGGAGTTAAATCCACCACTTCTGAAGCCTTTACCTATGCTGGCATATAGAGTTTTCTCATCGGCATATTTGTAAGTCATGTAAACACGAGGGTCGAATGAATCAAATGTTGCAGATTCAGCTACACCAGTACCCGGTGCGTATTCTATGAGGCTTGTCTGATCTTCTTCAAAGTAACGAGCACCAACACCGACAGCAAATTTGTCAGTAAGGTTTAGTTCTACATCTGCAAATACAGAAATGGATTCAGCGGTTGTAGCAGATCCATAATAAAGGTCGTCGTAAAGAACGCCGCCACCTTCATTTAGATCACCATTCACAGCATATAGATATTCGTAATCAGCAACCAAAGAGCGTTCTAAGTCTGAATAGAATGCACCAACGGTCCATTCAACCATGCCTTCTGTATCTGACAATCGGATTTCCTGAGAAAAACGACTAGCCTCTACAAAGCGGTCATCGTTTCCTTCGACATATCCATAAGAATAATTGCCTTCTCTTGGGATGTAGGAAAATGGATATTGGTGGTCGTGCTCAACTTGTGTAGTTGAAGAGGTTAACTCAGCAAAACCAAAATCATATGACATTTCTAAATTGTAGATATCAAAGTCAAATTCTTTCGGGATCATGACTTTGCTTCGGTCTGGACCAACATCAACAGTGCGGTCAGCCTCTTCATAACCCATTCCCAACTCAGTTGAAGCGCGATGTGTCTGAACGGTAACTTTGGCGCTAAATTCGTCTGTTGGAACCCACAGCATTTTTGCGCGAATATTTGTGAGTTCAGTGCCGTTCCCGTCTTCAATGCCTGCTTCAGGTTGGTCAATCCAGCCGCCACCATCTTGGTAAGCTGCAGCTAGTCTAAAGGCCAATTTGTTTTCGATGAGGGGAACATTCAATACGAGCTCACCTGTATAGCCCATTTCACCATCCGAAACGGAATATACTTCACCACCAATTGAACCTTCAACTTTGTTGAGGTTCGGGTCGTTAGTGATAAATCTTACAACACCACCGGCTGCACCAACTCCGTATAGAGTACCTTGTGGCCCTTTAAGTACTTCAACGCGCTCAAAGTCTAAAGCAACTGGTGCTAATTGGTCATATCCACCTAGAGTGAGGGGCATTTCGTCCATATACATGCCGACCAAGGCACCGGAACCTGATTGGTTTGCCAATCCACGGAGAAAGACAGTGTAGCTTCCTGGACCATCTTCACGCATAGTTAGGCCGGGAACAGCAAATGATAATTCTTGAATGTCGGTGACGCCAAGCTTTTCTAATTCTTCACCTCCAATAGCTTTGATAGCCATTGGAACGTCGATAAGGCGTTCTTCTTTTTTTTGTGCAGTTACAACAACGGTGGAAAGCGTTTTCGTGTTTTCAGCAGCCGCTTCAGAATTAACATTTTGAGCGTATGCCATCATTGCTGGACTATATAAATTGGCCGCTATAACACCCGCAGCAGACCATAAAAGTGATCGTTTCATCTCATATCCCCGATTAACTAATTGATATGAAGATGCTAGTTTCTAAAACAATTTTTGGGGCAGATGTAAAAATTGTGACAAATGGTGCTGATTAGTCACCATGCTTGCTAAATGACTGTATATCACCGCTCTTCAGCATTTCATTAATTTCTGCTTGCGAATAATGCAACTCTTTTTTGAGCACTTTTTCAGTTGAACTGCCTAAAATGGGAGCAGCGTTTCGGTACTCAACTGGTGTTCTCGACAGCTTTACGGGATTGGCAGTTGCTGGCGTAATACCTAAGTTTTCATGAGGAATATCAACTTTCATACCTCTCTGAATTAATTGAGGGCTTTTGAAAATATCTTCAATAGAGTTTACGGGCCCGATCGGCGCACCGCAATCAGCGAGTATTTGTAGCCATTCTTGTGTCGTGTTTAGTGATAAGGCGTTGTTCAGCTCAGTTGTTAAGGCGTCTCTATGTTGAACACGATCAATATTTTTTAGAAAACGTACGTCTGCGGCTAGTTCTGGTTTGTTTATTTTTCGACATAGGTTTTGGAATTGAGTGTCATTTCCCACTGCGATAACAATGTGACCATCTTTTGTGTTGAAGAGGCTGTATGGGGCAATACTTGGATGCGCGTTTCCCATGCGAACGGGAGATTTTCCGGTGGCATGATAGGCTTGCCCTTGGTTCGCAAGCGATGCGACAAGGCAATCTAATAACGCGACATCTATATATTGACCAATTCCAGACCTTTGCCGTTCAATTATAGCTGCTTGAATTGCATTGGCAGCGTACATGCCGGTTAGTATATCAACGAGTGCAACACCTACTTTTGTTGGTTCTCCCTCAGGGTGTCCAGTAATGCTCATAAGCCCGCCCATGGCTTGGATAAGCAAGTCATAACCGGGGCTACTTGCCATGGGTCCAGTCTGACCAAATCCTGTGATTGAACAGTAGATTAAGCGTGGATTGATTTTCTGCAGAGCTTCGTAATCAAGGCCGAATTTTCGCAAACCGCCAACTTTGAAGTTTTCGATGAAAACGTCACTTTTTTCAGCTAATTGACGTACCAATTTTTGCCCAGTGGGAGTAGATATATCAATGCAAACTGAGTCTTTGTTTCGATTTGCGCTAAGAAAATATGACGCTTCTCGATTCTCTCCATCAGTAGATGTCTGATAGGGCGGGGCCCAGTGGCGTGTATCATCACCAGAGTCTGGGCGCTCGATTTTGATAATCTCAGCACCCAGATCTCCTAGCAATTGTGTGGCCCATGGGCCAGCTAGAACACGACTTAAATCAAGGACTTTTAAACCTGATAATGCACCTTTGGTCATTTTAACCAAACGCCGCAATTCCAGTGATGGCGCGTCCTAAGATAAGGGCGTGGACATCGTGAGTTCCTTCATATGTGTTGACTGCTTCTAGGTTGCACATGTGGCGCATGACATGGAATTCGTCAGAAATTCCATTTCCTCCTAGCATGTCTCGACACTCTCGAGCTATGGCCAATGCTTTGCCAGCACTGTTCCGTTTGATGAGTGAAATCGCGGTAGGTGGGCATTTTTTTTCATCAAGCAGCCGGCCAATTTGCAGGCATGCGGCCTGGCCGATTGAAATTTCAGTTTGCATATCGGCGAGTTTTTTCTGGATGAGTTGGTTTGCAGCCAATGGACGGCCAAATTGATGGCGGTCAATTGTGTATTCTCTTGCAGTACTCCAACAAGCTGTTGCGGCACCCAATGCACCCCAAGCAATACCATATCGTGCTTTGTTTAAGCATCCAAACGGCCCTGACAAACCTTTTGCATTTGGAAGGAGATTGTCTTCGGGAACGAAAACGCTGTCCATTACGATTTCACCTGTAATAGATGCTCTTAGGGCAAGTTTGCCTTTGATTTCTGGTGCGGATAGCCCATCCATTCCTTTTTCAAGGACGAAGCCGCGTATTACACCATCCAGTTTTCCCCAAACCACAAATACATCCGCTATAGGGCTATTGGTGATCCACATCTTTGTGCCATTTAGCTCGTATCCACCATCGACTTTTTTGGCACGCGTTTCCATGGAATTAGGGTCAGATCCATGATTTGGTTCAGTCAATCCAAAACAACCTACAAGTTCACCAGATATTAGTCCAGGCAACCATTTTTGTCGTTGTACTTCCGATCCATATGTATAGATCGGGTGTATAACCAGAGATGATTGAACACTTAGAGCTGAACGATATCCAGAATCCACAGCTTCAACTTCGTGTGCGATTAATCCATATGCGACATGGCTGGCCTCGGCACCACCATATTCAGCAGGGATTGTCGCTCCTAAAAGTCCCAATGCTCCCATTTCGGACATAATGTTTCGATCGAATTTACCGTCTCGATTTGCTTCAGTAATGCCTGGGAGCAATTTGTCCTGCGCATATCTGTGAGCAGTGTCACGGATCATTTTTTCATCTTCTGTGAATTGTCCGTTAAGTGAAAGCGGATCAGTCCAATCGAATTCTGGAACAGTTGGCATACTTTACTCCCTAAACTTGCTGTCTTTGTATTTACTTTGAGATTCGTGAGCCGAATTGTTCCCAGCGTCCCGAGTTTAAAACTATTTGATCGTCACTAAATTTTATATTGAATGGATATCTGCCCGCAGGGGGGGTGAACTGAGTTTTCGATACAGGCAGCAATTCTAAAGGATGATCTTTTTTAACCGCAAAGACATCGCGTTTGCCTGTTGCGGAAGCAATTAAGGTTTCACCTTCAAGTGTTATCGTAAGGTCTGCAATGTCGCTGAAACGGTATGTGCCAACGAACTTACTGAGTGCTTTTTTGCTAAGTTTAATGTCCTTGTTGGGCAAAACATGTTTTGGCTGATCATGCGGTGTCGTTGAGAGGATGGCGTCCCACATAAGTTCAGATGCAACGATACCAAGTTCCATACTCGGTATGGATGCCCCGATGCTTTCATCTAATTCGGCTGTTGAAACTGCATAAAGTACATCGCCGTCAAATTCAGTTGCAAATGGTTGGATTCCCCGTCCCATAGATGTGTGCACTTGAGCAGCAAGTCTCTTAAGCTCTGCATGAGAAAGGGATACGTTGGTGACAACCACGCTGACTGTCGTGTTCTTTTTTTCAACTGGCTCGGATTCTACTGCTTTCCAGTCTGGACGCAAACTATCAGGCGCGCCGCGCATTAGATCTGTCGCTTTTAGGTCTTTGGGCCAGCCCTGCCCTTTAAAGCAATTGGCAACATTTCCTTCACGGTCTGTAATGACGCCTAGTGCATTCACGACTGTGAAGACTGCGATTTTTACATCACCAATTTGTCTAAAAGCAGCGCCTTGTCCTGACTTGGCATTGCAGCCAAAAATGCCACCATTTACGGCGGATCGGCCTGCTCCATATGCACCTCTTGGGAAAATGCCTGTCTCGGCAGCGCGATAAGCTTCTTGAGCGAGGCGTTTGTCGGGGTAGATTTCATTAAGTCTGCGGCCACCGAGGTCATAAATGATTGACCCTGTTGCAAACCCTATATTTTCCCAATGTCCACTGGTTTCACCGTCGTCTAGTAGGGCAGTCATCACCCCTGTCGCTGCTTCCAAACCATACCAAGACCCACCAGCAAGTACGATGGCGTCCAACTCAGGGTGTAGGTAGCCAATATTTAAGAATTCAGAGTTGATTGTGCCGGGACCACCGCCGCGCGCATCTACGGCGGCATGGACTTTTTTCCCAAATTTTAAAACCGTTAAACCTGTTGGCCCGTCTTCATATTGGCCAGTGCCAATATTGAGCATGGGCCAATCAAACTCGAGCCGAGACGCATCTTCAAAGCCATCATTGATAAGTGTCGGAAGTTCGGCTTGTGAACGTGATTGATTAGCTTGTTGGGTTGGTTCTGCAGAAGCAATTTGTCCGACCCCACATGCCATGCACAATCCAAGACTTGAAAGGCAAGCGCTAAGGTAGCTCGCTTTTTTAAATTTTGACATGTCGTTGTGACTCCATTGCAAAGGGGGGGCAAGCATTTGCCGGTCCTGTACGAATTTACTTACAATGAAGCAACACAACAAAGATGCAAATTCGAATGAGGGTGGTGTTATTTGCGCAACGCACTCGTCGATCAAATCAGCTTTAAAATGTCCAGCACTCCAATCAGGCTAACGCGGAACCTTTAGAATTGGCGGTATCGGTGGAATCTGAAATGAGACATTTTAATACGTGTGTATTAATTGCTGTGGCCGGATGGATGAAACCAGCATGGGCCAATGAGGGTCATCCCCCCAGTCTTCCTATTCAGGCATCAGTATTCAGTGAGGTGCGCTTAGCTGATGACGCTAATTTGGTGTTTATCGAAGGTCTCATCGAATACGAGTCAGGCAATTCTGTTTGGAGCGTAGGTGCTGAAGGCGAAGTGGATGACTATGAAAGTGTCAATGGCATTGAAAGCAAGATGCAGCTGCTTTCAGCTATCTCTCAGGAGCTCCAAATTTCATTGGGGGTGAGGCTGGATTATGTTGATGGAGAAATAATTGAATATGCGTATGGGGGGGCGCATTTATCGCTGCCATTTAAATTTAATTTGGACGTTTTTTATTTTCTATCGGAGGAGAAGCAGTCGTATAGCCGTTGGATTATTTCAAACGAAATCGAGTTATCCTCTCGCTGGCAGTTAGAAACAGCCATTGAGTACAATATTTCACTGCAAGATGACGAAGAAGGGATAGGTGGTGTGACTGACGGTGAGTTTGCGACACGTATTAAATACAATGCAACATCAAATATATCGGCGCATTTGGGATATTTAAGGCAGTTTGAATCGGGAGACCAATATCGGCTTTCAAGTGAGATGGGATTGAGTACGCATTCTGATAAATTGGTTTTCGGCGTTTCCAGAAGTTTCTAATTGATCGGATTATTAGGGGTAGTTGCCAATAGTCGAAAGCCTAACTTTGCATCTATCAGGGTGTAGCCAAGTTTTTAGATGTGTTGGTTTATATATGCAAAGCGGAAGAAATATATCGTATAATGGCTTCTTTTTCAGAATATCAATACTTTGATGCAATCGGTCTTTCTCAGTTAATTGCAAATGGTGAAATAACCAAGAAAGAGATTTTGATAGCTGCATTTGAAAGGATTGAAACTCTCAATCCAGATTTAAATGCGATCGTAAATGTACTGGAAGAGTACGCGTATGATCAGCTTTCAATGCAAATGTCTTCGCAGAAAAATAATCCAAAATTCTTGGATATGAGTGGTGTACCGATAGCTGTTAAAGATTGTGTAGCTGGAATTAAAGGCATCCCTCAAAAGTTTGGCACTCGACTTACAAAGTCGTTTGTTCCTGATCGTGATGAGGAGATAATTCGGCGTTATAGAGAGGCCGGTTTGGTGTTTGTTGGACAAACAAATGTTCCGGAGTTTTCTTCCTCTATTACGACAGAATCTGTCCTTTATGGAGTATGCCGAAACCCTTGGAATCTAAATAAAACTGTTGGGGGGTCGAGTGGGGGCTCCGCGTGTGCTGTTGCCTCTGGTATGGTGCCTGTCGCCACAGCGAATGATAGTGCAGGGTCTATCCGTATACCTGCCTCCTGTACTGGCGTGTTTGGGTTTAAACCGAGTCGAGGTCGGACGCCCAATGGTCCTGATGTTTCAGAAATTTGGAATGGCCTTTTTGTTCAACATGTGTTGACGCGTAGTGTACGGGATAGTGCTGCATTTTTAGACATAGCAGCTGGTTTAGATGCTGGAGCCCCTTATGATGCTCCAACTTTCAGTGGATCTTATTTAGAGCATTCGACGAGTGATATTGAACCGCTTAAGATTGCTTTTTCTTTGGAGGCTATGGGAGGCATCCCAGTTGAAAATTCCTGCAAAGAAATTGTGATTAAAACGGCTCGGTTGCTTGAAGATTTAGGACATGAAGTCGTTGAAGAAAAACCAGAATTTAATACGGATGGCTTTTTTCAAATTATTGAGAACCTCTTGGCTGTTAATCTTGCTTTTGAAATGCATAATTATGCGGAACTTCAAGGTGTAGAATTGACAAGCGAAACAATTGAAGCCTGCCATTTGGAAATGGTACAAATTGGCAAAAGCCTACCCGCAAGTGTGATGATGGAATTCTTCGCTCTTAAGGCTGCTTGTGAAAGAGGGATGGGACGTTTTTTCAATAAATACGATGTGTATTTAACACCAACATTGGCTAAAGAGCCTGTTGATAATGGATTTATTCATGCCAACAGTTCAGATCGTCGACAATATTTAGATCGTTTTTGGGGTTTTTCACCTTATACAATTTTGGCAAATATTACAGGTGTGCCTTCTATGAGTGTTCCTTTGTTTATGGGGGGCTCAGGATTGCCTATAGGTTCTATGTTTTCAGCTGCTTATGGACAGGATGATAAACTCTTCCGTTTGGCAGGACAGTTGGAAAAGGCTTGTCCGTGGCGTAACAA
>CAYGPD010000008.1:0-2352 GCA_964351655.1 uncultured Hyphomonadaceae bacterium | reverse complement strand
AGAAGTTCCAATAAGGAATGCTGAGTATCCATTGCCTAACAGTAAAATGGCGATGCTCGAAATATGTAGAAGAATTCCCGCTGTTAAAAGCAAGTTTCTTTGAAAAATAGGTTGTGCGATTACGACGAGAATTGGGCCCAAAATTCCTATGAGTGAAGCAATCCCTAGTGCGCCACTTATTCGGGAATCTGAAAGGTTTAGATGTTGTCCAATGGGATCAAAAAAGGCCCATAAAGCGGAAAAACCTAAGAAGTAGATAGCCAATCCCGCGAGAGAGAGAATTGCTTGCCTAGGAAACTTATTGAAAACAGAGACTGTTGTAATTGATGGTGTTATGGGTTCGATTAACGCGGTGGAGGCAAGGCCATTTCTATCTTTGGGAAATATATGGATTACGAATAACAGCGCTGTGCTGGCTGCGATTAGGGCTATGAAAATTGAATTAATGCCATTGATTTCAACTAAGTACGAGAACAAGGGTAGAGTAATTGATTGAGCAATAAGTTGCCCAAATGTGTAAAGGCCAAAATTGCGATCTGGGTTGGCGCTTGCACTAAGTGCAGAAAACACGAGTGAAACAATAAAGCCATTACCGATACCAGCTAAAGACCTTGAGCATAATATTTGAATATAATTTGAGCTGAGTATTGAAAAGAAATTGCCCAAAAGTGTGATTATGATCGCAAAAATTAATATTGAACGCCATTTGTGTTTTTTGATAATGGACAATGCAATTACGCAGCCCAATGCACAGCCACCTAAATCAGCAGATGCTAGGAAACCAGTTTGCTGTGAGTCTAGCGCAAACTGCTCACTTATGCGTGCTATAAAAACGGGGAGAGCACCTAACGTTAAGGTCGCGATCACGCCATTTAATAGGACAACCAAACTTTGAATTTGCAGGTTTGGATTTTTCATGATTTGACCTAAAAGCTGGCATTGATGACCATCGACATAGAAGCTAGCTGGTGATCGGTGAATTTGAAGGTGTTTAAACCTCACCGAGTGGCGGTAAAAAGGCATCGCCTTAAGGGTAAAAGTGCTCTGTATAATTGGCTTATTCTGTCATGAAGGGGCGAAATCTATGTCGAATCGAGATGCTGTATATCAATTAGAAATAGCTGAAATCGGAGTGTTTTCACTTGTTGAATACAACAATGAGGAAGATGCCGAGATTATCCATCCATGGGTGAATATGGAATATGCTAAATTTTGGATGCTGAACAATTCTACCTTAGAGAAAGTGAAATCTGAATACGAAGCTATAATGGCCCCGATTGGAACTAAGGTTTACCTAGGGTATTTAAATGATACTCCCATGTTCATAACTGAAATTTACGATCCAGCCTGCGAAGAAATAGCAGCGCATTATGTGGGTGAGCCGGGCGATTTTGGGATGCATATTTTGGTTGCGCCAGCAAAAAAATATATCCCTAAATTCACACAAAGTGTTTTCAAAGTTATTATGAATTTTCTATTCCAATATCACCAAGCTAAGCGCGTGATTGTGGAACCTGATACTGCTAATCTTAAAATTCATAAACTGAATGAACAGGCTGGCTTTAAAGTTATAAAGGACAATGTCGAATTGTCTCAAAAAAAGGCGAGGCTTGAATTTTGTACTAAAGCAGATTTCTATCAATCTGTTCTCATGGCATGAATTTTTGGGTGGTGTCAGACAAAAGCTAACCGGTCTCTGAGCGGCAGGGGCGGTCGTTTTTTAGCTTGCAAAAAATTGCCACCATTCGCTCAGTGCGATGTCGCGATTTCGTTTGAAATTTGAGAAGCGAAGTAAAGTCCAAACCTATTCCACCAGAATTGAGCTTTTTCATGAGTAATATCAATTCCTCTTTCATGAAGAAGGTCTTCCACATTTTTCAACGAGAGTGGAAAACGGATATACATCATAACCGCAAGTTTTCTGATTTCTGGTGAGGTTTTGAAATATCGGAAGATGGAGGTTTTCATG
Organism: uncultured Hyphomonadaceae bacterium; assembly: GCA_964351655.1. Taxonomy (GTDB): domain Bacteria; phylum Pseudomonadota; class Alphaproteobacteria; order Caulobacterales; family Hyphomonadaceae; genus Hirschia. The sequence goes on along the minus strand of CAYGPD010000008.1, from coordinate 383 downwards.
TTTCCAACTTAGCGAAAGCTGGCTAAGTTGGAAATGAACGGATTAAACTGACAATGCCTCAGGGCGTTATTGCGACAATGATCGAAAGTCGTTTGCTCAACCTCATCCGGATGCTTTGGACACTGCTAAAAACAAACGCCTTATTGAGGCTATAGAGAATCTGGTGAGTTAAACCGCTAATATAAAGATACTCAAAAAAGAAAAGTACCGGCTAAACAAAGTTGGTAGACAAGCTTACTTCGCTTAGCCGCCGCATGTTTCTCGAACTATCAAGTTTGTTGGCAGTCGTTCCGAGCGGCTGGCGTGGCCGCGACCATCAAGTAGTTTGTATTCCAATTATCGTACACCCTTGCGAGAGTCTTCAGAAACGGTTGTCAGGGCGG
>CAYGPD010000007.1:0-95545 GCA_964351655.1 uncultured Hyphomonadaceae bacterium | reverse complement strand
AGGCCGACGAGCAAAGCGAAGGCACAGGTGCGCCAATTTCTAATTGGCAATCGCACCGAGTAAAGACAGTCAAATGGCGGAGGTTTTGGTGTATGGAGCGGGGAGGAGTCTTTTTTATGTATTGAAAGAAAGCTTCAATTGAAGATAGAGTAAAATTTTCCAAAGGGGGGGGCTTATTTTGATAGAAACTAACCGTAATCATCTGATTGTCAGAGGGAATTTTGGACATGAATATTTGAGCGTGGCATGTGCCACTATGCATAAATTGATTCATCAAGGGTACGATTCTATAGTTTTTGATTTTACAAAACTGGAAACTGCTTACGCACAAGATATGTTACCCTTTGCGTTTGCTTGTAGAGCGAAATACGCTTCAGGTATTAAAACTTTGTTGGAACTGCCTGAAGACACAAAATTAAAAAATTTGTTTATAAATTGCAATTGGGCACATTTGATAGATCCGTTAGCATACGCAGAAACCTCTAGAGTACGAAAAAATCACATACCTGCCAAAATATTTAAAAATGCAGACCAACAATATGAGTTGGTAAATTTGTTTGTTGAACAGATGTTGCGTTCAATCGATGACTTTTCAAGAGATAAGATTGCTCCTCTGGAGTGGTCGCTGAATGAGATAATGGATAATGCGTTAAGTCATGCGGACAGCCCAGTGGGAGGCGTTCTTCAGATGACTGTTAAGAGTAATGGGTTTGTAGAGTTTATCGTATGTGATGCCGGTCGGTCGATTCCAGTTACATTGCGTGAGACGCATCGTGATATTCAGTCTGACTCGGAAGCCTTAGATCGAGCGATAAGAGAAGGCATTACGAGAAATAGAACTACCAACATGGGAAATGGTTTGTTTGGCTCTTTCAGGCTTGCGCAGGTAACCGGAGGGAAGTTTTACATTTATTCAAATAAGGCATCATTGAGTTTTAGCGAAAAAAATGGTGTGCATGCAAAAAAACAAAATGTTCCTTACGCGGGGTCAGTTGTTGTGTGTAATATTTCCACGAATAACAAAAATGCATTGGAGGAAGCGTTGCGGTTTAACAATAAACCATATGTGCCAAGTTATTCTCATGCAGATAGATATGCAGAAGAAAAAAATGTAAATTTAAAAATGTTAGAAGAGTGTAAAAACTTTGGTTCTAGGGAATTAGCCAAACAGACAAGGCTAAAAATAGAGAATATTTTGAACTCCGGCTCTCAATCTATTGTGTTGGATATGGAGGGGGTTGCTTTGATAAGCAGTAGCTTTGCAGATGAGGTTTTTGGTAAACTTTTTCTAAATTTAGGGCCCTTGACATTTATGAATAAAATCAAAGTGGTAGGTGCTTCCAAATTGGTTTCTCAACTTGTTGATAGGGCTATTTCTCAGAGGATTGAAATATAATGCAGCGTGTTGACTGAGTGAAAGTTCTCTGCAATCACCCATTGTTCCAATGAACCTATATATCTTTTGGCTTTGATTGCTACCTTCCCCGAAAGGAAGGTTCAGTCGTTGGGAGCCATAAAAAATCGATCTAGCTGTCGCCATCCATTTTAAGGGCGGCCACAAAGGCTTCTTGTGGAATTTCCACTTTACCAAATTGGCGCATACGTTTCTTACCGGCTTTTTGTTTATCCAGTAGTTTACGTTTACGGGAGGCATCACCCCCATAACATTTGGCCGTCACATCCTTACGCATGGCCGCGATGGTTTCACGGGCAATCACCTTGCCCCCAATGGCTGCCTGAATAGGGATTTTAAACTGGTGGCGCGGAATAAGCTCTTTCAAGCGCTCACACATCGCACGGCCACGCCCTTCAGCGCGGGAGCGGTGCACAAGCATAGATAGGGCATCCACAGGTTCCTCATTGACGAGGATAGACATTTTCACAAGGTCTTCTGCGCGGTGGTCTTTGATCTGATAATCAAAAGATGCATAGCCCTTAGATATGGATTTTAGGCGGTCATAGAAATCAAACACTACCTCGTTGAGGGGGAGTTCATATTTCACCATTGCCCGCGACCCCACATAGGAAAGATCGATCTGCAAACCACGGCGTTCCTGACACAGCTTCAATATGCTGCCCAGATATTCATCGGGAGTCATAATTGTCGCTGAAATCCAAGGTTCACGGATTTCCAAAATCTGCATTACATCCGGCATATCAGCAGGGTTGTGCAGCTCAATCTCTGTCCCGTCGCGCATCGCCATTTCATAAATAACAGAAGGGGCAGTTGCGATAAGGTCTAGGTCAAATTCACGGCTCAAGCGTTCCTGAATGATTTCAAGGTGCAATAGCCCCAAGAAACCACAGCGGAAACCAAAGCCCAACGCCGCCGAGCTTTCCATTTCCCATGAGAAACTCGCATCATTCAGACGCAGTTTGCCCATCGCATTACGAAGGTCGTCAAAATCAGCCGCATCTACAGGAAAGAGACCACAGAAAACCACGGGCTGCACTTCTTTAAAGCCGGGGAGTTTACCCACGCATGGCTTTTTATCTTCGGTGATCGTATCACCCACAGCACAGTCTGCCACTTCCTTGATGGAAGCTGTCAGAAATCCAACTTCACCAGGATAGAGTGCGTCAGCATCTTCCAAACGGCCCGGACGGAAATAGCCCACACGGTCAAGTTCGTAGACGGCTCCAGTTTGGATCATCCGAACTTTTTGTTTCTTTTTCATGATGCCGTCGACGATGCGCACAATCACCACAACGCCCATATATGGGTCATAATAAGCATCCACGAGAGAGGCTTTTAGCGGCGCAGTTTCGTCACCATCTTTTGGTGGCGGCAAGCGCGTAATAATTGCTTCCAACACATCAGGAACACCAAGACCCGTCTTGGCGGATATTTCCACAGCATCAGACGCATCAATCCCGATCACATCTTCAATCTGTGCTTTTACGCGATCAATGTCTGCTGCAGGAAGGTCAACTTTGTTGAGCACAGGCACTATTTCATGGTTGGCATCAATCGCCTGATACACATTCGCCAATGTTTGCGCTTCAACACCTTGAGAGGCATCGACGACAAGCAATGAACCTTCACACGCATTCAAACAGCGGGAGACTTCATAGGCAAAGTCAACGTGCCCAGGCGTATCCATCAGGTTGAGCGTATATGTCTCACCATCTTTGGCAGTATAGTTGAGGCGGACTGTTTGCGCTTTAATCGTGATCCCGCGCTCGCGCTCAATATCCATTGAGTCGAGTACCTGAGCTTTCATTTCGCGTTCAGTTAAGCCGCCCGTCACCTGAATAAGGCGGTCAGCGAGTGTGGATTTTCCATGGTCGATGTGCGCGACGATGGAAAAATTGCGGATTTTATCACGTGATTTCATTGCTGGGACTTACCACCGCTCGCTGTGAAGGGAAAGAGGAAATACATTCAATTTGTGGGTTTCGGGTAAAGTTGCTATAAAGGTATAAACGGGTTGGCTAAGCACTGCAATTTTGGTGCGCCATCATGTTTAGGAAAAGACTGTTATAATAGTCGCGTACGGCATGCAGCATCAATAATTTTAAATAGGGGGATGAGATATGATACGTGGATTACTGTTACTATCAAGTTTGACAACGTTAACATTGTCGATGTGGGGAGGTGCCGAAGCCGAAACATTCGATGAAATCCGCGCAAACCATACAAAGACATTTACCCAAGCAATGCTTGAGGAAAGTGCAGAAGTAATTCTTCCCTTTTATGCGCCCAATGGTCGTGTCCAGCCTGAATACCAAGAGACTGGATTGGGTTTAGACCAAATTTCTCAGTATTATGCGGCTTATTTTGACCGTTTTGATACCGAATCTTTTCTCAAAACTGAAGAAGAGGTTTTAGACCTCGGACATATGATTGTTGAAATTGGGTCGTTTCAAACAGAGATAATCGTCACAGAACAATCGGAAGAAAAATCGTTGTCCGGCACATATTTTGACGTCTGGGAAATTCAAGATGAGGGTTCAATAAAACTATATGCGTCTGCTTGGAATTATGATGCTGCCTATGAAGGCCTTCGCGAGCTGATGCATTTCTCCAATATTGAAAGTACGCCTGCACACCAAATTCCCGGCTTACCTGTGTCAGATGAATTGAGTTACGAAGTCTCCGCGTTTAGTGAATTCAATGATACCTTAATGAAGCGCCAGCAGCCGGACAAATTGCTTTGGATTTATGCAAAAGATGCAGCTTATGCCCCTCATGATGCGCCTATGGCTCGGGGGCGTGATTCGATTGCTGCCTTTTTGAAGGAATATACATCGCATTGGCCGCCATTTGATTATGTAGATGTGTCGGTTGATCGTTTAGATAAAGTTGAAGGCGGTGCCATATCCTTCTCAAGTTATAATTTGCGTTGGATTGGTGAAGATCAAACAGGTGTTTCTATAGGCAAAGCTATTTGTATTTGGAAACGCTCAGAGGAAGGGCAGTTGCAGTCATACCGACAAATCGCCATGCATGATTTTTGAAGTCGTGTGACTTATGCCGATTTCACAAACACAGATGCAGTCACTTCTTGAAAAATTCGATATCCAAGTTTTTCATAGAGCTTAATTGCGTGAGCATTCGTTTTCCAAGCATGTAGAAAAGGGCGTTCACCGCGTGCAACAATTTGCTTGGATTTGATTGCAGATAAACTTTTGCCGAGTCCCATGCCTTGGAACTCGGGGTGCGTACATATTGCGCTTAGCTCGCATAGACCAGAAAATCGAAACCGTTCTCCCGCCATTGCTGCAAGGCGGCCATTGATGCGGATACCAATAAATTCACCCATTTTATAGGTCGATAGTCGAAATGGACCGGGTTGGGTTAATTCAGCTAGTGCCAACATTTCCGCAGCATCGGTTTGGCCTAAAGTTACAATTTCGTGAGAGGTTTCGTAATCAGGGAATGTTTCTCCTCCAACCATTTGAACACAAGGTGCAGACTTGACCATATTCAAGCTCAAAAAGCGGGGCGGTGCGCCAGCTTGTACGACATAGACTTCCTGATTATCTGGTACGAGCATTTCTGCGGCTCGCCAAGACGCGTCATCGTCTGCAGCTGTTGCGAGGAATACATTTACTTCGGGATTATAAATGCGTGCAATATTATTTCCCGTCGAAATATCTAAATGTGCATCTTGCAAGCTGGACCAAGCGGGACGCGCCAGCATTGCTTTTTTTGATGCGTCTGGGGAAGGATATGCGCTCATGAATGATCTTTGTTGTGCTTTTTCATTTTCTCGCGTTCATCCACTTCATCTGATACTGCGGACGCAAATATACCCGCTGGCAATGCAACAACACCAATTCCCGCAAGTGCGATAACGCCAGCAAACATCTTTCCCAACACAGTTATCGGGTAGGCATCACCATAGCCCACTGTGGTTAAAGTTGCGACAGCCCACCATGTCGCACGTGGTATTGATCCAAACGCGTCAGGTTGGATGTCGCCTTCGATGAAATAAATGATGATGGCCGAAACATATATCAATGCAAGCGCCACAATTAATGCTACACCAAGCTGCGCCCCCGATCGCTTGAGGGCAGACCAGAGCATACCGAAAGCGGGTACAAAGCGCGCAAGCTTCAACAATCGGAATAAACGTAGAGCTTTAAGCGCAGCAACAGCGCGTGCATCACCAGCCGTGATTATAAGAGCGAGTAGTTCCGGAAGAAAAGCAAGAAGGTCAGTAATGGCAAAAGGCGTGAGCATATAGGTGATGCGCCCACCTATGCCGTTATAAGCTGTATTCTCAGCCGAGACCCAAACCCGTGCAACATACTCCAAAGCAAAGATAGCCAATACTATCAGATTGAAACCGGCAAGTTGGTTTCTAAACTCTTGTGACAAGCTCATCTCTGTTTCAAGAGAGAAGGTTAGGAAACTCACTAGCACAAGCAGGATCAATAGGATGTTGAGTGTTGAAATGCCTTTATCCCGAACAGATGGTTCGAGAAGTCTGTAGAGGCGTGTGCGTGTTCTCATTTGAAACCTCAAACAGTTAGGCATCATAGAATGACTCAGAGAGTAATCATGTCTTGCTCTGTTTGGGAATTGTTCTACGCCTTGGCAAATTTTAGTGAGACGCGAAGTGTGTTTCTTTTGCCACGAAATGAATTGTAATCTCACATAACTAATTTTCGCACTTGCAAATCAGTTGCAGGTTGGTATGACCGCCGTGGAATTTGCGATTAATTCGCATTATTGATTGTTTACAGGGCATAGTTAACATATGAGTAAGTTGTATTGGGGGGTCGCTGCTGCGGCTTTATTGAGTTTTTCGAACACTTCTTTTGCGGACGAGAAGGAATCTGAGTCTCCGTCTGTGCAGGATAAAGTTGTTGTAACTGGTACATACCTTTCCAACGAAAAGTTCAGTGGTACGAAAACACTCACGCCTATTATTGATGTGCCCCAAAGTCTTTCAGTTATCGGTGCTGATGCTATTTTTGAGCATGGTTTCACAAATATGGGTGATATCACTCGCTATGCCCCGGGTGTGACGGCCGGGCAGGGTGAAGGACACCGCGACCAAATCTCTATTCGCGGCCAAAACACAACTGCTGACTTCTTCTTAGATGGTCTACGCGATGATGTTCAGTATTTTCGTCCGCTCTACAACATTGAGCAGGTCGAGATTTTACGTGGTTCAAACGCTATGATTTTTGGTCGTGGCGGCGGCGGCGGTGTTGTGAACCGTGCAACGAAAAAGCCTGATCTAGAAAAAAGCTTCAACAGCATCACAGCAGGTGTTGATACATTTGGTGAGTATTCTGTCGCTTTAGATTCTAACTTGCCGACAAGTGAGAATGACGGTTTCCGTATTAATGCGCTTGTTGAGTCATTTCAAAACCACAGAGACGTTTTTGAGGGCGACCGCTACGCGATCAACCCAACTTATTTGAATGAACTTTCAGACAAAACAAGTTTGTTGTTGTCTTATGAGTATGTGAACGATGATCGCGGTGTAGACCGTGGTATCCCTTCAGAAGATCTCGACGGTGATGGTGTGTTTTCACCTGTGACTGGCTTTAGAGATGCATTCTTTGGAAGTGAAGATCAGAACTTTACGACACTGGAAGCTCACATTGTTCGCGCACGTGTAGATCACCAATTCAATGAAAATCTCGTATGGAATACAACAGCGCAGTTTGCGCGCTATGATAAACTCTACCAGAACCTATATTCTTCTGACATCAACACGACAGCAACTGATATTGTCGGCGGTTTAGATGCCAATACTGTGCAATTAGATGGTTATAAAGATGCAACTGATCGTCGCAACTTTATTATGCAATCCAATTTAGTATCTAACTTTAATACTGGACCACTAGGGCACACATTCTTGGTAGGTGCTGAAATTGCGGATCAGCAAACAAGCAATGCACGTTTTGATAATGTGTTTGCGTCAACTGGCACAGATAAAGCGGCATTTGATCTGTCATTCCCATTGCAAATTAGTGAATTCTCTTTCTCAAAACCTGTACGTACACGTGATTCAGAGGTTCAAGTTACGTCCGGTTATGTGCAAGACCAAATTGATATTGGTGACCACTTCAAAGTCATCGCGGGATTGCGTTTTGACCAGTTTGACATCACTGCAAACGACCTCTTCAGCGGTGATGTTTTCACCCGCACAGATGAGGAAGTTTCGCCACGTGCTGGATTGATCTATAAGCCTGCTGAAAACATTTCTGCTTATGTAAGCTATAGTAAATCATTCTTGCCGCGTTCTGGTGATCAATTCCTGACCTTGAGCGACTCAACATCTAAACTTGACCCTGAAGAGTTCATCAACCAAGAAATTGGTTTGAAATGGGATATTACACCTGTTTTGAGTTTGACGACTGCGTATTTCCAACTTGACCGTGATACAACTGAGATCGCTGATAATGGTGAAGACCAGAGAATTGTTACAACTGAAACTAAAGGCTTTGAAGTTCAGTTGGGTGGTCAAATCACAGATCAGTGGAATCTGAATGTGGGTTACAGCAATTTGGACTCAACAGTTCCTAATGGAAACCGTGCGGGGCAGGTGCCTGAGAACACATTCTCACTTTGGAACCGTTATGACGTGACACAAGCATTAGGGTTTGGTCTTGGTGTGGTGTATCAGGATGAGCAGTTTGTGAACTCTGACAACAAGGTTCTTATTCCAGACTATACGCGTGTTGATGCAGCTGTTTTCTATAAGTTGCAAAATGGTGTGCAGCTTCAAATGAATGTCGAAAACCTGCTTGATGAAGATTATTTCCCTGATGCACACAGCAACACAAATATTTCAACAGGTGCACCTTTGAATGCGCGCTTTACTGTAAAAGCACCATTCTAAATTCGGCCTGCTGATCATAAAAAACACCCTGAGACCAAAATTTCAGGGTGTTTTTGCTTTTAAAAAATTGAATCTGAGGGAAGAAAGTCAGGAATTTATCCTAATTTTTTTCGCATAATGACTTCATTATCTAAAATCTTACCCACCGCGAATTTATATTCGCCGACTTTTTCAAAGTCACGCGTTTCATATACGCCGATGGCGCGCTGGTTATTTTCCCACACTCCAAGATAGATGGATTTTGCACCTCTGTGTCGAGCCTGTTCTACAGCCCATGTCAGCAAAATTCGGCCCACACCCACGCCTTGGCCTTCTTGCCGCACATATAAGCGGTGCAGTTCCAAAGACGTGTCCGGGTCATGGTCTACAGGTAGCTTAACAGGTCCGAGTTTAGCATAAGCTATTGTTTTTGTACGCATTGCTGCAATACGAATTTCAACATTCGGATCTTGAATTTCTGCAAGCTGTTTTTCAACGGTGAAGTTTTCATCAAGGTAGGCTTGTAAATCTTCATGCTTGTATAGCATTCCGAAAGTTTCCGAAAAGGTTTCACGACCAATCGCGGTGAGACGCCCGGCATCTTCAGGTCGGGCGTCTCTAAAACTCAAGGAAACTGCACGCAATTACTTCGTCCTTCTTATCGAAATTACTGTTTCGATAAGGTCTTACACCTTCTGAACAGAATTTTGAACAAATTCTCGCAAAGCATCACCAACTAATACAAGTTTTGCTAACGTCCAGCTTCCAGATGTTTCAAATTGATCAATCGGGCCTGTGACGCGGTTCATGTCAACGCGCATCGGTGCAAGCCATAATTCAACAGCTTCATGTGCTGCTTTCAATGAGAGTTTTTCCGGCTTGTGTCCGTCTTTCTTTGCGTGATTGATCGCAAGCTCTGACAATGCGGCTTGTTGAGAAGGAAGAGCGTCACTCACGCGTTGCATAGCAAGGCGTTCCCAATGATCTTCTAATTGGATATCGCGTACAGCAGCCCGCATTTTATCCAGTGCCATAATCTCATCAAGCGCATGCTGGATACGTGCTGTGGGCGTTATCGGCCATCCTGTTTTCAGCGATACATCAACTGCCTCACGTGCCGTTGCTAGGATACGAATGCTTGCAACATCCAGCGCAATATCTTCAGGTGCGCCTGCCGCGACAAATGTATCTGCGCGAGCGCGAATACGCTCCTTTACGAATGGTGTAATGCAGCTATCAAGCGCAACACGTAGCGTGCTAACACCATCAGCATACATCGAGATAAGCTCAGTAAGATCAGCACCGCGCAAGATAGGTTGCACTAGACCACCAGTCAGCTGGCGCAAGGTGCCCGCAATCTCAACACGCATCAGTGTTTGAGCTTGTGTTGGTGCTTTATTGTCGAGCGCATTTATGCGGTTGATCAACTCATCTAAGCCAAATATAGAGCGCGCCGCTTCAGAGGCCCGCACGAGCGTACCAATACCAACAGAGGCTGCATCACGCATTTCATATGGGTAGAATGGTCCCGTCATGTTTACCAATCTATTGGCAAGACGAGTTGCTATAATTTCGCGTTTCAAGCGGTGGTTTGCACGCGGAATCGCAAATTTATCGAGGGCGGAAGGGAAGTATCCTTTTAGGAAGTGCTGAAACGCAGGATCGTCCGGTGCATCACTTGCCACAATTGCTGCGAACAAGTCATTTTTTGCATATGCAAGCAATACTGAGAGTTCGGGACGTGTAAGGCCAAGGCGTTGTTCTTTAAGCGCTGCAATCGCATCTGTGTCGGGCAGAAACTCAACCGCGCGATCAAGCTTTCCTTCTGCTTCTAGTGTCGACATGAATTGTGCGTGGGCATCCAAATCAGCCACAGCACTATGCTCCATGATGGTTAGTGCGCCTGTTTGGTCGTAATTGTTGACCAATACATGCTTACCCACATCCTCCGTCATAGTTGCGAGAAGTGCATTGCGGTCTTTTTCTTTCAACTCACCCGCATTAATAGCTTCTTTGAGCAGTATCTTGATATTGACCTCGTGGTCAGAGCTATCCACACCTGCCGAGTTGTCAATCGCGTCCGTATTGAGGCGGCCACCTTTGCGTGCAAATTCGATACGCCCTTTTTGGGTCATACCAAGGTTGGCACCTTCACCAATAATTTGGACGTTTAGCTCACTGCCATTTAAGCGTAGATGGTCATTGGCTTTATCGCCCACCTGCGAGTTTTGCTCATCTTGAGCTTTCACATATGTTCCGATCCCACCAAACCATAATAGTTCCGCATTCATGCGTAGGATTGCGCGTATTAGCGTGCCAGGAGTGACAGACTTTTCAGTCAGTCCCGTCATTTCCATAATTTCAGGCGTGATTTCGACAGATTTATCACTTCGCGAAAGAATACGTCCGCCTTTGGAAATTAAGTCTGTATTATAGTCAGACCAAGAGGAGCGGCCCATATCAAACAGGCGTTTACGTTCTTCAAAGCTTGCTGTTGTATCTGGGTTTGGATCAACAAAAATATGCATGTGGTTGAATGCAGCAAGCAATTTTGTTTGCTTAGACAGCAGCATACCATTTCCAAACACGTCACCCGACATATCACCCACACCGATAGCGGTGAAAGGCTCATTTTGAATGTCTTTTCCAATTTCGCGGAAGTGGCGTTTCACAGCTTCCCAACCGCCGCGTGCTGTAATCCCCATTTTCTTGTGGTCATATCCGACAGAACCACCAGAAGCAAAAGCGTCATCTAGCCAGAAATTATTATCCTGAGACAAGCCGTTCGCAATGTCAGAGAATGTCGCCGTACCTTTATCGGCTGCCACAACTAGATAGGGGTCATCGCCATCCCAAGCAAAAACATCTTTGGGACGTTTAGCAACACCATCAATAATGTTGTCTGTTAGCTGAAGGAGGGATGATATAAAGGCTTTGTATGCTTCAATTCCACCATTGATATAGTCTTCACGTGTACCAGTTGTTGGGAGTTGTTTCGGGAAGAAACCACCTTTGGATCCAACAGGTACAATCACCGCATTTTTCACTTGTTGCGCTTTTACAAGACCCAATACTTCGGTACGGAAATCATCGCGTCTGTCTGACCAGCGAAGACCACCACGTGCGACCGGCCCAAAGCGAAGGTGGACACCTTCCACAAGAGGAGACCACATAAAAATTTCGCGGAATGGTTTTGGTGCTGGCAAATCTTCCAACTCACGGCTCGCGATTTTAATCGAGATGTGTGGGTGGGGTTGGCCGTCATCTTTTAATTGATAAAAGTTCGTACGCATGATCGCGTTGATCAAGTGCATTGTTCTGCGAAGCACGCGGTCATCATCAAGTGATGGAACATGCTCAAGTGCATTCACAATCCGCTCAGAAATAATGCTGGCTGCGGCTTTGCGTTCAGCAAGTTCAACGGCATTTTCAACGCCAGTTGATGGATCAAGGCGCTCTTCAAAGAGTTTGAAAAGTTCTGCTGTAATATCAGGGTGATTTACCAATGCATCAATCTGAACATCTTGAGATGCCTCAAGACCAGATTGCTGACGGTAACGACACAACGTGCGCATGAGAGCTGCTTGTCTCCACGTCACGTTTAAGTGAAGGATAAGCTGGTTGAAGCGGTCGTCCTCAGTTTGGCCATTCCAAACTGCGACAAAGCCTTCTTCAAATTTTTTATCTAGTATAGTATCGGCATTTGGAAAGCTTAGCTTTAAATCGTGGACCCATATCGTTTTTCGTTCCTTGCCTTTAGGGTTGGCAATGATTGGGTATCCAGTTTCAGACAGAACCCGTAGGCCCATGTTTTCAAGAACAGGTACAATATCTGAAAGTTCAAGAATGTCATTGCGGCGGTAAATCTTACACCGTGTTGTACCCGTTTTGGAACTTGGATAAGCACGCACAGCGACATCTTGGTTGGTATCCATGCTGTGAATTAAAGATAGGTCTTTAAGCGCCTCATCTGGTGAGAAAGCTTCTTTGTATGCTTCATTAAATAGGTGATCGTGTACGAATGGCGGGGGTGCTGTTGCAAGACGTGCAGAGCGCGCCAATCCATCTTCCCAAGATTCCGCAAGTTGGCGCACTTTTATATCAAGTGCATCTTCGTCCGGTTCAGCGTGCCCAGGACTTAGTCCGATAATGAAATGAACACGTGCGAGCGGACCATCGTTAAAGCTTGGGTAAAATGCAGATTCGCGTCCACCATAGGCTTCAGCAATTGCTGTGTGTGCTTGACGACGTAATTCCGGTGAGTAGTTATCGCGTGGTGTAAAAAGAAGCGCCGATACGAAGCGGTTGAATTGGTCGCGGCGGATAAATAAACGTGTGCGCGGACGTTGGTATAATCCTAAAATTCCATAAGAAAAGCGGGCGAGGTCATCTTCCGAAATTTGGAATAAATCATCGCGCGGATATGTTTCCAGAATATTGTTCAGTGCATTTACTGAATATGTGGAGCTGCCCATATCCAGCATTTCTTTTACGCGTTCAATCTTACGCCGGATAAGCGGCACATCTTTCGCCATACGCGTATAAGCGGCAGCGGTGAAGAGACCGATAAAACGGATTTCACCCGCGACGTTTCCGTCTTTATCGAGTTGTTTGACGCCCACATAATCAGCATAAACACGGCGGTGCACACGCGAGCGCACGTTAGATTTTGCAACAATGATGAGGGAAGGTTCGTTCAAGAAGGAACGAATGCGGGGAGTTAAAACAGCAGGCTCTGTACCATGCGAAAGGACGTGACGATCCACGTCCTGTAATATCCCAAGGCCTGTTCCGACAATCTCAGGCTCAAGGATGGTATCTTCGCCATTTTTGACATTGGATTGGTTGGCGTAACTATATTTGCGCGCACCAAGGAAGAAGAAGTTGTCCTCTTCAAGCCAGTTGAGGAATTTGTTGGCTTCTTCTAAATCTGCTTTGCTACGCCCTTTGACGGTTGGCGTTGATAGGAGAGATTTAGCAGTTTCTCGCATCAGCTCTTTCATCGCCATGTGATCGAGCGTTGCTAGTGAGACGTCGTTGAAGGTGAGACGAAGTATCTCTTCCACTTCAGCGCAGCGGGACGGGATAAGAGGGGGGGTGTGAATTTGAATGAAAGACAGCTCGTCTACGACGGGGTGTACAATCGCGACGATTTCAACGCCAGCTTCTACGATTGCAGATACAGCACTATCAACAAGGAATGGGATATCTGGTCCTACAATCTCAAATACAGTGCGCTGAAAGTCCTTGTCATTTGCACCGATACAGGCGCGAGACCTAATATTGCGCACGGTCGTGTCTGCATTCAAAGCGTAATTCCAAAGCTCCATCGCATTGATGGCAGCGTCATCAGCCGAGAAGGGGGCAAACTCTTCCATAGAAGCGCTATTACAAAACTGTTTTAGAAAGTTGTTCCGTGCAGATAGCTTTTTCTCGGATGGCTTACCCTTCGACAATGAGTCGGCTGCTGCAAGAATTTCATCTACAGCAAAGGCTAGGCTGGAATTCGTTGTCTTGAATGACATTGTCTCGTCCCATGATGTGCGATTTTTGATATTCGCTTAATTTCTGAGTATTCGTAGTGTCGCTTTAAATACAACCTTGTCCCCATTAATAAGACAGGGTTAAGTTGTATCTTCCATGCGCTACCCTTGTAGAATGGTTAAAGAGCCAAGAAAATTACTGAACTGCTTAAAAACCATATGAAGATAACGCCAGAATGACAGGAGCTATCCACGAAATGCAGAAATTCTGAATAGTTTAATTTTGGGAGTGGAAAACGTACCTATTAGAAGGTTGAAAATAGCGATCGGACGGGGACACGTCCGATCGCCGAATTTCCGGGTTAACTTGCTCGCTGGGTGGGGGGGACGCTAGCAAATTAACCTTGATCTCATCACAGCAATAAGCGATGAATTGATGATGTGATAATACCCCCAAACGACGAAAAATTCAACTTAAGAGGATGCCTAAATACATACAACTTTAGTATGAGAAAGGGGCTGGTAAGTTAACCTTGTTTATAGTTTAAAACCACAATCAATATACCCGAAACTCATATAACTATCTGATATTTAACAATATTAATCATCCAAAAGTGGTGCTTGAGCTGATTTTAGCTTAATTGGACGACCATCAGCAGACAGTAATACTGCAATCCAGTGAACGCCGGGGATTTGCGCGAATAATATCATTAAAAGCACTGTCAGTGGTGCAGATAAAAACATACCAGGTATGCCCCATATAGCGCCCCACACTGCTAGTGAGACAAGCACAACTAAAGCGGAAAGGTTCAGGGACTCTCCCATCATACGTGGCTGAACAAAATTACCGATCGCGAATTGCCAGACACTTACTGACGCAAGCACGATAACAGCATTTAAAGTTGCGTCTGCTGGCATGTAGGAAGGCCAATCAGGTTGGGCTAATGCAAATAATCCGGGTAGGAACGCCGCTACGATGGATCCAATGGTTGGAATATAGTTCAAGAAAAACACAATGAATGCCCAAAATAAGGCGTTGTCCAAACCAAGTATCATCAAGTTGATGTAAGTGATTATCGTAATGATCACAGATATGACCGTTTGCACCCACAAATATTGTTCCATTGACTTGCGGACCTGATGACCCACTTCGCGTGCTTGTTCGCGTGCTTTAGCTTCTGGAAATATGAAGTCCAGTTTGGTTGGCCAGCTGCGTTCTGCCAAAAATAGAAATGCGATATAGATCATTATCAATACAAACGAAGACGCTAAACCCTGCACTGAGTCGAGGATAGGCTGCACAAACTTCGTGTTCTGCATATTGAATAGCATGCTGGACAGGTCTGGTGGTGCAACGGTTGTGATATTGAATGTGCGGTATATTTCGACGATGACATCATTGATACGCGTTTCATATGCGCCAGCATTTTTGGCGAACTCGTTTAACCCGTCGATGAAAATGACAATAACAGTAACAGTTGCTGTGAGGATGACAGAGACAGCGCTTAGCTGGGCCACCCAACGCGGCAGCTTCTCAAATTTATCCAACAGCATGCGGGCAAAGCCTTCAATCACAAGCCACAAAAAGATGGCTAATGCGAGTGGAGAGAAGATATCAGCACCCACATATAGTCCGTAGATGATGACACCTGATGCAATTACCCAGACACCAGCAGGTACAGAACCCATATCAAATCCCCTCAATCATGTGCGTTGTTGATAAGACGCAGCAATCCCCAAACGGGTTGCAAGGTCAATTGAAATCACGGATTTATAGCGAGTTTGTTTTGGGATTGGGCTGTATTTTGTTGGTGCGGCATGATTGCGACTTGAGCAATGGCCTCATAATGTGTCGGCAAGACGAATCAATTTGATGGGCTAGGATTTTATTATGGCGGAAAATGCGATTTTCCTCGGCGGCGGTGGGCCAGACAGCACTCTCGTTCAGGAGTTGATGCTTTCACGTGCAAACCGACACGGACTTGTTGCCGGTGCAACAGGGACAGGGAAAACAGTTACGCTACAAATCATGGCTGAAGGCTTTTCTGCACAAGGGGTTCCTGTTTTCTGTGCGGATGTGAAAGGGGATCTTTCGGGCCTTTCCCAAGCAGGTGATCCTGCACATAAACTCCACGAGAAATTGGTCGCACGTGCTGAAAAGATCGGGTTTGACGATTTTGGCTATAGCACAACGCCGACAATGTTCTGGGATTTGTATGGCAAAAAAGGTCATCCGATCCGCACAACAATTACTGAAATGGGGCCAGAGCTTCTTTCCCGACTTATGGAGCTGAATGAAACCCAAGAAGGCGTGCTCATCATCGCGTTCGAATATGCCGATGACAATGACTTACTTCTGTTAGACTTGAAAGACCTTCGTAAACTTCTCATTCACATCACCGAAGTGCGGGATGAAATCCAAAAAGAATATGGGAATGTGTCTCCCTCTTCAGTGGGAGCCATTCAGCGGCGTTTGCTTGTGATGGAGCGCGATGGTGCAGAGTCTTTCTTTGGTGAGCCAGCCTTAGAGATAGCTGACTTCATGCGCACCACGCGTGATGGGCGCGGTATTGTCTCTATCCTAGATGCGACGACTTTGATTAATTCTCCTAAGTTGTATTCGACATTCTTGCTCTGGTTATTGTCGTCCTTGTTTGAAGAATTACCCGAAGTTGGTGATCCAGAAAAACCTAAAATGGTGTTCTTCTTTGATGAGGCACATTTGCTATTTGATGATGCGCCCAAAGCTTTGATCGATAAGATTGAGCAAGTTGTGCGTCTTATACGGTCAAAGGGAGTAGGCATCTATTTTGTTACGCAAAACCCGCGTGACTTGCCAGATTCAGTGCTTGCCCAATTGGGCGCAAGGGTGCAGCACGCCTTGCGCGCTTATACACCGTCAGAGCGTAAAGCTATTCGTGCGGCGGCTGAAAGTTTCCGCGAAAACCCAGATCTTGATACCGAAGCTGTCATCACAGAGCTTGGCGTGGGGGAGGCGTTAGT
Organism: uncultured Hyphomonadaceae bacterium; assembly: GCA_964351655.1. GTDB lineage: Bacteria > Pseudomonadota > Alphaproteobacteria > Caulobacterales > Hyphomonadaceae > Hirschia. Next base: position 78,771 of record CAYGPD010000007.1, on the reverse strand, counting down.
TTCAACCTTGGATGCCAAAGCGGCTCCCTCAATGGTGCAACGTACATTGATCCGTCCGCCATCTTCACGTCTAGGTCCAGTAACCGATGCCGAACGCAACGAAATTATCATTGGCAGTGCAGTGGCTGGAAAATATGAGAAATCGATAGATCGCGAAAGCGCCTATGAATTACTCAGCCTACGCGAAGAGAAAGCGGCAAAAGAAGAAGCAGAACTAAAAGCTGCAGAAGAAAAAGCCAAAGAGCAGGCTGCTAAAGCCAAACAGAGAAAACCTGCAACACGGTCTCGCCGTCAATCCACAGCAGAAGCTGCCACGAAGTCAGCTATGCGAACAGCTGCACGTGAACTTACAAAATATCTGTTGCGTGGTGTGTTTGGTGGTCGTCGTCGATAGTCTACATAGTGGAACCATCTGCGGCGTGGCGCATATTGTATTGAAACATTTGTGAATAAATGTGACTCGACATGTGGGTATCTGCTATACTTACATGGAGTGTAACGGGCTAACCGAAGTGACGCCATCATGGCGCGCTTGATGTGACGAAGGATTTTAATATGCGTAAGTCTCTTTTGACTATTTTAGCAGCAACAAGTTTGGTCGCAGCAGCGTGTGCCTCTCAACCTGCTTATCGTCCGTCTTCCTCCTACAATGGGGCGGGCTATTCTGAGCAGCTTATTGAGACCAATCGCTATCAGGTTTCCTTTCGAGGCAGTACACTTACACCGCGTGATGATGTTGAAACATATCTTTTGCTACGAGCAGCCGAATTAACGCTTCAAACCGGCTTTGATTATTTCGTGATTGTTGAGCGTGATACAGAATCCAAAAGCAAGTTATATCGGAGTGGGTTTGGGCCAGGAATGTCACGTTATGGTTTTGGCTATTCCTATTTCCACCCACGCTCGGGATGGTATGGAGCTTATGATCCATTCTGGGATGGTCCAAACTATAACGAAGTGACGAAATACGAAGCAACAGCTGAAATTTTGATGCACAAGGGTACAAAACCAAAAGATGAAGTGCGTGCATTCGATGCACAAGATGTTGTGAGAAATGTTGGCCCAACGGTTCAGCGTTCATATTAATGGTGCGGCCTAAGAAGTAGGGCGCTTTAAAAAGATAAACTATGGCGCATGATCATATGCCTGCAGGTCGGCTCACCCCGACCGAGGCTGCAGCTATTACGAAGCGTACCGTCCTACTATCGGTAGCGACAGCATCCATTCTTATTGCGATAAAGCTCTGGGCATGGATCGTGTCGGATTCTGTCTCTGTGTTGGCATCACTTGCTGATTCAGGTCTTGATCTCGCGGCGTCGCTCGTCACTTTGGGAGCTGTAATTTATGCAGCCGCGCCACCGGACCATGAGCATCGCTATGGTCATGGTAAGGCTGAAGGGTTTGCGGCGCTAATGCAGGCCGCACTTGTTGGAGCATCTGCTGCTCTAATTGCACGAGAAGCGCTGGATCGTTTTCTTGACCCGCGCCCGGTATTGGATGGTGGCATTCCGATAGTTGTGATGTGCATATCTATCGCGCTGACTATGCTTCTCATAGTGTTTCAAACGCGTGCTTTGAAGCAGACAGGTTCCGTCGCAACGGCGGGGGACCGCGCACATTACGCGGCTGATGTTGCAGCAAATATTGCTGTCATTGGCGGAGTAATTGGGTCCGCTTATTTGAAAATACCTTTTATTGACCCTCTCATTGGGTTGGGTGTTGCGGCATGGTTAGCATTGGGCGCATTCAATGTAGCGAAGGAAGCGATTGATCAGCTTATGGATAAGGAGCTCAGTGATGAGGCGCGGGGGCGTATAATTGAGCTTGCTCAAGGTGCTGAAGCGCAACTCTCTGTTCATCAATTGCGCACGCGTAGCGCTGGTCCCATCATTCACATTCAGTTTCATCTGGATTTACCTGAGACAACATCATTGGCGCAAGCGCATGATATTATGGTAGAGTGTGAAAACCGAATCTTATCCGAATTTCCAGGCGCAGACATTCTCATCCATCCTGATCCAAAGGATGCGGCACCACATGGGACAGCGTTTTTTAATGAGGCAAGAGAGAACACTTCCCTGAGTGATTAGACCGGAGCTTGAATATGCGCACTTTACATCACTGGATGCTTGATCCCTTGTCGCGGTGTGTACGTATCGCTCTTGCTGAGAAAAAGCTTGATTTCACATTGGAAGAATCTTCCCCATTTGAGAAAAAATCAAAAGCTCAAGACCTAAACCCTATCGGTGGCGCACCTGTATTGGTCGATACCTCCACTGAGGGCCGTGTTGTGGTATCCGAACCGCGCGCAATTTTGGAATATCTAGAAGAAATTTACACCGACACACCACTCTTACCAAAATCCTCTGTGGATCGCGCTGAGGTGCGTTGGGTGATGGGGTGGCTCGAACGTGGTTTTGAGGCGGACGTAAATGCCACGCTTTTGCGCGAGCGAATTATGATGCGATATTTGAGAGCAGGGCGACCCAATACGGATGCTTTGCGCGAAGGCTCAAAGGCTTTGGAAGGTTATCTCAAACATCTAGAAGTTTTGAGTGGTGTGCGTCCCTATCTTGCAGGGGATAATTTTACGCTCGCGGATGTATGTGCCGCTGCACATTTGTCATGTCTTGATTACTTTGGCGACGTTGTCTGGAATCGTTTTCCCAATACCAGTGATTGGTACTTAAGGATGAAAAGTAGATCCAGCTTCCGTGACATTTTAAAAGATAGCCTGCAGGGCGTTTTACCGGCCCCGCATTATAGCGAACTCGATTTTTAAACCGACCTAAATCGTCCAAAATGTTTTTAGACACGGTTCAAAGTGTATCCCCTAAAAGCAAGAGCCTATCATAGCCACTATACGGCAGGAACAGACATGCCTCTGCCCACAGCCGCGCGCTGACCAACCCTATTCAACCACTGTTGCAGGTGGGGAGCAGGCAGGTCGCTAGTGCATGACGGGACAAGCTCATATCCTTTTTTGACCCATGCATATAGCGCTATATCTGCGATGGAATATTCGCCTGCAATATAGTCTTTGCCTTCCAATTGCTTATTTAAAACAGTGTGTAAGCGCTGCACCTCCGTTTTAAAACGGTTGAATGCATAGTCGCTAAAGTCAGGTTTTCCTGTTAAGTTCTTAAAATGATAAAATTGGCCAGTCATTGGCCCATATCCACCCACTTGCCACATCAACCATTGCAACGCCTCCGCGCGCTTATCTGGGGCTGTGGGAAGAAATTTTCCTGTTTTTTCAGCAAGGTAGATAAGTATCGCGCCGCTCTCAAATACACTGTTTGGGCCGTTGGGGGTATCATTGTCCACGATCGCAGGGATCTTGTTATTGGGGGATATTTTTAAAAATTCTGCTGCAAATTGCTCACCTTTCCCTATGTTGATCGGGTGCGCGGTGTAATCGAGACCACACTCTTCGAGCATAATCGAGATTTTGTGGCCGTTTGGTGTGCCCCATGTGTAAAGATCAATCATATACTGACATTCCTCTGCCAAAAGTGAGAATTAACTAAACTATCAATGAGATAAGCTGTAAGATGATACAAGCATGAAATAAACGCTAGGTTTCACAAATGAGTGATTTAAAAACGGCAACAGACATTTTAGCAAAATTGGTGAGTTTCGATACTACTTCGCGCGATTCCAATTTGGCATTGATCGAGTGGGTGGAAGATTATCTTCAACCATATGCCCAAGAAATGCGCCGTATCCCCAATGAGGATGGCACAAAAGCTAATCTATGGGCCCGTATTGGGCCTGATGTTGCTGGCGGTATGGTGTTGTCAGGTCATTCGGATGTTGTGCCTGTAGATGGCCAGCCCTGGAGTAGTGACCCATTCACACTTACGTTGAAAGAGGATAAGCTTTTTGGGCGCGGTTCATGCGATATGAAAGGCTTTTTGGCACTTGCATTAGCCTTCGTCCCAAAAATGTCTGAGGCAGGCCTTAAGCGACCGTTTTACATAGCTATTTCTTATGATGAGGAAACAGGATGCGATGGTGTCCAAAGCATGATCCATGATCTTGCTGGCTTAGAAAACCCTCCATCCATGTGTTGGGTCGGAGAGCCAACACTTTGGAAAGTAGTGTCTGCGCACAAAGGAATTTGTGTATATGAAGTGCGAGTTACAGGGCGCGAAATGCACTCAAGTTTACCCCATTTGGGGGCATCATCGATCCATGAAGCATTAGAAATCCTTAACACGTTGCGGCAAACAGCGGGTTGGCTTGAGCAAACAGCTCCAACAGATAGTTTATTTGATCCACCTCACGCAACTTTGACGATCGGAGTGGTGAATGGGGGGACTGCATCTAACATTATTGCACGCGAATGTGTGTTTGAATTTGACTTAAGATGTCCTCCCTCTGTTGACGCTAAAATTTCACTTCAGCCATTTTTTGAAAAAGTTGCTGAAGTTGATAAGCGTTTGAAATCATTTCACCCTTCTTGTGGAGTGGAAGTCATTGAGCATGCGGATGCGCCGCCATTGGGGGCCGAAGAGAACGGTGTTATTGAACAAATAGCGCGTGCGATTACAGGCGATAATGAAATGCGTATGGTTGGATATTGCGCCGAAGCAGGTCAATTTCAACAAGTAGGTATGTCCACAATTATTTGTGGACCAGGTTCCATCGAGCAAGCTCATCAACCGGATGAATATGTTGCGGTTTCCCAAATGCAGATGGGATTAACGATATTGCAAAAGATACTCAACACAATGGTGTGATCAAGCACGTAGATCATTGACTTTGGTGGGATATTTGCACCATGGCATTTGTGGATTGCTGGGCTAATTGCAAATTGTCTCTGGGGTTGAGGCATATATGGGTTGAGGGGAGCATTTGAGTTATGCCGATTTTGCTGTTTCTGGTCGGGGTTGTAGCGCTTATTGTAGCTATTTTAATGCGCGCCCCGAAGAAGGGCAGTGCATTTCTAGGTATGGTGAGCTTTGTTATAGGTCTGGCTGTGAGTGCGTTGGGAATATCTTATCTGACGCGCAGTTTTGATGTTCAACGTACTACTGATTTTGATAATTTCGTTGCGCAAGGATTGGACGTCACGCAAAAGAGTGATGCACCTATTGCCTTGTTTTTAGGAGCAAGTTTATCGAGAAATGCGATAGATGATGCCCTTCTGACAGAATTGCTTCGTGAAAAAGGGTATCCGCATCAGGTGATCAATCTGTCTTTGCAAGGTTCATCTCTTCAGGAAAGAAACAAGGCACTTCAAGAATATTTGAAACGCGCCCCCCGGGCACCAGATGTTGTATTTCTAAGTGTGGTACAAGAGTTTGATGAACTGTCAGCTTATGTTTTTAAAGTGGCAAAATTCTCTGATCGTGCGATTGACCAGTTCGATCTGCCTGCCGCTCAATGGGCAGGTTTAGGTATTGTGGGTGGTTCCTGCTATGGCGCTGTTGGGTGTGTGAAAGACGTGGTGCTAGGAGGGATCCATCTTGGTTTGAACTCTCTGAATGTTGGCTTGCTATCAAGTGGTGAGGCATTTGAAGATGTTGAAAGTTTGCCGGCATATGATCCGCAAACAAAACCTCGTCAAAATCAGACGGATCAAGAGATTATTGAAGGACTAAGTGTCATTCTACCTGTGGAAGCACGTGATGGACCTCATTGGGCGATGAGTTTTAGAGCAATGCAGCGTGATCAAATAACGAATGCAGGTGTGAGAAAAATCAACTATTATGCACCACCAGTCGTTGATGCGGGTGTGCGCGCTTATACACAGAATATATGCGCAGGTGAGCTAATAGATTTTGTCTGCATTTCATCTAATGAGGCACAATTGCTTGATCAACTCAAAACTCAGCTATGGTTTGATCCTGAGCATTTGTTGGTAGATGGAGCTGAGATTTATACGCGGTGGTTGGCGACCAAAATTGATGAAAGCGGAGCGTTGAAATGATTTTTACTGACGCAATTTTCCCCGCATTTCTGATTGTTGTTTTTACCCTGCATTGGGTTCTCCCGACTAAACACAAAGAAGCGCGCTTGATGGTGTTGCTGGTAGCCAGTGCAATCTTTTATGGGTGGTGGGATGCACGCTTTTTATTGCTCATTGGCGGTGTTATCGCTTTGGCATGGGCGGCTGGATTGTATGCGGGTGATCGCAAACTTGAAGATAAGATTCGTAACCGAGCAGTGATATTTGGCGTGGGCCTCAATCTCGCTATTCTAGGGGTATTTAAATATTTTAATTTCTTTGCAGATAGTTTGATCGATATACTAAATATAGCGGGCATATCCGCCAATCCATCTACGCTGAAAATTATCCTTCCTGTTGGTGTAAGTTTTTATATTTTCCAAGCCATTAGCTACATTGTGGATGTGCGGCGCGAAGAACTAGCGACGGAAACACGATTGCGTCGAGTGGCACTCTATATCGCTTTCTTTCCGCAGCTTGTGGCAGGGCCGATTGTGCGCGCAGCTGGCTTTTTTCCGCAGATGGAAAAAGACCGCAAACTGTCCTCAGAGATTTTGCTATCTGGCCTGCGTTTCTTTGCGATAGGGTGGGTCTACAAAGCTGGATTTGCTGATAATATCGCACCTTTCGTTGATCCAGTATTTGGCAATCCAATGGTTGCGGGAGACTCAGATGTTGCGAACTGGACAAACCTATCGCTGATCGGTGCTACCTTTGCATTTGGAGCGCAAATCTATTTTGATTTTGCAGGGTACTCTATGATGGCTATTGGGGTCGCAAGATGGTTTGGTTTTTACATTCCTCGCAACTTTGATTTCCCTTATCTTTCAACTTCCATTGCAGATTTCTGGAGGCGTTGGCACATCTCGCTATCGAGTTGGTTGAGAGATTATCTCTACATTTCATTGGGCGGTAACAGAGCTGGAAAATTGCGTACATACGTCAATTTGTTTGTCACTATGCTGCTTGGTGGGTTGTGGCATGGGGCTGCGTGGACATTTGTAATCTGGGGTGCATTGCATGGGGCCGCTCTAGCTATACACAGGTTACTGTTGGGCAACAAAAAATATCTTATCGGTGGTGCGCTAGGAACAGCGATCGGTCTCGTACTAACTCAGGTGTTTGTCGTCATGGTGTGGGCACCCTTCCGTGCAGAAGGCATGGGAGACGTTCTGCAAGTCTGGGCGGCATTTGCAGGTCTACGCGATGGAGCAGACCTTAAATCGCTTGAATGGGTCGTATGGTTAGCTCCGCTCGCGGTTATTGCCGATGGAATATTAGGTAAAAGTGGTTTCTCGCGTTTGTCGCGCTCAGATGTTATGCGCAAACCGGTTCTTTTCTGGGGCGCGCTTGGCGTATTTGTTGGAGCGGCACTGGCCATATTCCCCTTGCAGGCTGCACCGTTCGTGTATTTTCAATTTTAATTCTGTCGCAGCACAAGGTGTGTGTTCGTCACCAAATCAAGCCATGTGTGACTTAAATAAAAAAGGCGCTATTTCCGGATGGAGATAGCGCCTTAAAATCTGGTGTCTAAGTTATTTTCTAACCTAGTTTTTTCAGTAGATCTTCTAGGATCTGGCGAGCTTCAGCGCCGTGTTCTTTGTTGGCAAGGGCATAGCCAGCTACAGCTTGAAGATAAAGCATCTTATCGCCACAGTCATAATCTTGACCATCAAAACGTGATGCATAAAATTCTTGTTTAGCCATTAGACGTTCCATAGCATCTGTTAGCTGAATTTCATTTCCTGCGCCTGCGCCTTGTGTTTCCAGAAGATCGAAAATTTCAGGTTGAAGAATGTAGCGGCCGGTAATTTTAAGGTTTGAGGGCGCTTCAGCGCGTGGTGGTTTCTCAACCATGCCGTCCATCCGGATTAGCTTGTCCGCTGCATTTGCACCTTTCGCTGGAGCGATTACACCATATTTGTGCACGCGCTCCATTGGCACTTCATCAACAGCAATAATGTTTCCGCCAACTTTATTGTAGCTGTCCATCATTTGCTTGAGGCAAGATGTTTTGCCATTGATCAACACGTCCGGAAGTAGAACAGCGAATGGCTCATCACCAATCACTGCTTTGGCGCACAACACTGCGTGACCGAGCCCTTTAGCTGATTGTTGACGAATGAAAGAGCATGAACCAGCAGGTGGTACGGCAGCTTGAACAGTTTCGAGTACGTCCAATTTACCTTTCGCTCTTAAAGCATCTTCTAATTCGTATGCAGTATCAAAATAGTCCTCGATAGCACCCTTATTGCGACCCGTAATAAAGACGATGTGCTCAATTCCCGCAGCCATGGCTTCTTCCACAACATACTGGATCGCAGGACGGTCGAATACAGGCATCATTTCTTTTGGAATTGATTTTGTAGCTGGGAGTACACGTGTTCCAAATCCGGCAACAGGAAGAACTGCTTTGCGCACGGGTTTAATAGCCATTGGGGGTCCTTTTAAATGTTATGTCGCAGCAAAAATTGTTTCGATTGAAGACAAACGTCTGAACTTGTAGGCGAGTTCCTGCAAGTTCCGTGACATAAATCTCAAACGCCTAGATTCTACTTATCGCAGAAAAATTACTCAACTGTAACAGATTTCGCGAGATTTCTAGGCTGATCGACATCTGTGCCTTTTTCGACAGCAACATAATAGGCAAGTAGCTGAATTGGTACCGAATATAGGATTGGTGCGATGAAAGGATCACATGCTGGCGCTATAAGCGTTTGCCATGGTGTGTCAGCGCCTTCTTTGGCACCATTTTCATCTGTAATAAGCAAAACTTTACCATGACGCGCAGCGACTTCCTGCATATTTGAAATGGTTTTTTCTAGTAAATGGTCTGTAGGCGCAATCATGACAACCGGCGTATGTTCGTCAATTAATGCGATAGGGCCGTGTTTTAACTCTCCAGCGGCATAACCTTCAGCGTGGATATAGGAAATTTCTTTGAGTTTAAGAGCACCTTCCATTGCGATGGGGAACATAGTGCCACGGCCAAGGTAAAGCACATCTCTGGCGCTTGATAAATCAACAGCAACTTTCTTAGCAGCATCTTCTATTTTAAGAGCGTCAGTAATGCGACCAGGAATTTGCATGAGTTGATTAGTAAGTTCAGCCTCATCTTTTTTGGTGAGAACTTTACGGGCACGACCGGCAATAACAGCAAGGCTCGCTAGCGCACATAGTTGGGCGGTAAAGGCTTTTGTGGATGCGACGCCCACTTCTGCGCCTGCAAGTGTAGGAAGAACCGCATCCACTTCTCTTGCAATGGTAGAGGTTTGGACATTCACAACTGCTGCTGTGGTAAGTCCATATTCCTGACAATACCGAAGCGCTGCGAGGGTATCCGCTGTCTCACCAGATTGTGTTACGAAAATTGCTAACGCATTTTTCGTCAGCGCTGGGTCGCGATATCGAAATTCTGATGCAATGTCTGTCTCAACAGGTAGTTTTGCGTATTTTTCAAACCAATATTTGGCGACACATCCAGCATAATACGCTGTTCCACACGCTACGATATATACACGGTCAAAGGACGCGAAGTCCAAAGTTTGCCCTTTTGGAAGTGCGGCAGTTTGATTAAGCGCATTCACATAAGCGCCAATTGTGCGAGCGGTAGATTCAGGTTGCTCAAAAATTTCTTTGAGCATGTAGTGGCGGTAATGTCCCTTGTCGACAACATCTGCCACGCCTTGAACGGTATCTATAGTGTAGGGAACCTGTTCACATGCTTCGTTGAAAACGTTGATTGAGTGGCGGGTTAGTGCGCACCATTCGCCTTCTTTCAGGTAAATGACTTTGTTTGTGAAAGGTGCGACAGCAAAAGCATCAGATCCCAAATATGTTTCGTCTTCCCCTACACCAATGATAAGGGGGGACCCTTTGCGTGCCCCAAACATTAGGTCTTCTTCGCCTTTGATCAGGATGGCGATACCAAATGCGCCGCGAAGTTTTGGGATTGTTGATTTTACAGCTTCAAAAGGTGTTTTCCCTGCTTCAAGTTCTACCTCGATGAGATGAGCGATTGCTTCTGAATCTGTTTCAGTGACGAATTTTCGGCCTTTTGCTTCCATTTCAGAACGCAATTCACGGAAGTTCTCAATGATCCCGTTGTGTACTATTGCAACGCGTCCGGCGACATGTGGATGAGCGTTGGTTTCATTAGGAGCGCCATGGGTTGCCCAACGTGTATGTCCGATACCGGTGTTTCCCGGAGTGGCAACGTCGTTCATTGCTGTTTCTAGGTTTTTCAATTTTCCGGGTGCGCGTACACGAAAGATTTCGCCTCGTTCCAGTGTCGCAACGCCTGCGGAGTCATATCCGCGGTATTCAAGGCGGCGGAGCGCCTCAATGATGCGTGGAGCCGCAGGTTCATTGCCCAAAATCCCGATGATACCGCACATGTGTTCTAACCCTACTCAAATATACACAAAGAGGGGTCAATAAATTGCCCCGTCTGTTCAATTGCCCAAAAAGCCGAATATGGAAAGCTTTAGCAGTGACACTTTATGATGCAAAATGTTTCATCACGCTAGGAATTTAAGTCGTTGATTACAGTTAAAAAAAAGACGCAGTGTTTTGGGGTGAAACACTGCGTCCTAAAAATTAGACTCGGGGAGGAAGGGAGGCCCGACGACAAGGGGCTTGGGGGCTGTTAAGGTTTGCCGTCGGGCTGATGTCAGCAGCGTGACTACCTTTGCCGCCGACAAGTAGATACTGGCTCTCAATTGCGGCGGGTAAAAGGCAGGACAATGGTCATTCGCTGCAAAAGCAAGGAATAAATATGTCCCCGTTATAAAAAAAGAGCACCCAAGTGAGTGCTCTTTTTAAGTCTATCAAATTATCAGTTAGACAAACCCCACGGGGAAGTAACTGAGTTTGCAATCTTTCAAGTTAGCTTAGATTTCTTGGTTATAATCGCCAACTTCATCAAAAGCAGCCAATCTTGGTTTTACTTCTTCACGGAAGAGTGCACGCATGTCTGCAGCAGATACCATGCTCTCGACCACGACAACGAGTTCAGGTTTGTTTGAAGATGCACGAACCAAGACCCATGAGCCATCTTCGAGTGTTACACGCGCACCGTTTACTGTGTTTACTTCAACAATCTTACGACCAAGAATAGAAGCGCCATCTTTGCCTAGTTTTTCGTAGGCTGCGACAACTTTATCAACAACACCGTATTTGATCTCGTCATCACAGTGCGCAGCCATTGTCAAAGATGTGTAGGCTATACCCAATTCATCTTTTAGTTGGGCGATTGATTTGTCAGGGTTGCGATCAAGCATACGCAACACTTCAGCTGCTGCTACAAGCCCACAGTCGTAACCATACCCTAATGGTGGGCGGAAGAAGAAGTGGCCAGATTTTTCAAATCCTGCAAGGGCGTCAAGGTCAGTGGTGCGGCGCTTAATGTAGGAGTGACCTGTCTTATAGTAATCAACTGTTGCGTTGTTTTCTTTTAGAATAGGGTCAGTTTTGTACAAACCAGTTGATTTTACATCGACAACAAATTTTGCATTGTCATAGTTTTTTGAAAGGTCACGTGCGAGCATTAGACCGATTTTGTCAGCGAAGATTTCTTCACCTGTATTGTCTACAACACCACAACGGTCCCCATCACCATCAAATCCTAGTCCCACATCTGCGCCATGCTCTTTAACGGCTTTAGCCATAGCGTGAAGCATTTCAGAGTCTTCTGGGTTTGCATTGTAGTTTGGGAATGAGTGGTCGAGCTCACAGTCAAGTTCGATAACTTCTACACCCATTGCGCGCAATGCGTCAGGAGCAAAGGCACCGGCTGTCCCGTTACCACATGCTGCGATTACTTTTAGCGGGCGTTTAATTTCGATTTTGTCTGATACTGATGCAATGTATTTTTCGCGCATACCGTCTACGCGAATAAATTTACCGCCATCACGTGGTTCAAATTTGCCGTTCAATACGACATCACGTAACTGACCCATCTCTACTGGTCCGAATGTCAAAGGCTTGTTTGCGCCCATTTTAACACCTGTCCAACCATTTTCGTTGTGAGAGGCGGTGACCATCGCCACACATGGAATGTCAAGTTCAAATTGAGAGTAATAAGCCGTTGGGGAAAGTGCCAGTCCGATATCGTGCACTTCCATGCCCGCTTCAAGCAGTCCAACAATAAGCGCTTGCTTAATTGCGATAGAATAAGAGCGGTAATCGTGACCTACAACAATCCTTGGCGCTACACCCATTTGGTGAATGACTGTCCCGAGGCCAAGACCAAGTGCTTGAACTCCAAGATAGTTGAGTTCAGGTGCTTTCGCGTTACCATCAATACCAAACCACCAGCGAGCATCGTACTCGCGAAAGCCTGTCGGCTTTACAAGTGGAGTTGTTTCAAATTCGAGTGTGTTGGCTTGGATGTTGGCTTTTGGAGTCATAGACATTGAAAATTTCCCACTTTTCGGTCCCGCTGAACATTCATACAGTTAGCTGTCGAACATACAATATATTCGAAGCCTATCCAGCTTTTCATTAGACCTCTAACTTCCAACTGACAACGCAGAGTTAAAGGATAAGGCATTCTTTGCTGCATCTGGTATAAAAATGCTGCTATGGAAGGTGACATAGCCTGAAAAAATGACGCTTTTGTATCATTTTCGCAAAAAGCTCATGATGATATGCGTTTCATCCGTTTACTGTCGAATATCTTATAGTTTCAATTTGCAGGTATAATTTGGAAACGAATGGATTTCACCACGACTTTGTAATCCGTGCTATTTGAGCTTGGTCGAATGGCGAAGAAATCATTTCCAATTCCATCTCCCGCGCCAGGCGGACGATATTGAAAACTGTAGTCTGCAAAGTCAGGAGTCAGTTCAAATTTTTCCCAACCGGATGTTTCAGACGCATTTGCCGCGTAATTTACTTCAAATTGCATTTTATCATCGGCATTTTTGGGCTGAAAGGCTTTTGAATGGCGAGCAGTAATTATGATATTGAGTGTGTTTTTGGCGTAGGTTTGTTCAACATCAGCTTCCAAGCGAAGGTGAGGACCAAAAGTTGGCGCGTCATATAACTGGCCTTCTTGCACACCGACATCGAGTGTGAGTACACCGTCTCGTTCTTTTAGTGATATTTTACCAACTTCTCCAGCTTCAAAGCGATTGAGATCACGATCTGCGATCAATAGGTCATGTGCATTGAGATTAGCTGCACTCATTGCTCCGGTTGGTAGGCGGTCGGACCAGGGTGATAAAGCCATCAGTACAAGGAATATACCTAAGAGCACGCATGCGGAAAAAAAATACTTGTCTGACATGGCATCCTCCGCCGCTTTGATGGTCGCTCTACAGTCTAGATGCCACGTTGAAGCGTTTTGGTTAAGGCATTAATTGAAAATAAGCAGTTTCTTTATTTAATCCCTTTTAAAAATTAGGTGTATATGCGCTTGGTAAGTCGTTGGTAACGCTCTGGCGCTAACGTCTAAGATTAAATTTGATATGCTATCGGGGCGAAATATGGACGCCAAACAATTGGACAAGGCAGAGTTGGCTGCAGCTAATATCAATCCTGAAACAGGGTTGGCTACAGATTATCTGAACCATTTCAATGAAGTGGCGATGCTTATCGATATGCTAGAGTCTATGCCTGATATGGCTGAAGAAATATTGGAATGGAAGCCGCTCTCTTACCCAGAGCATTTCAATAATACTGGATTTCGAGCAAAGGATTTGGCAATCCAAGCCTATGAATTGTGTGATAAAGATACCAAGCAGCGATTTGCAAGTGCATGTCAGGCTGTTGAAATTTCTATTGGTGAAATTCAAGTTATTTTACAAAGCGGTGTTGAAGCCCTTGGCGATCCGACATACTGGTCTAAACAATTATACGGATTAATTGCTGCTATTGGCGGGGTGGTAAACCCCAATGGATTGGGTGATCATGCTGTGGGCATTGAAGAAACGATAGTTTCTGGAGAAGATCAGTCCGCAATTGATGCTCTATTTGATTAGAAAATAAGTTTTGACTCAGGATAAAGATCCATTTTGGAAATCGAAAACGCTCGAACAACTCTCTTCTGCTGAGTGGGAGAGTTTGTGTGATGGGTGTGGTAAATGCTGCTTGCTAAAATTAGAAGATGAAGACACTGGCGAGATTGCATACACTAAATTGCATTGCCGTTTATTCGATGCATCAACATGCCGGTGTGCGGACTATGAGAACCGTAAAGCTAAAGTGCCTGAGTGTGTAAACCTTACCCCCGATAAAATCCCTGATTTAAAATGGATGCCGAAATCCTGTTCCTATAGGTTGATATCTGAGGGTAAAGATCTCCCAGAATGGCATCATTTGATCACTGGAGATCGCAACACAATCCATAAAAAAGGTCACTCTGTGCTAGGTAAAACAGTGTGTGAAGACACTGTGTTTGAGGGCACTGAGTTTGATTGGATTGTTGATTGGGAAGATATGGAATTTTAGAGCGTCAGATCTAAAACCATACTAAAAGCGCTGAGAGATAGAACGCTGGTCTTCAAAATTTTGCATAGATAAATCCTGAATTTTACGTTGCATACCATCTACGAGAATTTGAACAATCTCTTCATCGCGCATGTCTTTTGATGTCCATCGCGTCAGCAGGTCGCGTTTGGGAAGTTCTGCCCATGCGGATGCGAGAGGCGCGCCTCCCTTTAAGTCCAATAGATGCACTTCGCCCATTAGATCCATATGGCTATCACGATCTTCAATATATGGGGTGTCGGTATACTCCCAATCCCAGAATGCGAGTTTGCGACGCATGTTTTGAGAGAAGGAGGTTGACGGGATCACTTTCTTCTCTTTCTTGTACTTTACGCCTTCATTTTTGGGGACGACGCCATACACGATGAGATAATCATAACCTTGTGATTGCGCAGCAAGACGTGCGTTTAGAATGGTGGATCCTAGACCCATATCCGCTTCCAATTGTCCGCCGGGAATGAGATTGTTATGAGGAATGGGTTCCATTCGAGAGACTAACGCCCCTAAATTCATTGTGAACTGGCTCCATAACCGCCGCTCCAGAGAAGAGGGCACAACCGCACCATTCTCATCGAGTCGAAGGAACACCATTGATGCAGGTAGTTTCAAAAGAGGGGCGTTCGTGCGCACCACATTTCGTGCAATTGCTGGCATGGGCATTAATAGAGTCAGGCCTGCTCCCCCTAAAAGAAGGCGGCGCGAAAGATGAAAACTAGCTTTGTTTACCGTCATGTGCGTGCTCTACAGTGCAAAAAGTCGAAAAACCTGTCATTTTTATTAGAATGTACGCAATCGCGTTAACGTGAGGTACACAAAAACAAGATGTTCTAGAAAGAACAAAGCAAGATTCGCATTTTTGCATTCTTGAAGTCGTCAGCGGGGACATTTTATGTCGCAATCAATTCGCATTTTAGGTGTCGATCCAGGGTTACGAAATACAGGGTGGGGCATTATCGATTTGGATGGTCCGCGTTTGTCTTGGGTCGCGCATGGCGTGATCAAGCCCAAAACGACTTTACCTATGTCAGAGCGACTTTCATTCATTATCCGCGAGCTCAATATTGTTATTGAAACGCACAAGCCAGATGAGTCAGGCATAGAAGAGACTTTCGTCAACAAAAACCCAAAGTCCACGCTTTTGCTGGGGCAGGCACGTGGAGCCGCTATGGCTGGTTTATCCATGGCGGGTCTAACTGTCGCTGAATTTGCTGCCACCAAAGTTAAGCAATGTGTCGTTGGCACAGGTGCGGCGGACAAAGACCAAGTCGCGTTCATGATAAAACGCCTGTTACCCAAAGCTGAAGCGATGACAGCAGATGCGGCGGATGCGCTTGCAATTGCGATTACGACTGCTAACCATCGAACCGTGCGTCATTTTAGGAAATCAGCATGATTGCAAGGTTAAAAGGTCAAGTGGGTGCAGTAGGTGATGGGCAAGCCTTGATCGACGTCAATGGTGTTGGATATGTCGTCTTTTGCGGCAGCCGTACACTCTCTAAATTTGTGGTAGGGCAGGTTGCAACAGTCTATGTTGAAACACAAATGTCTGAGAATGCCATAAAGTTGTATGGTTTCACTACGGCTGAAGATCGCGCTTGGTTTTCTCGCCTGCAAGATGCCCCCGGTGTCGGAGCAAAAGCTGCGCTCAATATTCTGGATGTGCTCGCGCCCGCACAATTGTTGGATGCAATCGTATTGGGAGATGCAGCCTCTGTTCAGCGCGCACATGGTGTTGGGAAAAAGCTTGCAGAACGCGTGGTATCTGAATTTAAGGGCAAGCCGCCTCCAAGTGGTCTTTTCTCTGCAACATTCAACCCTTCAGAAGGTGTTGAAGGTCTAGCATCGTCTGCATCGACAGGCAGCCGAGCTGCTGCGACATCTGCTTTGACCAATCTTGGATATCAGAATGTAGAAGCCCAACGCGCGGTGGCTGTTGCCGCAAAAGAGCTTGGCGATGATGCCGGTGAAGGCGCGCTTATTAAAGCTGCTCTAAAGGCCCTTGCGCCTAGTTAAATCTCTATTTCGCAGGTGGAAGTTCATCAGGGTATTTGGGGAAGGTTAAATGCCATCCCCTTATCATAGCGCACATACGCAATGCCATTGCCAACACTGTCGCAAGGACTGTTTTAACTTCATCACTCATCCATTCAGCAGGCACAAGCACATATATACCTCCACCTAGAAGGGCGGCACTAATATATATTTCCTTGTCGAACAATATGGGTTTGTCACCGCAGATAACATCGCGGATGATACCGCCAAAACTTGCGCTCATAGCTCCAAATAAAATGGCCACAAATGGGTGAGCACCTGCTTCTTGTGCTTTAGCTGCCCCTAGAACGGCAAACAAGGCTAACCCAACAGCATCGGCGTATAAGAGCCATTTTAGGCGCTGACCAATGATCCAAGTATTGAGAAAACACACAACCACTGCGCTGATGATACAGATTGCAATATTGGTCGGGTCGTTGACCCAACTCACAGGGGTGGCACCAAGCAGAACATCCCTCAAGGTCCCACCACCCACACCCGTAACAGTGGCCAAGAAGGTGACACCCACAACATCCATTTGCTTACGCAATCCAAGTAATGCGCCCGAAACTGCAAATACGACAATTCCGATATAAGCTATAACTTGCAGGATGTTTTCCATCTCGCGACTCCCTATTCGTAATTAATTTTTAGCTTTGGAAGAAACTAGCCTGCCCGTCAACTTGAGTTGGGGTCTATTCTGCCCAAAGAAAAAGGCGCTGACCGTCGAGCCAGCGCCTTGAACATGAGTGGTGTAGCTTGTTTAGAAACGCAGAACCTTTGCGTAGCGCACTTGGCTTAGTGCGTTGATTTTGTCCATTGTTTCTTTAGGAACGTCTTGATCAATACCGATCATTGCAATCGCGTCGCCGCCTTCATCTTCACGACCAAGGTTAAAGGTCGCAATGTTGATACCAGCATCACCAAGTACTGATCCCAAGCTACCAATAAAGCCGGGTTTGTCTGTGTTGTTGATGAACAAGATGAATGGACGGAATTTTGCGTCCAATGTCATTTCTTTCACAGCAACAATGCGTGGTTGGCCGTTCACGATTGAACCAGACACGGTGCGCCATTTGCCATCAACACGCACTTTAATACGGATCAAGCTTTCGTATGTTGGGCTATCTTCAAGAGTCGTTTCTCTTAGATCAATACCGCGATCTTTTAGGATCGTTGGCGCGGATACCATGTTTACGTCTTTCATGGATGCACGCAGAATTCCGGCTAAAGCAGCAGAAGTTAGCGGTTTACGGTTGAGCTCACACACTTCACCTTCGTAGTCGATTTCGACTGCGTCAAAACCTTCTGTAGATACCTGACCCGCAAATTCACCCAGCTTTTCAGCAAGTTCAGCAAAAGGCTTTAAGCGAGGAGCTTCTTCAGCTGAGATTGAAGGCATGTTCAGAGCGTTCGTCACAGCACCTGTTAATAGGTAATCGGCCATTTGCTCAGCGACTTGGAAAGCCACATTGTCTTGAGCTTCCATAGTAGAGGCACCTAGGTGCGGTGTGGCTATAAAGCCGGGCGTTCCAAATAATGGGTGCTCTTTTGCCGGTTCTTTTTCAAACACATCTAATGCGGCTGCTTTAATGTGGCCATTGTCTAGAAGGTCTTTAAGTGCTGCTTCATCAATTAAGCCACCGCGTGCACAGTTGACGATGATCACGCCTTTTTTTGTTTTTTCAAGGTTTTCACGAGACAAAATATTGCGTGTTTGATCTGTGAGTGGCGTGTGCAATGTGATTGCATCTGCACGTGTGAGGAGGGCATCAAGTTCAACCTTTTCAACACCTAGCTCAACAGCGCGCTCTTCGGTAAGGAATGGATCAAAAGCGATAACTTTCATCTTAAGCCCACGTGCGCGCTCTGCTACTAATGAACCAATATTACCTGCACCGATGAGACCGAGTGTTTTGGAAAATAACTCGGTTCCCACATAGTCATTTTTAGGCCATTCGCCATTTTGAGTACGTGCTGAAGCGGCTGGAATTTGGCGGGCAGCTGCAAAGAGCATAGCAATCGCGTGTTCAGCAGTTGTAACAGCGTTTCCAAAAGGTGTGTTCATTACAACAACCCCTTTTTTCGTTGCTGCTGGAATGTCCACATTGTCTACACCAATACCGGCGCGTCCAATAACCTTTAGCTTTGTGCCAGCTGCAATCACGTCAGCATTTGGTTTACAGGCTGAACGTACTGCAAGACCATCATATTCACCGATAATCTCTGCTAGTTCTGCTTGAGAGAGGCCCACTTTGACATCAACTTCAATGCCGCGAGCTTTAAAAATGTCGATCGCTCCGGGAGCCAGACTGTCACCGATAAGAACTTTAATAGACATGATTTATCCTTTTGCGCGTTTGCGCGAATGTATCTAAATGGGGGAAGAGATTGGCCGAAATCTCATTTATGGTTTCGGCCAATCTATTTATGACTAAAGCTCTGCAACTGTTGTTGCGAAGGCCCAATCTAACCATGGTCCAAGCTTTTCAAGGTCAGAAGTATCAACTGTAGCACCGCACCAGATACGAAGCCCTGGAGGTGCATCGCGATATCCCGCAATGTCATAAGCCACGTTCTCTTTATCGAGAAGGCCAGTCATTTTCTTCACAAAAGCTTGTTGTCCATCCGTGTCGAGTCCAGCCACACGTGCATCAGTGATTTTAAGTGTCACAGATGTATTCGAACGCGTCGCCTGGTCTTCACAAAGGAAAGCGGCCCAATCAGAAGTTTCTACGAATTTAGCGATAGCAGCGAGGTTTGCATCTGCGCGTGCCATTGTTGCTTTTGCACCGCCAATGCTCTCAACCCAGTTGAGGGCATCAAGGCAATCTTCTACAGCAAGCATAGAAGGCGTGTTGATTGTTGCACCTTCAAAAATGCCTTCGTTTAATTTGCCTTTTTTGGTCATGCGGAACAATTTTGGAAGCGGGCGGTCCGGTGTAAATGTTTCTAGGCGCTCAACAGCCTTAGGTGACAGTATCAACATGCCGTGTGCACCTTCACCGCCAAGAACTTTTTGCCAAGAATAAGTTACAACATCGAGCTTTTCCCATTGAAGGTCTTGGGCAAAAACAGCGGATGTGGCGTCACAGAAAACTAAGCCTTCTTGGTCTGCTGGAATCCAATCAGCGTTCGCTACGCGCACGCCGGATGTAGTACCATTCCATGTGAAGATGACGTCGGCTTCTTTGCGAACTTTAGAGAGGTCAGGTATTAGACCATAGTCAGCAGTGTGTACTTCGGCATCCAGCTTAAGTTGCTTGGTAACATCTGTTACCCAGTCACTTCCAAAGCTTTCCCAAGCAAAAACATCTACAGGGCGAGGGCCAAGCATAGACCACATAGCTGCTTCAATAGCGCCTGTATCTGAACCGGCCATAATACCAATACGGTATCCAGCTGGCAGACCAAGTAGCTCTGCTGATTTATCGATTAATAACCTGAGTTTGGTTTTGCCGATTTTAGCGCGGTGCGACCGGCCATTGGGTGCATCTTCAAGAGCGGCTGCTGTCCAACCTGGACGTTTAGCGCATGGGCCTGAAGAAAATTCGGCACGTGCAGGGCGCACGTCTGGTGTCGTGATGGTCGTCATCTGATTGTACTCCTATCCTCACAGATAGGCTGAGCGCCGTTGGGGACGCTTGGCCCGCAGCCGTTCTCTCTCAGACTTGCAATTGCGTCAACAGAAATATTTTTTTGCGATAATATTGAAAAATAGTTGCGCGATATCATGCTGCGCGCTCTCAATTTGGACGGATGGTACATCCTTGTTGAGCAAAAGGGACAATTTCGCAGTTCTTGAATCATTCGGATGGAATTAAAATTCAGGATATTCAATAGATTGCACTGTAAAAATGTGGAAAGGTTGATTCATAACAAGCAACCCATAAGAAAGTTTTCACATGCCTTCAGTTGGTCTCACTAGTTTGCTTCTGCTGTGCGCAGCGTTTTTAGGCGGGGTAATCGTCTCTGCGCAAGGCATGATTAACGGTAAGCTAAATCAGGTTTTAGGAAGCCCAATACAAGCAGCATTTATTTCCTTCACGGGAGGGTGGCTGATCCTCACCACTATATTGGTTGCAACGGGACAAGGTCTGCCAACATTTTCAAAACTTTCGACCGCTCCTTGGTGGGCCATGCTCGGGGGAGTGGCAGGTTCTTTTATTGTTGCCTCAACAGCGTTTGGTGTGCCGCGCCTTGGTGTAACAGTTTGGTTTGCAGTATTGCTCGCAGGCCAACTTATTGCAGCGCTTGTGTTTGATCATATTGGCGCATTTGGACAAGAAGTACGGGTTGTAACGATTGAAAAGGTAGCAGGCGTCGTCGCGCTTTTCGGTGGTGCGTGGCTTATTTTGAAGCCTTGAATTTATTAAGCAGATTGTCCGCTAGTTCTGGATGTCTTACAGGCCATTCATGGCCAAGTGGTCCATGTCCTTTGCCAAGGTTGGGCGCATATTTTATAGCTTGGGCCACATAAACTTGGGCACGCTTAAAAGCATCTTCCAATTTTAAGCCTTGCGCCAGACCGGTTGCCGTGGCCGATGCAAGCGTACACCCCGTACCATGCGTGGACGTACCGCTAATGCGTTCATGTTCACAATAGATCTCGCCTTCAGGTGTGGCGATAAGGTCTATGATTGTATCACCCTCTATGTGTCCACCTTTAACGATAGCAGCATATGCACCGTCTTCTAGCAATCGCTCAGCTGCGCGGCGTTGACCGTCGAGATTAAAGACTTCACGCTTAGTCAGCAATCCGGCTTCAGGTGCGTTAGGGGTGATGATCGCTTTAGGTATCAATACCGCCCGTAGCGTATCGATAGCAGCAGGAGGAAGCAGCTTATCACCTGCAGTGGAGACCATCACGGGATCAATTACGCGGGGCAACCCTTTTGCATAGTCACTTAGCGTTTGAGCGATAGCTTCGATGAGTTTCTTGTCGCCGAGCATTCCTGTCTTGATGATGTCGGCCCCAATGTCAGAAAGCACCGCTATCATTTGCGCGGTTACAGAAGGAATGGGCGCAGGTACAATTCCGCTCACACCTTGCGTATTTTGAATTGTCAAAGCTGTAATGGCTGTTGCCGCATAACCTCCAAGCATGGTGATAGTTTTAATATCCGCCTGAATACCTGCACCACCACCTGAATCAGATCCTGCAACCACGAGAACGCGGCCGATTGCTGGTTGCCTATCTTCACTCACTTGCAAACCTCAATATTCTAAAAATCATCCATATCGGATGGTGTGGAAAGAAGACTGTAAACCTTCAGAGCTTGTTGTGTCGCTTGTACGTCGTGTACACGAATAATATCTGCGCCGTGCTCTGCTGCGTTCATAGCCGCTGCGATAGAGCCGCCTAATCTTTGCTGTGCATTTTGTGCATTCACGTCAATTTCCGCAATAAAGCGTTTGCGAGATGCGCCAAAGAGTAAGGGAAATCCCGTGGCTTCTATCAAATTATCTAGGTTGCGCATGATTTCCAGATTGTGAGCCAATGTTTTACCAAACCCGATACCCGGATCAATCCAAATAT
Organism: uncultured Hyphomonadaceae bacterium; assembly: GCA_964351655.1. GTDB lineage: Bacteria > Pseudomonadota > Alphaproteobacteria > Caulobacterales > Hyphomonadaceae > Hirschia. The sequence goes on along the minus strand of CAYGPD010000007.1, from coordinate 56,752 downwards.
TGCTCTCTTTCACGCCCGCCTTAACTGCCAGATTTGCGCGTTCAATTAGAAATTTTGCAATATCGCTTACTACATCCTTATAACGCGGCGCTGCCTGCATTGACCGTGGCTCGCCCAACATATGCATTAAGCAAAGCTTACAATTTAGCTGTGCTGCAACTTCCAAACCATCTTCTGAATAACGTCCAGCGCTAACGTCATTCCACATATCTGCTCCTGCTTGAACGGCTGCAATAGCGACACTTGGCTTCATTGTGTCTATAGAAATCAAAGCGTCGGTATGAGCACGTAACCCGGTAACGACGGGGATAACCCGCGCAATTTCATCTTTCACATTGACTGGCATCGCACCGGGACGCGTGCTTTCTCCTCCAATATCAAGCCAGTCAGCGCCTTGTGCGATCAAGTTCAGCCCGTGTTCAATCGCAATATCCATCGCGGTGAATTGACCTCCATCGGAAAAAGAGTCGGGTGTGACATTGATAATGCCCATGATGGAAGGAGAGGAGGACTGCACGTTTAGACACTACCTTGTTTTTCAATGACCAATATACGGGCTTCGCCGATAGGGCGGGCAATATGCTCGTCTCCTAGCTCTGCCACGAAAATATCACTTGGGCCAAGGCTTGTTGTATGAATTTCTCCATCAAGTTTATAATCCATCTCAACAAGTCCATCGATGACCATAAAGACTTCTGCTCCATCGTTCACATGCCATTTATATGGTTGATCGGTCCAATGAAGTCGAACAGTTGCACCTTCAATTAATGCAATGTCTTTCGCACCCCAGGCATGATCAGCTCGATAGGTTGCGGTACTAGTTAGGATTGCTGGCATAATAGTTTTTCCAATAAAAAAGCCCGCCTTTAAGGGGCGGGCCTTTAACAAGTTTAAAGACGAGGCACTAAACGCCCTCAGGCTCAGTATCACCCAAACCAGTGTCGGGCTTTTTCTTAGGTTTGACCACTGGCACAGCAGATGTTGGGCCAGCATCAAAATCGTCAGGGCGCTCAGGCGGTTTGCCTTTCAACAGTTCGTCGATTTCTTTTCCTGAAAGTGTTTCATATTCAAGTAGACCCTCAGATAGAGCAATCCAATCAGCACGCTTTTCAGTCAAAATTTGGCGGGCAGTATCCATACCTGCTTGCACCAGCTTACGTACTTCTTCTTCTATTTTGCGTGATGTTTCTTCGGATACGCCAGAAGATTTCATGATTTGCTGACCAAGAAAAACTTCACCTTGGTTCTCAGAATAGTCCACAGGACCAATCGTATCTGAGAGACCCCAGCTTGTGACCATTGCACGTGCAAGACGCGTGGCTTGTTGAATATCTGAAGATGCACCAGCGGTGACATAGTCTTCGCCAAATTTAAGTTCTTCAGCAACACGACCGCCCATAAGCACGGCAAGGCGAGAAATCATCTCAATCTTGGACATGGAAAGTTTGTCATCAGTTGGCAATTGCATCACCATACCCAATGCGCGTCCACGTGGGATAATCGTTGCTTTGTGAATCGGGTCTGTCGCAGGAACGTTTAAGCCTACAATTGCGTGACCAGATTCGTGGTAAGCTGTTAGCTCTTTTTCTTTGTCAGACATCACCATTGATTTGCGCTCAGGGCCCATCATGACTTTGTCTTTAGCGTCTTCAAACTCACGCATAGCAACAACGCGTTTGCCACGACGTGCAGCTAGAAGTGCTGCTTCATTGACAAGGTTTGCTAGATCAGCACCGGAAAATCCGGGAGTACCACGCGCAATAACCTTAGCTTCCACATCTTTGCCGACCGGCACGTTACGAATGTGAACTTTCAGAATTTTTTCACGACCGATAATGTCAGGGTTACCCACATTTACTTGGCGGTCAAAACGACCTGGACGGAGAAGAGCAGGGTCTAAAACATCAGGTCTGTTTGTTGCTGCGATGATAATGATACCTTCATTGGCTTCAAAACCATCCATCTCAACAAGGAGTTGGTTGAGTGTTTGTTCGCGTTCATCGTTACCACCGCCAAGACCGGCTCCACGTGAACGACCCACAGCATCAATCTCATCGATAAAGATAATACATGGCGCATTTTTCTTTGCTTGCTCAAACATGTCACGGACACGGGATGCACCCACACCGACAAACATTTCAACAAAGTCAGAACCTGAAATCGTGAAGAAAGGAACATTCGCTTCACCGGCGACAGCACGGGCGATTAGCGTTTTACCCGTTCCCGGAGGACCAACGAGCAATGCACCTTTAGGAATTTTACCACCAAGGCGTTGGAATTTACCTGGTTCTTGTAAGAATTCCACGATTTCTTGAAGCTCTTCTTTTGCTTCATCGACACCTGCAACATCGTCAAATGTGACGCGGCCCTGACGTTCTGTCAGCAAGCGTGCTTTGGACTTACCAAAAGACATCGCACCGCGACCACCGCCACCACCTTGCATTTGGCGCCATAGGAAGAACCAGATGCCAAGTATAATAATGATTGGCAAGAAGTTGCCGATATAGCCAAGAATACCACCGCCACGGTTAACCGATTCAGCAGAAACATCGACGCCGTATTCTTGCGCAAGCTTCTCACCAAGATTGAATTCAATCCCAGGCATAGTCGTTACATAAGGCGCATCGGCTCCGTCTTTTCCGGAAATTTGATCGCCTTTAAATTGCGCTGTTTTGATCTGTCCATTCTGAGCTTTTTCAAGGAAAGCAGAATAGGAGATGTTGCCAGCATTTGCATGTGACTGGTTACCTTGCATCAAGGTGACAAAAGCGAAGAGTAAAAGCAGAACGACGCCTAAAAGCGCCAGATTGCGCATGTTCATGCAGCAAACCTTTCAACGGTCGAAAAAACAATATCAATAGTCAACATAGGGAAGCTTTTGATAAAAAACGAGGTGCAATATTCAAACCTGTATGAAACTTCTGCTGTTTTGTATAGTTAAACAAACAAAAACAGTGGGTTGTCGAATATACTCAAGCTGAATATCGTCTATTTTTATCTGAATATCCTTCCTAACATAGCGTATTGGCACAGTACATAGAGCTGATTTAGTACAATAAAGGTGCGATTGGCACAAAGTCTTCATTGCTTAGATGATTTTTACGTTGCTCATGTAGACATGAGATTGAGAACTGATCGGATGATAATTGTTGCTTAGAGCCGGATGCAGTTGATTTCATCAATACAGGGTAGGTGCGGTTCGCGAAAAGGTTTTCACATTCGCGATCGGGGTAGGGGCCATGTTTAATGTCATGTTTGAATGCGTTTTCCCACGTCTCTACGTTTACATCAGGTGTGTCCGTTTTTAGAGATATTAAAAAGCGTCCCATAAAAATGGCTTCTTGATCCTTGGATACATGAAGTGGAGGGGGGGGCATGTCTTTGCTAGCCGTTTTATCTTTTGGAGGCAGCAAACTAAATTGCATGTTTGTCTTGCTCATGTGAATCATACAATTGCCAAGGCATTCGGAAACGGGTTTGGCCGTCAGTTTGTTTGTATCAATGTGTTGTATAAGTTTTTCAATTCGTGAGATGTTCACAGGCCGTTGAGCTCCTGACACACACAATAGAATACGCTCAACTGCACGATGTTTGAGATCATTAGTTAATGCAGCGAATGCGGGCATTTTAAAACTTGCACGCCCGTCTTGATGCCAAACTGTGTGATCACGTAAAAAAGCAGTTACAAGCTTATTGGTTTGAGCACGTTTATTGGAAAGGTCTTGCAAGCGGTGGATGAGGTCGGCGCGTTCATTTTTAGAGAGGGAAGCAATGTGGGATCGTATACGGACACGTTCATAATCTAAATTATCATTTGAGGGGTCTAAAACCCAGCGAACACCAATATTTTCGAGTATGTCGCAAAGTGCTTCGCGAGAGGCAGAATTGGCGGGTCGTAAAATTGATAAATGTCTACCTTCAGGCCAAATAGGGCTGGCAGATTTGCCTGGCATCGCCGCTAAGCCATAGTCAGTAGATCCTGATGTTTCACGCATCAGCATAGTTTCAATTCGATCGTCTAGTGTGTGGCCTACCAATAGAGCGGTTATGTTTTTCGTACGGGTCCAATTTGCGAAAAGAAGATGGCGGGCATTACGTGCAGTTGTTTGAGTGGGTTTTGTTGTAGAACCTTTGGGCCATTCGACCGCTAAAATGTCGTGCTCTATACCAAGTCCACAGCAGAGCTGGTGCACGTACGATGCCTCAAGGATGGCAGCAGGGCGCAAGCGATGATCCACAGTACAAGCAGACACCTTCCAGCCATGTAGCTTAGCCCAATCACAAGCTAGAATTAGCAGGCAAAGCGAGTCAGATCCTCCAGATACGGCGACTCCAATATGCTTATTTTTTGCAAAATTAAGTGTAAGAAAGTTCAAGTGAGCATGAACAATCTGACGTGTCCGTTGTGCTTTTTCATTTAAATTTTCAAGAGAATTATAGTCGAAGTCGCTGCTATTTAGCAGGGGCTTTTGCTGCAAATTCTGTTTCGAAAGTTTCAAGGAGACGCCGCCATATATCCAGAGTATCTTCGATATTACCAGCAGTTACACCGCCGTCCAAGTTCACATCCATTTGTAATCGCACAACATTTGACGTTATGGATGCACGCACATACCGCCAGCGCATGTTGAACGCATTTACCTTTTCCATTGTCATATTAGGTGGAACAGGTGTGTCTGCAAGAAATTGAATGGAATTACAAAACTCTCCATTCTCACATTCGTAAAACTGAATGGAATAGTCAGTCTCTGATATACGTCCGTTTATTGTAGGATCACCGGCAGGTCCATGTGCCATATCCGCTTGATATCCCAATGTCGTCATAAAACGCGACAGGCGGCTCGCATCTGAAGCATCTAAAATTCCTCCCCTCACGCTTTCAGCAGACGAGGGCGCATTTTGCGCATGAGCAGGAAAAGAGCTATAAGATAGCAGCATGCTTCCAATAATAAGTCCGAGGGTATTTGATTTTAAGCTCGGAAACTTGGAAACCATGTGCACTCCGTCCTCAATAAACAGATAGAATTACTCGGAACAGCCCGCGCGATCACGTTCTGTTTTGGCCAAACTGCGGGTCATCGGGTTAGTTTGCGGGTATAAATTCGCAAGCTCCGATAGCGCGCCACATGCTTGTGCAGTATCACCCATCATGCGCAATGACCGTGCTAGTTTGACAAGACCGTCTGGCGCTTTGGGAGAGTCGGGATAGGAGCGTATCAAAGTTACATATGCTTCTGCCGCTTCGGGAAATGCTTCTTGAATGAGTAAAGACTCACCTAGCCAATATTGGGCTTCAGCAGCTTCAGGCGCTTCTGGGTGAGTTTCTACAAGGTGAGAGAACGCAGTCTCAGCAGCTGGATAGTCACCTTTAAGGAGAAGATTTTTTGCCTGACGAAACAATGTACTAGGATCTGATGGTAGATCAGGAGTAGCTGCCTCAGCTGATTTCGATGCAATCGCCTCGTCGTCCGTCCGTGCGGCAGCGAGTGATGCTTTTGTCGTTGAATCTGTTGCGCCAACTAGCGGTATAGTTGTTTCAGCTGGGCCATCTGCTGCATTTGAAGCTGCATCAAGAGGTGCATTGATGATGCTTTCAAGCTTCTTTAGGCGATCATTTTGAGTAGATAATTGTTGTTTGAGGTCCGCTATTTCACTAGCTTGAACTTCAATTCGTCGACGCAATTGATTGACCTGAAAACCGGATTCTTCAACTCGTCCTGTTGCACGTTGTATATTTTCTTCAATCGCATCCATTCGGCTTTGAAGCCGTGCAGCCATAGGGTCGACACTTACTTGAGCCTGTGCAGGCATGGTAAGGGTAGCTAACAAAACAACCACAGGCGAAAGCACTGTGGCGGTTGAATAACGAAGAGTACGCATAATGCTCATATATCAAGTGCTAGCAGGCCTCCACGCCGAAAATAAGGCGACGTGGAGGCAAACTGCAGCTGTAATGTTTAGCCGTTTACGCCAGTAACAAGTTGCGTGAAGGCATTACGGTTGATTGACCAAGCATCCGTTGTAGAACGTGGGTCTGCTGGGCGCTCTTTACCGTAAGAAACAGTTTCGATACGTGAGGCAGAAATTCCAAGACCAACAAGGTAGTCTTTTGCTGCTGCTGCACGGCGCTCACCAAGAGCGATGTTGTATTCGCGTGTTCCGCGCTCGTCACAGTTACCTGCGATAAGAACAGTCACGGCTGGGTATTTGCTCAACCATGAAGCTTGACGAGCCAAAATTTGGCGGTCAGCGTCATCAAGGTTGTATTGGTCTACATCAAAGTACACTTTGGAGCCAACGTTAACGTTGAAATCTTCCAAAGAACCGGCAAGCGGACCTTTTGGAGCTACAGGCACCGGAGTAGGTGTCGGTGCTGGAGCAGGTGCTGCTACAGGTGCTGGTGTTGGAACCGGAGTCGGCTCTTCTACAGTAGAAGCACAACCGGATGCGAGAGCCGCTACTGTGAACGTCAGAGCAGCGAAGCTTACTTTGTAACTCATTGGTCTTTAAGACTCCCCTTAGGACGCTCACGTCCGACTTGGACGTGAACGGATTGCATTTATCTCATATCGGTTTTATGTGACCAAAATACGAAACTAGCGCACGATCGATGAACGTGTGTTCAGCATAATGCGTCTAACCTGTAAACGGCAATACTATCAATCAGATTCTATCATGATTTTTAATATGTCGTCTTATAGGTAGGCAAAATTAAATGCAATTTGCTGTAACATAAGTCGATATGAGATGGATAGGCGTTTGTATTGGTTTGATCAATTCAGTCTGAATTCAAAGGCGTAAGGCCACTCGTGGTTGAGTGGCCTTTGTTTTTTATCTTAAAATTGGCGACCAAGCAGGGTCTGATGCATCTCCAGGTGTCGGAACACGCACAAGATTGCGACCACTCAAATCGATACTCCATAGGCCTGGACGCCCACCACGTGCTTCCTTAAAGAAAATTATGATTCGTCCATTTGGGGACCAAGTGGGACCTTCTGCCAAGAAATCAGAGGTCAAAGTGCGTTCTTCGCTACCATCTGTTTTAATAACGCCGATTTCGAACCGTCCCTGAGTCTGTTTTGTGAAGGCGATTAAGTCTCCACGTGGCGACCAAACCGGCGTTGAATATATGCCCTTACCAAAGGTAATGCGGCAAACTTGGTTGCGTGGTCCATTTTCACAATTTCTATCAGATCCATCCGCATTCATAATGTATAGTTGCGGAGAGCCACCACGGTCAGAAGTAAATACGATCTCTTTTCCGTCCGGAGAGTATGAAGGGGAAGTATCAATCGCAAGATTGTTTGTGAGGCGTGTTCGCTGACGACGGGCAAGGTCTAACACATATATATCAGAATTTCCGTCTTCAGATAAACTCATCGCAATGTGGCTTCCATCTGGTGAAAAGCGGGCAGCGAATGATGTCACACCATAGTCACCAATTACTTCTTGGCGACCCGTTTCGATGTCAAACAAATATACACGGCGACGCTCGAGAATAGGGTTACGTGCGTCGGGTACGAGTGCTGTGTAGATGATTGTTTGTGAAGATGGGTCAAAACGTGGCGTTTGAACCTCGATACGTCCATCGGTTAAGTATTGTGGATTGGCACCGTCTTGATCCATAATAGCCAAGCGACGAATACGTTTGGTTTTAGGGCCACTTTCAGCGATGTATACGATCCGGCTATCAAAATATCCGCCGTCAGGTGTTAGTTGTTCGTAGATATCATCAGCAATTATGTGTGCCATGCGTCTCCAACTATCAGGAGAGGAGACGGTGTATTCCTGCGAGTATAGTTGTTTACCGGTAAAGACGTCGAATAAACGAAATTGCGTTGCCATTGTGCCTGATGGATCAATAATTGTTTTTCCGACAAGAAGGGCATCCGCACTAATAACTTTCCAATCGGCGAAAGTGGGCAGAACAGCGATATCTAAGTTTTTCTCAACGAAAGCATCAGGACTGATCATTCGGAAGAGGCCAGACCCAGCAAGGTCATTTCGAATAACTTCTGCAATATCAGTTCCCACAGTCGCAGCTTCTGGCGTATCGCCTGAGAAGTCAGGGATCGCCATTGGCATGGGTTCGAATGTGCCTTTGGTGATGTTAACGACATTTCCGTCCTGCGCAAAAGCGGGCAGGCAAAGCAAACTACATAGAAACGCAGCAAGAAAGCTGACAGCTGATTTCATGGCGAGGATCTCCTATCCTTCAAAGTCTCGATTTAGCCGAACATTTACAACATAACGTCTCGGCGGAATTATGTCTTCTAGAGTCTTACGCAGATTCGAGATCATTCAGATCCGAAATTTAAAGTAAAGTCTTTCCATTCGTCATAGAGTTCTGGTGGAAATATGTCACTGTATGGTGCACATTTTTCGATAGCTCTCGATGCGTTGATATCAAAGACGCGCAATTGCTGATCACCTGCTGGAATGATAGTTGGCTGAACACGACGAGGCGCACGCATTAAGTTACCATCTCTGTTAAAGGTGATTTTGTAAGTTACCTTTAGGCGTTTTGCATTTGCCATGTCTGACGGATCGCGAAAACACTTGGTTTCTATTTTGGATCTTAGCAAAGTAGACCAAGTTGCTGTGTCACGACTTCTATCACCAGCGGAGCGTTTGTTTTCGTTTGCGTTTTCAACCTTTTTAAGGTCGGGCGCAGACTTGAACTCCCGTTCTCTGGTCTTTTTCTTGTCTTCTGTTGTTTGCAACACGCTATTTAGGAAAGAGTTTGTTGTTTCCTTTTTCTCTTCTGGTGGGATCACCTTGGGAGTTGGTTTTGGTGTTGGTTTTGGTTCTGGCTTTTTTTCCGGCTCAGCTTCTTCAGGTTCTATTTCTTCAGGAACAGGTTCTACTTCTTCTGGTGTTGCTTTGGTATTGCCTTCTTCTTCCGCAAATGGGTCTGGCTCATCAGAAATTTCAGCTTCATCTTCCGGAATAGGGTCGTCTGGTTCTGGTGTTGGGTCTGGCTCGGGCTCCGGTTCAGGAACTTTTTCTGGCTCTTTAGGTTTTGAGACAGCTAAATTAGTTGTATCCGCAACTGTCACCAGCTCAATCGGTACAATGATTAATTCTTCAGACATAGTTGTGTTGGCCATAGGAAACACAACATAGGCTGATCCAAAAATCAGCACATGTAGAAGTATAGAGAGGGTAAAACCTGGGCGCACGCCTTAGTTTCCTTTGGCCTTACGGGTTCCTGTTGAGTCAGTCACAAGACCCACATTTGTGAATCCAGCGTCGCGTACCAGCGAAAGTGCCGATAGCACCTGACCATAATCAGCAGCTTTATCTCCGCGTACTAGAACGCGGTCTTCGTAGCCATTTTTGGCGATTGCAATAAGTTGTGCTCCAAGTTGTCCGGGTTCAACGGGCTCAGTATTGCTTCCGATAAACATTTGACCAGCTTCGTTCACAGTAAGCGCAAGGGATTGCTGCTCACTTGGGGGGAGAGGTTTAGAGTTTGTTTTTGCTAAATTTACAGGTTCACCTGTCACAACCATAGGCGCAGTAACCATAAAAATAACGAGAAGCACCAACATAACATCCACCATTGGGGTGACGTTAATGTCAGCATTTTGCGATCGACGGCGACCACGGCCACCGCCTGAAGAGGGGGACATCATAGCCATTGTCTATTCATCCAATCTTTCAGCGAGACGGCGGGAAATACGAACTGTAAACTCTTCGGCAAATGTATCCATGTGTTCGACGAACTTGTTCACGTCACCAGAAAACTTGTTGTAGAAAATCATAGCTGGAATAGCTGCAAGAAGGCCAAGCGCTGTTGCAAACAATGCTTCAGCCATACCTGGGGCAACAACGGCAAGGTTAGTTTCACCCGCCATACCAATATCACGGAAGGCTGTCATAATCCCCCAGACAGTTCCAAAAAGCCCAATAAATGGAGCTGATGATGCGATAATTGCTAGAGTCGAAAGGCCTTTTTCCATTTTACTTGCTTCTCGGTTAACGGCGACACCCATTTGAGAGCGTGCACGTTGAAGCAAAGATGTTGCAACGCTATCGTTGAGTGAACGAAGTCTGCGTGCTTCACGCCATTCACGAGAGCCCGCGGAATAAACACGAGCTAAAGCATCTGAAGGTTTGTCGCCTACACGGTCGTCCATTTCGTCGAGAGGCTGGCCGGACCAAAAAGCTTCTTCAAATTTTTTACCTTTGGAGCGTGTCGCGGCCATTCCAGTCCATTTGTCGAAGGTCACCATCCATGACCATACGGACATAATAACAAGAACAAGCATTACGAGTTTAACGACGGGTCCAGCTTTGAGTATCAAAGATACAAAAGAGAACTCTTCTGCAGACGCGACTTCTCCGATCTCTGCAGGGCCAGCACTAGCCACACTATCTGTTACCACTTGCATGAGTGGTAAAGCGGCGAGTGCATCGCTTCCGCTTGTAATCAAAAGTTCTAGCGACATCATCAGGACCTCAGTGCTTATTGATCAGTCTTACCGGACGTCAGACAATCTGAGCCCGTAAGTTAATTTCCTTATTCATAGCCTGCATGGAGTGCAAATTGGGCGAGATGAAGGAGATAACTGTCAATTACACACGCAAAATGCATTTGTGCAGTCCGTCAACGCATGAATTTTTTGAAATGTATCAAATTATAGCACCTGCGATGAACTTCAGAGTATCAATTTTAGGATTTAAGTGGAATGTTCAATCAAATAGTCATTGGAAGTCGCAGATTTTTCTGCTCCAGATGCTATTTCTCAAACTGAAATTGTCCCCAAGCGTTGAGGAGTGATTCTGTAGGACGGATTAAAATACCATCCATATTTATTTGTACGATCGTGACCTTAGCTACACAAAGAAGTGTATTATCACGATAGATTTTTTGATCAAAAATGAGCCGAGCGCCTTTTGCTCCCATAAAACGAGTATGTACGCACAAAGCATCATCAATTTTGGCGGGGCGTTTAAAGTCAATTTCCATCCTTGCAACGGCAAATGGGAGCGGGCTCTCTGCCTTGGCAAGTTGCTCATGACTCATGCCGACAAATCTTAGAAAATCAGAACGACCTCGTTCGAAAAATTTCAAATAGTTTGCATGATATACAACGCCGGTAAAATCAGTGTCTTCATAATATACGCGAAGCGGTAGAATGTGTTCATCATTAGCGATGCGTCCGATTTCAGGTGTATCGTGCATTGAGGGATCTCCCTGAAGAGTTGCATGCGTATTATGTGTTGATGAATATCCGTATGTTCAAGATGGCTAGGCACCGTGTAACGAAATCCTTGAGAGGCATTAACTATCGGGTATCTCAACAAATGTAAAATAAATTGCACGCATGGGTTGATTATTTTTCGTTGAATATATCAAGCTGTGTATTGCTCTGTGGAGGAAGCATGCCTAGTCGCTTGTAAGCATCTGGAGCTGCCACGCGTCCACGCGGCGTACGCATAATTAGGCCTTGTTGCATTAAATAAGGTTCAATGACCTCTTCAATTGCATCACGAGCTTCCGATAATGCAGCGGCTAATGTGTCTGCTCCAACAGGGCCACCAGAATAAGTTTTTACAAGCGCGTTTAAATAGCGTCGGTCTAAGGCATCTAGTCCATCAGTATCCACTTCTAGACGAGCCAGCCCTTTACTCGCTGCGGCTCTGTTGATTTGGTTTCCATCCGCTTCTGCAAAATCGCGAACACGACGAAGCAATCTAATGGCAATACGTGGCGTACCCCGTGCACGACGTGCAATTTCAATTGCTCCATCTTCTGTGATGTTTGCTCCCATTTTGATGCCGGCTCGAAACACAATTCCACCAAGCTCCTCTGGAGTATAAAACTCTAGCCGAACAGGGATGCCGAACCTATCACGCAGAGGGGTAGACAGAAGGCCAGCACGGGTGGTTGCACCCACTAAGGTGAAGGGTGGCAGGTCGATCTTCACTGACCGTGCAGAAGGGCCGTCGCCTATCATAATATCGAGGGTATGATCTTCCATCGCAGGGTAAAGTATTTCTTCCACGATAGGTGAAAGGCGGTGAATTTCATCGATAAATAGAACGTCGTTTTCTTCTAAATTTGTCAAAAGTGCCGCTAAATCACCTGCTTTACCGATGACAGGTCCAGATGTTGACCGAAAACCGACGCCCATTTCACGAGACATAATTTGCGCAAGCGTCGTTTTTCCTAATCCGGGGGGGCCAAACAATAAGACATGGTCTAAAGCGTCTCCGCGATTGCGGGCGGCCTGTACAAACACCTTCAAATTCGCTTTTGCGGCTTCCTGCCCTGTAAAATCATCAAATGAGAGGGGACGCAGCGCGCGATCTTGTGTTTCACCTGCTTGACGTGTGGGGTCTGTGATATCGCCGTCTCTGCCCATAAATTCTGTCTTTTCTTATCAAATTTGTCATATTAGACGATTTTATAATGGTTCTTACTGGATGAAAACACTCGAAAAATCAAAACAAAATGTGAACGAAACTAATTTCATTAATCATAATTGTGACTATAGCGCCACTTTAAAAAGTAGATATCTTCGTTACAGTTTATGCGGGGTTGGAGAATCAAAGGTGCAAAAATAAGCGCCAGAAAGTAACATCAATGGCTAAGATGCTGCTAGCTATGCTTACGGTAGGCGCAGGAACGTTTTGTGGCCCTGCTAAGGCTGAAATCGTGGATAGTGTACGCTTCGGGGTCATGGACCATAATGTGAAAGTCTTAACTCCCAAAAATGCCAACAAAGAAGATGGGTTTAATGTATCTGCAGAAGTACGTTTTTCTAAATTAGATATATTTGGGGGGACATGGTCGCCGCACCCATACGCCATGACCTCTATAAACACCGCCGGAACAACATCCTATATTGCTGCTGGACTTGAATGGGATTTTGAATTTCTAGAAGGATGGCATTTTCAGCCAGGATTTGGATACAGCCTGCATAATGGTGAATTAGAAAGTAATGGTGCAACTTCACAAGAGCGCGCTGTTTTTGATGCAAATCACCTATTGCTAGGATCGCGCGATCTTTTTCGGACCAGTTTGGCTGTTACTAAAGATATAAATGATAAATGGGCGCTGCAACTCATTTATGATCATTTATCTCACGGACAAATACTAGGAAATGGCCGAAATCAAGGGTTAGATGACATTGGGTTGAGGGTGGTATACACCTTTTAGGTACGCGGCTTTTTCTTTGGAATAAGACATTCTCGCTCTCAAGAAGCTTATTTCTGTGCGACTTAAGTGTCCAATTAGCTATCCTATGGACATTTACCCTTGCCATGCGTGACAGTTTCATGTCCTTTGCGCGCGGCTTTCACTTAAAATGGAGTAGCGCATGTCCGGTGTGGTAGTTGTCGGAGCTCAATGGGGCGACGAAGGTAAAGGTAAGATAGTTGATTGGCTTTCCAGCCGTGCAGATGTGATTGTTCGCTTCCAAGGTGGCCACAATGCGGGGCATACGCTCGTTATTGATGGAAAAGTCTTCAAACTCAATCTTCTGCCTTCAGGTGTTGTGCGCGGTGGCAAGCTTTCTGTGATAGGAAATGGCGTTGTCGTTGATCCGTGGCAACTTTTATCAGAAGTTTCGGCAATGGGTGAGCAGGGTATCGAACTTGGCCCAGATGACCTTGTGTTAGCGGATAATGCTTGTTTGATACTTCCTTGGCATAAAGATATTGATGCAGCACGTGAAGGTGCGCTTGGTGATGCCAAAATTGGAACAACTATGCGAGGTATCGGTCCTGCGTACGAAGATAAAGTAGGACGCCGCGCTATTCGTGTTGCAGACCTTAAAGATCCTGCTGCTCTCGATTTGAAGCTTGAGCGTTTGCTAGCGCACCACCGACCACTCCGTATAGGTCTTGGGTTAGGGGAGCCAGATGCAGCTAAGTTGAAGTCAGATCTTCTTGAAATTGCTGATAAAATTTTAGCATATGCGCAACCGGTCTGGAAGCGTTTGGATGAAAGTGTAAAGCTTGGTCGCCGCATACTGTTTGAAGGTGCGCAAGGTGTAATGCTTGATGTAGATCATGGAACATACCCATTTGTGACATCTTCAAATGTCGTTGCTGGACAAGCGTCAGCAGGATCAGGAGTTGGTCCCAATGCTGTAAATTATGTGCTTGGTTTAGCAAAGGCTTATACTACTCGCGTTGGTTCTGGTCCTTTCCCGACAGAGCAAGATAATGACATCGGAAAACGTCTTGGTACTGTTGGTCATGAGTTTGGCACTGTGACAGGTCGTGCGCGCCGCTGTGGCTGGTTTGATAGTGTAATGGTACGCCAAGCATGTGCGACTTCAGGGGTAACTGGTTTAGCTGTGACGAAGCTGGATGTACTTGATGGTCTTGATGAAATCAAAGTTTGTGTTGGCTATAAGTTGAACGGCGAAGTAATTGATTATTTCCCGGCAGGTATGACCGACCAAGCTGCAGTTGAACCGATCTATGAGACGCTAAAGGGTTGGAAAGGTTCAACAAAAGGCGCGCGCTCATGGACTCAGCTTCCTGGTGAAGCGGTGAAGTATGTACGTCGTTTAGAAGAGTTGGTGGGCAAACCTGTTGCTTTGCTTTCAACCTCTCCTGAGCGTGAAGATGTAATTCTCGTGCGCGATCCATTCGTCGCTTAAGGAAAAAATGATATTGTAGAGTGATTTACTCTGCAGCAAGGCCGGAAGTGGAGTGACCTCCATTTGCGGCCTTGTTTATTTGTGCCATCAACTTTGAATGGGTATGCGATAAATGCCATGCCACATTTTCACGAAGGCCCATTAGTAAGTTTTGTTTTGGGTGCCAACCCAATTTTGTTTCTGCTAGGGTGGAGTCTAGGGCACATCGCAAAGGTGTATTAGATTTGCCCTCTTGCAGACGCGTGCGATAGCTTTGCCCTTGTAGGGCGGGAGTTAATCCATCTAATATTGTTGCAATATTATTTGCGATATCAATGTTACGGCGCTCAGAGCGTGCTGAAAACAAATAAGTTTTATTCTGTTCGCCTTTTAGTGATGTTTTGAGAATTCCATTGCTGAAATCATCGACGTGTAGCCAGTCTAGCGTGTTTTGTGCATGCGGGATGGTGATGTTCTGTTGGGTGAGAGCTTCGCCTATGAGGGTGGGGATGTAGGCATCAGCTTGCTGCCAGCTACCATAGAGCGCAGAGGCTCCTGTATAAATGGTGGGCACCTGAGTTTCTGCTACCCATCCTTGGATGAGCGCTAAGTCGAGTGAGGCCCGTCCACCAAGAATACTTTGAGGATTGATGGGATTCATGCCTGAAAATTCTGCTCTGTGAATACTCAAAGAGCCAAAAGCACTGGTGTCGAAGGGAACGATAAATCGGAAGTCTTTTAGATCATTTTCTGACAAACTCGAAACGTAAGTTTGTACAGCATTTAGAACACCTATTGTTGCCGTTGCGCCTTGAGCGGTGAGTATGCCTTTTTTGTCTTGGATACCACCCGCACAATGAACAAAAACGTGGGGTTTAAATTCGCGCAGCAAAGCGCTTAGCATAACGCTATCGGTCACGTCGCCAATGAGCTGCGAATAACAGTTTGCAGTGTTTGTTTCTTCTAGTTGGGGGGCACCCTGAGGAGAGTTGCGAGTATCTATGTTGAAGACATTGATGCCTAAAGAAACGGCTTGGCGCACAAGAGATGAGCCAACAAACCCGCATCCACCAGAAATAAATAACCGCATATAATCAAACTAACAAAATATAGATTCTTTGCGCAAACATTACATTATCTTGGTAAAGATTGGTTAACATTTGAAATTTTTAGCAGTAAAAAATGGATAAAATAATGCGCCCCGATTTCATAAGAAATCGGGGCGCATGGGGTCGCGGGGGGATTTTGTTTAAAGGATACCTTTTTCTTCAGCAGCTTCACGCATTGCGTTTTGAAGTTTTTCAAAGGCACGTACTTCAATCTGGCGGATACGCTCGCGGGAAACGTTATAAACCACTGACAGTTCTTCTAAAGTTGAAGGTTCGTCTTTAAGGCGACGTTCAGTGATAATGTGTTTTTCGCGCTCATTTAAGTTTGTCATTGCCATTTCAAGCAATTCCATACGGGAGGAGTATTCATCGTTTTGCTCATACTCCTCAGCTTGATCCTGCTGGCTGTCATCTGAAAGCCAGTCCATCCATTCGCCATCACCATCAGCACCGCCAATTGGGGCGTTTAGAGATGCATCACCACCTGTCATACGGCGGTTCATGGAGATAACTTCATCTTCTGTCACGTTTAATCGTGTTGCGATTTCTGTCACGTTTTCAGGGCGAAGGTCACCTTCTTCAAGCGCTTGGATTTCACCTTTGATGCGGCGTAAGTTGAAGAAAAGTTTCTTTTGAGCTGCTGTCGTTCCAAGTTTTACAAGGCTCCATGAACGGAGGATGTATTCTTGGATAGAGGCGCGTATCCACCACATTGCGTATGTGGCAAGACGGAAACCTTTATCTGGATCGAATTTTTTGACAGCTTGCATCAAGCCGACATTGCCTTCGGAAATAACTTCACCAATTGGAAGGCCATATCCACGATATCCCATTGCAATTTTTGCCACGAGGCGCAGGTGAGAGGTTACCATTTGCTCAGCGGCATCAGTGTCTTCATGGTCGCGCCAGCGGTTGGCAAGCATAAATTCCTGTTCTTTTTCAAGAAGTGGATATTTACGAATTTCTGTCAGGTAGCGCGATAGCCCTTGCTCGGGTGAAAGCGCGATAGAAGTTGATAATTGCGCCATGGTCGGCCTCCGTGTTTTTTTCATCTGATGAGAGGTAAAGCTCATCTGCGAACCTTGTATGGGGTCAACATGCAGAAGTTTTTAAAACTCGTCTGCCCCGATATTGCCTATATGTTCCATAAGCTACGTGAATAATGGGTGAGATAGCTGATTGGAGTTAGCAATCAAGTGTCACCTTTCTGAATAGACGTTACACGCCTGTTATAGTTGCATATAGATTATACATAGGTCGTTTTCAGCGACTTATAAGAGGCTGATTTAATATATGTTTATATTGGATTTGCGGCAAAAATTAGAATTTTTAACGGGGATTGGAATATATCTCAAATTAGAATGATTATTCTAAAATAGAATAGATTGTCTCAGTGGAGACATAGTATGATTTTGGGTTGATCAACAATTTGTGATCAACCCAAAAATCGTTTTTTTTGTTATTTTTAGTCCGAGAACCTGTTTATGCGAGGTTAGTTTTTGCCCGGTAATTGGCGCAATGCATCAAGTAAATCGAGCATATCTTGCGGAGGCGGCGTTTCAAAACGCATGTTCTCACCCGTCACAGGGTGTTCAAACCCCAGTATAGCTGCGTGCAAGGCTTGGCGTTTGAAGTTTTTGCAAACCTCAGCAGTCGCATCAAATGTTGGTCCTGAGCCATATGCTTTGAGGCCGCGATAGCGACCATATGTTTGATCCCCAATCAGAGGAGCACCAATATGTGCCATGTGAACGCGGATCTGGTGGGTGCGGCCTGTTTCGAGCCTGCATTCAGTCAGGGTTGCGGCTGGTAGTCCGGATGTGGCATCTACGCGACCAAATTGCTCAAGCACTTTATAGTTTGTGATCGCATGTTTGCCTTTTTGTTCATAGTCGTCCTCAGATTCGCCATGCCATTCCGCAGAGGCTGCAAAGTGGGCTTCTCTAACAACAGCCATTTTCTTGCGGTCTGTTGTCGATCTTGCAATTCTGTTTTCAATACGGCCCACAAGCGGACGTGGCGCGCCGCGTGTTACTGCAAGATAGGCGCGTTCCATAAAGTGTGCTTGAAAGAGAGAAGATAGCCCTGTGTGAGCGTATTCTGTTTTTGCAGCAACCATGACGCCAGAAGTATCTTTGTCCAATCGGTGCACAATTCCAGGGCGTGCAACACCACCAATTCCAGAAAGCTGCCCGGCGCAATGGTGAAGGAGTGCGTTGACTAATGTGCCTGTGCTGGCACCCGGTGCAGGGTGGACTACGAGGCCGACTGGCTTGTTGATAATGATGAGGTGTTCATCTTCAAACAAAACGTCCAACGGGATATCTTCAGGAAGCGGTTCAGCATCCAAAGGGGGCGGCATGAGAATGACATAGCGGCCGTCGCCGACTACTTTGTGTTTAGCGCTTGTGATTGCCACATCATTTAACAATACATCTCCCGCTTCAATCACGGCTTTGGCGCGTGAACGTGATAGTTCTGGCAGCGCAATCGGCAACCATTTATCTAATCGTTCGCCTGCAAATTCATTGGGCGCAGTGATAACAACAGATTCTGCACGCGATGCTGGATCGGTGTTTGAGCGTTGATGAGAAGGTGAGTTTAGATCGTTTTCATGTGTCATGAAATGACGAGTGCAGCGCAAGTGCGAACTTGTCAAACCTCCGGTGAAAATAAATTACACAGTTTCTGCGTTGGCTATCTTAAAAACGAAGCGTTTAAGCGATAGGCGGGAAGGTGCGAAGCTGGTTCCAAATATCGTACAAGGCAACAAAATCGAAGTTCTGATCTGCTATTCCGTCTGCATCAAGATCAGCAGGAGAGTTGCGGGTAATAAGAATGCCGACAATCTCTTTAGTCGCTGCATCATAGACAACACCGCCCGACATTCCCACAACCACTGGCTCTGAGGGATTGGATATGGTGGCTATCCAGTCTGTGGTTTGCGGGCGCTGCATATAGACTTCACCTTCTCGCAAGGACGGTGTGCTAGAGCCGGCGGGATAACCTGCGACGATGATTTGTTGGCCGATTTCAGGTTTGGTAGGTTGTTGGTCAGGGACTTTGCAGCCCATGAGTGCTGCATCCATTTGGCCCGGATAGAGGATTTGTTGACCATCTGCGAATGGGGGGGAGGTTCGTAACATCTGCTGAATGACATGCCCAGCTGTGATCCATCCGCCCCAGCATTGGAAGAAGCTTCCATAGACTTGGATGCCACGTTCGTCGAAGAAGTGGCGTTTAAGAGAAATATTTGCAGGTAAAGAAGAGACAGGGGCAAGGAGAAGTTCTGTGCTTTTATCATCTGCTTCTGTAGAAGGAGCTGGTTCTGGTGGAATAGCTAGGGTGTTGCGAGCTTCTGTCAAAATCGTGTTGGCAGCACGTGCGCCTGAAACTAAACGTCTTGCCCAGCCTAAACCAAATGTCGTGAAAGTTCGCAAACTGCCGTAAAAAACGCCGCGTCGAACGACAAATTCATTGAGTAGTTTTTCTTCGTCTATACTGCGAGCTGCGCGAAGCGTGTTGGGACCGATTGCGCCGTCTACCGCTATATTCTTACCAAGAGAACTTATCGCACGTTGGAGCGTCTTTACAGCTGTTCCCGGTCCGGAATTTACCGCTGCATCCATCATAAGAAGTGCAAGGGAAGGGGGGAGTTCATCCCCCATAATTTTGTTCCAGTAGTTCACGCGGTAGATTTCGGCAGCTTCCTGGATTGTGAGGTCTTTCACAGCTTGCTTGGGTAAGGAGGGTTGGCCGCGCCATTCAGCGAGAACTTTGCGTGTTATACCGAAGTTTGTTGCACCGCCCGGGTCGTTGGGGTGATCGACATAGCCACCTTCCCACGAGAAGATGTGGTTCATTGTTCTTTCGTAAACGCTTGGACCTGACATCAAAACCATCCCCTGAGTTCGACGCAAATATGAGTTTTGCTTGCATCATATATGGCATTTTTGCTTAACCATAATGTGTTTGAGCCATTTTACATGGCTTTGAAACGGCGACAAGCAGGAAAAGAGACGATGGATACCAGATACGAGCCTGATACTGATTGCCGAGACGCTATGGTGTGGGCCTATCGGAAGTCGATTTAAGTGTCGCTACGTCAGTTACTTGGCGATAAAAACAAGACACGCGGCCCGTGTGACATGCACCATCAGTTTGGTGCACTTTGAGCAAAATGGCATCTTGGTCACAGTCTGTGAAAATCGCTTCAACATGCTGATATGCGCCAGATGTATCGCCTTTTCGCCATAGTTCTTGACGTGAACGCGACCAATATACTGCGCGTCCGCCCTCGATGGTGAGTTTTAGTGCTTCAGCATTCATCCATGCCAGCATCAAAATCTCACCAGATTTAGCATCCTGTGCGATCGCCGCGACCAATCCGTCCTCGTTAAAGCGTGGGCGAAGTGATGTCGTTTCATCTTGCGCTTTACCAGAAAGCGGGGAAGAGAAAATATCTGTGTTTTGTGTATCGGTCATACAGCCTTTTAAAGGGAATAGTCGCCTCTCGCTAGAGAGTGAAAGTAAAAAATAGTAGACATTTTGTGTAAATAATATTTGACATGTAAAATATATTAGACATATGTTGGTGTATATTATTTTTTACATCTGGAGCGAGAAATGTCTTTTAGAGAGAAGAGTGCGTGGGTCTGTATGATCGGCTTACTGGCGGTGTATGGTTATTATTTTGTAGATTCAGGTTTTCGCATTCGAGACACGACATCGGGTGATGCGTTTATGATGACTCAAATGGGATTAATGGTCTCAATCGTGGTCGTAATGATTGTGGGGCATATAATTGCGGCGGTTTCGTCCCCCAAAGATGCAGATGCTCAATGTGATGAACGTGATGTGCTTATAGCTGCGAAAGCTGGTGCTTTAGGCGGGAATATCGCTATTGCCGGAGCGCTATTAGCAGCGGCAACAGCGTTTAGAGGTGCCAATGGAGTTGAGGTTGGAAATTGGGTTATTTTGGCTGTCGTTGTCGGCGAGCTGGTGCGCTATGGAATGCAAATCGCTAAATATCGTCACTGGCTATAAGAAGGGGAGCTGACATGGCAAAAGCCCTTCCATTTTCTAACGCGATCTTAGAGTTACGCAAAGAAAAGAAGATAACCCAGCAAGAACTGGCGGATGCGATAGGTATGACGCGTCAAACCATCGTTGCCATAGAAAAGGGGAAATATTCGCCTTCGCTGGAGGCTGCGTTTAAAATTTCGCATGCTTTAGGCGTTGGCATAACAGATGTTTTTGTGTGGACGGATTAGATAAGCGACAATAAAAAAGTCCCGAACTGCTCTCGCGGTCGGGACTTTTTAGATTTCGATTTTAAATTAAATCAGCGCTCGCTAAGACGAAGGAAGCGGTCACGTAGGTCTTTGTCTGTTTTGAAGACGCCCGTAAATTGGGTGGTAATCGTAGAGACGTTCGGGTGGTGAACACCGCGTGTCGTCATACATTGGTGAACAGCATCAATCATTACCGCAACCCCAGCAGGCTTTAGGCTTTCATTGATTGCATCACAAATTTGCGACGTCATTGTTTCTTGGGTTTGCAAACGCTTAGCGTAAATTTCAACAACGCGTGCAAGTTTGGAAATACCAACAACTGAATCTGTTGGCATGTACGCAACATAAGCCTTACCCATAAATGGTGCCATGTGGTGTTCGCAGTGGCTTTCGACATCAATGTCGCGAAGCATTACAATGTCATCATAGCCTTGCACGTCTTCAAAAGTCCTTGATAGGTATTTTACAGGGTCTTCGCGATAACCGGAGAACCACTCTTCATACGCTTTAACAACGCGCTTAGGTGTATCTAATAGGCCTTCACGTTCTGGATCATCCCCAGCCCATGCTAATAGAGTTTTTACAGCTTTTTCAGCCTCTTCGCGCGTAGGGCGCTTATCATCTGTATCGCGCGTCACAGCACCATCTTTTACTATAGCGTCCACTTGATGGACCTTTCCATGTCTGAGGGACGGGGGTCGAGCCGGGGCTCAATTGGCATAAAGTGTGTTCATTTGCCAAAGCCCGGACTTAACGCCCGCCCGAAAATATTCCCCTCAGGGTGAGCTGTAGAGATAGTCTTCAAATCAAGATTGTCAAATTGGATCACCGTGACAGTCGCGTGATTCACATGGCTACAAGGTGAAAATATACTCTCTAGGGCGTAAATGTCGCAATTAAACAGGAAACATAAGCTGATTTTGAGGAACGCAAACTGATTGTGGTTGTGGTACGCGTGCAATCGGCTAGAAGGTGTTCAGATAATTTTTAAATTAGGAAGATAAGACTCGTGGAAATCAAACTTACAAACTCACTGACGCGCAAAAAAGAGGTGTTTGTACCTCAGGACGAAAAGCGGGTGACAATGTATGTGTGTGGACCCACAGTGTATTCCTACGCACATATTGGGAATTTTCGTCCTCCTGTTGCGTTTGATGTCTTATATCGCCTTTTGCGCTCGCGTTACGGGGATGAGGCCGTTCTCTATGCGTCCAATCTTACAGATGTTGATGATAAGATAATCGCGGCTTCAAACGAAACTGGTGAACCTATTTCTGCGATTACTGAGAAATATACACAGGCTTATCTGGAAGATTCCGCAGCGCTAAATATTCTTGAACCTAATTTCCGACCAACGGCTGTATCTCACATTCCGCAAATGATTGAGATGATGGAAAAGCTGGAGCGCAAGAAATATGCATACAGAACGAAATCGGGTTTATGGTTCCATGTGAAGTCTATGGATGAATATGGAAAACTATCAGGACGAAATCTTGACGATATGCTCGCGGGCGCACGTGTTGATACTTCGGATGAGAAACGTGATCAGGCCGATTTCGCGCTCTGGAAAGTAGCAAAGCCGGGTGAGCCAGAAGATGCGATTTGGGATAGCCCATGGGGAAGAGGTCGTCCTGGTTGGCACATCGAGTGTTCGGCGATGATTGCGGCTGTTTTAGGCAAAACAATTGATATTCACGGCGGTGGGATAGACCTTCAATTTCCCCACCATGAAAACGAGATCGCACAATCTGAATGTGCCCATGGGGAGCCAATGGCGAACTATTGGCTGCACAATGGATTTCTCGATATTGAATCGGAAAAAATGTCTAAAAGCATTGGGAATGTGAAGCTGCCGCACGAGATGCTGAAAACGACGCATGGTGAAGTGCTGCGTATGGCTTTGCTATCGGCGCAATATCGTCAACCTCTCGACTGGACGCAAGCCTTGCTGGACCAGTGTAAAGCGACTTTGGATCGCGCTTATGGGGCTTTGCGCCGCGTCTGGGATTTTGCTGATCTAGAGGTAGAAGATATTGGTGTTCTTGAAGCGCTATGTGACGATCTTAATACCCCTCAAGCGTTAGCAGAAATGTCGCGTCTCTCAGGAGAAGCCAATAGAGCAGCAGATGCTGGAGACCAAGAAGCTATGGCTCAGGCACGTGCTGACCTCATCTTCGCAGGAGACATGTTGGGCTTGTTACAGTTAACGCCTGAAGAGTGGGAAAAAGGCGATGATAGTGATGATGCAGCGCGTATTGATGCGTTAGTTCAGGCGCGCTTGGATGCGCGTGCGAACAAGGATTGGGCAGAAGCTGATCGGATTCGGAACCAATTGGTGGCTGAAGGCATTGAAATTATGGATAATGCACAAGGGTCGACATGGCGTCGTGCATAATCGGCTGCAAAAATGTAGTAGGGTAATTTAGAACGCTATTTTCTGATTCTCGCGGGGAAGACTTCATGACGTTGAGACACACTATTGCCAATAAGCTTGCTCTGGTGAGTATGTTGGGGCTTTCAGTTTTTCTAACGGGTTGTTTTGAGAAGGAAATAGACGAGTCTGTTGTCTTTAAACCTCGACCAATTGAAAAACCGGCTGAAGATGCATCCCAAATGCGCTTAGAGGATGAAGATAGCCTCATTCAGCCCTCAGCTGATGAGTTGGTAGAGGCGAGGGGGTATGCTTCCCATATGCCAGCTACCCTTACGCATGGCTTCTGGGGAGAGGGTGATAGTCGCATTGCATGGACTTTGGTAAGTTCTGTCACGAGCGCAGAAACAAAAGCTAAACGTCCCATTATTGTAAATTGCTTTGGCAATGCATCCGATCGCATTCGAGATGGTGTATGGGCTGCGAAAAAAAGCTTTATGTGGGGCGATGTTCTTCTGTTTGATTATCCAGGTTATGGAGATTCTGGCGGTATAGCGACGACACAAAGCATGCATGATATGCAGCTTTTAGTCTCTGATAATGTTGATGAGCTTGGCGCTGACCGTCCTGTTATAATGTGGGGGCATTCTTTGGGCGGGTTTGTGTGTTCAGAATTAGCGCGTACAGCGCGTGAAACAGATGCCGTGGTGTTGGAAGCGACAGCATTGAATGTGAAAGAAGTCGCAGAAGCGTGGACGCCTTGGTATTTGCCGTTTGTTGGTGTGGATATCAAAGATAGCCTAAATGATTACGATAATGCGCGTGCGCTTGCACACTTTGATGGGCCAATCATTGTTCTGGGTGCAAAGAAGGATGAGACCCTGCCTGTAGGTCTTGCGCGTTCACTGCACAAGGCGCTGAAAAAGCGTGACTTAGATGTCAATTATCTTGAGTTCAAGAAGGCTGAGCATTCAACGATCACCGATCAATTTGATTTTCAAAAACGTATCAATCCGTTGCTTGAAAATGTGAAAGATCTAAAAAGTAAGTAAAATGGTGAACCAATTTCTCTTTGGCTTCGTATAGATTCCTATAGGCAGCAGAGGGTGTGGCAATGACGGATAGTTTAAAGAAATTTGGCGTGAGTGTAATGGCATTGTTAAGCAGTGCAGGGTGCACAATTACAATGTCAGATGACGCTATCTTTAGTCCACCTAAATGGAAAGATATTGCCCTTACTGCGGATGAGCTGAAATTCGTTGATGAAACGAAGCTGACCAATCCAGATTCTAAGCTGGCACAGGAAGAGAAATTCAAAAAAATACTGCCTGCAAGTGTAAAACATGGTTTTATCGATGCTGAAGATGAGCGCATTGCGTATTCTCTGATTTCAGCAAATGAGAAAAGCGCACATGAGGATCGGCCGCTTATATTAAGTTGCTATGGTTCCGGTGGTGATAGGCCCAATCATGGTGTGTATTACGCAGAAAAATTGCTGCCATGGGGCGATGTCTTGCAGTTTGATTATCCTGGATATGGCGATAGTTCAGGAGAGCCGTCGATTGCTGCTATCCAAAAAATAACGCCTTCTATTGTCGAGCTTGCAAACGAGTTGTCGGGGGATCGTCAATTGATTTTCTGGGGCCATTCTCTTGGAGGCTTCATCTGCCCGCATATGGCGGCGAGTTCACCCAAATTTGACGGTTTTGTTTACGAAACTTCAGCATTAAGTGCTGAAGAAGCGATGAAGGTATGGAAGCCTTGGTTTTTACGAATGATTCCTTTTATTAAAATAGCTACTGCTGAAACACATCAAGAAGGCGACAATGCAACGCCACTTGCTGGCTTTGACGCGCCTGTGCTTGTTCTGTCTGGAGGGAAAGATAAAATTCTTCCAGCTTGGTTGTCTCAGTCCCTTGCCGAATCGCTAGAGAAGCAAGGCAATCACGTAACATATCTTCACTTTGAAAAGGGCACACATATCAATGTGCCGTTGCAGCCTGATTTTATCGAACGGGCTTTGCCATTTTTTGATAGAGTGAAAAACATCGAACGAAAGCTCGCGGCTGAATAGGGGAAAGATTGCAACGATTTAGGCAACTGCGCATTATATTAACGCGAGTATCGCATTCATTTTGAAGATCGAGCGGGAATATAATGACAGAAGATAATAGTTCTTCGACAATCAAGGCCTCTAATCACACGTTTGAAGCGTTGTTAGACAAAATCAAAGAGGGGACTAAAGGTGAGAAAATCGCAGTTAGAGATCTTCTAAATGTTGTTGGGCGTCGCGCCTACGGCCCAGTGCTTCTTTTGCTTGGCTTCATATCCATTTCTCCTCTGACAATTGTGCCCGGTGCAAATTGGATTTTTGCAACCGTGACATGGATAATCGCGATACAAATAGTGTTCGGAAGGCCTTACCCTTGGGTTCCAAAGCGTATTTTGAACTCAACTTTTCCGCGTGAATATCTTGTGTCTGGTTTGGATAAAGCCCAGCCATGGGCGAAACGTATTGATAAGGTCACAAAGCCTCGTATTGTCGCCTTGACCAAGCCGCCATTTGTAAATTTCGTCGCACTTATCTGTGTTGCAGCTGCATTTTTAACCTACCCACTTGGGCTGGTACCGCTTGGTCCGCTTTTACCAAGTCTAGCCATACTGATGGTGGGGTTAGGGCTTGCATCGCGTGATGGTGCACTTTTAATTGTCGCGGGCGTTACGTTTATGGGTAGTGTCTTTTTAATGACGCGATTGGCTGGTCGTATATTCAGCATGATTGGAATAAGTTAAAAAGCCCTCTTGACGAAACATGCAGGTGAGACGACCTAAAGCCTATGTTTGATGAAATCTATCATAATCGTGTGCTGGAATTAGCAGCCAATATTCCAAACGCTGAGCGATTGGAAAATCCTCAGGGAACTGCGACAAAGGTTTCGCGTGTGTGTGGCTCCGTCATAACAGCGGATGTCGTCCTTGATGATGCGGGTCAAATTTCTGAAATCGGATTTGAGCCAGAAGCATGTGTGCTGGGGCAGACTTCCTGTTCGGTGCTATCTGCTCATGCAAAGGGCAAGACAAGGGCAGATATTGTTGCGGTGCGTGATTCTTTTCGCGCAATGCTTAAAGAGGGCGCACCCCCTCCACAGGGAGATTTCTGGGAATTACGGCATCTAGAAGGGGTGAGAGATTATCCTCAACGGCATACATCGACATTACTGGCATTTGAAGCACTCATAGCCGCAATTGATAAGGCGCTTGAAAATGAGGCAATGACGACTGATTAAGTGGATTTGAATTATTATTGTTACTGAAAATTACAAAATAGTCACATTTGTCATTTGTCAGATCTCAAAACTATGGTTAGCATTTTATAAATGGGAAGGTGAAATGCTACCTTCAGTTTAGTGTTGCTAGTTTTGAGTTTTCTCTATGCGTAGACTATATGAAGTGACTTCCTTTGCATGTTTAGCGCTTGTTGCGCTGTGTACATCAGCAAATGCCCAAGCATCTTTTACCTCGATTTCAGCTTACGAAGTTAACGATCTAGCCTATGAATATGATCGCTCATTTGGCGTGCAGATGGTTATTCCTTTTGGTAAGGAAACATCTCGGAATGATTTCGCATCTCAACCACGCATAGGTCTCTTTACTGAGCGTCAGTATTGGGGGCCTGCAAGAGAATTGAGCAATACACGCGCCGTGGGATTTGGGTATACGTTTGACGGTGATCGTTACGGACATTTCGCTGGTGAAACCTTTGCATTTCAAAATGTAGAAACAGGTTTTGGTGCTGGAACGCAATACTCAACTGCATTTAAGAATGATTTTGGAAAACTGGGCTTTGTATTACGCGGAGCTGCAGCAATGGGTGCAATTGTGATGCAGGACTTATCTCAAGATATGCCGCCAGAATTTGCAATTGACTATCCCGCTATCGAATTGACAGAATGTGCTTTCGCGCGCGGCTGTGATATCCAATAATTTATTACATTATAATTACTTATGCCTTTTTTTAAAAAGGGGCGGGGCTTTTAAATGTGATCGGCTCTCCACCTATCGGGTGTCGTAGAGTGATGGATGCGGCGTGTAATTGTAAGCGGTCCGCCATTCTAAACGCCTCTTCATGTGCATAAATGCGATCCGCGAGGATAGGGTGTCCTATATGTTGCATATGAATGCGCAATTGGTGTGTGCGGCCAGTGATGGGCGTGAGCTCTACGCGTGTTGTGCCATTGGAGCGCTCTAGGACGCGCCAACTAGTCTGTGCAGATTTTCCGGTTTCATAGCAAATTTTTTGTTTAGGACGATTGGGCCAATCAACAATGATTGGTTCATCGATGAAGCCTTCGTCTTTTTCAATCTCTCCCCATACACGCGCAATATAAGTCTTTGATGTGTGGCGCCGTTCAAATTGAAGACCTAAGTGGCGCATCATTTCCCGTTTGCGGGCCATAACCCATACGCCCGATGTTGCCATGTCTAAGCGGTGAACAGTACGTGCTTCAGGGTATTCGGATTGGGCGCGTGTTTCTAAACAATCGGCATGTTCAGGCAGCCGGCCGGGAACACTTAACAACCCAGAGGGTTTGTCGAGTACGAGAAAGGCATCGTCTTCATAAATGACGACAATGTTGGGATTCTTGGCGGGTGCGTAGATAAACTCACGTTTCATGCAAGGCCAAGTGCCATTTTGTGGACAAGGTGGCAAGTGTTGACGATGACGCTTTGCATTTTGAGCGCAAAGCACTAACAAGAGGATCGCTTTTGAATTGATACATCAAACCTACCGGACCCGCTGCCATGAATGATTTTTCGAACCGTGTTGCAATTATTGGTGCTGGCCCTGCTGGTTTAATGGCAGCTGAAACGCTTACGCAAAACGGTGTTGGCGTAGATATATTTGATTCAATGCCAAGCATGGGACGTAAGTTTTTGATGGCGGGGAAAAGCGGCCTCAACATTACACATGCGGAAGATATGTCAGATTTCCTCTCTCGCTATGGTGATGATTCGCGTGTGAAGAGCATGGTCACAGAATTTGGTGCGAAAGAAATTATCGCTTGGATGAAAGAGCTTGGAATTGAAGCGCACACCGGACCGACAGGGCGCGTTTTCCCCAGCATGATGAAATCATCACCTTTACTGCGGGCATGGTTGGTGCGTTTGCAGGAAAAGGGGGCTCAATTGCATGCGCGTCATCAATGGCAGGGCTGGAACAATGCGGGGGAGCTTGTCTTTAAAACACCAACAGGTGTTGTGAATTTGAAGCCAGCGGCAAGTGTGTTTGCGCTTGGCGGCGGAAGCTGGAAACGCTTAGGATCGGATGGCGGCTGGCTTGATAAATTTATAGAACAGGGCGTTTCGTGTCGCCCATTTGCACCGTCAAATAATGGGTTCCTTGTGAACTGGTCTGACCGCATGCGGGATGAGTTTGCTGGCCACCCGATAAAGTCTGTTCAGGTGAGTGTGGGGCAGCAAGCAACGCGGGGTGAGTTTGTAATCACGCATAAGGGCGTTGAAAGCGGTGCTATTTATACGGTATCTGCGACGCTACGCGATCTGCTCAATACATATGGCACGGCGACGCTATTGGTTGATCTGCTTCCAGATATTTCAGAGACCGTACTTAGCGAAAAGCTACAACGTCCACGCGGCAAACTTTCTCTCTCCAATTATTTGCGAAAAGTGGTGGGTCTTAAAGGTGTAAAAGCTGCGCTGATATATGAGGGGGCAGATAAAAATGCCTTAAATGACAAAGACTATCTCATACGTCGATTAAAAGCGCTGCCGCTTAAAATCACAGGGGCTGCACCTCTTGATGAAGCTATTTCTACCATTGGCGGTGTGCAATGGTCGGCGCTGGATGATGAGTTAATGGTAACAGAAAAGCCGGGTGTTTTTTGTGCGGGTGAGATGATTGATTGGGATGCGCCAACGGGTGGTTATCTTATCACAGCATGCATGGCGACAGGTCGCGCAGCCGGGGTGGGCGCAAGCGAATGGCTAAAGTCAAATACCTGAGGTTAACTTGAAAATAGGCCGATATAAATGGGATGTAATTGCACGTTTTAAATAGGCGTTCATAAAAATAAACTCTGCTGCGAGCGCCTCCAACCAACAGATATCCAATAGACTTTTTCACATAATCCATAGATGATGAAACAACATGCCGCATCTGTGGGTGTTGAGCTTTTTTATGGACGTATCAATGATCTATGTGTTCTTGGTTTCTGGGCTTTTATTGCTTGTCTTGGGCGGTGAGGTTCTCGTGCGCGGTGCCGTGTCTATTGCGCAAACCTTTAAAGTGTCTCCGCTTGTGATCGGTTTGACACTTGTGGGCTTTGGTACATCCACGCCCGAACTCGTCACCAGTCTTCAAGCTGCTTTCGCTGGTGTTCCGGGCATCGCAGTGGGGAATGTGGTGGGCAGTAATATTGCCAATATTTTGTTTATCCTTGGATTATCTGCGCTTATCTTCCCTGTAGCTGTCGCGAGTGAAAGTTTTCGCCGTGATGGCATGGTGCTGGCTGGGGCAACGCTTCTATGTATGATGGTCATTTTTTATGGCTCTCTCACACGTTGGATGGGTTTTGTGCTTGTGGCGGGCTTGATTGCGTACATCGCTTACGCTTTCTTAAAAGAGCAAAGTCCTGCATCAGCAAATAATGCTGAATTGCCAGATGACACAGCTAAACTCTCTTCTCTTGTGTTCAATAGCGCAATGGTTGTAGCTGGCTTGGTGATGACAATTTTCGGCGCGCGCTTTCTTGTTATGTCGGCCACTGATATTGCGACATCCTTTGGTGTCTCTGAAACCATTATTGGGCTTACAATTGTTGCGGTTGGAACGTCACTTCCAGAGCTAGTCACGTCGCTTATGGCAGCTTTGCGCAAGCAGGGTGATCTCGCCTTTGGAAACATTGTGGGCAGCAATATCTATAATATCTTGGGTATATTGGGCGTGACAGCCATAGTGAAACCTATCCCAATCCCGCCGCAAATCGCTAGCTTTGATGTGTGGGTGCTATTGGGCGCAACTTTGCTTCTCATCATCGCTGCGATCACGCATTGGAAAGTCACACGCTTAGAAGGCGGTATCATGCTGGCTGGATATGTGGCCTATATCGCGATGCTTGTCGGCTTTGCGGTTTAGGGGAGATTATTGGCGCAGATCGGCCGTTTGGTCGTTGGGACCCGAGCGGCAGATTTATCCTTTGATCGCAGGTCAATGCTCAAGACATCCGCCGCGATTGTTAGGTGATGTTCTTTTTTGTTAGTTGCTGACGCGTAAGCAATACGCGGGTCACCCACTCCGCGTGCTCAGCGCGCACGTCGTCCTCGGACATGGCATGGATTGCTTCAATGTTCGGCATCGCCTTCATCGCATCAAGCAGCGCCTCGCACGACGTGTTAGCGTTAGCGCGAAGCGCCCACTCAAAAATGTCCTCTGGGGACTGAGCATAGGTGCGTTGAGGCGCGTCGCCGCCAAAGAAATTCTCGCGATGAGCGCGGTAGTCATGCAGTTGATCGTCAGTCATGTCGTTCACGATGGTCACGCGTTCGCCCTCTCGCGTGACGACGTGCAGCGTCATTTTCTTGGCCTGCTCGTCCACGCTGCCAGCCAACACGGTTACATTGAGCGGCTGTGCAGGTGGCTGAACGAAATTATACATATAGCCCACGAGCGGCCTCACGTGTCCGCAATACGTCTCTGATGGCAGCGAGCCGTCAAACGTGGTCGGCACCTTCAGAAACTGCTTTACAGCGTCCGCAATGGCCAGCGCGTCGCGATGTGGACGCTCTTGTTTGTGGCGTTCGGCAAGTCGCATAGAGCCATCTTTGTTAAAGTCAGGCATCCCTAGCCCATGCATATACGTTATCATGCGCGCGGGGCCGTCCAAGTCGCGGTGAAAAGACGATGCAGTCAAGAACACATATGCTGTAGCGCCTTTCGGCATGTTAGTGGACTCGTAGCGCTTAAGCTTGGCGACGGCGGCCTCAATGAATTTCGGTTTTTTCTCCCATAATGCATCGGGCGGCAGAATGGCATTGAGGTCCACGAAGATGAAGCGTTGCCCTGCGGCTGGCTTCTTCAGCGCCGCAGCAACATGGGTAACTACCTTCGCTGTGGGGTCGCTGTCATCTTTCGCGCCATCATTCGGGCCCTTGCCCATGATGCCGGCAACGGCGCGGGTCTTTGCCTCCACATGATAGGTGGTGGCAGTCGTACTAGAGCGTGCCACAAACTCGCAATGTTTCGTGGTGCCGTCTGTTTCATCTTCTTGCTCCAATGTGAAGTTGGCGGTTACGAAAATGCTCGCCACCATTGCTTCATAGTATGCGCCTTGAAACAGGTCAGGAGTTTTAAGGTGATTTAGCAAGCGCGCCTGAATGGAGGCGTTGTGCTCCAAGCGATACATCGCATGGGCAAGACCGAGGTACGCGGCAACCGCCCCGTTCATATCGGCGTTCACAACCTTCCCTGATCCCGCCCCCATGCTGATTTGGTAACGGGCCACGTCTTCGTGCCATTGCAGCAACGTGTGCCGTTCATTGTACGGCTTCTTTAGCTCAGCATCGCACCAGTCCTTATCGAGGTGCGTCACGAGATACTTCAGCAGGAAGTCCACGAATGTGCCGCCGGGCTTTTCGATAAAAAGCTTATTGCCTACTGCGACGATGCGGTGACCTTGGAAATTCTCCGCAATGATTGGGTGGCCACCACCCTGCTGCTGCTGGCGAACGTGTTCATTCGATTGCATCTCGCGAAACTTCTGTTGAGCCTTTCGCATTAGTTCAGGCGGTAGGCGTCTTCTAGATGATGTATCCTGAGATTTGGGCTCCGCTTGTGGAGAGGGCGCGCCGCAGCACCGCTTGTATTTCAAGCGCACGCCTTCAGCGTTTGTTTTCCCACACGGGCATGGTTTATTGCGGCCAGTATTTGCCAAAGGTCCATTCCTAAAGACTTCAATATTGAAATTGACAAAAAGCGGAACAAGATCAATTCATCCAACTACCGCTTCTAGCCAATATCAGACACTGGGATTCCTAATCTCCAAGCTCCGCATTCACAGCCATTAGTTCTTTAATGCCGGCTATGTCTTTCTGGGTAATATCTTGGGAGACGCCATAGCCAAAAATGGGGGCGGGGCCTACGCCATCTTGGCGGATGACTTCATCATACAAAACCCAAGCGCGCGATTTGTCTTGGTTCGCGCAGGGTAGCTCCAACCAAAGGTCCACGGTTGAAGTTTGGCTAGCTTGGTCAATATCGGAGACATCGCGCAAATCTTGCTCGTCTATTTGATATTCTGTGCCCTTAAAATCGACGATTGCAAACCCTTCACCAAGATAGCGAAGATAAGACAGGGTATCGCCAGATTTGAGCGTGAGAGTCATATCTTTGAAGCCGACTAAATCGTCAGGGTCTGGCACTTGGATATTCAAATCTTTGGTCATGGTTATGGTAAAAACTTTGGTAGCAACAACAAAGTCTAAATCATCTGCTTCTGCACGCGTGTGGTTCCATTGCTGGTAGGTTGCAAATTTGGGAACAGGACACTCAATATTGGCTTCTGTCAGCGGGTTCATGTGCGGGTGCGCCTTAAGAACGATATTGTTTTTTAGGATAGAGAAACCTGCTGGATATTCACCCGGCCAACCGCCAGTCACAGCCCAGTCATCACCGTAATGGTCAGCAATTGTGGGCACGTCATCCGCTGGAGGCGTCGTGCCTGCAATCTCTTCAATTGCGTCGACAGTCTTTTCCTCAGAAATATCCTCTGATTGAGGCTCTTGATTTTGGGTAGCAGTATCGGGCGGTGAACACGCAGATAGACCCAGCAAAGAAAGACCAATAATGACAGAGGCTGAACGAAGCAAATGAGTGCGCATGTGTATTCTCCTTATCGGGGGAGTTTTGCGTGCCTTAAAGGCTAAAGTGAGACTAGCGTGTGTGCTCCAATACCAACATCTGACTTAATTCATCAGGCGCTGTCACCATCGCATCATGGCCAGTTTCTATGATTCTATAGCGCCATTCTGCATTATTTTCAGACGATGTCTTTATGGGGTCGTCTTTGAAGCGTGGATTGCCGGTGCAGCGTATATATGTTTTGGGGAGACCATCTGGACCATTCTGGGTGTAGTGAACTTTCTCCAAAAAACAGCCTAGAGGATGAGGCGTTAAGTTTTCCAATACCCAATCTACCTTCGGGTGATCTTCTGGAATGCCTAGAAATTCAAGGCTGCCAATTGGTAGAACGTAATCATCTTGATAAAGTTTGAGAAATTCATCTTGCTGGGGTTGAGGGAAGAAGGCTTTGCCGTCTTCGGGAATAACAGCGTCCACATACATAAGATGATCAATTTTGGATTTTGCCTTGTCGGCTACAAGGCTGATAACCACGCCTGCATATGAATGTCCCACGAGGGTTACATTGCTGAGGTTTTCCGTTTCAATTAGCGAGACGATATCTTGCACGTGTGTTGTCAAATTAATGTGTGTGGGGCGAGGCGTGAAGTTTTCGCCAAGTCCGCTTAGTGTGGGGGTATAAACGCGATGCCCGTCACGCTCTAAATTGGCTTTTACATCTTTCCAGCACCATCCCCCATGCCATGCGCCATGCACGAGAATATATGTTCTTCGTGGAGCGTTTGGCATAGTTTGGCACCCAGATATCATGGTGAAAGATAGCGCGCTAACGCGACTTAAAAAGACTCGACGATCAAACATATGGCACCCCTTTTAGGAAGGGTATATCTTTTGTGTTACTGTGAGAAGGTCGTTGTGTAAATTAGGATATGTATTCTGGCTCAGACTGGGTATAGTCGAGCAATGAGCCATCTGCCAAAATATACCTCTCCTGAATATGGTCCGATTATGGGGCTATTGCTGAAAACGTATAAGCTGTCTTTGTCAGTCGTTTTTCAAGCGGTTGGTATTCAGTGTCGTCATCACCCAACTTGTTCTGAATATTGTGCTCAAGCTGTCACTCGATTTGGAGTGTGGCCGGGAAGTTGGATGGGGTTGGCACGTTTTTGTCGATGTCGCCCAGGTGGCACAAAAGGATTTGATCCTGTGTTGGATGAAATACCGGTGAATGCGCGCTTTTTTTTGCCATGGCGCTATGGGCAATGGGGCAGGCAGCGGTCAGATGGTCAGCAGATAGAGGACAACTAGCTATCAGGGGATGTCCGCAACGCCGTCATGGTGGTAGCAGTCGGTAAGCTGAGGGTTAGCAAGTGGGAAACAGGCGCAAAGCACAAAGGGCTTTCCCTAGCGGTAGAATTGCCTAATTTTCATTTTAAGGGCTATGCTTCACCTAAATAAATTAGGGAGGAGAGGCATGCCGAATTCATCAGAGACCGAGCAAGAATCCGACGCTCGTATTCAGACTTATGCGCAATTTTGGCCATTTTATTTGCGCCAACATGCGGCCCCAAAAACCAGACTTATCCATTATGTTGGTACATTGCTGGGCTTTATCCCGATTATACTGGGAATTGTAAGTAATCCTATCTGGTTTTTAGCGTGGCCCGTGTTGTGTTATGGGTTTGCGTGGTCAGCCCATTTTTTCGTGGAGCACAACAAGCCAGCAACTTTCACATATCCATTTTGGTCATTGGTGAGCGATTATCGTATGTTGTTTCAATGGCTGACGGGTACGTTGGAGAAGGAACTTGAGGCGGCGGGTATTCCCTCAAAGGCAGCTTAAGTCAGACACAAATAAGAAAAGTCTACATAATTTCGCTATTCAGGGGTTCATTCTACAAAAATATGCTCTAGGAATGCTTGCGTTTGGGAATTAACCTCAAACGTTCGATGTTTACCACTTGAAGAAATACCTATGATCCAGATTACTTTGCCAGACGGCTCGACACGTGACATTGCAGCCGGTTCTTCTCCGCGCGATGTTGCCGAGAGTATCTCTAAATCTCTCTCTAAGCGTTCTATCGTGGCAACGGTGAATGGTGAATTATGGGACATGGCGCGCCCGCTTGAGGGAGACAGCAAACTTGCTTTGCACTCCAAAGATGACCCTGAAGGTCTAGAACTTATCCGACATGATGCGGCGCATATTCTAGCTCAAGCGGTACAAAAACTTTTCCCTGGTACACAGGTCACAATTGGTCCTGTGATTGATGATGGCTTCTACTATGATTTCGCGCGTAAAGACGCGTTTTCATCAGACGATTTCGCTGCCATCGAAAAAGAAATGAACAACATCATTGATGCTGACTACCCTATCGTCCGCGAAGTGTGGGACAGAGATGAAGCAATCAAGATGTTCAAAGATATTGGTGAGCTTTACAAAGCTGAATTGATTGAAGATTTGGCGAACACTGAGACAATTACAATCTACCGTCAGGGGGATTGGTTTGATTTGTGTCGTGGTCCGCACTTACCATCGACAGGAAAACTGCCTAAAGCTTTCAAACTCATGAAATTAGCGGGTGCTTATTGGCGTGGTGATAGCAATAACGCAATGCTTCAGCGCATGTATGGAACAGCATGGGCATCCGAAAAAGACCTCAATGCCTATCTTGTCCGTTTAGAAGAAGCAGAGAAGCGTGATCACCGTAAGTTAGGGAATCAATTGGATTTATTCCACTTGCAACCTGAGGCGCAAGGATCCGTTTTCTGGCATCCAAATGGCTTTATGATCTGGCGTCAACTTGAAGCTTATATCCGTCGCCGTCAGGATGATGATGGATATGTTGAGGTTAAAACACCGCAACTATTGAATTCAGTTTTCTGGGAACAATCAGGTCACTGGTCTAAATTCCGTGAAAATATGTTTGTCGTCCCAGACGAAATTCCGTCTGTGGAAGATGACGGTCCAGTTCTTTCTGGTGAAGGGGAGTTGATGGCCCTGAAACCGATGAACTGTCCTGCTCACGTGCAGATATTCAAGCAAGGGACACGCTCATACCGCGACTTGCCTATGCGTATGGCTGAGTTTGGGTGTTGTCACCGGAATGAACCGCATGGAGCATTGCATGGTATCATGCGTGTGCGTCAGATGACGCAGGATGACGCGCACATTTTCTGTCGTGAAGACCAGGTGGCTTCTGAAACTCTACGTTTCTTGAACCTTTTCAAGCGTGTATATGGTGATTTTGGTCTTACACAGATCAGCTACAAACTTGCGACACGCCCTGAGCAACGTGCTGGAAGTGACGAGACATGGGATCAAGCTGAGGGGGCGCTTGCCACTGCTTTGAATGAAGCCGGTCTGGATTTTGAATATGCTGAGGGTGAGGGTGCCTTTTATGGTCCTAAACTTGAATTCCATTTAACGGATGCAATCGGCCGTACTTGGCAGTGTGGTACTTTGCAGCTTGATTATGTGCTCCCTGAGCGATTGGATGCCACGTATGTGGGAGACGATGGAGAGAAGCACCGTCCTGTTATGCTGCACCGCGCCGTATTTGGAACTTTTGAGCGCTTTATGGGGATCCTCATCGAAAACTATGCGGGTGCATTCCCAATGTGGCTTGCACCTACTCAAGTTGTGATTGCTACAATTACAGGCAAAGCTGATGAATATGCGACGAAAGCTGCAGAAAAACTGCGCGCCAAAGGGATTCGTGTTGAATTGGATCTTCGAAATGAGAAGATCAATTATAAAGTACGTGAACACTCACACCAAAAAATTCCAGTGATTGCGGTTGTGGGAATGCAGGAAGCAGAAGAAGAGAAGCTTGCGCTCAGACGGTTTGGTGCTGGAAATAACAGACCTGAAGTAATTTCGCTTGAGGAAGCGTGTCAGCTGCTTTCAGTTGAAGCCACTGCTCCAGATTTACGCTAAAGTATAGCAGCGCAAACTTGCTATTCCAGTGTGTTTGCGTTTTTAGTGTTATGGGGACCGCAACAGTTTAGTTGTGTTAGGTTAGTAAAGTGAAGTAGATGTCGGCCATTCCTTGGTTATTTGCTGCTATCGTGTGGTTGCCTATCTCATTTGCGGGGGCATTGGGCTTTGTGCCACTTGTAGGCATTATTGGAATTTCGGCATTATTTTGCCAAAAGCATCTGAAAATTCATCCTTACATGAGTGTGTTGGCAATTGCGATTGCGTATGCAGCGATTACTTCTTTGTGGTCTCCATATGAAACCCCGCTCGTTGATATCAATTTTGCTGAGGCGGACTTCAATGTTCGTTCAGCCGTTTTGCGGGTTGCGTTAATTGGTGTTTTTGGTGGTTTGGCTATTGCGGGTGTGCAGCGCATTCGCAAAAAGCCATCCCAAATTGTGGTGCGAGCTCTAGTGGTTGGGCTTATACTGCAAGGGGTGAGCTTGGTCGTTATCACCTATCAACGTGATGCTGTTTATAAATTATTTGAACCAATGATTACAGATTATGCATCAGCTGTGTTGAATTTGTCTCGAAACACAACGGCATTTGGTCTTGGTGCGGTTATTCTAATGGGGATGATACACAATAGTAAGCAATATTTAGGCAGCTTTAGTCAGGTTGTATCAGGCATTTTTTGCGTTGTTATTGCGTATTATTTGAATAAGTTGAGTGCGACTGCTGCCGCCATTTCGGTAGTTTTTGCGTGGTTGTTTATGTTCTTACCTCAAGTTTTCGGGAAGTTTACTTTCCGCGTCATCGGATATGCGACGGGTGCGTTTATTGTTTTGTCACCAATTCTTTTTGGTGTGCTAATCGCTGTGCTTGGGGAGAGGAAGGAAGCTTTAGAGTTATCCTTTTTGTGGCGAGTTGAAATTTGGAATGATGTCATTCGCCAAACATCTGATTCTCCAATTTGGGGGCGAGGGTTAGATGCGTTGAGAACTTTTGACGCTGTTTTCCAAGAGGGTGAATGGAAAGGTGAGCGTATTATTCCTTGGCACGCGCACAATATGTTTTTGCATATCTGGGTAGAAACAGGGTATATCGGTGTTTTCTTGGTTGCGTTAGCCGTATTCCTATTGGGCCATAGACTGCCTGCGCCATCTGAAATGGGGCCACAAGCGTCTTCGGTCGCATGCGGACTATTTGCTGCATGTTTGGTAATTTGTGCGTTTTCTTTCAGTCTATGGAATGACTGGTGGTGGGCATTAGTTGTTGTAACGATTGGTTTCGTCATTTTATTACGAAATGCGTGGGTAGAAGAGTAGTAGAGGAAAGTGAATATGATTAGTCGTGCCAAAACACGCTCCATATGGACATTGGTCAATCATTCCATTGAAAACCTTCCTACTGTTTCCGCTATAATCGTCACATATCATACAGGGCCAGCACTTCGAGATTGCCTTGAGGCCTTGCTTACCGATCCGCAAATTGATGAGATAGTTGTTGTAAACAATGGAAACCCACCGCGAGATATTGGTTTTCTAAATAGATTTTCCGATAAGAATAGAAGTAGGGTTCAATTCATTTCCGGCCATGGAAATGTAGGGTTTGCTAAAGGCTCTAATTTAGGAGCAAGCAAAGCGACTGGAGATCGACTACTATTCTTAAATCCGGATGCCATTCTACGCCGTGGTTCGGTGGCTGCATTAGAAGAGGCGGCGGCAGATCGAGGGGAGCCTTGGATTGTAGGTGGACGAATTTTTGATATAAGAGGGCGAGAGCAACGTGGTGGAAGGCGTCGTATGTTGCGCCTTACGTCTGCGCTGGTTACTTATACAGGGCTTAGTTTATTTGAACGGCTTCACCCTATTTTTGCGGATGTAAACCGTGTGCGTGAAGCTCCACCAATCGGGCCAGTAGAAATGCCGGTCGTGTCTGGAGCATTGATGTATATGTCTCGTACAGGCTTTGATCAACTTAACGGCTTTGATGAAGATTATTTTCTGCACGTTGAAGATATTGATATTTGTCGCCGGGCTCAAGAAACGGAACATGGTGGAGTTTACTACACGCCTCTGGCTGGTGCATTACACCATGGAAGTACTAGTGACGCACCCAACTATCAGATTGAATGGCAAAAAGCGTGGGGTCTTGGTTTGTATTTTAGAAAATTCGCTAAAGCATATCCAGAACGTATTTTAGCTTGTTTTCTGATCCCGTTATTTGCCGTTTTGTTGATTGGACGCAGTTTAGGCAGATCGACTATTGGCGGAGCTAAGCGAGGTATTCTTCGTGGACGAATGAAGGCCGCCAAGCCTGTTCGTGTTTGAGTTTTTCCCAACTTAGTTCGGCGAGACTATTCTTGTGCGGAATCTGTGCAGCTTGTTGAAGCTACGGCTATAGCGACAAGTTCAGATGCATCATTGTTAGAATAATTTTTTACAAACTCTCGCGATATTTGAACACAACGATCTGCAGCAGCTGCTTGTGATATAATTTCTCTAAACGCCTGAAGTCCAACAGGTTTTTGAATATTTATCAACCAAACGGGGCGTGCTTCTTCTGCAATAGAAGGCAATGTTGAGTTTGCTTTAGGTGGAAGTAGAATTTGTCCATTTAACGAAAATACAAAACTTGGTTCAGCATAGGTAATTGCTCTAACCTTATGGGGTGCTACAATATGAGCACAGTGTGTGGATTGTTTGCGAGCAGCGCTTTCTTCTGGGAATCCGCAAACACCATCGAGAGCTTTCATAGCTGCATCTGTTGCTATTACCCAAGTCTGGTTTGGCAAAACAACCGTCCGTAAGCTAACACCAACGACTAATGCACAGCCAACTAAGCTTAGAAGAGCGGCTTCAAATTTTTGTTGGATAAAGAAATAGATGGTTGTCGAAACAATAAGGATAGCAAGAACAAAAGGCCAAATTGGTGCGCCAACCGCTTGCCAATCGGCGTTCCAAATACTTGAAACTCTTAAGCTTTCTAGCCCAAAGT
This sequence comes from uncultured Hyphomonadaceae bacterium, assembly GCA_964351655.1. Lineage (GTDB taxonomy): Bacteria > Pseudomonadota > Alphaproteobacteria > Caulobacterales > Hyphomonadaceae > Hirschia. The sequence continues at coordinate 16,573 of CAYGPD010000007.1, read as the reverse complement.
CACCAGCCGCATCGGAGCGAAGTGCTTCTAACCCCCAAGGAGATAGAATAGCCAGCAGCACAAATGCTCCAATGGCGAACATAGCGAGAGATAGCCAACGGCTCCATGCAGGAGGGGCTTCTTTGCTGTTTGAGATTATATAATCAAGTGCAATACCAGCCATCATAGCGAGTGCAGGGTAGGTTGGCATAGGGTAGTGCGCTAGCTTTGTCGGCATAGCCTCAAACACTAGCCAAGTAGGAATGGCCCACGCGAGTAGAAATTTCCATTCTGATAGAGGGGGAAGTTTATTCTTAGTTGTCTTAACAGGTTGAAATGCTTGCTTAAATGTGAGGGCTAACCCAGGTATCAAAAAGAGTATGGAAGGCCACATCATGAGTGGCAGCCCAAGTAAATGAGTGCCTGGGGGAGCGCTATGACCTTCGGCTCCCGAGACAAGTTTGGGTCCCAAGTCGACCTCTACACTTTCGTGGAGGAATGCACCTTCAGTTGCGAAATGCACAGCAACAAACCAAGGAAGGGCAATCCAGACAAATAGAATTGGACCAGGCCAAAATATCAATGGTTTCAACCAATTGTATCTCCGCTCCCAGAGTGCGAGGCCTGCTATGGCAAGCCCGACGACCATAGGGGCAACCGGGCCTTTGATAAGTACGCCCCAAGCGAGGGCAAACCAGAAGACCATGGCAAGGGCCTTATTGCCGACTGTATATGTCGTGCTTACCCCCTTCTTGGTGGTCTGCTCTGCGTTTGCTCTTGCCCTGAACTGTGCCAGACATGCCATTGCTAGGGCAATGAAACCGACCATCGCGGCGTCTGTTTTGGCAATGTGCGCTTCTGAGGATAAAAGGAGCGTAGCGCCCAATAAAACTGAAGAGATGAGAGCAGCACGACGAGAAAATAGGCATGATGCAGCCCAGAAAGTTGAAAGGGCAGCGAGGATGGCTCCAAGAAATGATGGAACTCGAAAAGCCCAGATTTGGCGATCATCAACATCTGAAAGACTTGCGACACTAGCAGCCTGAAGCCAATGAATCCCTACGGGCTTTTTGTTGCGTAAACCTTCATGAAATCGAATGACCACATAATCATTAGTCTCCAGCATTTGTGCAGAAGCTTGGGTGAAGCGTGCTTCATCACGATCCATAACCGGCATTGAAAAAACGCCGGGAAGGGACAAAACCGCCATTAGAAGTGAAATCACGATATACGGGCGAAGGCCTTTAGAGAGCGTGTCGAGAATTTGCATCGGCGTATCCTGAGACTTTCTGTCTTATGCGGTTGTGTAGACGAAAGATATGTTTGGCAAATCAGTCTTTGATTATCTTTGAACATGCTATGGCATTTGATGCCATAAAAAACTACCATTGGTCTGCATGCGCACTGACATCGACTATTTGGCCTCGTAGCACAATTTGGTCTGTAATTTTCGCATGTTTTTTATTTCGTTGTCTAGGCAAATGCCCTTAAACACGATTAAAGCCCCTTGCAATCCCTTTTGCGGGAATGTCTGATTGAACGAATTATAGTGACTGATGTATCGGGAAAAGGCGTAGCAATTGTCTGAACTAAACCAAACGAGAGAAACGACAAGCGGCAAACTTGAGATCTCTGTTGTGATTCCAGTACACAATGAATCTGGTAATGTTGAGGTGCTTGTTGCTGAGATTGCGCAAGCATTGGATGGGCGCGCTTACGAGATGATCTTGGTAGATGATGCGTCTACGGACGACACCCGCGCCAAACTGCTTGCGTTGAAGGAAAAATTTCCGGCTTTGCGTGTTTTGGGACATCGTAAAAATGCAGGGCAGAGCCGCGCAATTCGTTCAGGAGTTCTTGTTGCAAAAGCCCCCATTATAGCGACTTTGGACGGAGATGGGCAAAACCCTCCAGTAGATATTCCTGCGCTCGTTGCGAAACTGACGCGGCCTGATGCTGCGAGTAATTTAGGGTTGGTGCAGGGAGTGCGGGCCAAACGTCAGGATTCCTCGTGGAAGAAGTTTGGGTCTCGTTTGGCGAATCAAGTACGGCAAGGTTTGTTGAAAGATGAGCACAGTGATTCAGGGTGCGGTGCAAAGGCTTTTAAACGCGACGCATTTATGATGCTTCCGTATTTTGATCATATGCATCGTTATATGCCTGCATTGATGAAGGCTGAAGGATATGAAGTTGAGGCTGTTCCGGTAAGCCATAAGCAACGTGAATTTGGGATTTCAAAATATACGAATTTAGGACGGTTAGGTGTGGCCTTTTCTGATTTGCGCGGTGTGCTATGGTTGCGAAAACGTCGTCGTCATCCTGGTGGAATGGACGAACTTTAATCGGATTTCCTTAGCGTCCCCTTGCATCAAAGCGACGTATAGGTGAGCTTGGGACTTTCAAATGTTTGATTTTTTGGTTACGGGTGCTGCAGGCCGTTTGGATGACAAGTCTTCCATAAAGGGCAAACAAAAGTCGAAACCATCTGATAGGGGACAAGGCATGCGCGCACTTTTTGGAATTTTTCCGCTGCTTTCTATTCCAATTATTATTTATAATCTGCTGGCATTCTCGCGCAGTTCAGATGATCCAGCTGTGCAAATCGTTGACGGCGCGGCAGTTGCTTTGGACAAGACTCCACACATGCTTGAATTGTTGAACGCGCCAGTCTGGAATATCCCAATGGTTGCGGACAATACAGAGTGGGCGATTTCATCTGGCGATATACTGCTTATTTTAGGCCTTGCATTTTTGTTTATGGAAGTTTTGAAATCGACAAGTACGGGTGCGGCGACGATTGTGAACCATGCAATATCAATGTTACTGTTTATTCTCGCACTTGTTGAATTTTTGCTGTTCAAAAATTTCGCAACCTCTGTATTCTTCATCCTATCGATCATGTGTCTTCTGGATGTCTTGGCCGGTGTTGTTGTAACAATTGTATCCGCCCGACGCGACTTTGCAGTCGGCGAAGGGTTTGGCAGGTAGAGTAGGTGTTGCCCCATATGGCACTTTTCTTTGACTATGACTGGTTCGATGATCGGTTAAGGTCGCTTGGGCTTGGTCGTGATAGTCTTGCGCGTAGTTCAGGTATGTCGATTGATGAAGTCGATATGATTTTTGATGATCGCCGTGCAATCAGTGTTTCAGAGATTTACGCATTTGCTGACACATTGTCAGTGAACCCTGAAATCGTTGCGAAATATTGCGGCGTAGGTGATCTTGCGCAAGAAACTAAGCGCCAAGATAAAGCCGAAGGAATTGGGCATCCCCAAGAGGGTGGCGGCGGTGTGAGCCGAGAAATGATAATGGGCTTGCACGAGCGGATAGACCGTATTGAAGGTCTGTTGGAAATGGTGCTGACAAAGTTGGATAAAAATGGTCGCTAAGCCCAGCGAGTATTTCTAATTTTTTATAATAAGCGTTTATTATGCGTTGCGAGAATGTAGCGGGCGTAGGTGCGGGTTTTTGATTTTATCATATGCCCGCTCAGCTGCTAAGTTGGTACTCTTTTGGGCTGATTGTTCGTTTTGTTGACCTAATATGTGTGCAAGGAAGGTCGCGCTGGGTAGTGATGATGTGTTCATATTCAGCGGGTCTGCATGTCCGCTTGTGTGCTGCGCGCGTTGTTGAGAGTTCTTGCGTGTTTGGCTTCGGCGATCAAATTGACGGCGCTCTTCTACCCTAATCCGACGATCAGGTGTGTGGTCCGTAAAACGGCGTTTGGCGGCGCTTACCGCAGAAAGAGAAGAGATTCGCATAGTGTATATCTAGCAAAAAGCTTGCCATATGTCGCTGGTGTGGATGCGGATCGACGGGTGAATTAGCGTAATATGTAACTGCGCTCTAAATTTTATTTAGTTGTTTTTTGCCAGCTGCTCGATTTGGCGCTGCATATCTGCCATTTGTTGTTGCAGTGCACTCAAGGCGGAAGATGTGTCGTCATTCTTTTCGGATTCAGGGGCATCGCTTGAGGGCTTTTTATTGCTCTTATAAGTCGATGATGCGGGAGTTGGAGCATTTTCAGCTGGCTTTGGAGGTGCCGTAAACATCCGCATAGTTTCTTCAAATAGGGAGATATTGTGCCTAATCTGTGTTTCGAAGAGTGAAGACGCGCTAGAGTTAGTAGCTGTTTTTTCGATTTGCTCGCGCCATTTTTCTTGTTGGCTGAGGAAGGTATTCATCGATAGCTCAAGATATGACGGCAAAATCGACTGCATGCTTTCGCCATAGAGTTGAATAACTTGGCGCAAGAAACTGATAGGAAGGACGCCTTCTTCTTTATTTTCTTGCTCAAAAATAATTTGAGTGAGTACGCTTCGGGTTAAATCTTCTCCCGTTTTGGCATCTTGGACAATAAAATCCCGCTTTTCTCGCACAAGTCGGGCTAAGTGATCTAGTGTTACATAAGCGCTGGCATTCGTATCATAGAGACGACGATTGGCGTATTTTTTGATAATGATTTTATCGGCGGTCCCGTTGGACGTCGTCATATCGCTCTCTTCCAAAACTAAAGGGCATGCAGGCTGCCTAGATCGTTCCTACTTTTTACTCGAATCGTATTTGTTGGAATTAGACTTACTATTGCTCTGCACAATTCGCAAATGGACCAACCAATTATAGCCTATAAGTAGATATCTACTATGGCTACCATAATATCACTTGTGCTGCACTGCAACATAGTATTTTCTATGAGGATTGGCTCGGCTTATTTCCGGCATGACGAAGAGTATCCCAAAAGAGGATGCCTGTGCGTGCTTTTTCATGAAATAGGCGAGCGTCAGCTACGGGAGAAGCGATATGGAAAAAGTTGCATTGGTGACAGGTGGAACGCGCGGAATCGGGCGCGCAATTTCTGAACAACTATCGAAGGACGGATACAAGGTTGCGGCTAATTACTGCGGCAATGAAGACGCTGCAAACGCATGTGCAAAGGAGCTTGGTATTCGCGTCTTTAAGTTTGATGTGGGGGATTATGATGCTTGTCACGCTGGCGTGGCAACGATTGAAGATCAGCTTGGGGCGGTTGATGTGCTTGTGAACAATGCGGGCATTACGCGAGATGCTATGCTGCACAAAATGAGTAGAGCGCAATGGGACGATGTGATCCGCGTGGATCTTACATCTGCCTTCAACCTTTCCCAAGCCGTTATACATGGAATGCGTGACAAGGGATGGGGGCGGATTATCAATATCTCATCCATAAATGGACAAAAGGGGCAAATGGGGCAGACCAACTATGCAGCAGCTAAAGCGGGATTAATCGGCTTTTCCAAAGCATTGGCCATGGAAACAGCTCGCAAAGGCATCACTGTGAATACAATTTGCCCAGGCTATATTGATACGGAAATGGTCAGCGCTGTGCCTGAGAAGGTGTTGGAAGGGATTGTATCATCCATTCCTGTTGGGCGTTTAGGGAAGGCTTCTGAAATAGCTTCTTGTGTTTCTTTTTTAGCGTCGGAAGGGGCATCCTTCATGACAGGAGCAACGTTATCAGCCAATGGCGGACAATATATTTCGTCTTAATATTAATTCGTAAGGTGTCAATTTCGATATAAATTTAGGGTTAATAAGTTAGGGTCACTATTGATTTGGAGAGAAGCAGTCTTGGCAAATTGATCTGCTTCTTTCTAAATTGATAGCAATTCTGCCTAAAATCTGCCCTAGTCGAATGGCTTTATGAGACTCATGAAACAACCACGTCGAAACATCTCTCGGATATTAGTCGTTAGTACTGCTCTGGTAACAGGCTGGAGCGCGCCTGCTTTGGCGGTGAATCCACAACGCTCTCCAAATGCTGACCTCGTGTCTATGCTGAATGCGCAATTGGCACCAAGTACGCGGCCAGCGTTTTATCTAGATTCCTCATCTGGTAAGCGGTTTTTGTTTGATCGTACTGGCCCGCATGCTTTGCTTCAATATGAAGATGATAGTGAGGTTTATGCTCTGAATACGAGTAATGGTCCGCGTGGAGATCAGTTTTATCGTACGGATACAGGCCGGCTCTTTTTACGTGTCACTGAATTAGGCAATGTGATTGTGTTTCCATTTGGAGACAGGCAGGGTGCTCCCACGTCTTTGGATGCAGGTTCAAGTGCAATTATACCTCCGCCGCATCCTGAGGATTTTATGGCTGAACTGGATATTGTGTCAGGGCAGTTGGCAGTTATTTTAGGGCAAGCACCATCGATTACGGTGAATGCTGAATTGGAAGACTATGCTGACTGGTCATTAGAGGCTGTTCAGGTGGCCTCACGAGGGCTTGAGCGAGCGCAGGCTCGCAAGGAAACAGGGGTGAATTCTATTTCATTGAGCTTGGGTGATAAAGCTGGTCTTTCTATTCAAGGCAGTCAGTTGTTTATTGCCGTCGCGCCCGCTGATGGATTTGCAGGTAGACCATCTTCTGAAGCTATTGCGCGTGCATTTGCTGTATCGCGCTAAACTTAATGGTTTAGAAGTCGTCTTTCATTTTTCGCAATAATGCGAATGTTTGAACGCTGTTACTTGCAGTTCCAAGTTTAGTTTGGAAGTTAAGATTATCAGACCTTAAAAACGGATTGCATGCTTTTTCCTGACCCAAAAGAGCCGGAATGGTAGGGTGATTTTGTTGCCGTAATGCGCGGATAGATTGGCTGTAAGTTTTTAGATGTTGATTTTCTGGATCGACAGATTCTGCAAACTTCAGATTGCTCAACGTGTATTCATGTGCGCAGTAGATTTTTGTGTTGTCAGGTAAATTGCGTATCTTTTGAAGACTATCCCAGAACATCTCAGGATTTCCCTCAAACATGCGTCCACACCCAAGCGCAAATAGAGTGTCACCTACAAATACAGATGATATGGCTGGAATGTAGTAGCTGATATGTTCAAGCGTGTGACCAGGCGTTGCTATAACGAACACATCCAATTCTCCTAGTTTCAGTGTTTCTCCGCCAGCGAGAGTGGTATTTAGTGGTGCTTGCAGGCGCGAATGAACTTCGTTGGGCCCTGAAATATGACATCCAGTTTCTGATTGAATTTTTGCGTTTCCGCCCGCATGATCGGGATGCCAGTGGGTGTTCCAAATCTGGGTTATAGTCCAGTTTAGGGAGGCTGCTTTTGCAAGGATTAAATCAGCATCGGGAGAATCAATGCAAATGGTCTGATTTGATGCAGGATGGTGTATTAAGTACCCATAATTGTCGCTTAAGCACTCAAACATGCACACAATTGGAGCAGTTGACGGTGAATCTATCATTTTTTGAGTACCTATATTCAGTGAACAGAGTGAGATAAGGTTAGATAGTATGCAATTATTCTTGGAGGGCAAAGCGTTTGCGCGTTGAAGTTGGGCGTTTGAAAGCATTTTATGGAACGCCGCTTGGAAAGGCAGCGCATAATATGATTCTGCGTCGCATCGAGGCAATATGGCCGCACGCAGATGATCTTGATGTTTTAAGCTTTGGCTATGGCCAAGATTTCCTCAATACATATTCTCAAGACACCCGCCGCGCTATCAGTGCCGCCCCTGCTGCACAAGGGGCGGTCTGTTGGCCTTCTGCTGAGCAAAGTTCAACGACCTTAGTGGAAGAAGACCGTCTACCTTTCGCGGATGCTGTATTTGATCGTATTCTGGTCATTCATGGCTTGGAAGATGCAGATAACCCTGATCGATTAATGCGCGAACTTTGGCGTGTAGCAGCTCCAGAAGCACGTATCTTGATGGTAGCTGCTAATCGTTCCGGACTGTGGTCGCAGGCGGAGTCTACACCATTTGGCCACGGTCGCCCTTATACTAAGCGGCAGCTCGATGGTTTACTTCAGAATGCTATGTTTCAACCGACTGCATGGACGCGTGCTTTATATGCGCCACCACTCAGTTGGAAGTTTGTGACTTCTGCAGCTGAAGCATGGGAAAAGACAGGAGAAATTGCCTGGTCTGGATTTGGTGGTGTATTGATGGTGGAGGCTATTAAGCAGCTTTACATCGACCCTAAGCAGCCCAAAGTAGAGCGTGCTCACGCTAGAAAACATTCAACAGTTAGTGTCGCAAATTCAGACGCATTGCGTTCAAAAAGCAATGAAGATGGTAAGGTTGAGACGCATGTTGCTTGAGTTGAGTAATTTAGATGGGAGGAAGAGATTAAATGCTCAGAGCCCCAATTTTTTTAAGAAGGAGAGACGTTATGAAACTCATTACTGCAGTTTTTAAACCAAGTCGTTTGGATGCCGTTCTTGATGCGGTCACAGAGGTGGGTGCATCTGGTGTGACTGTTTCTGAGGTGCGCGGATATGGTCGTCAACACGGTAAGACAGAAGTATACCGTGGTGCGGAATATGAAGTACGCCTTTTGCCAAAGGTAAAGATTGAAATTGCTACATCTTCTGATCTTGTTGAGAAGGTTGTTGAAGCTATTTCTGGAGCTGCAAATACAAACAAAATCGGTGACGGTAAGATCTTCGTATCTGATCTTGAGAGCGTTCTGCGTATCCGTACCGGTGAGCGCGATGCAGCGGCTCTAGTTGGGTAAGCTAAACTGAGAAGTCTCTCTCTGAAGCGTCAGGTGCTATACGTATCTGGCGCTTTGGAGGCTGCTTATTTAGATAAGTTATTCATTCTTCAAGAACTAAGATCGCTTCTTTAGCGAGTAAGTTGAGCCATTTTAAATTGTTCAGCTCTGAGCCATTGTTTGGTAGACTACAAGCATCTGTAATTGTTAGGCCGAGCGTATGTGTAAGGTCTACCATATCAAGTAAAGTGCAAGGGCGTCTGGCCCCATCTTCATACCAATTCGAAATGCGGCCAGGAGTGGGCATGCGTCCTGACGTCAGAAGACTTAGCCGTGTTTTCCAGTATCCATAATTTCGAAACGAAATCACAATTCGTTTCGATATGCGCGACAATTCCTTGATAACTAAATCAGGGTTGCCGAGCTCTTGTACTGTTTTTGAAAGAATGGCGCAGTCGAAAACTTTGTCGGGATATACAGCAAGGTCTACATTTGCATCACCTTGAACAACAGATAATCCCTTAGCAACACAAAGGTTTACGCCAGACTGAGAGTACTCTAACCCTTGGCATCTTGCTTGCTTTTCAGCTCTTAGAAGTTGCAGCAATTGGCCATCACCGCACCCAACATCCAAAACGCGTTCTCCTGCTTGGACAAATTGTGCGATTGCTTGGTGGTCGTCACGGCGATAGCGGGGAGCCCCAGTATTGATACTCATGGTTTAGGTCCGCGCAGGGAGGTTGTGTCTTGAGAAGGGGGAATGCCATGTGTATTCGCAGCCGACGAAATAAAGCCTGCCATAGCAATTTCAAATTCGGGTTCTTCAAGCAAAAAGGCATCATGGCCTTTATCCGTTTCCAGCGAGACGTAAGATGTTTCAACGTCAGCTGCGTTTAGTGCACGTACAAGTGCTTTGGATTCATCAGGAGTGTAATGCCAATCCGAAGAGAATGAAAAGACGCATATACGGGCATGAATTGTTGATAGTCTGTTTTCTGCATCGAGGAGATCAAAATAGTCCATCGCTCGTGTTATATAAAGGTAAGAGTTTGCATCAAATCGATCAACAAACGTCGCACCTTGGTATCTTAGATAGCTCTCAATTTGAAAATCTGCATCAAATCCAAATGTAAATTTGTCTCGATTTTGTAAGCGCCGATCGAACTTTTGTTTCAACGCTTTTTCCGAGACATAGGTGATATGAGCTGCCATGCGAGCGACACCTAAGCCTCTATCTGGACGCGTGCCTTGAGCGAGGTATGCGCCATCGCACCAGTTTGGGTCCGCCATTATAGCTTGACGACCAACTTCATAGAAACCGATATTCTGTGCTGATTGGCGTGCTGATGTTGCGATTGGAATAGCGGTCTGAACACGTTCTCCAGCCTGACAAGCCCATTCCAGAACTTGCATACCCCCCATAGAGCCACCAATGACGCAGAAAATTTTGTCGATTCCTAGACTATCGAGGAGCGCAATTTGAGCGCGAACCATATCTGCAATGGTTATAGAAGGGAAACGAAGTCCATATGGTTGACCGTCTGAAGCAAGGGAGGCGGGCCCTGTAGATCCCATACAGCCACCGAGTACATTTGTGGCGATGACATAAAACCTATTGGTATCAACAGGTAGCCCGGGACCGATCATGCGGGGCCACCAAGCGGGGCGCTCTGTGATCGGGTTGGGACCAGCTGGAAACTGGTCTCCTGTTAGTGCGTGGCAGACGACAATGACATTGTCTTTTTGTGGTGAGAGTGTGCCCCACGTTTCGAAAGCAATATCAACCGGCGCAAGGGTTTCGCCGCTATCTAAATGAAGCGGTTTATCGGGGCGAGTAATCCTGCGGCGTCGAAGCGTGGAAGCTGCGTCAATATTTTTGAGTTGTTGCATAGGCACACAAGTAAGGTGATTTTCGAGAAAAGCGAGAGGGGCAAACGGGGAGTAGGCTGAAAAAAGACTGTTTTAAGTTTAAAACCTATATTTTTTATTCGATCTACCCCTTCATGGGGAGAGAATTGCGCGCTCTAGATAAGAATGATGTGCGGCTTAGTGGGAACTAAGGTGCACATTGAGAAGTTTGTTTTATTTGCAGTATGCTCAAATCGAGATCATATTTAAGGGAGTCGTGCGAAAATATCGCTGCGATTTTGGTGGGGATTGATTTTTTCAAATATTTTGTACGACGCTTTGTTTTTAGTCGCAATTGCGGGCTTTGCGAGTATCGTTGGCGGCGCGCTAGGGCAGTTGAGTTTCATAAAGCGTAATTGGATTAATGGTGAATTTCGTCATGGAATCCTTGCAGTAGGCGCTGGGGCTCTGGTTTCGGCAGTCGCTTTAGTGTTGGTGCCTGATGGGACGGAGTTGCTTCCTGCATGGGCTTCGATGGTGAGTTTCTTGCTTGGGGCTTTTGTGTTTATGCAGCTTGATCTTTATCTTGCGCGCAAGAAAACCCCCATTGCTCAATTGATCGCTTTGCTATTGGATTATATTCCAGAAGCCATTGTTTTAGGGGCAATTATTACTTCAAATTACAAAAAAGCTGTGTTCATTTCTGTGATAATGATGGTCCAAAATATTCCCGAAGGATTTAATGCTTATCGTGAGATGAAGAGTAGTGGTTCTAACCCTCTGGCCAAGCATGTGTACCTAACCTTTGCGTCTGTAATGCTTCTGGGGATGGTGTCCGCATGGCTAGGTGTGCGAGTGCTAGAAGACAGCAGTGCGGCTTTAGGGGTGGTGATGATGTTCTGTTCTGGGGGTATTTTATATCTGGTTTTTCAAGATATTGCGCCGGAGGTGAAATTAGAAAATAGTCACTATCCTGCCTATGGTGCGGTATTGGGATTTGCTGTTGGGCTAATCGGGCACAGTTTTGTGTGATCGCGCAAAGAGCTCTGTTTGAGAGTGGAAATAATGGTGGAGCCAGACGGAATCGAACCGACGACCTCTTGCATGCCATGCAAGCGCTCTCCCAACTGAGCTATGGCCCCATATTTCTAGCTGAATGTTGGTAAACTTCAGCAGTAGGAAGGCCGTTTGTTATACTGCGTTTGGAGCAGGATCAAGTGTTTTTTATAGCATTGAGAGTTTGAATTTAGGAACGTGGATAAAATTGGATATAAAGAAGCCCGCTTCTCTATTGAAAAGCGGGCTTCTCTTACATTCTTACAGACGAAGTACTTAGGTTAGGTTTGATGTGTCGCTGTCGTCATCATCAAGGTCGAGATCAACATCAACATCATCGTCTAGCTCAGGGATATCTTCATCGTCATCGACGATAGACATGCCTGCTTCATCGTCATCGTCAATTTCATCTTCGACAGTTGGCTCAGCTTTGCGTGACTTGCCACCAGGCGTGTCGTCTTCTTCATCGTCGCCTAAATTGATGTCGTCGTCATCTGCATCGATTTCTGGAACGTCGAGACTGTCATCATCGTCTTCGTCATCATCATCGTCGTCATCGTCATCATCTGGCGAGCGTGCTTTTTTCTTTTTCTTATCTTCAATGTCGTCATCATCGTCGTCATCTGCATCATCTGCGTCTTCCGCCTCTTTCCCCTTGCGGCGTTTGCTAGTAGTAGCTGCTGCAATTGGGTCGTAGGTGTGGCCGCATTTTGGACAAATGGCTGGACTTTTCTTTAGGTCGTAAAATTTGGCTTCGCATTCCGGACAGGTTTGCTTTTCACCGAGATCTGCTTTTGACACTTTCGAAACCCTCTAAATTCTTTGTTTGCGGGCGGTTGCCATGTTAACGCTCTGGTGTAAAGCGCTAGATGACAATCTAAGTAGATTCTTTTCTGATATGACAGTGATTAATACAATACCAACAGGAGCATTCTTTTATGCGCGCTACTTCTAAACCAATTGCTCGCCTTGACGGCGCTTTGCGTGCTCCAGGAGACAAATCTTGTTCACATAGAGCATTAATGTTTGCCGGGTTGGCAGAAGGCACGAGTGTGATTGAGGGGCTTCTTGAAGGTGAAGATGTCAAGGATACGGCAAAAGCCATGGCAGCTTGTGGGGCTCATGTGGAGCGCTTATCCTTGCGGCGTTGGAAGGTGACAGGCGTTGGGGCGGCTGGATTAAAAAATCCAACTGCTACGCTCGATATGGGAAACTCTGGAACCGGCGCACGCTTAATGATGGGGCTTGTTGCAGGGCAAAAATTAAAAGCTACTTTCGATGGTGATGTGAGTTTGCGGTCGCGTCCAATGGGGCGGGTATTGGATCCATTGACTGAAATGGGGGCTAAGAACGAATCAAATGGCGGGAAATTACCACTGACGCTTGAGGGGGCACCTTTAAAAGCGATTGAATATACGCCTCCTCATGCTTCAGCGCAGGTGAAATCTTGTGTCATGCTGGCGGGGCTTGGCGCGACCGGCACGACAATTGTGAATGAGCCACGCAAAACGCGTGATCACACTGAGCGCATGTTGCGCGCTTTTGGTGTGACTGTGGATGTTGAAGAGAAAGATGGCGGCACGCGTGTTTCACTTGAAGGCGGGCAGAAACTTGTAGCGACGAATGTCGATATTCCGGGCGATCCTTCTTCTGCGACATTCTTATGGGCGGCTGGGCTGCTTGTGCAGGAGGGGAGTGTGTCAGTTCTGAATGTGATGGAAAACCCAACACGTGATGGACTTGTGCATGCTGCCAAGGCAATGGGTGCTGACCTTGAGGTGACTAAGACGGGTGAGTCTGGTGGAGAGGTGATTACAACGATCACATCTAATCCATCTAGATTAAGCGCAAAATCACCAGATATGGCGATTGTGCCGGCGATGATTGATGAATTCCCATTATTTGGTGTGCTGGCAGCTTTTGCAGATGGCGATACATTGGTGACAGGTGCGGAAGAGTTGCGTGTTAAAGAATCTGACCGAATTACTGCTACTGTGAATATGCTTAAAGCCAATGGTGTGCATGCTGAAGAGCGACCTGATGGTTTCCTTGTTAGAGGGTGTGGACGCGGTGGCGTACCCGGTGGCGGCGTTGTGAACGCGTGTCATGACCACCGTATAGCAATGTCTGCATTGGTAATGGGATGTGCTGCCAAGGCTCCCGTGACGGTGGATGATATTTCTGCAGTTGCGACAAGCTATCCTGACTTTTTCGCGCACATGCAGGCGCTGGGTGCGGATATTGAGCAAGGTTAAAGCAAATGATAATTGCGATTGATGGGACGCTTGCGTCTGGTAAAGGCACATTGGCGAAACGTCTCGCTGTACATTTTGGATTGCCGCATATGGATACCGGTGCGCTTTATCGTGCGACTGGCCTAGCGGCAAGTTTGGCTGGTGTAGCTTTGGATGATGAAGCTGCATGTGCGGATATTGCAGCACATTTGAATCTGGCCGCTTATGCTGATGCTGACCTGCGGACAGCGCAGGCAGGACAGGCCGCATCCAAGGTGGCAGCATTGCCAGCTGTGCGCACTGCATTGTTTAACTTGCAACGTGACTTTGCCAACCAAAAAGGCGGAGCTGTGCTTGATGGTCGTGATATCGGTACGGTTGTTTGTCCTGAGGCGGATGTCAAATTTTGGGTAGATGCGACTGTAGAAGAAAGAGCGCGTCGTAGATGTCTTGAATTGGAAAAGGCTGGCAAGCCAATTTCAATTGAGCAGATGACGGTTGAGCTGAAAGAGCGCGATATCAGAGATAAAACGCGGGAAGTGGCCCCGATGAAAGCGGCAGAGGATGCGCTGCACATAGATACAACGCACATGACGCCTGATGCTGTGTTTGATGCGGCTGTCGCGTTTGTGGCTGAGAAAGGTTTTCTCGCCTAAGGCGTGTAATTTAGCTTGATTCATTAAAAACTGGGCCTGATTCTTCCTGATTTGGCCTAATTCGATGTGAAACCCTTGACTTATGAGGGCTGGAGCGGGATACCGCCCGCTTCTCCATTGGAGAAAGAATGCTGAAGCTACATGGTGTAGCGAGACCGCCGGGACAACCGGCTGGCCTGTAACGACGATATATTTTGGAGTGTTGATGTCTAACTTAGACTCGATGAACCCGAGCACCGACGATTTTGCAGCGATGTTCGAAGACAGTTTTTCCGGCAGCCAGATGATGGAAGGCCGGGTTATCCCAGCTACTGTCACAGCTGTAGATAGCGACTTTGTAGTTGTTGATGTCGGTTTGAAAACTGAAGGCCGTATTCCGGCTCGTGAATTTTCCCAAGATGAAAAACGCCCAGCTGTTGGTGCGTTGGTTGAAGTTTTCCTTGAGCGCATCGAAAACGCGCTCGGAGATGCTGTTCTTTCACGTGATAAAGCACGCCGTGAAGAAGCTTGGAACCGTCTTGAAGGGCAGTACGCTGCTAAAGAAACTATTAAAGGTGCGATCGTTGGCCGTGTTAAAGGTGGTTTCACCGTTGACCTTGGCGGCGTAAACGCATTCCTACCTGGTTCTCAAGTTGACATCCGTCCAATCCGTGATGTTGGTCCTCTAATGGGGCAAGAGCAGCCATTCGCCATTCTTAAAATGGACCGTCCACGTGGTAACATTGTTGTTTCACGTCGTGCAGTTCTTGAAGAGTCTCGTGCAGAACAACGTGCAGAGATTGTTTGCAACATGGGTGAGGGCGAGCAGCGTCGTGGTGTTGTTAAGAATATCACTGATTACGGTGCATTCGTTGACCTTGGCGGAATTGATGGTCTTTTACACGTCACAGACATGTCTTGGAAGCGCGTATCGCACCCAAGCCAAGTTGTAGAAGTTGGTCAAGAAGTTGAAGTTCAGATCATCAAGATCAACCCAGACACACAACGTATCTCTCTTGGTATGAAGCAATTGATGTCAGATCCATGGGATGGCGTTGCAGCGAAATACCCATTGGGCTCTAAATTGAACGGTAAAGTGACAAACATCACTGACTACGGTGCGTTTGTTGAGCTTGAAGATGGTGTTGAGGGGCTTATCCACGTTTCAGAAATGAGCTGGACCAAGAAAAACCTACACCCAGGTAAAATCATCTCTTCTTCCCAAGAAGTTGAAGTTATGGTTCTTGATGTTGATAGCGACAAGCGCCGTATTTCACTTGGCCTGAAACAAACTCAAAACAACCCATGGGAAGCCTTCATTGAAGAGCACCCAACTGGTTCTGATGTTGAGGGTGAAGTTCGTGGTATTACTGAGTTCGGTATGTTTATCGGTCTTGGTCCTGAGCTTGATGGTATGGTTCACATCAACGACATCGACTGGAACCGTTCTGGTGAAGAAGCAATTCAAGACTTCAACAAAGGTGACACTGTTAAGGCACGTGTTCTTGATGTTGATGTTGAGAAAGAGCGTATTTCTCTAGGTATCAAACAACTTTCTGGCGACCCAATTGAGACTTCAGATGTTCGTAAGAACAAAACAGTGACTGTAACTGTAACTGAAATCACAACCGGCGGTATCGAAGTTTCCTTCGGTGATGAAGGTCAGGAAATGACTGCGTTTATCCGTAAGTCTGACCTATCTCGTGACCGCGCAGAGCAACGCCCAGAGCGTTTCAAAGTTGGCGACAAGATGGACGCACTTATCACTCAGTTCGACAAAGCATCACGCCGCGTTGGTCTGTCAGTGAAAGCGCTAGAGATTCGCGAAGAAAAAGAAGCTGTAGAGCAATATGGTTCAGCCGAATCAGGTGCGTCTCTTGGTGATATTTTGAGCGCGGCTTTCAACACAAGCGAAGAAAAAGAATAGTTCACCCGATAAAAAGGTGGTCGGAATCGCGATTCCGATAAAAAATTAACGATAAGGCCCGAGAAGTACTTGCTTTTTGGGCCTTTTTCATTTCAACATAGTTACATGCTCCGTTCAGAACTCATATTACGTCTATCCGAAGAACGTCCCGAAGTACGCCCACGCGAAGTGGAACGTATTGTGGATGTTATTCTTGATGACATCGCGGCGGCCCTGGAAGCAGGAGACCGCGTGGAACTTCGTGGCTTTGGTGCTTTTTCGGTTCGCAAGCGTGATGCGCGCGCCGGACGCAATCCACGAACAGGTCAATCCGTTAGCGTGGATCAAAAATTCGTACCCTTTTTTAAAGCGGGTAAAGAATTGCGAGCACGTCTAAATAATGGTGAAGACCCAGAAGACAGATAA
>CAYGPD010000006.1:0-108078 GCA_964351655.1 uncultured Hyphomonadaceae bacterium | reverse complement strand
AATCACTATTGCGCTTGCGTATTGGTTGGGCTGGATTGAGGCAACTTTAATTGTTGGCGTGACGCTTTTAGCGATTTCTGTAGCGTGTATTTATTATTGTATACGGCCACAAAAATCTGCTGTCTCAGAGATTGAGAATATTGAGACAGCAACAGCTGAAGCGCTAGCGGATTTACCTTATGACGCCGTACAATCCATGATTAGAAAACGTCCTTTTGCGGCGGTTGCGATAGCTATGATTGCTGGATATGTGGGCGTTAAAGACCCTGATGAAATCGTGAAAAATATGCAACGGCTTGTTTTTGCGATAATTTAGGATGAGAATAATTATTAAATGAGATCCCTATTAGGGGTCTCATTTTTTTATTTTAAGTTTTTGTTTTAATTGTTAATTATAGGTTAAATTGGAACTGTTGAAGGTTTCAAACATTGATTGATTACTCTAGTTGAAAAGGAGAAATCAAATGTTGAATCTCAAAACCTCTACTGCCGCTTTAGCTCTTGTATTTGGTCTAGCTGCTTGTTCTGATGGCCAAACAGATACACAGGCGCAAAATGTAGAAGCCAATATTCAGACGCAAGAAACAGCCCCTGAAGAAACAGCTTATATGGCTGGTCTACAAAACAATCCTGTCGGTGCTGATCCGGTTGAAGCCAAGTTTCAAACAGATGGCTTGGAAAACAATGCCGACCCGATGAAAAAGCCATATTTTCAGATGCTTACTACTGAATTTGAGATGAGCGAAATGATTGGTGAAGACATCCATGGTGAAAACGGCGAAGAAATCGCGAGTGTTTCTGACCTCATTATCGGGGATGATGGAATGATCCAATCCATTGTTTTTGCAAATGGTGGCATTGCAGGTCTAGGTACTAAATATGGTACGCTGAACTATAATGAAGCGACTGTGACTTTGGATGAAGAGAACGAGCCGCGTGTGAAGATGAGTATGACAAGCGATGCGCTCGCAGCGATTAGTCCTTGGGAACAAGAAAAAGCTAATGATTACAGGCTTGCTTCTGAACTTATGGGTACAAATGCGCAATATGCGGCAAGTGATGAAAAAGGACGTATCACGGACCTAATCGCAAATTTAAATGGTGAAGTGCGGTATGCGCTTGTATCTGAAAGCCCAATGGCTGCTTTAACCGATGAACGCTATGTTGTTGATTTTAAGAAAGTTAAAACAGCACAAGGTGATAGCGAAGGTGAATTGCAGTTTGATCTTACGAAAGAAATGATCAGCGCATCTATGCTTTATCGTGAGATTGATGACTAGTAACTCGTTGTAAAACGCTCGTTTAGTAACAGTCATATGTTAAGTAAAAAGCCGGCTACGGGAAGATCCCGTAGCCGGCTTTTTATTTGGGCTTCTGGGTGGGGGATGATGAGGGCCTGGAGGTGCTGTGCGTGGTATGTGCTGTAGGCCTGCTGACGACCTGACTATATTGAGGTTTGTGCGTGAAGAGGGAATAGGTTGGGAGAGCTTTAGGCTCTTCAGCACCTTCTGAAGGCAGTCTGCACTATATCAGCAGGGCATATGCTGCGTATGTGGTTTGCCTATGCAGCAGGCTTGTATGGCCACAGAAGGAGCTGTGATTGATGCTTGCCTTGGTTTAACTGAAATATAGGGGAGTGGCCTCAAGTTCCGGAAATAGCGCGCAGCAAAAAGCCGAATGACGGGAGGGACATTCGGCTTTAATAGCGTATCAATTTTGACTGTGTGACTTTATATATATCCATCAAATTATGACATCGCAAAGAGCGTGGTGTTGTCTTCTTTTTGTTCATCAAGTTTTGGACGCGGCCCTTGGATGATAAGCGTGTCTGTCTGGTGAATCACTGCTTTGTTCGCTTGTGTGGAATCTAAGGAGCAATCGCTCAACTGCAATAATTCTTCGTGGGTAACAATTGTAGCTGAATTTATATCGCCATTAGCGCTGACAGTTGGGATGGCGTATTTTCCAGTAACGGTTCCATTGTCAGTAATCATTGGAATGGCGTTGGCTGGGTTTATGCATTCTTGAATATCAGCTGCATTTGAATAGGCTGTTGGCATGTCTGCATGAGCAAAACTGGTTAAGCTTGTGCCGAGTAAGAATAGAGCGCCTGCTGAACGGATATACTTAATCATTTTACAGTCCCCTTTTGACTATTAATAATTAAGTAACGTTATGCAGGCTGACTTTGTTCCCAATTAACTTGAAATTAATAAACAATACTGTCGAGGGCCTCCCGCAATGCCTTTGCTGGGTGTTTATGTGGGGTACTGAAATAAAAAAGCCGCAATACATGGAGTATTGCGGCTTAGTTTGCGGGGGCTATTTTATCAATTTAAATTATTTTGTGATGACGTCTTCCATGCGGTCAGCAAAACGTTCACCTGATTTTGCGCTTTCATGCGCAGTCACGAGCAAGTTGCGTGTCGCGGGTAGAAGATCAACTTTTTTGAGCTTGTCCTCAATCATTTCTGCAAGGTGTTCTTCGCCATCATCAATAGCGTTTAGAGCTGCTTTTCCATCTTTTTGGAATAGGGATGCAAAGTCCGTGAAGCCACGATGCATACTTCCACCAACAGTTCCACTCGTTTCAGGTTTTCCGCCTAGGGCGCGAACCTGACTTTGAAACTGGCTGATCATTTTTTCACGATCATTTGCGCGGTGAAGAAATTGAGAGCGGAACATATATGATGTGTCCGTCATCTCGTAGCATTTCATATAGCCTTTTTGGCTATCGATTAGCTTGGCAGTTACATCGTTTAAAACATCAATATTTACATTAGACATTGTATTTCTCCTTAGGGGTGTTTGGAGGGGTGGGGAGTTTCCAAAATAAAGAGGGGGTATTCTGGAAACGGGTAAATGTGTTTTAGCTAAGCTAGAAGTTCACGTTTGCACGACTTCCAATATCGGGCGTCTGTTCCTTCATGTTTGCTTTCGCAATTTCATAAGCAAATGTGATTGGGTTTTGAGAAGAAGCCCAGATGGAAGCGTTTTGCGGACGGAAGCAAAGCATGATTAAATCAGGATCGGATTTGCCGCCTTCAAACCATGCTGCCACCACAGAATTCCAGTGGCGTTCCAATACAGATGTGTTCATTTCAACACGAAGTGCGCCTTGCAAACAGGCTTGGTAGTCTTTTTCAACAACACACATATGCACAGTGTGCGCGCCAACGCCTAGCGTTTGAACAAGCTCTGATGATTTAGATGCGAAGAACCATATTTCCTGTGCCTCTTCTTCGATTTGAGGCGTCATGGGTTGCATGTGTTGGTTGGGATCGGGGGATCCTAACATAACGCATCTAACGTCTTTCAAATGCTTCCATAATTGTTCTTTTGGGGCGGTCTCAAGTTTGTCTATATCAGCCATAATTGACCTCAATTTTTTGGTTGTGCTGATGCGCGATCGAGGTGGAAATCGCGCATCAAGCGACGGTCTGCGGGGAAATGTGTATAGCGGTTATCTTCGGGCAACGACCCAGATTGCGTGCACCAGACCAGGCACATAACCAAGTATTGTAAGTAGAACATTCAAGAAGAAAGTTCCGCCGATACCACGGGCAAGTGCGACACCTAAAGGCGGCAGCAATATCGAAAGGATAGTCATGAAGATATTGCCAGTTCCAGAGGTGTTGTGTGTCACATGATTACTCATTGTTCTTCCTTTCAGTGTGGGTAGAGAATGAGAATGGGGACTCATTCATTTTCTATCGTATGGCTAATCAACGTTGCATTGGCATGATTGGTTCCAATGGGGCGTCAGCAAATTTTGAAAGGCATTGGAAAGCACTGAAGTTCAATGAAATAAAGGGTAGGAATAGGCACAAAAAAGCCGCGCTGACATATTCCAGCGCGGCTCATTATTATGTGTTTTGGAATGGAGGAGGATTTACCCCACCATGTCTTCCAATTTTTTGCCCTTGGTTTCGCGTACGAAATACCAGACGAATGCGACCGAGATAAAGGCTGATAGCGTGTAGAAACCATATGCGCCGACAAGCCCGATAGATGCTGTTCCAATCATTATTGGGAAGGACATGCTAATGACGAAGTTAGCAATCCACTGGAAGAAACCAGCGACAGCGAGACCAGATCCGCGGATTTGGTTAGGAAACATTTCGCCCAACATAACCCACATGACAGGTCCCCAAGACGCATTGAAAAATACCACATACACATTGGCTGCAATTAGGGCGACCAGCCCCATTGGAGAGGTGAGGCTAATGCCGCCAGCATCGGTTAATTCACCAGTGGAGAATGTGAAAGCGACTACAGCAAGCGATATTGCCATACCTGCAGATCCAACAAGCAAGAGGGGTTTGCGCCCGATACGGTCTACAAGTAGAAGAGCGGCTGTTACCGCACCAATACTCAAGGCACCAGACATGACGTTGATCAACAGAGCATCTGCTTCTGTAAAGCCAGCGGCTTGCCAAAGCACTGCCCCGTAATAGAAAATGATGTTGATACCGACAAATTGCTGAAAGACAGCTAGACCGATTCCGACCCAAACGATCGGACGTAATTTGCCGTTTTTAAAGAGGTCTGAGAGCTTTGGTTTGTGATCAGAAGCAAGCGAGGCTTCAACTTCAGCTACTTGTACATTGGCTTGTGCAGTTCCGCTGATTTTTTCAAAAACTGCGTGTGCTTTGTCTTTGTTTTCTTGCGCCACGAGAAAGCGCGGGCTTTCAGGAATGCCCAATAGCGCGAGCAAGAATACACCAGCAGGGATTAGCTCCATCCAATACATCCAACGCCACGCTTCAAATCCAAGGAGCCATTCTTGCGTAGAAGATCCCGCGCTTTGAGCGATCAGATAATTGCTCAAGAAAGCGATAAATAAGCCAAAAATAATCGCAACCTGCTGAATAGTTGCCATCTTTCCACGAAGGTTTGGCGGCGCAACTTCGGCAATGTAAGCCGGTGCCATCACACTTGCTGCCCCAACAGCCAGACCACCAAGAAGACGGTAAATGATGAACTCAAGCGAGCCGCTAGAAATACCTGACCCCCACGCACTGACAACAAATAATATAGCGGCGACGATCATCATTGAACGGCGGCCATATTTATCAGAAAGCGTGCCGGCAAGCGCAGCACCGAAAGCACAGCCAAGCAACATAGATGCAACCTGAAAGCCAGAACCGGCATCACTTGAGTTAAATGCAGCGCGTAGGCCGTCAATTGTGCCGTTGATCACGCCGCTATCAAAACCAAATAGGAAGCCACCAATCGTGGCGACACAGCTAATCATCAATAGGTAGGCGATATTTCCTGCTTTTGGATCATCAGCAGGGTTGCTGATTGGTGTTGTATTCATCGCGTTTTTCTCCCCAGCCGCCAGATTTCGGGCGTGCTTATATTTTGTGAGCTTTTTAAAAGTCCATTTTCAGAAGTGTTTCCCCAAAAATATGCGCTTTCGTTCTCCTCAGAATTTCGGCGCAAGCACACTTCTTGACAATGTTGTCATATACGAAAAACCTACTCTTATCAACAGACTGAAATTAAGAAGACCCAAGCAAAAAATTAGAGTGCTGGGGAGAGTTTAAGCAGTAAAGATAATATCTTTATAAAGATAATTTGACCCAATTAGGTGGCTGTGCGAGTTTTAGGTAAAAACCCACGGAGAATTGGGGAGGACATGTCTAAAATTTTGGATGCCTTTGAGGGGCAGCAACACGTCTTGCGCAAAATTATAGCGCGGTATCGGCCAAATCCGGCTGATGTTGATGAGATTGCGCAAGAGACTTTTTTAAAAGGGTTCGCGGCTGAGCTAGAGACTGAGATTCATGAGCCTGAACATTTTCTCATGCGTGTGGCCAAAAACCTTGCCATTAAACATGCGCAGAAGAAGGTGAATTCTACAGGGGTTTCTATTGAGGATTTAGGCGGATCGTCGGTCTTTTGGGATGACAGGCAGGTTAGTCAAGTTGATAGTTTGGATGCACGTCAGAAATTGGTCATACTAACTAAGGGCTTGGCGAGTTTGTCACCGGAGTTGAAAAACGCATTTGTTATGCGCCGTATAGAGGGGTTGAAGTATAAACAGATAGCGACACGTTTGAATGTGTCCGTGAGTACAGTAGAGAAACGTGTGGCCGCTGCGATGGTCGATATACATATTTACCTAAGAGAGCAGGGCTATGATCCGGCTGAGTTTGGTGCACTGCCTCACGCGGTGAAAAGGCAAAAGTCTGCTATATTGGATGCGGTGCAAAAGACATATAATCGGTAGATAGTCGGTAGATAGTCGGTAGAAATAAAATCGCGTGAGTTGCAATTGATTGACGCTGAGTGAGAGAGACTAAATACGAATGACGGCCCCAAAGATTACTTCTTTGCCGGATTTAAAGAAAATCGAACGCGAGGCTGCACATTGGTTTGTGCGCTTTGATAGCGGAGCTTTGTCTAGCGAAGATCATGCGGCATTTGTAGAATGGTATCACGAAAGTCAGCAACATCAGGATGCGCTTGAACGCATGTCCCAGTTTTGGGGCGGATTAGCTGTTTTGCAGGAGTTGAAAGATCACGCCGCGAATGTGGATGTTGTGGCGGCGGTACGCAAGGATCGCAATTTCTTGAGGACGCAGACACTTAAGCGGGTTCTTGTAGGAGCTTTGGCAGCGTCGTTTATTATTAGCATTGGTTTTGGTGCGACCTATCTGACAGGGCAAGAAAATCCAAATTATACTAGCGCATTTTCAACAGATATTGGTGAGCAAAAAACAGTTGATTTGCCGGATGGTTCTCAAATCCTGCTCAATACAAATAGTGTGATAGAAGTTGCCTATTCAAAGGACGAGCGGGTCATTGAATTAAAGCAGGGTGAGGCATTTTTTGATGTGGCCTCCAACCCTAAAAAACCGTTCTCCGTAAAGACTGTAAACGGTGTTGTGACTGCGGTCGGCACAGCATTTTCGGTGAAGGTGCAAGAGAGGGATATTGATGTCTTGGTCACTGAGGGGCGAGTCGCTTTGGCGGCATCGGGCTTAGGTGAGGTGCCTGTAGACGGAGTGGAGGAAGCGCCCGCAACAATTGAAGTTTCTGCGGGGCAGTCAGTGATTTTTGCGCAAAAGGCGAACCGAATTGACGTTGTAGAACCTTTGGCTTTGGAAAAAAAGGTCGATTGGCATGATGGGATCTTGGCCTTCAAAGGAGAGACCCTTGAGAATGTGATTGCTGATATTGGTCAGTACACAGATATGCAGATTGAGATAAGTGATGTCGATTTGCGCCAACAAAAGGTGGTGGCATATTATCGGATTGGTGATTTAGATGAAATGTTTGAAGCATTGCATTTGATGGCAAATGTGGAAGTTGAGCGCGTGAGTGACCATCATGTTCGCTTGTACCGCGCGCAATGAGTATAACATTCCAAACAAAAGCAAAAATTAAAATTATAAGAATCAAGGGAATGAAACGTCATATGAATACAAAAGTCATAAAAATGTAATTTTCGCTTATGGGGAAAGCATGGTGTCCGGTCTTTACTTGTGAGACCGGTAAAAAACCGTCTGAGAGTGCTGCACACAGCACCGAAACAAATAGAGATGAGGAGACCGAGGCAGATTAGGGCATTTGCATGCTTTGTTGTCGCGGCGCAATTGGCAGTTATGTCTGCCTCTGCACAAAGCGTTGATACTCGATACGAGTTTAGTATCGACGGGGGGACGCTTGGCTCGGTGATGGATACAGTCCATAAAATCACCGGAGTTGAACTTTTATTCTCTAATGATTTGGTGCCGGTTGATGGGCTTAACCCCGTCAAAGGTCAGTTTACTGTCACTGAAGCTCTGGAAATTATGCTCCAGGGGACGGGTCTTTCTAGTGGTCTCACTGAGCGCGGGATGGTTGTCATCACGCGTAAGACAGGCGCGAAAGCGCCGTTCGGGGAGACAGAAGACGTGAATAAGCAAATTAGACAATCATTACTAGCAGGGGCAGCAGCTGCTGCTGTGACATTGGGGCATCAACAAGCCTTAGCGCAGGAAGCGCCAGAGCAAGTTGTAGCTGATACTGAGCGCAAGCTCGATACAATTGTGATTACTGGTATCCGCGCCAGTCTTGAACAGGCTGTTGATAAAAAACGTAATTCCAACGTAATTGCAGATGTGATTAGCGCGACTGATTTGGGCCGTTTCCCAGATGAGAATGTCGCAGAATCTCTACAGCGCGTGACGGGTGTTCAGATACAACGTTTGCGCGGTGAAGGCTCCCGCGTGAGTATTCGTGGTTTGCCGCCCGTATTTACCTCAACCACATTGAATGGTCGCAATTTAGCATCGGCATTTGCACTCGACAATCTTGAAGCGGCATCGCGTAGTTTTGAGTTTTCTGCTCTGCCGTCTGAATTTGTGAATTCGTTGGAAGTGTACAAATCACCTATGGCCTCCATCCAAGAGGGGGGGTTGTCTGGGACTGTGATTATTCGTACGCCAAGCCCCTTAGACATTGGAAAGCGCCAAATTTCGCTTTCAGCTCAAGGGGCGCACGAGTCTAACTCTGGAGAAATTGCACCACGCGTTGCCGGTATTTATTCGGATGTGTTCGCCGACGGTAAAGTGGGTGTGACGATTGGTGGAGCATTCTCTCAACGCGATTCAGAATCTCACGCTACGCTGAGCCGTGGTTTCCGTAAATCTCGTGAATATACTCAGAACATTCTTCTTCTTGAGCGTTTTGAAGAAGAAAAAGAACGTATGAGTTTGCTCGGTAAAGTGGAGTGGGAACCTGTTGACAGTATGAGACTGTATGCAGATGCCTTCTATACTAGCCTTGATAACACTTCAGTGCGCTCTGCTGCAGCGTATAACTTTGGAAACACAATTGGACGTGTACGTCCGGGATCTCCCGAACAAAAAGTTCCAGAACTTACACAGCAAGAGAATGTAAATGGCACTTTGCTGCACACAAAACTTGGACTGACGAATGTTGAAATGCGTCCAGGTGGGCGTGTACAAGTGCGTGATGGTGAAACGCTGGGAGTTTCAACGGGCGGTAAATATGAAGTTGGTGACTGGCAGTTCTCTGGTGAGATTGGTTTTTCAACTTCAGAGCAATCCGCAGATGGACTAAATTTGCTAACTCGTGGTTATATTCCACAGGCGGCATATGATGCGACAGTAGATAGTGATGTATCTAGCCTCATTCTTGATGAGGCTTCTCAAGCATATGCGGATGATCCAAACAATTATGAATTCTTGAACTTTTTTGGTGAGTTCGGAAGCAAGATTGAAGATGAAATCTTTAATGCTAAATTTGATGCCACACGTGATTTAGACCTTGGCTTTGAAAGCGCATTTAAATTTGGTGCCGCATTTTCTGAACAAAATCAGACAGGTATATATCGTAGATTAGATATTAATCAGGATGTTATCGCAGACTTGCTCAATCTATCGCGCAATGAGGCTGGTAATTACTCTGCAGCATCGCTCGTAGAGCTCGTGGATGCAGGTGGTGGTAGTTTCCTCGATGCGTATGAAGGTGGGGCGCGTGTCCCATCGTTATTTATGGGATCCCGTGCGCGTGATATTGTGAACTCACTTGATCGCGGTACTTTGGCGCAATTGGGTACAGTGTCAGAAGATACTGCTGCTGCGATTGATGTGACTGAGAAAATCATGTCCGTATATGGGCAAATGGATTTCGCTTCTAATGATCACCGCATTTCTGGTAATTTCGGTGTGCGATTGGTCAATACAGATCAAACGACACGTGGATTTGCACCCGACCTTTCAGGCATCACGATAGAGCCAGATGGTGGGGCTTTGATTAAAATACCGCCGGGTGCTCCTGTGACGGTGAGCAGGGATTATCTTGATATTCTTCCATCTGCTAACCTTCAGATAGAATTGACAGATGATCTTGTGGCGCGTGTGGCTGCATCGCGCACTATGGCACGACCAAACCTTGGTCAGATTTCGCCGTCGACAACAGCAAGCAATGTTCCGCCAACGATCAACAGAAACAACCCAATGCTAGACCCATTCCGGTCTAACAATTTTGATATGGCATTGGAGTGGTATTTTGATGATGCATCGATTTTATCAGCAACTTTCTTCCACAAAGATCTGGTGTCGCTCATTGAAAAAGATACGAGCATTGAGAATTTGACAATCACAGAAATTCTTGGAGATGGGACACGTAACCAGATTTCCGAAGAGTTTAT
The DNA here is from genome assembly GCA_964351655.1 of uncultured Hyphomonadaceae bacterium. Taxonomy (GTDB): domain Bacteria; phylum Pseudomonadota; class Alphaproteobacteria; order Caulobacterales; family Hyphomonadaceae; genus Hirschia. The sequence continues at coordinate 97,907 of CAYGPD010000006.1, read as the reverse complement.
CGTCAATTCGATTGTGAATGGTGATGGTGTGAATGTGCAGGGAGTAGAGCTTACTTTTCAACATAATTTCAGTAACTTGCCGGGATTGTTAGCCAATACAGGCGCATTGTTGAACTACACCTATATTGATAATTCCGATCCAGATAAAGTTGTGGGTGCATCTGCAAATAACTTTAACGCTAGCGGTTATTATGAAGGCGATCACTTGTCCTTGCGTTTGTCTTACACATGGAGAGACGAGTATCTTGTCAATGATGGTGCGCAAGAAGGCTTTGGTCAGTTCATCGAAGCTGGCGGTGTGCTGGATGGAAACATTACCTATGACATCAACGAGAATTTCTCGATGGTCTTGGAAGGTATAAACCTGCTTGATGAGCCGATTGGATCATTTGACGGCAATGGTTTCCCGGCTGTTTTTGAAGACAATGGTCGTCGTATACTCTTTGGTGCAAAGGCCAAATTCTAAAGCATACAGCGTCGCCTCTAAATAGCAGGGGCGGCGCTATCATTTTTAATTTAAAAGCTCCTTCTAGACTTTTAAACATCCTATTCCCGCTTTAGCTCAAAACATTGAGACAGAGCGGGATTTTTTGTGCAATATATAGTTGGAATATGAGCGGGGCTGTTGGAGGCAAGGTCGCGCGCTGGCTAGGGGCTGGTATAGCTGCGATATAAGCCAGAGTATGGTCTGGTGTCATGCTGGTGCGCACGTGCAGGGTGGGTTGTTAATGGTCGCAGTAGATCAGCTTGAGCTTGGGCGCAAAAACGCCCCGAATTTACATTCGAGGCGTTTAATGAGTTTCGTTTTTTGTGTGCGGTTAGTCTAAATCAGTACGCACCACATCTACAAATAATGGACCTTCTGCAAGACGCTCAATTTTTAGGTAAGCATGGAAGTTTCCTTCAGACGCGGGCAGGGTGATATTTTTGAACATCACATGTTTTTGGCCTGCTTTGATAGGCTGTTGAAGGTGTAGGTCGTGATATTGCAAATGTGCGACGCCGTCTTTTTCTGTTTTTGGTAGGTCTAAGGACACATCATACTGACCGGCTTCTGTTTTGACGCGCCAATGGCCCAAATTGTTGGTGACGTTTACGCGCGGACCACCCCAATCAAATTGGGAGAGGTTTACCGCTGGGGCTTGCTTGCTTCCAAGGTGGATGCGTTGAATGCCTTTGGCGTCACGTTCTTCTGTGACTTCATCAAACCACGCCTCATATTGTGCTAGATATTCTTCGACAATTTCAGGATGATCTGCCGCAATATTGATGCGCTCGCTTGGGTCGTTTTCTAGGTCGTAAAGTTCTAGATTGGCGAGCACTTGTTCAAGTTCATCATCCGTAGGTTGGAAGAGGATTCCATGCGGAAAATCATGTGGGCTAATGAGTTTGTATTTTTGGCCGCGTACCGTGAAGTGCATGTATTTAAATGGAGTGGGTCCGTAATGCATTTGGACGAAGAAATTTCGGTCATCCAATGTTGTATCTTCTTCTTGCTTCCATACGGGCAGAAGTGATTTTCCATCTATTTCCAAATTGTCTGGAATATCAATGTCGGCCGCGTCAAGTAGCGTGGGCATGATGTCGATCATCGTGCCCATTGTGTCTGTTTTAATGCCCTTATCGAGTACGCCCGGCCAGCTTACGAAAAACGGAACGCGGATACCATTGTCATACACGCTGGTTTTCGTGCCGCGTAGATTTGCAACCCAGCGACCAGGGTAGGAGTCGTTTTTCGTGCGGCGGTCCCTTGGGCCATTGTCGGACATGAAAATGACAATAGTGTCTTTTTCAATGCCTGCATCTTTCACCTTTTTTAGAACCCGTCCCACATTGTAATCAATGCTTTCAATCATACCGAATGTGAGGGCGTTGTCTTCGTGTAATCCCATTTTACGGAAACGGTCTGCCAGAGAATCTGGAACTTGCAATGGGAAGTGGGGAAGGTTGGTTGCAAGATAGACAAGGAAAGGTTTGTCCTCGTCTTTTTTATCGTCAATGAAATCGAGCGCGGCTTCTGTGAAAATATCGTCGACATAGCCTTCGTATTTCGTCGAGACATTATTGTGCTCAAGGATGGGATCAAAATAAGTGTTGCCGGCAGGCCCTGCTGCTTGGCCTATACCGCCACCTTTGTGAACGAGCGCTTCTTCAAACCCTTGGTCAGTTGGGCGCATCGGGTAGTTATCCCCGATATGCCATTTGCCGAAAATTCCTGTGCTATAACCATTGTCGCGTAAAATTTCAGCGAGTGTAACTTCTGAGGCATTCATCAAGTGATCAACTTGAGTCACGGCTGTGACGCCTGTTCGGTAAGGGTATCGCCCCGTCATTAAGCCAGCACGTGTGGCTGAACAATTTGGGTAGGTGATGAAGGTGTCCATTTCTAAGCCTTGTTTACCGATCTTCTCGATATTGGGCGTTTTTAAATATGGATTGCCATGCGCGCCTAAATCACCATAGCCCTGATCATCAGACATCATAATGATGATGTTGGGTTTTCCTTCAGCATTTGCAGACGTGAAGGCTGTGCTCGCTAACAGGGCGGAGGTGAGGGCGAGGCCGGATAAAAGTTTAGAGAACGTGCTTTTGTTTTTGATATCGGTCATTTGGAAATGTCCTTAATTCAAGAATGAGAATTGATGCAGCACTTTGCGCTGACAATTTTGGGGAGCTATCCTTTGGGAACGATGCGTTCCACTTTTCCGACAAGGAAAAGATAGCTACACGTACCGATAAGACCCAAGCTGGCGACGAAGACGAGCGCAGGCTCGAATTGACCGCCTTTTGCGAGGACGCCGATGGCATAGGGAATGACAAAGGCGGAAAGTCCACCAATGAAATTAAAGGTGCCGCCTACAAGACCAACTTTGCCTTGCGGCGCTAGAAGAGACACAAAAACCCACGCAATCGAAGCGAGACCAATACCGAAAAAGGCAAGGGACATAAACGCCATAATCCAGAATGTGCTTTCAGTATAATTTGCGCCGATAATGGATGTGGAGAGCAACATGCCCAAAATAATAGGTGATTTGCGCGCAACTTCTTTTGATAGCCCGCTCTTTACGAGGAAATCTGAGCTAAACCCAGATAACAAAATGCCGATAAAGGCAGCGATAAAGGGCAGGGATGCAAGATAACCTGATTTGATGAAATCAAGGCCGCGATAATCGACGAGATATTTGGGAAACCATGTCATGAAGAAAATGGTTACGCCGCCCAAGCAGAATTGCCCGATATAGATTCCCCAGAGCTTTCTGTGGATGAGGGTTTGTTTCAGGTCGCCCCAATTGAACCCTTTTCCTTTGGTCTGGTCGGTCGCTGGCTTTACCTCGTCTTTATTATACCCACCTCCATCAGAGATGATTTTCAATTCTGCGTCGTTTACACCCTTGTGTTCATCAGGATCGCGATAGAAGAAATACCAAATTACGCCCCAAACAATGCCGACGAGTCCGGAAATGATGAACAGACCCCGCCAACCATATTGGGCTTGAATGAGGGTAAGGACAGGCATGAGGAACGCTATTCCGAGGAATTGCCCTGATGTGTAAATTCCAATCGCTGATGCGCGTTCGTTTTCTGGAAACCAGTTGGTCGCAACCTTATTATTGATCGGGTAGGATGGGGCTTCAAAAATACCAATCGCCCAACGACATCCCATGATGAGAAGAACGGAATTGGCAAAGCCTTGCAGCAGGGTGGCGAGTGACCATCCAATTAGAATAATGGGATAGAGAATGCGCGACCGCATAAGATCAACAATAACACCGCCGGGAATTTGCGAGATCGAATAAGTGATACCGAAAGCGGCAAATATCGCGCCCATTTGTTCGGAGTTGAGTTCCAATTCTCCACTCAGCGCAGTTGCGGCAATGGAGAGGTTGGCGCGGTCCATATAGTTTATGACCACGGTGACGAAAATCATTGCGAGGATTGCAAAGCGTTTCCGAGTTGGTTTTTCACGTGGGGGTGTTTTCGTTGCCGGATTTTCGGCATTTTCAGTCAACATTTTCCATCCGCCCTATATATTATTATATATCTTCTAAAACATCATATGTTTGAAATATAACACCAATAAATAGCCAAAATTGCAATGGTGGCTGTCCGATTATGCGGAACAAAAACTTCTTAAAACGGGGGTATATTTGATGAGGAAAATGAATTTCAACTGTCGCGTGTGTCGGGCCTTGGGCGCTGGTGTGCTTGAGTTTTGATTTTACATAAGAAAAAGGCACACTCGGCTCCCAAAAGAGCTGAGTGTGCCGAGTTACGGGACATAGCTACCACTAGTCTTTGGGAAAAAATGATTAGATTCCGACCTCAAAGTGCTTGATAAAGTCTGGGTCTGGATCGACGCCGAGACCTGGACCGGTTGGAATTGAGATTGTGCCACCTGATTGTTTGACGCGTTCTTTGACCTTTAGAGGCTCTTTGAGAAGTTCTTCGCGGAAGCGGTTTGGAGTTGTGTCGTATTCTAGCATTGGCTGCACTGGATGCGCCGCGCCCGGAAAGTCGGGGAGGGCGGCGAGTAGGTGTATGTTTGTGCCGACTGCAACTGCTGAACCCCAAACATGGTTCACAACAGGGACAAAGTGCGCGCGCGCCATTGCGAGGACTTTTTGATATTCTGTGATGCCACCGAGTGCGCAAACTTCGGGCTGGAGAATATCTACGCAGCGATTTTTGATAAGGTCACGGAAACCAAAAGAGGTGAATTCCGCTTCTCCACCCGCAATATTCACATCCAACGCTTCGCATAATTCGCGATAGCCTGCATGGTCTTCTGGTGCGACGGGTTCTTCAAACCAATTCACACCTAATTGCTCACAAGCGCGACCAATCGGAATGGCTTCACGTGTTGTATAGGCATGGTTTGCATCAACCATTAGTCCGATATCAGGACCGATGGATTCACGTACTGTTTGGATGAGTTCAATATCTTCTTTAACGCCAAGGCCGATTTTCATCTTCATGGCTTTAAAGCCGCCATCGGCAATCTGTGCGCTATCGCGGGCGAAACGCTCCTTTAGGTCGGGCACACGTTGCAACATCATGCCATAGCCATAAACGGGAATTTCAGTACGGAAGGCACCGCCTAACAATTGGTACACAGGCAGGTTTAAGGCTTTTCCTGCAATATCCCATAGCGCAATATCGACACCGGAAAGTGATTGAATTGGCATGCCTTTTTGGCCATGATCACGCATTAAGTTATAGGCTTTATGCCAAATAACATCGCGATCAAGCGGGTTCATTCCAACAATCATCGGCTGGATGACCTGCTCTACGATTGTTTTGTTGGCGAGGGCGATATTCCCCCCTCCGAAACATTCCCCCCAACCCGTAATGCCTTCGTCAGTGCTTACTTCAACAAGGTGAGCAGTGCGCTTTGTGTAATATTGCTGCGAGTAACCAAGTTCCTCTTCCAGATCGTATTGAAGGACGTGGCTTTTGATTTTTGTGATTTTCATAGCGTTGCCCTACTTAATAATAGCGCGGCTAACGCGTTTTGGAGCAAGATATTCGTCAAGCGCAAGGTGAGAACAATCCACACCAATACCTGATTGTTTGATACCACAATGAGGAAGGTTGATTGCGTATTTGACGCCGTTAATTTGGATTTCACCGAAACGAAGACGGGCTGCGAATGAATCTGCGCGATCTTGGTCTTGCGTGAAGATATAGGCTGTCAGGCCAGCATCTGTGTTGTTTGCGATGTCCAGAACGTCTGCTTCATCTGTGAACTGCATCAGATTGATAACAGGGCCAAAAACTTCTTCACGACACACGCGCATGTCGTCGGTGACATTGGAAAGCACGGTGGGTGCGTAAAAAGAACCTATATCCTGTCCTTCTGGGCGACCACCACCTGCGAGCAAGGTGGCGCCGTTTGAAATCGCGTCTTGAACAAGCCCATCAATGCGCTTCCAAGAGCCTTCATCAATGACTGGACCCATATCAATATCTTGGTCTTTTCCAAAACCAACTTTTGTCGCTTTTGCGCGCTCAACGATTTTCTGTGTGAAAGCTTCAGCCACTTCCGCAGCCACAAATACGCGGTTTGGCGCAACACAAATTTGGCCAGAATTTCCATATTTCAACGCGACAACTGTATCCGCTGCAAGATCAAGGTCTGCATCTGCGAATACGAGAACAGGGGCGTTTCCGCCAAGTTCCATGGAGTAACGTTTGATAGATGTAGAACCTGCTTTCATAACGTGCAGACCCGTTTGCGTAGATCCGATAAGGGTCAACATGGCTGGAATTGTTGACGCGCTGATCAAATCACCAATCTCGCGATTATGTCCGCTAATGATATTGACGACACCGGCGGGCAAGCCGATTTTTGCGCACAATTCACCTACAGCATAGGCTGACAATGGGGTCTGCATTGAAGGTTTAATAATGATCGGACAACCTGATGCCATTGCTGGCCCAAGTTTGTAAGCAAGGTTTAGCAGCGGGAAATTCCACGCCAAGAATGCAGCCACAACACCAATTGGCTCACGCGTGAGCATGTGGGTGTGTGTACCTTCCTTGTCTTTAAGCTCTTCACCTTTAATCGCCATGATTTCGTCGGCGTAGAAGTTCAAACTATCTACGAGCATGTCATAATCGTCTTTGGTTGCTGCCCATGGCTTACCCATTTCGAGGTGAACACATGTGCGCAAGTGGTCTTCATGCTCAATAACTGCGTCGCGTAGCTTGTGCATCCATTTTACACGCTCAGAAGCAGGCATGTTGGCCCACATAGGGAATGCTTTATCGGCAGCGTTGAGGGCTGCAAGGGCCGCATCAGCATTGGCTAAAACGATTGTGCCAACTGGAGCTTCTGTTGCGGGGTTTATGACTTCAAAAACTTCGCCTGCATCTACAAGCTTACCGTCGATATATGGTTGTTTTGCAAACATTTGAACTCACTTCCCAATTCTTATTTCGGCGTACACTGCAAACGGTAATCTGCGATTTATAACAATCAGGAGATAGGTCGACGCTTTTGCAGGAGGCGAGACATATCAGAGATTATGCGGATTGCATTTGTGTATCTATTGTTTAATGTTTGATAACATCATATCTTTGAGTGTGCAAACAGAAATTCAGTTTTCTGAGGTGAAGTTTAGCTTCAAAAACGATGATTATAATAATGTGACTGTTAAATACATACGTATATTCAGTGTTTTAGGTGTTGGAAACTAAACACGGCGCGTTGAGATATAAGGCAGAGTGTTACGTGGAATATTGTATACAGTCGATAATATCGGGGATCGTTTAGGATAATGTGTGGGTCTTGACCTGCGAAACTTAAGCGAACTTTGGGGGCTATTTCTAATAATAAAGTAGGGCAGGAAAAATGAACTATTCAAGACGTGGCATATTATTAGCTGGGGCAGCGTCGATGGCTGCGTGCTCAATGCAAAATGCATCCAATGAAAAAGACAATATTGAAGGATTCGAAAATCCTGTGAGCAAATCTATTTTACCCGTGGGTGGATATATAGAGGAGACGGCATCGGGGATTGAGAACCTTATTGATGTGTCTTCGCCTGTAGAAGTAATTGGTGAAGGATATAATTGGGTTGAAGGACCAGCATGGCATCAGGCGCGCAACGCACTTTATTTTTCTGATGTGAATGACAATGTCATTTACGAATGGACGACGAAAGCAGGGGTGAAGCCATTTGAAACGCCTGGCGGTGTTGCTCAAGAAAATGCACCTGGAAAAATTCGCTTGGGATCGAATGGTCTCTGGGTGTTGCCCGATGGCGATATGATGATTTGTAATCACGGGACGCGTGCTGTTGAGAGGTTTAATTTCCAAACGCGCAAACGCAGAACGATAGCTTCAACATTTCAAGGCAAGCGTTTGAACAGCCCGAACGATGTCGTCGTTGCAAGTGATGGAACGGTCTATTTTACAGACCCTGTGTCGGGATTAGAAGGTGCGAACCAATCTCCATTAAAAGAGCAACCGCATAATGGCGTCTATCGAGTCGATGTGAATGGTGAGATTAGTCTACTATTAGAGGATATGATCTTCCCCAATGGTGTGTCTCTGTCGCCGGATGAACGCTATCTATATATAGCGCAATCTGAGAAGTCAGAAGCTTTTGTGCGGCGTGTTGAATTGCTTGCCGATGGCAGACTTGGAGAAGATAAAATATGGTTTGATGCGCGTCCTTTCTATGTGGATGGAGCGATTGGAAATCCTGATGGAATGGCGGTGTCTAAATTAGGACATTTAGCTGTCACTGGGCCAGGCGGTATATTTCTTCTAACCCCTGATGGAAAATTATTGGGTCGCATCCGTACAAAATGGTTTGCGTCAAATTGCTGTTTTGGAGAAGACGGACAAACTTTATTTATCACTGCCGATGACTATATATTGCGCGTGAATACAAAAATGACTGGCGTTCAGTGGGCTTGATCGATCAGAAGCGTATTTAGCTCAGCACGAAGGTGCTTTATTTCACTTTAAACATAGCAGAGCCTGTAGGGTGCAGCTTTGCTATTGTTAGTGTTTGGAGTTCAAATTCTTCGTTATAATCTATAGAGAAATGATATATTATAAAAGGAGAATAAGTGCCTGAAACAGGATCATTATTTGATCTGTACGGCGCGATCGTTTGGAGTAATCAGTAAGAGATTGATGTGTTTTTTATGACACAAATGTAATCATTTACATTTACAGTGCGTTGTTTATTAATGGATTAATTTTTGATTTGTGACGGCTCTTGCCGGAATTGAAATAGTAAGGCACGCTTATCCCAACATTTTTATTTTGGGAAATTACGGCGACGATGTCGAATAATTCACTGCCATCTCAACAAGATTATAGCGACGAAGAAAAGAGCATTTCTTCGGGCGAGAATGTTGAGACAGCATACTTGAATTCATTGACAGAGCTGAAGCGCTATATTGTTCGTTTACTGCCAAATTCTCATTTAACAAGTGAAGTTGATGATATCGCTCAAGAGGTGTTTTTACGCGCTTATGCAGCGAAAAAAAATCAGAAATTAGAATTTGGAAAAGCGTATCTTTATAAGATTGCACGGCACCTATCCTTCAACGTATCCCGAAAACGCAGAAGATCAGTTGAACTTGTAGTGGAGGATTTTGTACGCGAGGGTGTTGCAGAAGATGTACAAGGGCATGCTGAGCAATTATTCCAGCGCGACAGGTTGAAAGCGTTGAATGAAGCAATGGCGACACTTCCGCCCAAGTGCAGAGAAGTATTTTTCTTGCGTCATTTTGAGGGGCTGTCACATAAGGAAATAGCAATGAAGCTGGATATTTCCCCCAGCACTGTTGAAAAACACATTGCTAAGGCATTGCTTATAACATCCAGACATATGAAAGCGTCGGGATATGATGGGCGACAGGATCGTGACGAACATTAGGACGCGGCAACACATTTATACGAACCGATCATGTAGGTAGTTTTGACCAAAAGTATTGAAGATAGAGAGATGGAAGCCTGCGCGTGGATCGCTAAGATCGACGGCGGTAGTGCGACGTCCGAAGATATTCAAGCGCTACGTGATTGGATCAGGGAGCATCCTGAAAATAAGCGCGCATTTGAAATGTTCTCCAGTGATTTCATTGCTGTTCGGGATTTACTTTCAACTGTTGGCGAAGCTGTGCTTGATTTGGAAGCGACAAGTAACACCACAAATTCTTTTGTCGGTTGGCTAAAGGCAGCGAAAAGGAATTGGGGTCTTATGGCCACGGGCGGTGCGCTCGCAGCAAGCCTTATCTGGGGCAGCTTGATGATCTCCAGTGGGTGGATCGATTCAGTTATTCCAAAGTCTGAGAGCCGTGTTTTTTATGCGTCCAATATTGGAGAGCAAGAGAGCATTCAGCTTGCTGATGGGTCTACTGTCATGCTCAACACTGATACTGAGCTGTCGGTAGAATACACCGCATATGAAAGGCGTGTGCAGCTTGTAAAAGGGGAGGCCGTATTCAATGTGGCTAAAGATCCTAACCGACCTTTCCGCGTGCATAGCAATAGAACTGTGGTGCAAGCAATCGGAACCGTTTTTTCTGTAAAGTCAGTTAAGGGCAAAGTTGAGTTGCTCGTCGAGGAAGGTGTTGTTGAGATGACAGCAAATGCTGTCGCAAAGGTCTCGATAGACTTAAATAATACGATAGAGTTATCAGAGAAGCGGCGCGTTACATCTGGTAGTTATGCCGTGTTTGAAAGCGATACTGATAAGCTGACTGAAATCAAAGATATTGCTCTGGTTGAGCGACGCATGTCATGGCGCAAAGGAATGCTGACATTTGATAATGAGCCTTTGGAAGACATTGTCGAAGAGTATAACCGCTATATTGGTCAACAAATTGTAATTGATGATCCGTCACTGTTAGATATATCAATTGGCGGGACATTTCCAATTGGGCGAACAGATGCTTTGTTAGATGCACTTGAGCAGGGATTTGGTGTTGAAGTTCAATACCGTGACAACCAGAACATTCATCTGGTGAGTGCGAATTAATTTTTAAATTCAGTGCGTTATGGTGCATTTTAAAGCATAATTGTGCGTATTGGATTTGTTTGATCGCTCAATCGCTTAGAAGCTAATTCATCTAAAATGAAAGGTTTTCTAGATATTTTTTAAAAATATGATTTTATAGTAGAGGATATGTATCCGCCGTTTGTTAACAACTAAGACGCCGCAGTCAAAATAAAAAACGTGGCGTTACCTGGGGAGGTAGAAGGTATTATACGGTCAAGGAATCTATTCTTGATGGGTGTAACGGTATGCACTTTGGCATTCCAAACAGCTAAGGCTGAAGGGATGAAGCACGTTTTTGATGTGCCACCAATGTCTGTCGTTGATGCTTTAAGAATAATCTCTGAAAAGTCCGATTATCCCTTTCTCTATTCCCCGAAAATAGTTGGAACCATCACAACTGATGGTTTCGTTTGCAAATGTACGGTGGATGAGGTTCTTGCTAAACTTCTAGAAGGGCATGACCTCGAAATTCGGCGAACGGAATATAATGTTATTCTAATTCGCCGCATTACCCCACCGTCTGAGAATGGGGTAGGAAACGTGACAAACAATCAAAAGAAAGCTTTGTTGGCTGGGGCTGCTGCTGCCGCTTTGGTCTTGGGGAACCAACAGGCGAGTGCACAAGAAACAACAGAACAAGCAGCGGTCGAAGCACAAGACACGCAGCGCACACTTGATAAAATCGTTGTAACTGGTCTGCGCCAAAGTCTAGCGCAAGCTGTGGACCGCAAAAGAAACAGCAGAGATATTATCGATAGCATTGTATCTGAGGACATCGGTAAATTCCCAGATGCCAACGTCGCTGAGTCCCTTCAACGTATCTCGGGTGTGTCTATCGACAGACAGGGCGGAGAAGGCCAATCCGTGACAGTGCGTGGTTTTGGTCCACAATTTAACACTGTTTTGGTGAATGGACGTCGCATAGCATCAGATGCAAACGGACGCTCGTTTAACTTTGATCTCGTGCCGGCCGATCTAATCGGCGGGGCTGATGTTTACAAATCCGCGAATGCCGCTTTGCAAGAAGGTGGTATTGGTTCAACCATTAATTTGCGTCTACAGCGCCCGCTTGATATTGGTAAATTCTCTGCTGTTGTCAGCGGTAAAGGCGTGTATGACAAACAAGCAGAAGAAGTTGCGCCGCAATTATTTGGTTTCGTTAGCAATACCTTCCTTGATGATAAACTTGGTGTGTTGGTGTCTGCCTCTTATCAGACCCGTAAAACATCAAACGACCAGGTGACTGCAAATAATAAATTCACTGAAGACTTCTTTGACGAGGAAACGCGCAAACGTGTATTTGCCAATGGTGTGGGTAATCCAGGCGTCGATGAATATGTCCACTTGACGCAAACTAATTATATCCGCGCAAATGAAGATCGCGACCGTTTAGGTTTATCTGGTGTGGTGGAATTTGAGCCAACCAATAATTTGAAATTCACCGTGGATGGTCTCTACACCAAGTTTGAAGTGACGGGTAATACAGTCAGCAATATGACGTTCAATGAGCGTGCAACATTCCACAATGCAGTCGCAGATGAAAACAATGTGATCTTGCGGTATGATAACTTTGGAAACCCCTTCAACATCTTTATCGCAAACAATCGCGATTCAGACCTTTACCAAATTGGTGGTAAAGTTGAGTGGGACATCACTGACAATCTAAAAGCTACTTTTGATGTGTCCAAGTCTCATGCGCAAAACGATGCTGCCGGTGGCAACTATTATGTTGTGGTGGCAGGTGAAAAAGCGATCTTACGTAACGACCTTACATCCGGCCAACCAGCTCCAATCGGTACAAGCTATCTCTTCACGCCAAGTACAGAAGATCTGAATGGCGATGGTGTTGTTGACCAATATGACTATGTCTTAGGTGATCAAATCGTCGTGCCGGATATCAACAAGCAAAACTCTTGGTATTCTCAACGTTCAGGTGAGGGGGACGAAGATGATATTACGGAGATCAAAGGTGATTTCGCGTGGAATGTTGATTATGGATATTTGCGCTCTGTAACGGCGGGTGCCTATCACGGTAAGCAAGAAAAAATCCACACAAGTGCGCGTACTGCAAACCCAAACAATGTGCAGTATTTGAATGCGCAAATTCCACTTCCGGCAAGTTTCTTCACAGTTGACCATCGTGACGGCTTCCTTGGAGCTGTTCCGGGTAGCTATCCATCTGCAACACTGAATTTTAATGTTGAAGAAGTGATCGAATATCTTGAGCGCCCTGAATCTCAAGCCTTACGCGATGAGTTAAATGGTCTACCACCTGGCACAACTGCCGCTAATTTTGTGGGTGGTTTGGCGGCTGTTCCAGATCTTGCGAATGGATATGAGGTTGAAGAAACGATCACATCTTTCTTTGTTAACACAGAATTTGGTGCTGACATTGGTGAGATGGAATTGACTGTAAATGCTGGACTTCGCTACACAAAAACAGAAGCAACTTCAGGAGGTTATGCGCAAGGGTTTGCTAATTTCCGGCCCAACACATCTCGTCCGGACGTGTTAGATGTAACGCGCTCCGTCGCGGCTCCAATCAGTGAAGAAACGTCTTATAATAATCTCTTGCCATCAATTAATGCGCGTTTGCGTGTGAATGAGAATGTTATCTTACGTGCTGCTTATTCTGAAACGCTCACGCGTCCAAACTTGAGCGATTTGAACCCAAGCATTATTACACCGTTTGAGACACGTCTTTCAAACATGACAGGTACAGCAGGCAACCCTGCCTTGAAGCCGTATATTGCGAAAAGCTTGGACTTTTCGTCTGAATTCTATTTTGGAGATTCTACAATCTTCTCAATGGGATTGTTCAATAAAGACATTGATGGCTTCATCGTTCGTGGGGGCGCGCGTGAGGCGATTACTGTGCCAGAGCCAAATGATCTGGACTTGATTACAGAAGACCGCACCAACATTAGCGGAAATCAGATTTTCTTCCTTATCGACAGACCGCGTAACCTTGAAACAACCAGCGTGTATGGGGCGGAATTCTCCTTCCAACACACATTTGATTACCTTCCAAGCTTCCTGCAATACACAGGGATTAACGCCAACTTCACATATGTGAAAGGCACGGATGAGTTTGATGTGACACGTCAGGATAACAATGTGGTTCTACCTGGTTTGGGTGACTCACAAAACGTTGTTTTATTCTATGATGACAAACGGTTTGAAGCGCGTGTGGCCTATAATAGCCGTGACCGTTTCTTCCGTAACTTTGCGGGTCTAGAGCCTGTGTATACAGATCAGTATGATCAAATTGATGCGCGTATCGCTTACAATTTCAAAGACCGGTATCAGGTCTTTGTTGAAGGTACGAACCTCACTGAATCTTACTCACGTAACACAGGACGTTCAGACGTACGTTTCGTAAGTCTTGAATCTCCGGGGGCACGATTTACACTTGGCGCGCGTGCGCGCTTCTAGTTTGTAATTGAATAGATATGGGGAGGGTAAAACCTCCCCATATTTTTAGAGTGCATCACGTACTTTTAGTGCCGTTGCGGGGAAGTCGGCCCACACACCATCAACACCCGCATTGAAGAGGGCAATCAGCTCATCTTCAACGCTAGAATACCCCTCCATCACAGCATCATCACGCAAGGTGTAGACGTGTACCACAAGGCCAGCAGCATGAGCGCGGGCAACATAGTTACTCGTTGAGCCATCCGAATTGAGCACTAATTCTTTATAGATGCCCAAACCTGTCGTCTTAGTATCTTCAATCTTGATATCCCAACCCATGGGCTTTGCCGTTTTCTCAATGGCGATGTTCTGAATGAGTGGCAGATCGCTCCTCTGGCGGACCTTAGTTAGAAAGCTAGGTTCAAAGCATTGAATAAAAACAGGTATTCCAATTTTTTGTAATTGTTTCTTTTCAATTCCATTTAGAAGGGGATCCACCATGTCATGGCCGATAGAAGCAAAATAATTAGGCCATTTTGCTTCGATATGTAGTCCTACAATGCGTCCTTTGTTTGCGTGATGAATCACCAGATCCATAATTTCTTCAAAAGTTACAATATCATAGATGTCGTCATGCGCTTTTGAACGCCCTTTAAAGGCTTGGCGTGCTTTTAGGGTTTTAATCTCCTCGAGCGTGAAATCATCAACCCACCAATCTTCCTGTACACCTAAAGGGGTTTCTCTGCTGGTTTTGCGGTCAGCAAACTCAGGGTGATCGGCTATATTGGTCGTGGCAGAAAGGTAGGAGTCATGACTGATGATAAGTACACCATCTGAAGTCATAACTAAGTCAGGTTCGATGAAATCAGCACCTTGTTCAATCGCTGTTTCATAAGCTTTTATAGTGTGCTCGGGATACAGTCCAGATGCACCACGGTGCGCAATAATGATAGGTTTTTCTTTGCTTAGTGTTTTGTAATCATTTGTTTTACGTGTGTTCATTCGTATTGCTCCGATTGCTTAATAGACTACAAAGACAAACCTTTAAGACACTCTTTCATTCTTCATCCTATCGAAGCAAGTAGGCGATAGTTACAAGGTGTTCACGTGTAAGTGATCTGAAGTGGGGCGTTTGAGTCTTGATTCGGCTGCGGAATGATTCGAAAAGTGGTATAGTTGGGGATGGAAACTCTATATCAGAGCTATTGTGCCCCAAAAGTTAGTAAAACTGGATAGTAAAATGACTGCACTAAAAGCATGCTGTATTGCAATGTTATGTCTTCTAGGAGTTGCGTCAGCAAATGCGCAATCTGGAAGAGGTGAAAATCAGTCTGCAGCAAATGTATTTGTTGAGCCAGTTCAGAGTATTGAATTTTATAACAATATTGAAGCGCTGGGAACATTGGAACCCAAAGAGCGGGTCGATCTGACACTTAATACAGCAGATCGCGTCACTTCATTATATTTCGAAGACGGACAACGCGTTAGTAAGGGCAAGACGCTTTTATCACTAGCGCAAGCTGAACAAATTGCTTTGGTTGAAGCTGCAGAGGCAAGTGAAGATGAGGCCATAAAGCAACTCAATCGCGCAGTACAGCTTGCGAATGAAGACGCTGTATCTCAATCACAATTAGACCAAGCGCGCCGGAATGCGAACGCTGCTAAAGCGCAAAAAGCGGCTGTTTTATCACGCTTAAAAGACCGTGTATTGGTTGCGCCATTTGATGGTGTTTTAGGGTTTCGCCGTGTCAGTGTTGGCTCCTATGTGAGCGCGGGTGATACGATTGCGACACTTATAGATGACTCTGAAATGCGATTGGAATTTTCTATTCCATCTGTCTTTTTGAGATCTCTTACTCTGGGAACACAAATTGTTGCGCAAACGGCTGATCTTCCAGCTGAAACTTTTACGGGCGTGATTACAAGTATCGATAATGCAATAAATCCTGTCACACGCTCTGTGACTGTGCGGGCAACATTGCCTAACGAAGATAGAATATTAAAGGCGGGTATGTTTATGACGGTTGAGCTTCGCGCCAATCCGCGAACCGCTCTTGCTGTTCCAGAGGGGGCGATCGAGCCGCGTGGTCCGCTATCATTCGTCTATGTTGTTGATGATCAGGATGGCGCACTTTTCGCCAAACGTGTTGAAGTGAAGCCGGGTTTGCGCAGCAAGGGTATGGTGGAGATCGAAACCGGACTTGAAGATGGTCAAATGATCGTCACAGAAGGTTTAATCCGTGTCCGTGATGGCGGTGCTATCAAAATAGAAGATAAGTCGATGCTAAGCCCACGTGTACAATCGCCAAATGGACAAAGCATTGTTTATAAAGATGAAAATTCACGTGCTTCAGGCGCGAGCTAAAAATGATAATTTCTGATATATCTGTAAAACGACCTGTTTTCGCATCCGTTCTTGCATTGATTTTGATCGTATTTGGACTGGTTGCGTTTAACCGTCTACCTTTGCGAGAATATCCCGATATTGATGCGCCAATCGTTTCCATCGATACAAGTTATCCGGGGGCCTCGGCGTCCGTTGTTGAGACACGCATTACGCAAATTGTTGAAGACCGTATTGCTGGGGTTGAGGGGATAAGGTTTATCTCTTCAAGCTCCTCTGATGGTCGCTCTCGCGTAACTGTTGAGTTTTCGGTTGATCAGGACATTGATGTTGCCGCGAATGATATTCGAGATCGTGTATCGGGTGTGCTAGACCAATTCCCACCCGATGCAGATCCGCCTGAAATTGAAAAAGCAGATTCCAGTGATGATGTGGTTATTTGGCTAAACCTTGCCAGTGAGAATTTAACCACGCCGGAATTATCAGACTATGCGGATAGGTATTTAACTGACAAATTTTCAGCATTAGATGGGGTGGCAAGGGTCCGTGTCGGTGGTGCGCGTGATTATGCTATGCGCGTCTGGATTGATCGACGTGCTTTGGCAGCACGTGGATTGACGGTAAATGAAATTGAAAGTGCGCTTCGGAGTGAAAACATTGAAGCACCCGCCGGTAGCATTGAGTCTGATACGCGCCAATTTACTGTCCGTATTGATCGCGCATTTCGCACTGCCGAGGATTTTGCAAACCTAGTTATTGCTGAAGGAGATGATGGGTATCTTGTCAGACTTGGTGATGTTGCCCGTGTAGAGCGCGGGACAGAAGAAGACCGCACCATGTTTCGCGGCAACGGGATACCTATGGTGGGGCTGGGTGTATCCAAGCAGTCAACAGCCAACACGGTGGACGTGGCCAGAGGGGCACGAGAGCTTGCAGAGAAGCTAAACGAGACTATGCCAGAAGGCATGCGGATCTATCAAAGTTACGATTCATCCGTGTTTATCGATGCCTCTATTGATGAAGTGTATAATACGCTTTTCATATCAATCGGTTTGGTAATCGTCGTTATATTCTTATTTCTTGGCAGTATCCGGTCGACCATTATTCCTGCGGTTACAGTGCCTATTTCGATTATCGCAACATTTACCGTGTTGTTTGCATTAGGTTTATCGGTGAACTTGCTGACACTTTTAGCGCTTGTTCTGGCCGTGGGGCTTGTGGTTGATGATGCCATTGTTGTACTCGAGAACATACATCGCAGAATGGACGAAGAAGGTGAAACCCCGCTTGTTGCTGCCTATTTAGGAACTCGTCAGGTCGGGTTTGCTGTCATCGCGACAACTCTGGTTCTAATCGCAGTATTTGTTCCAATCACTTTCATGGAAGGTGATGTTGGGCGCTTATTTACTGAATTTGCACTCACAATGGCTGCAGCGGTCGCGTTTTCTAGTTTGGTTGCGTTGACTGTTGCACCCATGCTTGCCTCTAAGGTATTGAAACCAAAGTCAAAAAATCCAAACGGCTTACAAAAAGCGTTGAACGGTTTTTCTGCTGGTGTGGATAAAGTCGCGCGTGGCTATGGGCGGTTTTACGACAGAACAGTTGCGCGCCCCTTATTAATGTCAATTCTATTTCTAGCGACTATCTTTGGTTCTTGGATCATTTCTCAGAATGTCACGAGTGAATATGTGCCGAAGGAAGATCGGGGGAGTATCTTCGTTTCCGTTCGGGGACCACAGGGCGCATCTTATCAGTATATGGAAAAATATATGGATGAGATTGAACGCCGTATGTTGCCATATACCGAAACGGGTGAGGTGCAGAGATTGCTTCTACGAGCTCCGGGATTTGGGAGCGCAAGTTTCAACCAAGGCTTTGTAATTATCTCTTTGGACAAATGGGGGAAACGCCGTCCGGGAGAAGAAATTATCACTGAAATCAATGCTAAACTGTCAGACTTGCCTGGTATTCGCGCGTTTGCAAATATGCGCCAAGGGCTAGGTGGTGGTACTGGAAAGCCAGTGCAATTTGTGCTTGGAGGACCGTCTTATGAAGAGTTGACGCAATGGCGAGATGTGTTTGTAGAGGCGCTTCAGAGCGCTGATATTGGGCTTGTTGATATTGATTGGGATTATAAAGAAACCCAGCCGCAATATCGTTTGCAGGTCGATTATAACCGCGCTGCTGATTTAGGGGTAACGGTATCTGAAATCGGGAACACTTTGCAGACTATGCTAGGGTCTCGGCGGGTAACGACTTATATTGAGAATGGTGAGGAATATGACGTCATCCTTGAAGGATTGAGAAGCGATCAAAACTCTCCAAATGATGTTCAGAACATTTATGTAAGGTCTCAACGGTCGGGCGAACTTATCCCTCTTTCTAACCTGATAACTGTTGAGGAAGTTGCTGATAGCCCGTCGTTGAATAGGTATAACCGCTCTCGTTCCATAACCATCGAGGCTGGGTTGAAAGAGGATGTCTCATTAGGGACCGCACTTGACGAGATGTCTCGCATTGCCAGAGATGTGCTTCCTACTGAGGCGGTTATTGATTTTAAAGGACAATCTTTAGATTATCAAACTAGCGGCTCATCCATGCTGTTTGTGTTTGGTGTGGGATTATTGATCGTATTCTTAGTCCTTGCAGCTCAATTTGAGAGCTACATCCACCCGATTATTATTATGCTGTGTGTCCCAATCGCGATTGGCGGCGGAATATTTGGGCTTTGGATTACAGGTACGACCTTAAATATTTATACCCAGATTGCGCTGATAATGTTGATCGGTTTGGCAGCAAAAAATGGTATTCTGATTGTAGAATTTGCAAACCAATTGCGGGATGAAGGGGTGGCTTTTGAAAAAGCACTTCGAGAGGCTGCAATGACGCGTTTTCGTCCGATTTTGATGACAGGACTAACAACGGCGGCTGGTTCCTTGCCTTTAATTTTATCAAGTGGCGCAGGAGCGGAAACGAGACAAGCTATTGGTGTTGTTATTCTTTTTGGAGTTCTAGCATCCATTGTTGTCACGCTATTGCTTGTGCCAACCGCATACCGGTTAATCGCACGGGGAACAGGCTCCCCTGGCGATGTGACCCGTAAACTCGGCGAACAAATTAACGGTACACCAACAACTCATCCAGCAGAGTAGCAGATCTGCTGGGGCGCAGGATGTGACTTGTAGACGATGAGGTTTCACGGTGGAGGGTTGGCGCTTCGTGGGTGGGACGCATCTGAATCACCTATAATTGTCTCGATACTGGTACCAACAATTATGGGGGGCAAATGTTTAGTTCTAAGAAGTGCGCAATGAGATGCTTCAGAGTCAATTTTATTTAAAATCTAAGACGTTTATCAATTGATAAAAGCGATAAAAAGCACATCCGATTAAGCTGCATGCCAACGCAACATACAGGACTTTGACTATTATTAGAAAGTTGAGTCTTAGTTTTATGTACCAAGGTTGTTCGCGCAAAATTATTTTGAATATTTGAGTGTTGGTAAGGTCATCCAGCAGAAGGCTTTCAACGCGTTCAGTCATGGGGTGAAGGCGTCTTTTTTTGCATATTGCGTTAATTACAGCTGCACGCATCTGTATAATTTTGTGATCTAATTCGACAGCTAAACTCATTTATTACTATCCAGAATATGGTCTCGAGCTATTTGGCGTCGTAGATATAAAAGTGTTGTTCAACAGTTCTACGCGCTTGTTTATAGCCCAATTTGTTGTCTGCGCTGGTACCATCACGGATACGGACATAAAAGCGGCAACGTGCCTGTACACTCCATTCAAACATTCCTTCTGTATGAGAAATGAAGTTGGGAAGTGTTATTAGCGTATTCAGGGCCGGTTCTGCACCATTTTGCTTTAATCCACTCAGGTCTTGTCCGGTGCGGTCATCTGAAGCTTGGAGAGTGAGGCCTTCATCCTGTAGAAGTGCGTCGTAGATATAAACAGGTTTTCCGTTGTTTGCCCAACAAGGCGGAAATGTTAACCCATTGCCTGCTTGCAGCATGCGTTTGTCATGGAAATCCAATTGATTTTCTAACCGTTCGATCACCTGAAGGGCATCTTCTAAGGTTTCCACGGGGGGAGGGTTATTATTCTCCGCAATACCAAGTGGGGAATCTGCGATTGCATTGTCTTCTATCCAAGAGCTGAGAATTTCGTCTGCGTTTTGTAATGGGCCGATTTCTTCGAGTGCTTTTGCTAAAGTATCTGCTCGTTCGGGGGATGCTATAAGGCGTGAGTATTGATTGTTTTTATGTGTAATAGTGCCCATCGCCAGAGTCGCTTCTCGCAATCGCGCGGTTAGGTCATTCTCATCCGATATTGGGAGGTTGGGTAAATTAATAGCCGCCATCAAGCTGGAAATACCAAGGTCCAGTTGGATTTGAAGTTCTTTTGATGACAGTTCTAATTCTGCAATCTCTGCGTTTTTCTCTTTCAACTCTTCTGTCTTTTTTCCCAGAATTGCAGTGTAGGTCAACAGAAGTATAAATAACACAAGCATAAGTACTTCAGCGAGGGTCAACCCAAGCATGAGGCCTCTTCTATGGGCGAAGATGTCAGTGTCTGAGTTCATTTTTGAACACGCTTTATAACTGTGTTGGCTAAATCTCCCATTGCACTGTAAACTTTGACTGTTGCTAGCCGCGCCTCTTCTGCATTTTGCTCCATTTTTCGAGCGTGTGTTTCGGTCCACTCTGATTGAGATTCAATCGTTTTTAAAGCTTGTTCAGTGGTCAATCTATGTTGATCAAGCGTTGTAGAAATTTGGCCAAGCACTTCATGTATGTGGGTCATGCTATTCTCTGCGCGCTCTACTGCGCTAGCCGCACTTATGACTGTTTCAGATTGCGCTTGGAGTTTTGCGCCTGCATCAACGATTGAAAGTGATGCTTTTTCTAAATTTTGTACGATGCCGATCAGACTATTGCTCATTCGTTCGGGTGAAAGATCAAGTTGATTGAGTTGGTGAGAAATCTTACTGGCTTCGTTAATATTCTTACTCGTGCTTTCTACTGATAATTTAAACGTTTCTTGTGCGTCGAGCATGAGGTGTCTAAAAGTGGCTGCAGCCGAGAGCAAATCTGATTGCATAAGCTGTGCAGTTTCTCCCAATGCAATACGTGCCCGTTTGTCTATGTCATCAGTTTCTGATTTTAACTGAATCATTATTAGACGAGCCACAATTCCAGCGGCAGTAGAGACTAATGCAACACCGAAATTCCCGAGCAATGTATTGACATCCGCGCCGTGGTTTATGGCGATAAGAGACGCTATCAATGAAGCAAGAGTGTATACGAGGCCAAGATAGTAGCAGTTATCTCCTAGCCGGTCGGCTCTGACTGGGTTTTCGCGCTGTGAAACCCAAGCGAACATCCCATAGCCAGTTATACAAACGACTGCGAAAACGGCTGCTGGCCAAGGAGATAACCAGCCCATTGACTTGCCGATTAAAATTATGGTGCTGCCAACGAGCAAAACAAAGAAATAGACTATTTTTTCAGCGTTATCACTTAAACGAGTACGTGGTGCTTGGGCATTGGGCAAATGAATCGAATTTTTCCCAGAGATACCTAAGGGAAGAGGAGACGCAGCCGTATTGGTTGTCGTTGTTTTTTCTGAAGAGGGGCTTTCCTCATCGAATTTCTCAACTTCAATTTGTTCTTCAGCGTCTGAAGCCAGCTTGGTTGATGCATCTGAAGACTGTGGCATGTCATCGGTTTTTGAATTGGAATTGTCCAACGGCTCTTGTGCCGAGTCTTCCATTGAAAGCGCTTCTGGATCATCTTTTGAAGGTGGTTTTTCATTTTCCATTTTAACAGGCTCCCCCCCGTAATATTCAGATTGAATCTATGCCTGTGAGACGACCATGAACTGCGTCGAAATAGGCTTCCCACCATGCCTGATGTGCACGCCCTTGAATTGCTCGGTATTGACTGCGCGCGAGATAGACGATGTGTATTCTTGCGTTATGTAAATCGGAAAGTGCATTGGGCCATTCAACGCCAGCTTTAAATGTCTCAAAATCTGTTTGATTGATATGCTGTTTTAGAAGCGGTGAATTCTGCACCATGTCGGAAACGATAGTGATATGAACAGGTGTGTCGTCATCCAATCGAGATAGCGATTTAGCTGCCGCAGAACGGATAGATTCAATTATAGGAGATGTGGGGGCGGCTTTGGCATTCAGGAGTGTGGAAAGTGTTTCTTCAATCGCATATAAAAACTCTGTTTCAAAACTCTCACGTTGCGCTTTTGCATCTGAATAGGCAGCAGCAAATTTGTCGGGCTCACCAGGGTTGCATTTCGAGAATACCGGCTCGGCAAGCCGTCCATCGGGAGTGTCAGCGACATAGATATCCAACCGGGAGCCCGGAGAAGAGGCTTTTGCGGATTTGAAAATGGTTGCTTTAACACGTTCGGCTTGAACGCCATCCATTGTATCGGATGCATCCAATAGCACTATATGAACTTCGGCAGGGCCAGCTCTTTGACAAAATGATACTGGATCGATTGCATCAGTTTTACCTTTGACGATGAACAAACTTGTGAACAGTCCGCCTAAGATCACAATACCAAGAGCCATTTTTACCAGAGCTTGTATATCGGTTCCGTTCTTTCTGCGATTTCTACTGCTGCGACGGTTACTGTTTCTGCGGCTCATGACGTGTGCTCCTCACGTAGATTGCGGCCTGCATTCACGACTCGGTTCGCCGCTTCAATTGCTATTGTGATACGGTTTTGAAGTTCTTGTGCAGCGTGACGCGCAATGTCGGCAGCTATACGAGCTTCACTCTCATGTTCTTTATTCTTATCGAGTTGTTCTGCGAGCTCGGGCATGCACAATTGATCGCCATCGAAAAGTGGATTGTCGAAATTGAACTCTATGTTGAAAGTTTCTGGGGGAGGTGTGGTACGTGAGGATATATTTGCACCACGATATTCGGCGAGCAATTTACGAGTTGTATCTGTTAAATGCTGCTCATAATTTTTGAGGCTTATTTTTAGTTCAGTTTTGCGCGATTGGTAGTTTTCCAACGAAGAGAGAGAATTTTGAAGGTTGGAGAAGAAAATGCGAATACCGCTGCTTGCTGCTGATTGGAATTCAAGCATATCTCCATGAATCTCATCTAAATGGTCAATATAATCGAGTCTTCGGTCTTCAAAACTCCAGTAATTTTTTGTGTAGTCAGGGTATCTGTCCCCAAACTCATACCCCTTACGGGCTGCGTATGCGCCGAGTATGACGCCAATCGCACACATGATTATGCTCATCTCATCTAATCGATCAAACTCGCCATGTACTGCCCATTGAATAGCGGTCCAAATTTCGGTGTGGGATGCTATTTCATCAGCAGAGTTTGGTAAACTTTGACGCGCGATACGATAGAAACCGATGATGGTATGAATGATCGGTAGGGATAGCAAAAGAACTAAAGCTGAGAAAAAGCCCAGAAGCTTATTGAGTATAAAGACGCTATTCATACGTTTCAAAAGTACAAAACCAAATACCACACATACCAAGATGTTGGCCCCAGCTATCAGGAATGCCTCTACGAAGGCACCCAGCATACCTAATTCATTGTTTTCCATAAAAAAGAATAAATTCAATCCACCTTCCGCTATTGCTAATAAAAAGAGGTCAGCAAAAAATGAAAGTGCGGATTTGGATTCTTCGGCGGGCCGCTTAAGATTTCGGCGGGCACGCCATTCTTTGAAGTAAATTTGTTGTTCTTTGAGTTTCGTTTCAGTGTCGCTAATTGCGATTAAATCAAGATTGGCTCTTTGCTCAAGTTTCGTCACAATAGGTGTAATATCTGTATCGAGCACCCGCGTACCAATATTGGCACGTTCTTTAGAAATAAGCTTATTTAGAGATTGTAGACTGAGTTGAATACTTTGAACCGTATTCGAACGTATCGATGAGGTTTCTTGAATTATATCGGCTTCAGTTTCATCGGGAATTTTAGCGGTTGAGGGGGGGAGGTTTTTCTCTCCTTGAATTCGCCCTTTATTCGCGAGGTCTTTTTTTTCTGCCATACGACTGGCATCGATTGAGTTAAAGATAGTGGTATCGTTTATCGAAAACTTATCCATCGTTATTCCCCAGCCCGCAGATATTCCAAGAGTAATTTTCCAGAAACCTGAATCAAGATTACTTGTATAGGCACGTATTTACTTGTTGTTAATAGAAAATAACGGGCAGGGCGTTGAAAATAATAAATTAAGATCGATCTATAAGTTTCAATAAAGATATATCAGGATATCATAGCAATGACGAAGAGTGACGTATTTACCCCGCCGAAAGTTTGGAAATGGGAGCAGGGGAATGGCGGCAAATTTGCCAATATTAATCGGCCTATTTCTGGTTCCACCAGTGAAAAAGATTTGCCCGTTGGTAAGCATCCTTTGCAATTATATTCAATGGCAACACCAAATGGGGTGAAGGTGACGGTCATGCTTGAGGAGCTGCTGGCACTGCGCCACAAGGGTGCTGAATATGATGCGTGGCTTATTCGTATTACAGAGGGTGATCAGTTTACTTCTGGCTTTGTCGCAGCCAATCCAAATTCGAAAATTCCAGCTTTGATGGATCATTCTACAACTTCGCCGACGCGGGTGTTTGAATCGGGATCTATTCTTTTTTATCTAGCTGAAAAGTTTGATGCGCTTATTCCTAAAGATGCGACAGCGCGCACTGAGACGATGAATTGGCTATTTTGGCAGATGGGATCTGCGCCATATCTAGGAGGTGGCTTTGGCCATTTCTATGCGTATGCACCCGAAAAATTTGAATACCCAATCAACCGCTTCACAATGGAGACGAAGCGTCAGCTAGACGTGTTGGACAAAGCGCTGGGTAAAAATAAATACGTCGCGGGCGATGAATACACTATAGCCGATATCGCCATTTGGCCGTGGTATGGAAATCTTGTCCTCGGTAAACTCTACGAAGCCGCAGAATTCTTAGCTGTACATGAGTACAAGAATGTCATCTGCTGGGCAGAGGAAATTGATAATCGTCCTGCGGTAAAGCGTGGTGTGAAAGTGAACCGCGTTTGGGGAGATGAGGCTGGACAGGTGGCGGAACGCCATGATGCAAGCGACATTTAAATGAATTATGACTACAAAGAGAGGTAAAGCCATTAATCGCTTTGCCTCTCTTTATTGTGCCGATTATAAAATCTAGTGCTGGTGCAACGCTGATTTAAGGAATTGCTCACGATCAACAGTAGATCGGCGTCTAGCTTCTTCTATAGCTTGTTGTTCTGACGCATCGAGAAGTGCTTCTAGTAGGCGGGAGAAGTGCTCGCGCATTGTGCTGCGTGCTTTTTCGGGATCGCGTGATTTAAGGGCGTTGAGAATATCAACATGTTCTTTTACGCGGTGGCTCGAATCCTCGACACACACTGCGGCGTATACTTTTTTCACGCCCTCAATTTCTGTACGCATACGCCACAAATGTTCGATAAAAAATTCGTTCGCTGCATTGCGAGTAGCTTGCGTGATGATGTGATGGAAGTCGCGGTCAGCCTGTTCACCATCGGCTGATTTTCCACTGGATTCGCCCATTTTTACGATGGTATCTTCCAATTGTGCGAGTTGTTCGTCTGTGATCATTGTGGCTGCGAGCGCGGCACACTCTGATTCAAATAGTAGACGTGTTTGTGTAAGTTCAAATGCACTTACAGTTGGAAGGTTTTGATTTGCGAAACGAGACTTATCTGGTTCAGTGACATAGACACCTGAACCAACTTTAATTTCAACTCTTCCCACAGCTTCAAGTGAAATTTCAGCTTCACGAATAACGACTCGGCTTACGTTGAATTTTGTTGCAAGTTCACGTTCACCTGGCAATCGCGTGCCGGTCGGGTACATGCCGGAATCGATCATTTTCAGAATTTCATTCGCGACTTTATTATATAATCTTTGATCAGCCATTTATTCAAAATCTGCCATATTTCCAGAGAGCTCTGCTTTTCGACTCTTATATTTAACATGATATACCAATTTGTCATGCCAATTCAAGTCATCAAAAAGCAGAGCTTTCGGAATCGAGCTTTAGAACTTGCCCTTTATTCCAAAGAAGACGCGTGGGCCATAGTAGTTTACTTCACCTAAATTGTCGCTTGTGAAGAAGTACTGTTCTTTTGGAGCATCAAACAAATTGATTGCTGATACGTTTAAAGAGAAGTTGTCAGTTAGGTCATAAGAAGCACGTGCTTCCCATACCCCGACGTCTCCAACATAACGCAGGCGAGTTCCGTTGCTTGTGTATGGCTGGAAATACTCACTGCGGTATTTATAGATAATGGAGCTGTCGAATTTACCTTTTTGGTAGTAAACCTGACCAGAGAAGACTGTGTCTGAGAAGCCCGGTACGTTGCCTGGCTCAAGAATACCAACATTCGTTTGCACGAAGTTTCCATCAGCATCCCGGTAACCAAGGTCACCATAAAGACTGTCTTCAAATTCAAAGTCAGATTCTGCGAGGTTCAAGCTTACTTTGGCACCCAAACCACTCAACAAACCTGGTAGGTATGAAAAGTTGTGTGATGCTGTTAGCTCGATACCGTATAGGGCAGATGTGTCTTCGTTAGTCGCCGACACACTTACAGGTAGGGTTACAGATTGGCCGTCGATGACAAAGTCTTCGAGAACTGTTGAGTTTTCAAATCCACCTGTGAAATCTTTATAGTAGACACTCGCAGCTAGGATTGAGTCATCGTTAGGATACCATTCTAATGCCAAGTCATAGTTCCAAGACATAAGCGGTTGGAAGTTCGGGTTACCTGTACCTTCAACAGAGACTAGCTCTTCAAGAGTTGTTGGCGCATCTTCTTCGTTGTTTTCGTTGAAGTCACGGTCAAAACTCATGTTTCCAGGGTCTGCACGGGACATACCGCGGAATAGACCTGCACGAAGCAGAATGTCGTCACGAAGCTCAAGTGTTGCGTTGAAGCTTGGCAAGTACTCAGTATATTCACCCTTACCATAAAGAACGACAGCATCACCATCTGTATCAAGTGAAAGTGTACCAGTAACGGGGTCTACCACTGTGACGACAGGTGTCCGGTTTCCAAGTGACTTCACTTTTGTATCCACCATGCGGACACCAAAGTTACCAGTTAATGGTTTGCCGGCAAGTGATGTATCATAGCTGGCCATAATATAGCTGGCTAATGTTGTTTCTAATACATTGATGTTACCGAGCGCGGCTGGATCGCTATCAGGATAGGCAAGTGGGCCTTCGCCTTCTTCAGTTAGAATGTAGTTTAATAGACATTGGTTGTCGAATACACCCCAGCTGTTTGATGTGTTTACGACGTTTCCATCACCATCAATCTGCGTAACTAGCGCACCAGATGCACTTGTTAAGAAGCCGCTTTCAGCAAAATTTGTTGCGCAAGGGATGCTGTCAGAGTCTAAATCGCCAGTCGTAATTTCATTACGTTGACCCGCAAAACTAATATATTCAAGGTCGGATAAACGTATACCTGTTTCGATTGTTGTAATAGGCCCCATGTTGAGGTCGTATTCAGCATCAAGACGAAGTGCTTCAACTGTGTTTGTGCGCTCAGCATCGCGGTCGATACGTGCACGTACACCATCTGTGTAGTTAGTGATGTCGTTTACGTCAAAATCTTGCACTGTGAAGTTGACAAAGCCATCGCTATCGCGCGTCCAGCTGACATTTTCACGTCCACCACTACCGGGTCCACCTTGGCTTGAAACGCGAAGTGACACTTGAAGTTCATCTCTTGTCGTTTCAGATAGGGAATAGTCAGCAGAAACAGTCAATTTATCTGTGACATCAAAACTCGCGTTAATTCCGTAACCTAAATATTCTTCAGTCCGTTCAAAAATTTCACCGTTAGACTCAATGTCAGACTGTGTTGTGATGGATTGAACGACACCATTCTCTTGGAAAATGAGGCTGTCGAGTGTGTCGCCCGATACACTGCGCTTCATGTTGGAGAAGTTTAAGTCGTGGCGGTCTTCAAGTTGAGTACGCTTTGACCATTGAACATCTGCGTTGATGTCGAGGCGGTCATTCGGCTGCCATTGCAAAGCTGTGAAGAGGGAGTCTCTCTTGTCATTCGTGTCATTTTGACGATATCCGCGAGAAGAACCAGCCCACGCATAATCGATACCATCGTCAACCGCCAGACCTGTGTTTGGGTCGATTGTCGTGTTGTAGCCATCATTGTTGCTTGAGTTCGGGCCTTGGTCTTCACAGTCGCCAGAGCTGCTAGCTGCATATCCACGTGAATCTGGGTCTGAAGCATCAGCGATACAGGCAAATAGAGATGTGCCTGATGGGCTAGATGAGCGCATTTCTTGCTCAGGTTGCGAAATGTCACTTATTTGACCACCGATGGAGAAACCAAGACGTCCCATTTCGGCAAGGTCTAATTGGTCAACATAGCTTGCAGTGAAGCGAGATCCTAAGTCTCCCGCCATTGTGTTGTCTATGTTTTGTTGATCAGGGTTGTAGTTTCCTGTGAGATCGAACTGGAAGCGGCGTTGGTTGTAGTCTAGTGGCTTGAGTGTCTCCAAAGCGATAAGACCTGCAACACCGCCTTCAATAAGGCTGGCGTCTTGAGTTTTGTAGATTGCAAGCTTGTTCATAAGCTCTGACGGGAACTGAGAAAAGTTCACAGAACGGTCACCGGTACCGTTTGTCGCAACACGACCGTTAAAAGTTGTGGAACTTAGGAATGGTCCAAGTCCACGAATAGAAATTTCAGTTGCACCACCGTTTTCACGGTGCGAAGCGGCACCCGTGATAGATTCAAGTGCTTCACCGATTGATAGGGCAGGTAGGTCACCAATGTCTTTGGCAGAAAGACCGTCAACAATACTGGAGTTGGTTCTTTTTAGATCGATTGTGTTCTGAATTGTGGCCCGTGAACCAGTGACAACAATTGTATCTAATTTGCGTGCGTCTTCAGATGCTTCTTGAGTACCTTGTTCTTGTGCGAAAGTTGGAGCGCTAAATGTCAGAGCAGCCGACCCTAAGAGTGCCATTTTTATAAGGCGTGCTCTTTTTGCTGTGGCTACAGACGTGGCTTTATTGAGTTTTTTCATAGTGTGATCTCTCCCAAAGATCTTATTTTTTGACATTATTTATATTTATTGCTTGGCCGACAACATGAAGGCTGAGACCTCTGTGTCAACCAATCTGGCAAACCTTTTGTGGAAAAATGAGGGAATTTGGTCACATCTAATCATATTGTGTGACATAATGATCACAATTTTGTGTGGTTTTCTTGGCTTGTTTCGCTGTAATATGGGTAATTGCAAAAATTGGTATGCTAAATTGGTTGACAGATAGGCTGGGGAAGATAAGTATGCGGCAAAACAAAAGACGTTAAATAGGACGGGAGGACGATATGAAGGTTAGCGCTATATTTTTAGCTGTGGGCGTTGCGGGGCTTTCAGCGTGTGCGGTTCCTCAGCCAAGCACTCCTACTGAGCAAGTGGATGCATCGTCCCAGGCTGTTGAGGGAAAAATTGTACGTACTCAAGATGAATTCAATAAGGTTGTAAAAGAGGCAACTGCGGGTGACACTATTGTGCTTGCGGATGGTGTGTGGCTTGATTTTGATGCAGTATTTGAGGGGGAGGGTACTGCAGAGCATCCTATTCTGTTGACAAGCGAAACGCCTGGCGGGGCAATATTTTCTGGTCAGTCTAGTCTGCGTTTGGCAGGCAAGCATTTGATCGTTTCAGGGCTTGTTTTTAAGGACGGGTATACGCCTCGCAATGAAGTGATCAGTTTTCGTAAAGATAGCAACACTCTTGCTTACAACACCCGTGTCACAAACATAGTTATCGAGAATTACTCAAATCCAGACCGTACGCAGCGTGACACATGGGTTATGATGTACGGAAAGAATAACGAATTTGATCACAGCCACCTCTCTGGAAAGTTAAATTCTGGGCCGACAATGGTCGTGCGCTTGAATACAGTGGAAAGCCAAGAAAATAACCACCACATCCATCACAATTATTTTGGTCCTCGCCCTGTACTTGGGTCCAATGGGGGGGAGACCTTCCGTATCGGGACCAGTCACTATTCGTTGACGAACTCCAATACATTTGTGGAGTATAACTACTTTGATCGTTGTTCTGGTGAAGTTGAAATTCTTTCGAACAAATCAGGTGGGAATACTTTCCGTAACAATACATTCTTTGAATCACGCGGCACACTCACGCTTCGCCACGGGAATGGAAATGTTATAGAAAACAACTTGTTTGATGGAAATGGCGAGCCATACACAGGCGGCGTGCGTGTTATAAATGGTGATCAAACCATTCGTAATAACGTGTTTAAAAATCTGAAAGGTGAACGTTTTTCAGGTGCTCTCGTTGTAATGAATGGTGTGCCAAATTCACCTATCAACCGCTACCATCAGGTCAAAAATGCTGTCATTGAAGGCAATGTTTTTGAAAATATCACTGCGATAGAATTGGGCGAAGGTAGTGACGCGGAGCGTTCTGCTGTTCCGATAAATTCAGTGTTTAAAAACAACGTCATTGTTGGTGCCGGTCCAGAGACCCCCATCACTTTACATGACGATATGAGCGGTATCGCTTTCAGTGAAAATAAAACAAATACAGCTCCTCCCGAGGCGATATCTTCTGGATTTGAGGTCGTATCTGACCTCAGCCAGAAGGTAGCCGCGGAGAGTTTTGGTGTCTCGCGAGACGAGACTGGTGTGACTTGGTACCCTAAAGCAGAGACAAAATCTCCTTTTGATGGGGGGCAGGACATTTCTGTTGTTGCGGGTGAGAACGCACTGTCTGATGCCATTAGAGATGCTAAGTCTGGGGATCGTTTGTTGTTGGGTGCCGGTGACTATAATGAGGCGACAATCATCAATTTGCGTAAACCTATCACAATTGCTGCGAAGGCGGGTGCTGAAGGTAAGGTAAATCTCTCATTTGAGCGTGCAAATATGTTTGTTCTTTCGGGGCATGGTAGTTTGAAGCTTGAAGGAGTAAATGTCGTCGGTACTGGCGCGCCGGACAATGTTGGGAATAGTTTTATTTCAACAACGGCTGTTGGTGGTGGGAGCAATCATTTGCTCGAAATCTCAAAGTCTAATTTTTCCGATTTTGTAGTGAACCGTAGTTTCTCGATTATAAGTGCTGCAAAAGGAACTCTCTTCCACAAGATCAGTATCTCAGATTCTAC
The DNA here is from genome assembly GCA_964351655.1 of uncultured Hyphomonadaceae bacterium. Taxonomy (GTDB): domain Bacteria; phylum Pseudomonadota; class Alphaproteobacteria; order Caulobacterales; family Hyphomonadaceae; genus Hirschia. Next base: position 66,410 of record CAYGPD010000006.1, on the reverse strand, counting down.
CTTCGTTGATATTTCAGGTTCTGTCATTAAGCTTGATGGCGAAACTGATGATTACGGTATGTACAATGTCGACCTGCTCGAGATTGAAAATAGCACCTTTAAAAATATCCGTGGATCTGCTGTCGATGTGTACCGCGGCGGAACAGATGAAAGTACATTTGGGCCTGCGGTTTTGGTGAAAGCGTCGCGTTTTGAGGGTGTAGGAAGTGGCAGTGAGCCAGCTTTAAACTTGCATGGTATTCAAGTGCTGACGCTCGAAAACAACACCATAGCAGATGGAGAGCAGGCGCTATTCACGATTACGACAGGTAAGCCTCAGCCGCACCTCAGCGGTAATGCATGGGTAGGGCACGATAGCGAAACTATCTTAAAAGTTGAGGATTTACGCAAGTAATGACTTACTCTTCCTCAAAAAATGCATGGCTTAAAGCTGGTGTTGCTGGTCTCCTCCTCGTAATGGGGGCGTCCTGCACGAAAGCGATGGAAGCATCTGAAAAGTCTACTGTTTCTAATAAATCTGAATCTACTTTTGATATACAAATGCGCGCGTTAGCAAGCAGTATTGATGCGCAGATAAAGACAAAAGTTCCAGTGCCAATCCCAACAGATGCTGGTGGTGGGTACACTCATGAGCAGCACAAGCAAAACGGCAAAATAATTTATGAAGCTGGAATGCTATATGCGGTGACTGGGGATACAAAATACAAAGATTTCGCACGTGATATTCTACTGGATTATGCCGAATTATATCCAACTTTAGGCTTGCATCCGGAACATAAGCCGGAAACAGCAGGGCAGTTGTTCTGGCAGGGGCTAAATGAGGCAGTTTGGCTTGTATATGTCATTCAAGGGTATGAAACATTCAGGGATGATCTAAGTCCGGAAGCGCGAGAAAAAATTGAAGCTGGTGTGCTAAACCCAATGGCTGATTTCTTGTCTGTTGGTTCACCGCAAACATTTGACCGCATTCATAATCACGGTACATGGGCAGCGGCTGCCGTGGGTATGACTGGTTATGTTTTGGATCAGCAAAATCGCGTTGAACAATCGCTACTTGGATTGAAACAAAATGGCGAAGCCGGCTTTTTGAAACAGCTTGATATGTTGTTTTCACCTGATGGTTACTATGCAGAAGGTCCATACTATCAACGGTATGCATTGATGCCGTTTGTGTTGTTTTCTCAAGCGATTGAAAAGAATGAACCTGAGCGTAAAATATTCGAATACCGAGATGGCATTGTTCTAAAAGCGATACGTGCGACTGTTCAGCAAAGTTATGCTGGTAAGTTTTTCCCAATTAATGATGCTATCCGTGAAAAAGGTTTAAATACAGTCGAGTTGAAATACGGTCTAGCTGTAGCTTATGATTTGACAAAAGACCCAACGTTATTGGGCGCTGTGCAATTGCAAGATGGGGCTGTTGTGCCTACGCGTGAAGGGCGTCAGCTGCTGGATGATATTTCTGCTGGAAAAGCAAAACCTTTTGAATTCAAATCAATAGAGTTGCGTGATGGCCGAAATGGTGATGAGGGAGCATTGATGGTGCTTCGCTCTGGTCCTGAAAATGACGCATCGGCAATTGTGATGAAAGCAACAACGCAAGGGTTGGGGCATGGTCATTTTGATAAGCTTGGTCTCTTGTATTATGACAATGGCACTGAAGTGGTTGCGGATTATGGCGCTGTACGCTTTTTGAATGTAGAAGCCAAATTTGGTGGCCGCTACCTTCCAGAAAACAATACATGGGGTAAGCAGACAATCGCCCACAACACATTGGTTGTAGACGAGAAAAGTCACTACAATGGGGACTGGAAAGTATCTCAGAAATATAGTCCTGATGTACTTAAATTTGGTGATGTAAACGGTGTGCAAGTGGCTGCAGCGGAAGTCGACACAGCCTATGAAGGTGTAAATCTTCAGCGTGTCGTTGCAATGGTTCCTCGTGAAAATGGGCAGGCACCCTATGTAATTGACATATTGCGTGGTCTGAGCGGAGAGCAGCATGTCTATGATCTGCCTGTGCATTATAAAGGCCAGCTTATTGAGACGAATTTTGCGCTAAATCATGAGACAACTCAAATGTCGGCTTTTGGAAAAGCCAATGGGTACCAGCACTTATGGCAACGTGCAGTGTCACCAGAGCTTAAAGGTATGCAGGATATGTCATGGTTGATCGATGACAAATTCTATACAATGACTTTTACTGCTGACGTTCCGTATAAGGCGTTTTTGACGGAATTGGGAGCAAATGATCCTGACCATAATTTCCGTAAAGAACAAGCGCTCGTGTTGCGTGCGAACGCAGATAATACGGGTTTCGTGTCAGTGTATGAAAGTCATGGACGCTATGACAACGATGAGGAAATAACTGTTTTTGATGGGTCGTCCGTGGAACAGATAGTTACTGAAATCCTTGATGGAGCAACGGCTTATACTGTTTCAATGGAATCTGGAGAAGTGATTTCCATATACCTTGCAGACGACACAGAAAGTGATATTCCGCACAAAATAACCCATAATAACAAGCAAATAGAGTGGAGCGGGGCAATTCATGTCACACAGTAATTCCACCACGGTCCAAACCATAGGGGAGACCAAATTATGAAAATTGCAGGATTACGTTGGTGGGTCGTTGGCCTCGTCGCGATAGCGACGATTATCAACTATATTGACCGAGGGACATTAGGGTATCTCTGGCCAGATATGGCTACAGAAATTTGGCCAGATAAAAGTGCCGATGAAACAAAGCAGTATTATGCAACGATCTCAGTTGTGTTTGTGTTTTCATACGCGCTTGGGCAAACGATTTTCGGAAAGCTCTTTGATTGGGTAGGTACCCGTCTGGGGTTCGTGATGTCTATTGGTGTATGGTCACTGGCCACCGCCTTGCATGCCGTTGCTAACAGTGTGCTTACCTTCAGCTTGTTCCGTGGTATTCTGGGTGTTGCTGAAGCTGGTAACTGGCCTGGTGCGACAAAAGCAAATGCAGAATGGTTCCCAGTTCAAGAGCGTGCTCTGGCGCAAGGTATCTTTAATTCGGGTGCTGCTATTGGTGGTATCGTTTCACCACTTATTATTGCCTTTTTATCTGTGCATTTTAGCTGGCACGCCATTTTTATCCTTGTTGGACTTGTAGGATTGGTTTGGTTGGTTCCTTGGTGGATTTTGATGAAATCTGATCCGGAAACACACCCTTGGATTACACCTGCTGAACGAGAGTTTATTCTAACTGGTCAGCGTGATGACACGAATACAAAAGAAGTAGTTCGTACTGAGGGATACAATCCAACAACAGCACAAATGCTGACACGTAAACAAAGTTGGGGTGCGATCCTTGCTGCGGCTTTTATTGACCCTATTTGGTGGTTGTTTGTGTTTTGGATCCCAATCTATCTAAGTGAAAGTTTCGGGTTCAACGTAAAAGAAATAGGCTTATATGCGTGGGTTCCCTATGTAGGGGCTATGTTCGGAGCGTGGTTTGGTGGCTTGCTTGCTCAAAACCGCCTTGCTTCCGGTTGGACTGTAAACGCAACTCGTAAGCTCACAATTACCATAGGTGGAGTGATGATGCTGCCAGCACTTTTGGCAATGTCTGTCGCATCAACACCCGTGCTCGCAGTGTTATTAATGGCTGTGATCCTGTTTGGCTTCCAAACAGCAATTGGAAACATTCAAACGCTTCCAAGTGACTTTTATGGTGGTAAGTCTGTTGGTTCATTGGCGGGCTATGCGGGAACAGCCGCAAAGCTTGGAGCTGCAGCTCTGACATATCTAGTGCCGTGGCTGACGCAAGGTGGTAACTATGCGCCTGCATTCTTGATCGGTGCGGCTCTAGCAATTCTTAGTATGGCAAGTGTCTGGTTTCTATGCGGTAAAATTGAACCTCTAGAAGCGGAAACTAAAGCTTCCTAAAAAATCTGTTTTTCAATTCTTCAAATAAATCTCAATATCAAAGGACTCCTTATTATGAGACTTAAAAATAAAGTAGCGATCGTTTCTGGTGGAGCACGTGACATTGGTCGTAGTGTTTCGGTCAAGTTGGCGAAAGAAGGCGCTAAAGTTGCAATCAACTATTACGACAGCGAAGCTGATGGTAATGCAACACTAGAAGCCGTTAAAGCAGTTGGTGGTGAAGCAATCCTTGTTCAAGGTGACATGACAAAAGCTGCGGATGTGGCTGATCTTGTTGCAAAAACACAGGCTGCTTTTGGTAAGGAAATTCACACACTTGTAAACGTTGTGGGTGGTCTTGTTGCACGTAAGCAATTGGCTGAAATGGACGAAGATTTCGTCAACCTTGTAATGCGCTTGAACTTCAACTCCACTTTCTTAACAACTCAAGCGGTTGCGCCACACATGCCAAAAGGTGGTTCAATTGTGAACTTTGCATCTCAAGCTGCTCGTGATGGCGGCGGCGGCGGTTCATGGGCATATGCAGCTTCTAAAGGTGCTGTTATGACATTTACACGTTCAATGGCTAAAGAACTTGGTCCAAAAGGTATCCGTGTAAACGCACTTGACCCAGGTCTTATCTCTACAACATTCCACGACACATTCTCTAAAGATGAAGTTCGCGCGAAGCTTGCTGGAATGACAGCACTTGGCCGTGAAGGTCACCCAGACGAAGTTGCTGATGTTGTGGCTTATCTTGCATCAGACGAAGCTTCTTTCGTCAACGGTGTGAACCTAGACGTGAACGGCGGACTTGCCTTCTCGTAAGCTTTAAATTTTCTACCCGTACGTCCTGACTTGATGGCTTACCTTTTACAAAGGGTAAGCCATTTTTTTGATCTGGAGGGAAGGTTTGGAAAATTAAGTTTAAAGGGCGCGCAAGAGAACGCGACCACCCATATTATATTTATGAGTGGTTGCGTTGAAAATTGACTATATATCTATAGGTTAGCGTTTAACGTCGCCGCCAGAGTGGTTGAGTAGGCCTTCAACTTCGGCTTCTGTCGTGATGTTGAAATCACCTGGGATAGTGTGTTTGATTGCAGAGGCTGCGACTGCAAAATCAATGATGTGTTGAGGTGTTGCGCCAGCTGCAAGTTTGTGAAGGGCACCGCCTGCGAAGGCATCGCCTCCACCAATTCGATCTACAATGTTATGCAAATCCCATGATTTAGTTTGCGCGAAGCTATCCTTAGTCGCAATAAAGCCAGCAAGTGTATTTGAGTCGGCACTCAAAACGGTACGATTGGTGCTACATACGTATTCTGAGTGGGGGCATTGTTTGAAGAATTCTTGTGCAGCGCGTTGGAAACTCTCCGCAGGATTGTCTGCGTTACGTGTGATTCCAAATAAGAGTTGTACATCTTTGTCGCCGCCAAAAATGAGATCTGCATACGCAGCAACTTCTTTGATAATTTTTACACCTTCAGCTTCTCGACCAGTCCAGAGGGACGGGCGATAATTGCAATCAAACGAAATTTTCACACCCATTTCGCGCGCAACTTTAGCCGCCTCTAAACTGGCTTTTTGTGCACCTTCACTCACCGCAAGGGTGATACCTGAAAGGTGAATCCAATCTGCCCCTTCCAGAAGAGTTTCCCAATCGTATATATCGCCACTAGCTTGAGAAAATGCAGAATATTTACGATCGTAAGTAATAGAAGACGGACGGATCATTGCGCCTGTTTCAAGGAAATAAATCGCCATGCGTTCGCCTTGGCGAACAATGTTTTTTGTATCAATTCCTTGTTGGTGTAATGTATCGCAGCAAGCGTTTCCGATGGCGTTTTCTGGTAGTACAGTAACCATGGACACATCATTTCCCATACGGGAAAGTGTGACGCCGACATTGGCTTCCGCGCCCACAAAATTTGTATCAAGATTAGCGGATTGAAATAGACGTTCGCGCGATGGTGAACTAAGTCTGAGTAGCATTTCACCGAAACAAATTATGCGTGCCAATGTAGTATTCCTAGTTTGAAACTGTCTTTAGGGCGGCGCGAACGGAACTCACTAATTCGTTTGCGCCAGCTTGTATATCTGCAAGGTTTTTGCCTGGTGCATAGATTGCGGAACCAATACCAAAACCATTCGTACCTACTGTCACAAATTCAGCCATATTACCAGCGTTTACCCCACCAACAGCGGCAACAAGTGCCTCTTTTGGGAGTGTAGCGCGCATTGCCTTTATCCCAACGGAACCTATGATGTCCGTAGGGAACATTTTCAAGACATCTGCACCCGCGTAATACGCCTCAAATGCTTCTGAGGGTGTAAAACAGCCCGGTGCAGAAAACATGCCTAAACGCTTAGTTTCGGCAATGACTTCTACATTTGTGTTTGGTGAGACAATAATGCGTCCTCCAACAGCGTAAACGTCTTTCACTTGTTGAACAGTCGTAACCGTTCCAGCCCCGATGAGGGCGGAGGAGTTGTACTTATCAGCAAGCAATTTGATGGATTCCAGCGGATGAGGGGAGTTCATCGTTACTTCCAAAACGGGAATACCGGCATCTAGAATACACTTGCCAACCTCCAATACTTCCTCCGGCGTAACGCCGCGAAGAATCGCAATAATGGGAGTGTTGCCGAAAATGTCTTTAAGTGTCTGAGTCATGTTTTGAGCCATCTCGGAAAGGGTTATTTCTTTGCAGGACCAAAGCGGCCCGGATACAAATTTGTGTTCACTTCTTTGGCAGCAGAAACCATCTCAGGATAGGGTTGATCTGTTACTGTGACAAAGCCGACATTGTAGTTTTCGCCATCATAAGCGCGGCCGACGAGTGGGGAGTCGATGTATTGAAACCAGTGAACTCCTACCATGTAAGGATTATCTAACACAGACTGTACATATTCTTTGTACATGCGTGCACGATCTGCTTGTGTCGGTGCTTCAATCAATCCGGGATGGTATAGGCCATTGTCAGAAAGTGACCCAATGTGGAATTCACCAATCAGGCTAGGCTTATCAAGGTCTTCTAGGAATTCCCATGTTTTGGGTTGAAGACCTTCCTTATAGACATTGTAGCTCATGACATCTGTGTATTTGATGGCGGCTTCAACAGCTTCTTGTGGCATGCCCCAACTCGCCATGCGTACGCCCATATAGAGATGGTTTGGCATGGCTTCTTCGAGTGTGTCATGTACAACGCGGAAATACTGGTCTGCAAATGCTGTAAACAGTGCAGATAAATCTGGCACCATAGCTTCGTTGAGGTTTTCTATTTTATAGCCAGCAGAGAAAGCATCCCAGCTTTCGATATCTGTCCCCCAGACAGTGTTTAGATCGTCTATTTTTGCGTATTTTTCTTTTAGTATTTCTACGAATTTAGCTTTTGCCGGGCTCTCTTCTGCGCTTTTGGAGATGCCATCCATGACGATGCCGTAGCGACCTTTTAGGCTATCACGGTCACCCCAACTTTTTTCGTTATCAATGAAGACTCCCACACACCAAGGTGTGCCTTGTATTTCATTGGCAATAGTGCTGATTGTGGCTTGTGCGCGCACTTTAAATTCAGGATCAAAAGCATCCGGCATCGGGCTCCAATAATCGTTTCCAGATGAGAGTGTTTTAAAGTCGCCAATGATCCAACCATTTGCAAAATAAGGTACTTTTTCGTTATCGTGGAAGCCTTTATCGACCCAGTTTCCCATTGAGGTGAAGCCCCAGTCTTTCATACGGTCGAGTGTTACTTCACGCCATTTATCAAGGTAGGAATGATCATATTCCTCACCGTAGCGTCGTTCGAGATTAGCTTGATAGAAACTGTATGTTTCACCGTGTTCTGTGGGGCCAATAAAGACTGATTGGCGGTAGCTGTAGTGCTCGGCTAGCTCGTCGTCATAGTCTGGTAGCCATATGAACATATTACGGCGCAGGTCTGATGCGACATAGGCCGTGTCGAGGGCGGCTTGAGGTGCGATTTCCGGATCTTTTGAATCGTCAGGCGTAACCTCATTGGGGTTTTTAACGCGGACGGATGGATCTCTGTAGTCGATACCGGTGACGGCTGTAGTGTTGGCCATGCGGAGGTTTGCGATTCCGTTGGAGAAAAATAGATAGCCTTCGGGGTCAACCATCCACCATTTTCCATCCACTTTCTGAGTGCGGAAATAACCGGTTGCTTCAAATTTAGGTCCGTCTTTCCAGCCGCCAAAACGAGATCTATCGGGTAAACCGTCGGGGTTTAGAGCGGCTAGCTCAGCATCTGCGGCTTCTTTAAGTTGTTGAGTTGTTTTGATTTTTCTTGAAAAATCCACTTTGGCATTTTGACCAAATTCATCAACCAAGCCGACTATATAGTCTTTGATTGGCTCTGGGTTTTTTCTTATTTCTAGATTGTCGAGGGTAATGCTTTTAGGACGAATAGCACCAAAGACTTCAACAGCCACTGACGCGATTTGGCTCATGTCAGTTTCGCGGTTTCCAAAGCGCCATATCATTTCATTGGCTTCTTCAGGGAAGGCGCTTGGATTGGCGCGAAGCCCTGCTTCAAGCTGTACTTCCGGTCCTGTGATAGGGGCGATGTAGGTGCCTGCTTCCCCAGTGCTTAGTACCACGTTACGGCGCTGGTTCTTGCCTGTTACGTCTGTGATGGTCACGAAAAGGTGGGTTGATACCTCGCTGTTGTTTTCAATGTCCATCGAGAGATTAACATTACCAAACTGGGCCCAATTCCAAGGTGTTTCTGGTGTGAAAATTACACCAGACTGTTTCGCGTTTTCATCAAAGTCCACACGCAGAGCTTTGCCTGATTTACCTTCCACAATTGAAAGGTCCGCATAACTTGCTTTCACCCAAGATGGCAGGGTGTCCGCTTCAAAATCTGTGACGACTTTTAAGGCCGCTTCGTCTTCTGTTTTAACCGGAGGAGTCGCAGCCTCTTCATCGGGACCACAGGCTGTGAGGAGGGTGAAGGATAAAATTGTTGTCGCTAAGATTGAGGCTTTAAACTGTTTCATCGCGAAGTCCTTTAGATTGTTGATGCCTTCAAGGAGAGCAGCTTTTCTGCTCTCACACTTGAATGGAATTAGAGCCAGTGGAGTGCGCTGACTTTAGTTGGGATTTTCAAAACGAGGTCGTGGCTTGTGATAAAGAGCGTTGTTCCATCTTCACCAAAACAGCAATTGGATGTGGCTTTACCGGTTACGATGCGGCCGAGAAGTTTGCCCTCTGGAGAAATAACCGTGACACCGCCAGCGCTCGTTGCGAAGATATTGCCATTGGTATCGAGCGCCATTCCGTCGGGAAGGCCCGGGTGATCATCATCCGCAAATTGAGAGAGGTTCACCCAGTTTCCTTCATCGGTCAGGCTATCGTCTGCTTCGCGCTTGAAGCGGCGGATAATTGGAAATTCGGGATCTGATTGTGACACATAAAGATATTGCTCATCAGCTGTTAGCGCGAGGCCATTGGGAGCAATCATGTCTTTAGAGACGAGTTCCAACTTGCCGTCTGGATATAGGCGGTAGATGCCTTGATAATCCATTTCACGTACAGGGGAGGTGAAGGCTTCCTTTAGACCATAGGGGGGGTCTGTGAAATACACGCTACCATCGCGAGCTTGAATAACATCATTTGGAGTGTTGAGGACTTTGCCTTCAAATTCACGCGTGAGCATAACGCGTTCGCCAGTCGCCATATTCACTTTATCAACAGACCGCGCATTTTGATTGCAGATGAGCATTGTGTCATCGCTGTTATACCAGTTGCCATTTGTTCCGGGTGTGACAGCTGAACTATCTGTACCGTGATCGTCTCCGGCGGGGCCTAGAAACACAGTCATGCCGTCAGCTTTATTCCAGCGATGAATTTTATTGCCTAAAATGTCTGTAAAATAGAGGCAATTGCGTTTGAAATCCCATGCTGGGCCTTCTGTCCAACCAAAACCAGATCCGATAATTTCTAGTTTTGCATCGGGTGCAATAAGCTCGCTAAAACTTTCATCCAGCGAGATGATTTTGCCGAAATTATCCGGCGTAGATTGTTCTGGTGTGCCGTGACCTGAAACTGACATTTTAGGCTCTTCTGAAGTTGATTGAGAACAGGATGTAAGCGCTGCAATTGCTGTGGCGGACAATAATAATTTACGGCGATCGATCATTGGGCAGCCTCACTTTTAGGGGGGGCATCGATAGTGATGCGCTCTACTTTTCCAACGAGGAAGAGGTATATGAACACACCAAGAAGCGCGACAGAAGCGATATAAATGAGTGCAAAAGAGAAGTTCGCTTTATCAATAAGTAAACCGATAACAAAAGGTGTTATGATTGCAGACATAGCGCCTGCAAAATTGAATACGCCTCCAACAAGTCCGATACGGTCTTTGGGAGCCATGATGGATACGAAAACCCATGCAATCGAAGCGACGCCATTTCCAAAAAATGCTAATGAAAGCAAACATATGATAACCGCATTGCTATCGGTGAATAAAACGCCGAAAGTGCAAGTGGAAATCAACATTCCTGTAAGTACAGGTAGTTTGCGGCTTATGGTTTTGGAATAACCTTTGCGGTCTAGATAATCGGATGCGAAGCCAGATATTAAAATCCCGCAAAAGGCAGCCGCGAATGGCATAGAAGCAAGAAGGCCTGATTTTCCAATTTCAATTCCACGTTCATCCATCAGGTAGGAGGGGAACCATGTCAGGAAAAAAATTGTCGTAGTTCCTAGGCAAAATTGTCCAAGGTAAAGACCCCAAAGTTTGGGATGGGAAAAGGCAAACATAAGATTGTTTGAGGCTGCTGAAGGTGTCTCGGCGGTTGCCGTTTCAGCAGGGGCTTGTGCATCTTCTTCACCATGAATTTTGAGAGATTGAGCTGCTGTTGGGTCTCTGTAGAGGAAATACCAGATGAAGGCCCACACAACACCTATCAGCCCTGTGATAATGAATAATCCATGCCAGCCATAATGCTTCTGGATAAGGAATAATACCGGAGCAAGCGCCGCCATCCCAATATATTGGCCTGATGTGTAAATAGCGATTGCGGAAGCGCGTTGGTTTTCTGGAAACCAGTTTGTGACGACTTTGTTATTGATCGGATATGAGGGAGCCTCGAAAGCTCCCACAAATGCGCGTCCAATTAAAAGCAAGGTGAGTGAGTTTACGAAACCCTGAAGAATTGTCGCGAGGGACCAAGAAATCAACAGAAATGGGTAGAGTATGCGCGGTAGAAATTTATCAGCAACGAATCCGCCAGGGACTTGAAATGCGGTGTAAGTCCACGCAAAGACTGAGAAGACCAATCCCATTTGAGTGGGGCTAATGGAAAGATCTCGTTGCAATGCAGAGGCGGCGATAGAGATATTCGTGCGGTCAATATAATTGATTACAACTGTGATAAACAGAAGCGTAATAATCTTAAATTGGTGTTTGGAGAAGTTTAGCATTTTATCTGCGTCCCCGCTTGCAAGGTATGACGTGGACGCATGCTTTGTACAACGCGCTGAAAGAGTGCCATTGTGGTTAAGTCTCCCCGAGAATTATTATTTTAATTTTTGAGGATATGTTTGACGTTACAAATTTGAAATGTCAATTGTTGACAATTCTTTATTCCTATGTCGATTATGCGATAAAATAGATATAAAAAGTAAATCGGGAGGTGCGCAGCGGCGCGAGAGGCTATTTTGAGCTTCATTCGCAGACGTTTCGTGTTGGCTCGGATTATTAGGGCGGAGCGGGCTTCATGAAAATTTCTGAAAACAAGGCAATTCTAAGCGCGATGATCGTTGCGTTTGGTGGTTTTATATTTGGTTTGGATATTGTCCTTATCTCTGGAGGGATATCTGCATTCCGCTCTGAGTTTTTGCTCAATGATGCGCAAGTTGGCTGGGTTGTGTCTGCGGCGGGGTGGGGCGTATTGCCTGTTTTGCTAGTCGTTGGGCCGCTCACCAATAAAATTGGCCGTAAAAACACGCTTATTGTTATCGCTGCAATGTATATTGTGTCTGCGGTGGGGTCTGTATTCGCTACTAACTGGGTCATGCTGGCGTTAGCGCGTGCTTTGGGCGGGATGGCGTTTACGTCATTGTCAGTTGCCGCAATGTATATTGGGGAAGTGGCTCCGCCGAATGCGCGCGGGAAGATGGTGTCTATCAATCAACTAAACATCGGAATTGGTATAACGGTTGCGTTTTTGTTGAACCTTGCCATTGCATCAATGGCTGCGCCGGGTGCGACGACAGTTTCAATGTTTGGTATCGAGACTGGAATGTGGCGCTGGATGCTGGGCGTTGAGATTATTCCGGCGATTATCTGGCTTGTCCTGTTGCTTGGTATCCCGAAAAGTCCGCGTTGGCTTTATAGTGTGGGGCGCGAAGCGGAAGCGCGTGATGTACTGGCTAAAATGATGCCTGGTGAGCATGTTGATGCGGGAATGGAAGAGATCCGCGCGAGTGCGCAAGGCAATGGCGCAATAAGCAATCTTCAGGGGATCAAAGAGCTATTTTCTACCCATTTGAGTAAGGCGTTATTTGTGGGTGTATTGGTAGCTGTATTGCAGCCGCTGACAGGGATTAATAATTTGCTGTATTACGCGCCGATTGTGTTTGAGCAGGCGGGTGCAGGCACGAATGCAGCTTTCATATCTTCAGTTGGGTTGGGGGTGTTGGCGATGGTGTTTACGGCTATTGCTATAATTGTCATTGATCGCGTGGGGCGTCGCCCATTGCTGATTGGCGGTTTGGTGGTGGCTGCAGCATGTATGTTGCTTGCTGGGTGGAGCTTCTCTCAGGCGCATTACATGATTGATGCTGCGGATTTGGGTGCGTTGGCTGCATCTATGCCGACGGAGGCATTGTCTTCTTTGGTTGGTGTTGAGTTTGCAAATGATGTTGCCTTTAAAAATGCACTTGTGGATACGCTGGGTTTTGATGATGCCCGTAAGTTTGAAGGCGTGCTGATCAAGACAGCTGTTGAAGGGCTGAATGCTGGATTGGTGATTTCATGTATTTTGGGATTTGTGGCTGCGTTCAATATCTCTATTGGCCCGATTATGTGGGTGCTGTTTTCTGAAATTTTCCCAACGCGTGTGCGTGGTGTGGCTATCTCAGCTTGTGCACTGGTGACGAGCCTTGTGAGCGCGGGCGCTGCAATGGTGTTTCCTGTGCTGCTGTCGAGTGCAGGGGCCGGCGTAGTATTTCTGATGTTCGGAATAATTATCGTAGTGGGCGCAGCGCTGATCTACATGCTGGTGCCTGAAACGAAAAACAAAACGATTGAGCAAATCGAGGCTACCTTTAAAGGGGCCTAATGTTGAGTGACTTTATTTGGATGTGTGTGACATGGGTTTTCTGCAAGACAAAATCGTTATCGTAACGGGTGGGTGTTCCGGTATTGGCTGGGGCATTACGCAAGCCTGCGTGAAGGCTGGTGCAAGTGTGATTGCGTGTCAGCGCAGTGAGAGCGGTGCTGAGAGGATAGATGGGCTCGTTGCGGAAGGCTTTAGGGCTGAATTCATGCGGGCGGATGTGTCTGACCCTGAAAGCATTTCTAGCTTTGTTGCGGCGGTGCACGAAAAATATGGGCGTATTGATGCGCTCGTAAATAATGCAGGCATCACGATTGAGTGTGACTTCTTTGAAATGCCATTAGAGAAGCTGGACATGCTTTGGGCAACTAATCAACGGTCTGTCTTTTTGATGAGCCAAGCGGTTGCGCGCCACATGAAAGAACTGGGCGGCGGACACATTGTTAATGTGTCATCTAATCACTCAGTGGCCAGTGTATCTGGGTATGAAATGTACGCGGCGACAAAGGGCGGTATCTCTGCGATGACGCGGGCTATGGCGTGGAGTTTGGGCAAGTATGGCATTCGTGTGAACACGTTGTCACCCGGTTTGACAATGACCGAGGCTGTGCAGCAGGTCACGGTGGATAAGCCTCATTTAATTAAACCTTTCAACGACATGCATGCCACTGGGCAGGTAAGTAGTGTGGAAGATATTGCGAATGTTGCAGCCTTTCTGATCTCGAACTTATCTAACGCCATCACTGGGACTGATATAGTTGCAGACCAAGGTGTTGCCGCACAATTATGTAAGACTGACGACCTCGTTTAAGGTGAAGTGTCATGAAAATCTCAAATGTTATCGCGTATCCTGTTTGGGTGGGCCACAGGAATCTATGCCTTGTAAAAGTTGAAACAGAAGATGGCCTTTATGGGTGGGGTGAATCTGGTGTTTCTGGGCGAGAATTGGCTGTTGCGGGAGCTGTAGAGCATTTTCGCGATTTTCTAATCGGTAAGGATTCTCGTCATATCGGTGCACTATGGCAGGAAATGTATCGCGGCCAATATTTCGAAGGTGGGCGCGTGTTATCGGGTGCTATTTCCGCAATTGATATCGCGCTGTGGGATATTGCGGGTAAGCGTTTTGATGTACCCGTGCATGAATTGCTCGGCGGTGCGCAACGTCACAAAATACCTTGTTTTGCAACGTCAACTGCTGATCACACGCAAGATTTGATCAAAGATGTGAAAGATCTTGTGAGTAAGGGGTGGACTGTCGTGCGGGCCACTGTGGGTGATGGCGGCGCGGGCGATAGTGCGCAATGGGATGTGCGCAAAGCGATTGCACAAACGACTGAGATTTTACCCCAACTTCGCGCTGAAGTGGGACATGAAATTGTTATCGGTATTGATATGCATCACCGCATGTCCGTGGCAGAGGCGGCTGCCTTCTGTCAAAAAATGCCAGAAGGCACGATTGATTTTCTAGAAGAACCTATTCGTCAGCAAACGCCAGGTGCATACAGGGCGTTGCGGTCTATGACTAATATTCCCTTCGCGATTGGGGAAGAGTGGGCGAGTAAGTGGGACTTTCTGCCATATCTTGAAAATGATTTGACCAATTTTGCACGTATTGATGTGTGTAATGTGGGTGGTCTTACTGAGGCTATGAAAGTGGCTGCGATTGCTGAGGCGCATTATATTGATGTGATGCCGCATGATCCGTTGGGGCCAATTTGTTCAGCTGCGACAAACCATATGTGTGCGGCGATCCCTAACCTGTCTTGGACAGAAATTGCACCTTACAGCGCTGATAAATCTGATCATGATCGTTTGTTTATCAATCGTCCGATCGAAAAGGCTGGCTATTATGAGGTGAGCGATAAGCCGGGTCTTGGTGTGGATGTGCGCGAGGATCTTATAAAGGATCAGACGTTCAAATTCTGGGAGATTCCAAGACGTTACAAGCCTGATGGTAGCTTCACAAATTGGTAAGCACAAAAGGTAAGTAAATGAAGGCTGATATTTGTTGTCAAATTGAAGACTAGCACTTTACATCACCAATGTTGTTTGTATATTGTATACAAAATAACAGCGGCAAAACTGTTATCTCCTGAAGTCAATAAAAAGATAGAGGAGAGGGGGGGCCGCATAGGGAAGTTTTCACTGTTTCCAAAATTTAGGTGATACAAAGCGGTTACGTGCTGAGTGTGCATGCTTTGGAAACGGAAGAGGTGTCGTTGTGAGTTCTGATAGTTTGATTACAGGTGTGGTTGCCCCAATTGACGCCTTTGCGATTAAGTCCGTGAAGACTGAATATTATCACATTCCTCTCGCGGAACCTCTCGTGGATGCGAGCCATGGTACGCACACATTTTTTGAGTTAATTGTTTGCCGGATTACCGGAAGCAATGGTGTCGAAGGTGTGGGGTATACTTATACTGGCGGTTCTGGTGGTCGCGGTATTTATTCGCTAATTAAAGATGATCTGACTCCGCGCATTTTGGGTAAAAACGGCGCGGATATCGAAAGCGTGTGGGCTGGAATGCAGAAAGATCTGCATTATGTGGGACGCGGTGGTCTTCTGAGTTTTGCGATCTCTGCAATTGATATCGCTTTGTGGGATATCAAATGTAAAACCTTGGATGCGCCGCTTTGGAAAGTCTTGAACGCACCATCAAACCAAACGGCATGCTATGCCGGTTTCATTGATCTGCATCTTGAAGGTGAGCAGCTACAAGAGCTTGTTAAAAAGCATGTTGCGATTGGGCATACAGCGGTCAAAACGAAAGTTGGACGGGCTAACATCGCTGAAGATGTGCGCCGTGTAAGCGAGATCCGCGATGTGCTCGGTGCTAGCAACAAGCTTATGGTGGACGCAAATTGGTCATACACTGTTGAGCGCGCGATTGAGTTTGGTAAAGCGGTAAAAGAATTTGATATTGGCTGGTTTGAAGAGCCGATTTCACCGGATGAATTTGAAGATTATGCTGTCATTGCAGACGCAACTGGCCTGCCGCTCGCAATGGGTGAAAACTTGCACATTGTGGAAGAGTTTGAGCGCGCCATTAAGTATGCGGGATTAGCTTATTTGCAGCCTGATTGTTCCAATATCGGGGGCATTACAGGGTTTCTAAAAGTATCTGATTTGGCAGCGAAAGCTGGCCTGAAGATTTGTAGTCACGGGATGCATGAATTGCATGTGTCGTTGTTGGCTGCACAACCGCATGCGGGAATGTTAGAAGTGCATTCCTTCCCCATTGATAAATATACAATAAGTCCGCTGGAAGTACGTGATGGCCTTGCCTTTGCGCCCAACCATGTCGGCACAGGTGTTGTATTTGATGAGGCTCTAATTGGGCCGCATATGATTTCGCAGACATAGTAAAGGTTTGAAAAAAATGATCGCTGCACAATATTTGGGTGACTCAAAGTTTGGTATCGCTGACTCCGTGCCTGTAGCACCTAAAGCAGGTGAGGTCCGTTTAGATGTAGGCTATGTTGGTATCTGTGGAACCGACATGCACATCTATCATGGCGCGATGGACAAACGCGTCGCACATAAAGAAACAACAGGACATGAAGCATCTGGTATTGTTCGCGAAGTTGGTGAAGGTGTCACTGACGTAAAGGTTGGCGATCGTGTTGTTGTGCGGCCACTTGATTATTGCGGGGATTGTCCAGCGTGTGATGCAGGTCACAGCCATATTTGTCACAATTTGAAATTCATGGGTGTGGATAGTGTAGGGGCGTTCCAAAGTTCATGGACTGTTAAAGCGCGTACAATCCACAAATTGCCTGATAGTATTGATTTGAGACAAGGTGCGTTGATCGAGCCTCTAGCTGTGGCATGTCACGATATTTCAATGGCGCGTGTGAAAGCGGGCGAGCATGTTGTTGTATTGGGCGGTGGTCCGATTGGTCAGCTTGTTGCAGCCGTTGCGAAGGCTGAGGGTGCGGATGTTGTTATTTCGGAGATCAATGCTGATCGTCGTGCATTTGCAGAAGCAAACGGCATTAAAGCTGTTGATCCGCTAAACCAAGATTTGGTCGCTTATGTGAACGCATGGACCGGAACAAAAGGTGCGGATGTTGTGTTTGAAGTGTCGGGTGTGCAACCGGCTGTTGATGTCATGACCGAGATCGCGGCTGTTCGCGGGCGTATCTGTATTGTGGCGATTTACCCAGCGACTGCGCCGCCAAAAGTGAATTTGTTTAAATTCTTCTGGCGTGAGCTCGAATTGGTAGGTGCGCGCGTTTATGAAGCGGCTGATTTTGAGAAAGCGATTGAGCTTGTCTCATCTGGTAAGGTTGATATCGACAAATTTATTACCAGCGAATTTGACCTGACAAGTATTGATGAAGCGTTCCACACTTTGGCGACAAGCCCCGTGGGAATGAAGACAGTAGTGAAGTGTGGTGCCTAAAATGACAAGTAACGTTCTTTCTTCCTTTTCGCTTGCTGGCAAAGTTGCACTCGTAACAGGCTGTAAGCGCGGTATCGGTATGGGCATGGCAGTCGCATTGGCTGAAGCAGGCGCAGATATCATCGGTGTATCAGCGAGCTTGGAAGCAAAAGACTCCGCCGTTGAAAAGGCCGTCACTGCTCTTGGGCGTAAATTTTATAGCTATCAATGTGATTTTTCAGATCGCAAAAGCCTTTATGCATTCATCGAGAAGGTGAAAGCTGACCATGCGAAGATTGATGTGTTGGTCAATAATGCTGGTACAATATTGCGTGCACCCGCGGCAGTTCATGGCGATGATCTTTGGGATAAAGTTATTGAAGTGAACTTGAATGCTCAATTCATTCTAAGCCGTGAAATTGGTGGACGCATGGTTGAGGCGGGAGCTGGTAAAATTATCTTTACAGCGTCTCTCTTGTCCTATCAGGGCGGGATCACTGTGCCAGGGTATGCGGCAAGTAAGGGCGGTGTACAGCAATTGGTGATGGCACTTTCAAATGAGTGGTCCTCTAAAGGCGTAAACGTAAACGCGATTGCTCCGGGGTATATTGCAACTGATAACACACAAGCTTTGCAAGATGATGCCGAGCGTTCAGCAGCAATTCTGAGCCGTATTCCACAAGGTCGCTGGGGAACACCAGACGACTTTAAGGGACCGATTGTGTTCTTAGCATCGGATGCTGCTGCCTATGTAAATGGCGCGACATTGCTTGTTGATGGCGGATGGATGGGGAGATAACCCGTGGAATTTAAGAATAATCTCAATTTTATAAACGGCGAATATATCGCTGCGCCTACGCATGAGATCATTGAAGTTCTCAATCCTGCAACTGGTAAGGTGTTGGGCTCTATCCCAGCTTCACCAGTCGAAGAGGCCGAGAAGGCTTTGCTTGCAGCAAAAGCAGCTCAGCCGGCTTGGGCGAAGATGACAGCACGTCAACGCCAAGAGATTATGCGTAAATTCGCTGCTGGCATCCGCGCGCACAGGGATAAG
The DNA here is from genome assembly GCA_964351655.1 of uncultured Hyphomonadaceae bacterium. GTDB lineage: Bacteria > Pseudomonadota > Alphaproteobacteria > Caulobacterales > Hyphomonadaceae > Hirschia. The sequence continues at coordinate 47,771 of CAYGPD010000006.1, read as the reverse complement.
TTAGCAAGAATGGTTACGCTGGAGCAGGGCAAGGTGCTTGAGCTGGCCTACATTGATGTAGATGCGACAGCTAGCTTTATCGAATACGCTTGTGACAACGCGTTGACGATTTCAGGTGATATTTTGCCATCGGATAATCCAGATGAGAAAATCTACATTCACAAAGTGCCGCGCGGTGTCGTCGTTGCGATTACGGCGTGGAATTTCCCTATGGCGCTTGCGGGACGCAAAATTGGCCCAGCGCTGATTACCGGGAACACGATGGTGCTTAAACCAACGCAAGAGACACCTTTGTCGTCGCTTGAATTGGGTGAAATTGCTAATGAGGCTGGCGTGCCTGCAGGTGTGTTGAACATTATCAATGGATCGGGTTCTAAAATTGGATCTTATCTGTGTGAGAGTGAACACACAGCGATGATTACAATGACGGGATCAACTTACGCAGGTAAGCAAATCTACCAAGCTGCGGGGAAATATATGATCCCAGTTATGCTTGAGCTTGGTGGTAAAGCTCCATTTGTTGTGATGGATGATGCTGACCTTGAGCAAGCCGCCGATATTTTGGTGGGCGCGCGTTTCACAAACTGTGGTCAAGTGTGTACGTGCGCGGAGCGTGTGTATCTGCACGAAGATATTAAGGACAAATTCCTTGAACTATTCTTACCAAAGGTTGCCGCGTTGAAGATTGGTGATCCTTTGGATCCAACCACAACGCTTAGTCCGAAGGTGAATGCGAAAGAGATCGAGAATATCGATCACATCGTACAGGAAAGTGTGAAGCAAGGCGGTAAAATACTTGCCGGCGGTAAACGCGCTAATGTTGAAGGATATGAAGGTGGTTTCTGGTATGAGCCAACTGTTCTTGAAACAGAGCATAAAAATATTGCCGTAGAAGAAGAAACATTCGGTCCGGTGCTGCCGGTCGTAACCTTCAAAACTTTGGATGAAGCGATCGCTATGGCGAGTGATAGTATTTACGGGCTTGCCGCTTACTTTTTCTCAGCGTCGCATGTGAATGTTCAGAAATTCATCAATGACATGGAAGCGGGTGAATTATACATCAACCGTCCAATGGGAGAGCAGCACCAAGGTTTCCACAATGGTTGGAAGCAATCAGGTATGGGCGGTGAAGACGGTAAGTATGGTCTTGAGCAATATCTTGAAAAGAAAACGGTTTATTTGAAAGAAGTTTAACCCTGAAATGTCCGTGAACTGAGGCTGTGAGCATTTAAACTTGTTCACAGCCTAATTTTTTTGGGTGCTTAGAATATTATTTAATGTGTGTTTCCAGGAGCTTGATCGCTTTCTTGAAATCCCCGTCTTTTAAAGCTTGCAGAATATCAAGGTGTTCTTGCATGCTTTGCTCGGGTGAACATACGCGCTGATAGTTCATCCGCATGCGAAGCACCATTGGTGTCCAGAGATTCACAAGTTCATCTCCGCCGGCTTTATCAAGTAAATATCTGTGGAATTCCAAGTCGATTTCGGCTGCTTCTGTAAAGTGCTCAGTTGTAAGAGCACGTTGCATAGCATCAAGTAGGGATTCTAGCTGTTCAAAATCATCTTCATCCAGTTTACCTTCCAGCATTTGAAAGGCAAATGTCTCAATATTTTTGCGCAATGTAATCATCAAATTTTGCGTATTTGGAGAAAGCATCTCATTGACGGTTACACCGCAATTGCGCTTTGAAACGAGCAGGCCTTCTTTTGTGAGTTGAAGCAAAACATCACGGATAGGTCCACGTGAAACACCAAAGCGTTCAGCTAGTGATTCTTCTCGTAGTCTTTGACCGGGCTCCATTTCACCAGCGATAACATCGGTGCGGATTTGGTTAGCGATCTGTTCACGAATTGGTATAACCTGTTTCGTTTTGAGCATTTTATGAGCTCCTTATATTATGTAGTTCATCTAAGGTTAGAAATACGCATTCCGCGGATAGCCAATTTGTATATTGTTGTCATCTTAATGGTAGTAACGCAGAGGTTGAACGACAAGTCTGATTGACGTTTTAATACTATTATTTCTTTGTTTTCGGCAATTAACATAACAAATATTGATAGTTTCGCATTGCGGACACAACAAACCATTGCACATCCCTGTCATATTGTTAACAATAGGCAATATTGAGGTGGTGCGCATTGTTGAATTGCATCTGATTCCCTCAAAATGAATAACGAAGAAAAGGGTAGAGGATATGAAGCGGCGTACATTTATTAAGGCAGCATCAGCTGGTCTTGGCGGTGCATTTTTAGGATCATGCGCAGGGAAGTTGGCTGCTTCTCGACCAAGTTTAACAGATGTATCTCCTGTTTCTCGGGGGAGCGACGCGGAAATCCGAACATATTTGGGAGCTGATTACTGGGGAAATCGACTTCAAGACTGGCGATATAATAATGGTCGGATTGAATGTCTGAATGATGAAAAAGACTTTGAAATCAGAACAGTATCACTACTTACACGCGAGCTGAATAGCTCATCTTCACCGGGACGTATTTCTGCCCGTGTTCAGCCTATAGCAGAAGGTGATGGCTTTTCAGGGTTTTTGCTAGGTGTGGGTGCGGGGCGGCTAGATTATCGGGCGGCGGCACTTGCCAATCGAGTGTCGGGCGAGGGTGGTGGCTTTATGGCCGTTATCGATGATAAGGGACAGCTAAGTTTTCGAGACTTTAGCGATAGTGAAAAGACCTTAAGCTATGAAAAATATGAGTTTATTGATGATGCGGGTGCAAGCGATCTTACTGTAAACTGGGATAATGGGGTCGTGCTTGATTGTCATATAGATCCAGTTGAGGGTGGTTTATTTGATGTTCGACTCATCGCCTATGACGCAAAAACGGATGCTGAATTAGGCTTTATTGTACGTACGGGGGTGGAGTCCTACCAGCTAACTGGCGGCATGATGCTGCTCTCCTCTAGTGCTGTTGGCACGCAGGGTAGTCGCTGGTCCTTTGCAGATGTGCGCACGGGTGGTGACAAGATTGATGTTGATCAATCGCGTGGGCTTGAGCCTCTAATGGGGTGCATGCATTCGCTGAATAGAAATGTCATGAAGATGACAGCTCAGTTTATGCCAATCAATTTGGATAAATATCCGCGTGCACGTCTTGAGTATAAAAAAGAGGGTGACGCAAATTGGAGCAATGGACAAACACGCGATATCGAAGATGGGTTTGTTGCGCTCTATAGGGTGGATGATTGGGATTACACAAAGAACTACAAATACAGGATTGTTTGGCCAGATAGTGATCAGACTTTGTTTGAAGGTGAGATTGTTGCTGATCCACAAAATTCCAAAGAGCTGAAGATTGCGCTTTATTCTTGCATTATTCCAACGGCGCGCGCTTTGGATAGGGAGGGGATTCCCAAAAAAATTCCTCAAGAGAAAACTCTCGGAAGATATACGCCTGAGAATATTTTCTTTCCGCACACTCAGGTCGTAGAAAATTGCGATGGGCATGAGCCGGATCTGTATGTTTTTTGTGGCGACCAATACTACGAAACCTATCCGGTCCGTAGGGGAAGTCACACAAAAGATGCCAAGTTAGATACGCTTTATCGTTGGTATTTGTGGTATTGGACTTATAGGGAATCTGTTCGTAATCGTCCTTCAATTATGGTCGCGGATGATCATGATGTTTTGCAAGGCAATCTTTGGGGCAATGCGGGTGATGCTTCGGAAATGCCAAAAGAAGAAGATGGTGGCTTCAAGTGGGATAAGAGCGTTGTGCGTATGGTTTACCGTATGCAGCATGGCCACAACCCCGATGCCTATGACCCAACTCCGATAAAATATGATATTCCAGTGACGTATGGAAGTTTTGTCTATGGTGGGACAAGCTTTGCTGTTGTTGAAGATCGAAAATTTAAGTCTCCACCTGACTATGTCACCAATCCACTAGATACGCGTGGCGAGTTGTTGGGAGCACGCCAAGAAGCGTTTCTCAAGGCTTGGAAAGATATGGACGTAGGTTTGCCTAAAGTGGTGATTACTGCTTCCATATGGGGCAGCCCTCAGACAGATGATAAAGGGGAGCCGTTACTTGATTATGATGCCAATGGATTTCCGCCTGACGGTCGGACGCGTGCTGTGAAACTCGTGGCAGATGCCAAAGCGCTCGTAATTGCGGGTGATCAGCATTTAGGGATGGTCGCACATCAAGGTGTAAATGATTTTGATGATGGTGCATTATTCTTTGCTGGGCCTGCCACGGCTGCATTTTGGCAGAGATGGTTTGAAGGCGGCGGCAAATTAGACAATCAATATAAAGGTGGTGCCAATACCGGCAATTTTGTGGATACATTTGGTAACAAAATGCGTGTTTTAGCCGTCTCTAATCCCAAGATTACACACGCTGAGTTTGAAGCGGGCAATGAAACGTGGGGTAAATTTATTGCCGACCGTGACCTTAAAAGTGAAGGATACGGCATAATAAAAGTGCGCCATGACACGAATGATTTTGTGTTGGAAAATTGGCCATGGGACGCGAACCCGAAAACTGGAAAACAGTTTGATGGTTGGCCGATTACTCACAAATATACTGTTTAGAATCTGAACAAAAAAATGCGGAAGCTTTTACAAGCTTCCGCACTAAGGTTCGGGACAGAAAAAATAAATGTCTATTCGGAGGTTTTTCCGAAGCGACGCGTGTATAGGTTTGAGTTAACTTCTTGTGCAGCTTCAATCATTTGCTCGTAGGGTGTATCAGTGACTGATACGAAACCGACATTGTAGTTCTCACCATCATAGGCGCGACCAGTGATTGGAGAGTCGATGTATTGGAACCAATGCGCACCGACAAAATAAGGATTGTCGATCACGGTGTTCATATATTCTTTGAACATGCGCGCTCTATCAGCCTGGTCTGATGCCATCACGAGGCCGGGGTGGAAGAGGCCATTATCAAGTGCGCCCATGTGGAACTCACCAATAATGCTCGGCATGTCGATGTCTTCTAGGAAGGTCCACGCATTTTTGTGAGGGGCTTCTTTATACTCATTATAGCTCATGACGTCTGAGTATTTCGTTGCCGCTTTAACGACTTCTGGCGTGCGGCCCCAGCTTGCAAAGCGTGCCCCCATATACATGTGGTTTGGCAAGACATCGTTTAAGGCGGCATCTACAACACGGAAATATTCAGATGCATATGCTTCCAATAAGATTGCATAATCTGCTTGGCGCGCTGCAGTGTGCTCGGAGATGTCAATCCCATTGGATAGATCATCCCATGAGGCAAGATCTATAGACCATGCTGCGTTGAGCGCCTCTATTGTATCGTATTTCTCTTTTAAGATACGGGTAAATTCAGCTTTGGTAGGGCTATCTGCATCTGTGCGGCTGAGTGTATTAATGACGATACCGTACTGACCTTGCGGCGTACCCATGCGTCCCCAGCTTTTCTCATTGTCTATGAAGACACCGATACACCATTCATTGCCTTGCACTTCTTCGGCAATAACACCTGCTGTGATATTTGCGCGCTCCACGAATACGGGGTCGAATGGGTCCGGCAATGGTGACCAGAAATCATCGCCGCTGCTGACAGTTTTGAAGTCGCCAATAATCCAACCATTGGCAAAATATGGGTAGCGATTGTTTTGATAAAAGCTCGGGTCTACCCAGTTTCCAAATGATGTGAAGCCCCAGTCGAGCATACGATCAATTGTCACTTCGCGCCAATTATCCATATAGGATTCAGGCGTAGCTTCGCCGTATTTGCGTTCAAGGTTAGCGCGGTAGAAACTGAATGTTTCTCCTGTTTTGGAGGGGCCCGTGTGTGCGTCTCGGCGATAACCATAATGATCCGCAAGGGCGCTGCCATATTCAGGAAGCCATTTAAACATGTCGTAACGAAGGGTTGAGGAAATGAATTTTCCTGCAAGCGCTGAATCGGGAACGCGGTTTAGGCCTTTAGAATCTTCAGGTGTGACATCGTTTTTATCGCGTTGAACAAGGAGTTTTTGATCGAAATCCACACCTGTCATTGTTGATGTGTTGGACATACGGATATTTGCAATACCTGTAGAGAAGAAGAGATAACCTTCTGGATCTACAAGTGCCCACTTTCCATCAACTTTTTCGGTGCGGAAATAGCCAGTTGCTTCAAGCTTTGGTCCATTTTTCCAACCACCATATTTGGACCTGTCTGCCATTTTTCCATCCTTGATGGCGGCGAGTTCAGCTTCCATTACGGCTTTTAGTTCTTTGTCATCGTGTATTTTTTGATCAAATTCGACATTCGCGTTCTGACCGTATTTATCGACAATCTTAGTGAGATAAGATGGATTTGTTTTGGGGTTAGCGATGACGCGCACATTATCGATTGTAAGTTCGCGGTCGTGCAATAAGCTATCTGTGGTGATCGTAAATTCAGTAATTTGACTGACGTCTAAGCCTTCAACACCCCACATCCAAATGAATTTGGTTGCGTCAATGGCGAGTGCGGATGGGTTGTCTCTTAGGCCGGTATCAAGGTCTATGTCTGCGCTTTTTAGGTCTGCAAAATAGGTTTTTGTGTCACCACGAGGAATATTCACGCTTCGAGTGAAGGATTTTCCTGTTGCGTCTTTTGCGCCGAAAAAGACTTGCGTGGAATAGTCACCAGAGTTTGCGATATCGAGCGCGATCCCTAGGGAGTCGTATTCGCTCCAATCCCAAGGCGTATTCGCTTTGAAGGAAAGGCCGCTATAGATATTCTCTTCTCCTTTAAGGAGAACGGATAGTTTCTTATCGGCTGTAATGCGAAGGTCTGCATTATTGCCTGAAATCTGTGTTGGAATGGTGTCTGCGTTAAAATCAAACAATATAATTTCTGATTGCTGCGTCGGAGCGGCAGGCTTGGAAGTATCCTGAAGATCTGAAGCTGCTTGAGCTTTTTGAACAGGGGCTGCGCACGACGATATCATGGCAAGTGCAGATATGCTTGTTAACAGAGCTAACATGCTGCTGGATTTCATATTTTCCTCCCGACGCGTTTTTATCTTTATATTGTATACAATTAACAACATTTGTTCAAGTTGATCAAAAAATCAATAGCTAATTGTAAGAGATTTGGATCTCGATTGCGCAGCGTGGGAGCGTTAGCAGGAATTTCTACATATAAACTCAGCGGCTTGTATTGAGATTAGAGGAGTGAAATTTCGATCTAATTTGTAGGTCATTAGGTGGTCTATTGCTGTGCGGGCAAGCGCTTCCATTGGGAGTGAAATTGTAGAAATGCCATTCCCAATCCATTGGTAAAAAGAGGGGTCACCATATCCCACAAACCCAAAATTGGCAGGTAGACTGCCGGTATCTTTGAGAAGTGCGTTTGTTGCCCCGACAGAAATATCAAATCCGCCACAGATAAGGGCTGTTGTTCTTGGGCTGGTTTCGAGGATGTGTCGCACACTCTTATAGCCATAGTCGCGTGTGGGTGGGCCGGTAAGTATGGGGGAGGTAGTGATGTCTATCTGGCATGCTTGGGCGGCTTTTATAAAATTATCATAGCGCTGCTGCCCAGAAGCGAGGGATTTGTCGGCTCCGATATAAGCAATCTTTGAATGGCCTGTCTGTGATAGATGTTGGAGAGCTTCCAAAATGGCGGGCGCGTCGTCTATCAACAAGTTTGAGGGCTGATCTATCCGTGGGTGCGTGCGGATAAACTGAATAATGTTTAAACCGGATGTGTGCGTGGATGTGTAGTGAACAGGCGCGGGAGATGGCACCATGATGATTGTCTGCGCTTGAGCTTCTTTTAGTAAGGTTAGCGCGTGTTCTTCTTTCGCGATATCATCATGGGTAAGGTGAATGAGTAGGTTGATGCTCTGCTCATTGCAGATTGAAGTGAGTGCGTCTGCAAAGTGGGCGTAAAACTCATTACGAAGATTGGGGATGAGGAGGCCGATGGAGGGGAGTGTGTCTCCACGCATGGCGAGGGCGGCGGCGTTACGCACATACCCTAATTCTTCGGCGCGTTTTAGGATTTTTTCACGCAGTTCAGGACGCACATTTGCGTGACTACTGAGCGCGCGAGAGACTGTCATGTGAGAAACGCCCAGATCTGCAGCTATCGTTTTTATCGTTACTTTCGCAGACACACAAAACCTCTTTCTCTCTGATTATTTGGCAAGCTATGGCGAAAAAATCATTGACACAAGCGCAATAAGTCGATTTATGTTCACGTGAACATTGTGTTTTGTCAACAATGAGGTCGAGGGAGGATATTGCGTGGATCGAGAATTGGAAACGCTGTGTAAAGCCCTCGTGACAGAGCTAAAATTAGGCGCTGTTGAAGATGTGTCTGATGTACGTCCGCTTACGGGTGGGGTTGCGTCTGATATTGCATCATTGAAAATTGGCGATGACGTTTACTGCATGAAGTTTGCGCGCGAAAAGCTGCAAGTTGCTGAAGAGTGGTTTGCACCCGTCCACCGCAATGAAGCTGAATATGCGTGGTTGAGTTTTGTCGGTGAGATTTTGCCCGAATGTGCACCGAAATTATATGGGCAATCGAAGAGCCTTAGCGGGTTCGCGATGGAGTTTGTATCTGGAGAGCAGGTATATCTCTGGAAAGATGAATTGCTGCGGGGGCAGGCCAGTCCAGAAGCGGCGCAGGCAGTAGCAGCTTGTTTGGGGAAAATCCATTCAGCTTCGGCTAAACCTAACTTTGTGCGTCACAAGTTTAATAATCACGATGATTTTAACGTACTTCGCTTAGAACCTTATTTGGGGTTTTTGGCGCGTAAACATGCGGTATTGGCTGAAAATATAAACGTGGTTGAGAGACGCTTAGTACAAAAATCTGATGTGCTTGTGCATGGGGATGTAAGTCCCAAAAACATATTATTCAAGAATGGTTGCCCCATAATCTTGGACGCTGAATGCGCCACGATGGGGGATGCGAGTTTTGACCCTTCTTTTTGCTTAAACCACCTTATTCTGAAGGCATTCAATTCACCTGCCAATGCTTCAAATATATTGGACATGGTTAAGGTGTTTTGGAGCTCTTATTCGAACTTTATTGATTGGGAAGATAGAGCGCACTTAGAAGAACGGGTGTGCGCGCTTGTGCCTATTTTAATGCTTGCTCGGATAGATGGAAAGTCTCCGGTTGAATACCTTTCAAATGAAGCACGAGATCAAGTGCGTAGCGTGTCCATGCCGCTGATTTCTCACCCCAGAACAAAATTATCTGACCTGATTGGTCTCATTAAAACGGAATTATCATGAGTTCTTCTAAAATATCTAAAGTCATTGCGAGACGCGTATGGGATTCTCGTGGAAACCCAACGGTTGAGACGGATGTGTATCTGGAGAATGGTGCAATGGGGCGAGCGATAGCACCCGCAGGCGCATCTCGCGGTACACGAGAGGCAGTAGATTTGCGTGACGGCGGTGATCGTCTCGGCGGTATGGATGTTCAGGGGGCGGTGACCAACGTCAATGAGAAACTCGCACCTGCTTTGATTGGCCGCGATGTGCTCGACCAGAAGGGCATTGATGCGCAATTGATAGAGATTGATGGAACAAAGCTAAAGTCTGCTATTGGTGGGAACGCGATGATCGCTACGTCTCTAGCAACACTTCATGCTGCTGCTGCATATAATGAAAAGCCGCTATGGGCGCATGTCGCATCTGCTTATAACCGCAAGCCAACCATGCCTCTCCCTGAAATTCAGATTTTTGGTGGTGGTGCACATGCGGGTCGCCGTGTTGATGTGCAAGACTTCATGGTGATGGTGCCGGGCGCGACAAGTTTTGATGAAGCGATGGAGGTCACTTCCAATGTGTATCGCGCAGCTGGGAAGATCATGGCAAAGCGCGGTCACATGGCGGGTGTTGCGGACGAAGGGGGCTGGTGGCCTGTATTCTCAAGTAATGAAGAGGCGTTGGAAACGCTGACCCAAGCAATTGAAGATGCAGGTGAAGTGCCGGGTGAACGCGTGATTATCTCGCTTGATATTGCGGCATCTGAGTTTGGAAATAAAGACGGTTATAAATTAGCGCTTGAAGATCGCGCAATAGATACTGATGGCATGATTGAGATACTTGGCAAATGGATTGAGAAATATCCAATCGCGTCTATCGAAGATCCATTAGCTGAAGATGATGTCGCAGGAAACCAAGCATTTACAAAAGCCTTTGGCGATAAAGTGCAGATAATTGGTGATGACTACCTTGTCACAAATGCAGAGCTTGTACGTCAGGCCGCAAAAGACAAAGCGTGTAATGCGGTTCTTGTGAAAGTGAACCAAGCGGGGACTGTTTCTGAGGCTGTTGAAACTTTTGAGGTTGCTAATAAAGTCGGCTACCGCTCCATTGTGTCAGCTCGCTCAGGTGAGACAGAAGATGTCTCCATTACACATCTTTCAATTGGTTTGGGAGCAGGACAGCTGAAAGTAGGATCATTCACGCGTTCTGAGCGTATGGCGAAATGGAATGAATGCATCCGTCTTCAAGAAGAAACAGAAATTGGTGCATTCGTAGGCGGTGAGCCTTTGAAGAATACTTGGTGGAAGAAGAAATAGGTAGGACTTAGTTATGCAATTTATTCGTTTTGGAGACCGTGACGGCGCAAAAACACCATGTGTTGTGGATGCTGACGGCAAATATAGAAATATCTCTTCAATCGTGTCTGATATTACTCCAGATACAATTGGTAGTGATCTCAAAGGTAAATTGGCTGGCGTGGATATTTCCACGCTTCCAGAATTTGATGCAACAGGTAAGCGTATTGCGGCGCCTAGTGCGCAACCTAAAAACATTTGGTGTGTTGGTTTGAACTTTTCTGACCACGCGGCAGAAGCTGGCTTGCCAATTCCTGAAGAGCCGATTTTGTTCAACAAATCTTCAGGCACATATTGTGGTCCAAACGATCCAATCTTGTACTCACCGAAGATGACAAAACTGGATTGGGAAGTTGAGCTTGGAATTGTTATTGGCAAGAAGGCGCTAAACATCACGAAAGAAGACGCTTTAGATCATGTGTTTGGTCTGGTGCTGGTGAATGATGTGTCAGAGCGCGCGTGGCAATTAGAGCGCAGCGGCCAATGGGTGAAAGGGAAGAGTTTCCCGAACTTCTGTCCAACTGGACCTGTTATTAGAACGCTTGATGATATTGCTGACCACAACAATTTGAACATGTGGTTGGATGTGAATGGAAAGCGCTGCCAAACAGGCAATACAGACAAGATGATTTTTGATGTGGCGACTATCGTGTCCTATATGAGTGAATTTTGTCAGCTTGAACCCGGTGACTTAATCTCGACAGGTACGCCTCCAGGTGTGGGGGCGGGTATGAAGCCACAACAATGGTTGAAGGTTGGCGATAAAGTAGAACTTGGAATTGATGGCCTCGGCACGCAAGCTCAGACTGTCATCAATCTGAGTGACCTATAATGTCAAACCGCTTTGAAAATAAGTCAGCCATTATTACGGGTGCTGCGCGTGGTATGGGCTATGAAATCGCGAAACAAATGCTTGAAGAGGGTGGTTCCGTCAGTCTCTGGGATTTTGATGAAAGTGGTTTGAACGCGGCTGTTGAAAAGCTCTCTTCTAAAGGCAACGTCATTGGCTTAAAGGTTGATGTGAGCAATCTTGAAAATGTTGAAGCTGCAACAAAAGAAACGGCTGAAAAGCTTGGCGGTATCGACATTTTGGTGACAAGCGCGGGAATTGCTGGCCCGAATGGTCCGGTCGAGACCTTCCCTCCAGAGTGGTGGCACAAGGTCATGGCTGTGAATTTGGGGGGTGTGTTCAATTGTTGCCGTTCGGTTGTGCCTTTCATGCGCAAGACTGATTATGGTCGTATCGTGAATGTAGCCTCTGTTGCAGGCAAAGAGGGTAATCCCAACGCTTCTGCGTATTCTGCATCAAAAGCCGGCGTTTTGAGCCTGACAAAAAGCTTGGGTAAAGAGCTGGCGCAAACGGGCATTCGCGTTAATGCAATTACACCAGCGGTCATTAAGACAGAAATGCTTAAAGATGTGACTGAAGAGCAAATCGCCTACATGCTTTCGAAAATCCCAATGGGGCGTATGGGGACTGTAGAGGAGGTGGCAAAAATGGTATTGTTTTTGTCATCAGAAGATTGTTCATACTCTACCGCTGCTGTTTTTGATATGACAGGCGGACGCGCAACTTATTAGACTTTTTTGTTTATAAGCATTGCCAAAATACCTTTGCCCACTCAATATTGCTAACAATTAACAATAATGAGTGGGTGAGGAATTTAATATGCTGAAAGTGACGTTATTGAGCAGTGCTGCGCTCATTGTGTTGGGTGGATGCACAACAGGAGTTCAGCAATCGGTAAATGGCGGAGCTGAAAAGCACGCTGAAACTGATATTCGTTTCGTTGATATTTCCGAAGAAATAGGTCTGACATCAACACCAACATGGAAATATGGTGGACCATCCGTATCTGATCTTGATGGCGATGGCGTATATGATTTTCTGCTGACAAATCACCATATTGAGCCTGCTCAAACATTTTGGGGAAATGCTGATGGGACGCTGCGCGAAGGCGTAAACATCGCCACAAATGATGTGCATGGCATTGCCGCAGGTGATTTTGATTTAGACGGCGACAATGACGTGCTCGTCTCTTTAGGGGGCGGCAATGGATCTACGCCGCAACCGCCACGTATGCTGCGCAATGATGAGGGAGTGTTTGTAGATATCACAGAAGAAGCAGGCATTTCTCAATTGGGTGCGCGTGGACGTTCTGTGCGGTGGGTGGATATGGATTTGGACGGAGACTTGGATTTCCTTCAAATAAATGCGCGCCAGGTTATTGGGGAGGACAAGCCGCGCAATATCCTGTTTGAAAACCTTGGCGGCGGAAAGTTTAAATATCGCAATGGTGGAGCTTTTGAGAAGACAGAAGCTGAACGAGTTTTACTAACCGATATTGACGGTGATCATGTGACCGATTTGGTGACGTTTTCGCCGCTTGCTATCTGGAAGGGTGGCTCAGATTTTTCATTTAAAGATGTGACGGAAGATGTGCTCCCAAAAGCGTATCAGCATGCTGAATTTGTTAGCGCTGTTGCTGATGCTGACATTGATAATGATGGCGATTTTGACCTCTATGTGGCGCGCGGTAAGACCTATTATGAAATCGCGAATAATGCTGTCTCATACAATGATGAAACGCAACGTCTCGATATTAGAGATGAAGGAAATAAAAGCCATGACGGTATTAGTTTCAAAGCGGGCGATACAATAACGTTATCTGACTTTTCGCATTGGGCGCGTGGCAAAGATCTGACGTTTCCTGTTTTTTTAGGCAGTAATAAAACACAGTTAAAAGTCGTAAATGCACCTGATTCTGGCCGAGATGGCGGGAAGATCACGACAGATGCTCCATCCGCTCCAACAAAAGTGTCAGCAGATAAAGCGCAAGGGTTTCCGGAAGTATTTGGCGAGAATGGATGGTATTTAGGCTATATCGGCGATGGGCAGTGGCGGATGGAATGGCATTTAGATTTCAACCTTGCGTGGGATATTCGTGGATCGATCTCTGGTGTTGAGAAAGTTTTACCCGATTGGACGCCTCAAAATTTGGATGTGCCTGATATTTTACTGCGAAATGACGGGGGTGTGTTTAGCGATGTAAGTGCGCAGCTACCCGCTGAAAGCATGCATAACAATTGGGGAGTTACGAATGGTGACTTTAACAATGATGGCCAAACAGACTTCTTTGTGTATCGCTTCGGTGAGTTACGAAAGCGTGTTCCTGATGTTTTGTTAGAAAATCAAGGTACGCAAGGCTTTGTAGCCAATATAAGCCATGGTGCTAATGTGTTGGGCGAGGGCGGTCATGGCGATATGGGAGCGGCGTTCGATTATGATTTTGACGGCGCAGTTGATCTTCTGAGCGGCGATGATGATGACGGGAAATGGCACTTATATAAAAATCAGTTGGCTCCAGATGAGGCACGTAATTACACGCTGGTTCGCGTTGGGTATTCTCCAAAGGGAACAGACCCATTAGCAGCTGAAATTACTGTGACAGCGGGCGGCAATACATATGTGCGACGTGTGGGGTCTGCAGGTGCGGTGCACTCTCAAAGCGTGTTGAATATTGCGCATTTTGGTTTGGCTGATGCAGCTCAAATTGATGGAATTCAGGTGCGCTGGCGTGATGGTGAAACGGAAGAGATTTCGAATGTGACCGCAAATGAAATCGTGATGGTTGGGCAGAATACCGGTCGGCAAGATATTGAGAGGGAAAACTAGATGACAAATACAGTGTTGCTAAACAGTGAAAAGCATCAAGATGTAAGGGTGCTATTGGCGCATGGAGGCGAATATGGTGAAGGTATTCATATCGTTCCAATTCTTGCTGCGGAAGTAAAAAACCTCGCTTTGAACTTTCCCTTGTGTTTGATCCGAGATTCGGAGAGCGGAGCATTTGGTTTGCATGCTCTTTTGGGGTTTGAGGCAGGTGAAAATTTGTTTTTGAAGGACAATAAATGGACGACTAATAACATTCCACTTAACTTAAAACGACAACCTTTCACGGTTAGCTTTTCCCAAAAACGCAGTGATGAAGACGGAAACCCGGAAGCGATAATTTCAATTGATGAAGATAGCCCAAGAGTAAAAAGGGGAGGGAGTGAAGGACTAGCTTTGTTTGATGAGGGCGGTAATCCTACGCCATTTTTAGAAGAGGTTAAGCAGTTGCTTGCGGATATGGTCAACGGGACGGAAGCTACGAAGCTTTTTATAAAGTCTTTAGAAGACAATGGTTTGATTGAGCAACTGCAGTTGGATGCTTCATTTATAAATGGAGAAAACAAATCTTACAGTGGTGTGCATACTGTTAGTCTGTCAAAATTAACGGCCTTAAAAGGGACCGTCTTGAAGGGATTGAGTGAGAACGGTTATCTTCAAGCTTGTTATTTGCTTCAGTTTTCTATCGGTCATATAAATAAAATGCTCGAATTGAAAAATCAAAGACTTACTTCATAATTCTTGGTTGTTTGTGTACGCAAAAAAACACAACCGCCAACATAAAGTTGGCGGTTGTTAGGTGGTTTATTCGTAGTTGAAATAAACCGCGCGTTTTTGAAGGTAGTTTTCAATACCATGAACACCATCTTCGCCGCCGATTCCGCTGCGCTTGTGGCCGGAGTGATAGCCTTGAATATAACCGACAATTTGTTTATTTACGAAGACTGTTCCAACTTCCAAATCATTGATTGCATGCATGATTTTGTTGATGTCTTTTGTGAAGATATAGCAAGATAGAGCCTCTTCACGGTCGTTTGTAATTGCGACAGCTTCTTCGTAATTCTTGATGCGAATGATAGGGAGAACAGGGCCAAAAATTTCTTCTTTGGCAACTGGCATATCCGGCGTGACATTGGTTAGGACGGTCGGGGCGTACCAATGTCCTTTTTCATATTGTGGCCCATCTGGACGTTTGCCGCCTATTTCTAGCTTTGCACCCATTGCGATACTTTGTTGAACCATTTCGTTTACACGGGATATTCCAACGCCAGTGACGCTGGGGCCCATGTTGAAATCACCCATAGGGTCGCCAGTGGTGAGCTTTGCAACACGCTCCAACACCATTTGGGTAAATGTATCTGCGATTTCTTCTTCGACGAGGATCATTTCATTGCAAATGCAGACCTGACCACAATTCGCGTATCTGGAAATGACGGCTGCATCGGCGGCTTTTTCAAGGTCGGCATCCTTCAGCACAGTGAATGATGCCTTTCCGCCTAGCTCCAGCACAAGGCCTGTTACATTGTCTGCTGCCGACTTGTATATAGCCTGTCCAGCGCGTGTTGACCCTGTGAGAGATATGAGCCTTGTGATTGGGCTTGTGACGAGGTGAGAGCTGACGTCGATACCTTTTCCGCTGACCAAATTGATCACCCCTTTGGGAATATTTGCAGCTTCGACAACTTTGCAAAATTCAGATGCGGTGACAGGAGTTGCTTCGTGGGCTTTGAGGATAATCGTATTTCCCGTGACCAATGCTGGCCCCACTTTGCGCCCAATTAAAGCGAGGGGATAATTATATGCGCACATTCCGATTGTGACGCCATAGGGAACTTTTTGAATCCATAATTGCTCATTTGGATTATCAGATGGGAAAATCTGTCCTTCAATGCGGCGGGCAGCTTCGGCTGAATAGGTTAGATAATTGAGCGTATCGTCAAATTCACCATATGCTTCAGGAAGCGTTTTTCCCTGCTCTTGAACGAGGAGTTTGGCAAAGAGGTCACGCTTTGGCTTTAAGCCTTCAACGATAGCCATTATATAGCGGGCGCGTTGAATAGCGGGGAGGGCTTGCCACCCTTTTTGAGCAGCGAGCGAGGATTGAAGAGCGCGTTCTGCATCTTCGATTGTGCAATCGGGAACCGTCGCCCAGATTTGTTCATTTGCGGGGTTTTCCACATCGAAGGTTGCGCCATTGGAGGCGTTCACCCACGCTCCATCAATATAGCACGGATAATGCTGAATGTTGGTCTCTGTCATGGTTTCCTCCGGAATAGTATTTGTTATTGCTATGTGTAAGGGGGGGGCGTTATTCGCCTTTGAATACAGGCGAGCGCTTTTCAACAAAGGCTAAAAAGCCTTCTTTTGCGTCATATGAATCGTAAAGTGGGGTGCAGAGTTCTTTTTCTAGATGTAGGCCTGCCGTAAGACTAAGTTCACTGCCTTGACGCACAGCTCTTTTTGTTGCCGCAACAGCCAAAGCGGGGCCGCTCGCAATAGTTTGCGCAAACTCAAAGCACGCGTTCTCAAGCTGATCAGCGTCCGTAAGGCGATTTATTATGCGCCATTGCGTGGCTTGGTCTGCATTGAAGGCATCACCCGTGGAGAGGATTTCAAGTGCGCGACTTACACCGACTATACGAACAAGGCGTTGCGTGCCGCCATTGCCAGGGATAAGGCCAAGTTTGATTTCGGGTAAACCAAGCTTGTAATCACCTTTTGCAGCAAAGCGAATATCGCATGCCATGGCGATTTCTAATCCGCCACCCAGTGCATGGCCTGCGATTTGTGCAATAAATATTTTACCGCTGGCTTCCATGGCTTGTGTCGTTGCATTTGCTTGATCCACCATCAATTGGTTGCTGGCAGTATCATTACTTCGAAACTCTTTTATATCGGCACCTGCACAAAAGAATTTAGGTGAGGATGAGCTGATAATAACTGCGCCGACATCTTTGGCAGCATCAGCTTTTTGAACAGCTTCTCGAAAGCATGTCATAAATTCCAGATTGTAGGTATTCGCTGGAGGGCGATTAAACGTTAAATACGCAACGCGCTCTTTGACGGAATAAGACACAAGATCTGAAGGCATAATGTCTTCCTTTGGTGATTAGCTAAATTGAGCGCGGATGGTTTGAGAATCTTGCCCCATTTTAGGGGCTGCAAGGTCTGATTTTAGCACTTGATCGTCAAACCTGATGGGGCATCGGGTCGTCACATAATTTTCACCCGACGCGTTTGATACAGTTTGCAGCATATCTAAAACTTTGAAACCCTCATGTGCGATGAGTTGTTGCCAATTTAAAACTTCTGCGCACCAAATATCA
This sequence comes from uncultured Hyphomonadaceae bacterium, assembly GCA_964351655.1. Classification (GTDB taxonomy): domain Bacteria; phylum Pseudomonadota; class Alphaproteobacteria; order Caulobacterales; family Hyphomonadaceae; genus Hirschia. Next base: position 30,226 of record CAYGPD010000006.1, on the reverse strand, counting down.
GCAGGCTCTAAAATGGAGAGCCAGTGCTGAGAGGTGTGGTTGAGTAGATGGTTAGCAATGATAGATTTTATTTCATCTCGTCGCGCAAACCATTGCTTTGAATCAGTAAATTCAAGAAGCGGTTCACATCCGAGTAATTCACCCAATTTAGGAATAGCCCCCATGGCTAGAGCAATATAACCGTCTTTTGTTTTGTAGAGGCCGTAAGGGGCACCAACTAAAGCGTGCGCCGCATTTACAGTCCCGCGATCAATGGGTTCTCCATCTTGGAAGAAAAGGGTGAGAGGCTCAAATTGAAAATCTAACACGGCTTCCAGCATGCTAATTTCAATATGCGCTCCATCTTCCCCAATCAAAGCAGCCAATATGCCCTGAGTAAGCTGAGCGCCCGCAATATTATCGGCGATTGCTAGTCCCATAGGAAGGGGACCATCGCTATTTTGACCGCTTAATCCAGCTAGCCCAGAAACGGCCTGTAGTAATAAATCTTGTCCAGGTTTATCCCGCCATGGGCCTTGCGTACCATATCCGCTAATTTCGGCATATATGATTTTGGGGTTCAGAGCTTTGGCATGCGTGTATCCAAGGCCGAGACGATCCATAACGCTAGGTCGAAAATTGTGCACGAGAATATCGGCTTTTTCGATGATAGCGCGAATGAGGGTCAAATCATTTTCATTCTTTAAATCAGCCGTAAGGCTTTCCTTGCCGCGATTTATGGCTTGGAAGAATGCGGAGTCATTGCCGATATTAAGCTGCGGTGCGTACAGGCTGCGGGTAATGTCACCATGTTCAAAATGTTCGACTTTTATAATCCGTGCGCCTAAATCATGCAGTCGCAATGTGGCCGAGGGGCCAGATAGGAATTGGGTGAAATCAATGACAAGGAGTCCATCGAGGGGTTTGCTCATAAGCCCAGCTCCTTGAATAGATAGGGGTTTGCATTGCCAATCGGTGGCGAAGCTTTGGTGGATTTAAGAACATTTCCATTAATGCGGATGGGGCAGCGTGTTGTTTTGACAGAAACGCCATTCGGGCGGTTAACGGTTTGCTCCATGTCCAGCACTTTATAGGCTTCTTCTTGGGTGAGCTGGTCGTAATTTAGAACGGGAGAGCACCAATAGTCTTGTGCTTCTAAGCGTTCAATCCAATGTGCTGTGGTGTTGGTTTTAAAGTGGTTAGCTAGTTTTGCTTTTATGGTGTCTCGATGCTCAAACTGCGCCTTTGCGTCGGCGTATTCATCTAGCTCATCGCATCCAATTGCATTGGTTAGCTTATGTAGCTTGCCCATTGAGGTCGCAATATAGCTATCTTGGGTTTCGTATATGCCATAAGGCGCACCCAAATAGGGATGTGCATTTGCAATCTGGCTGCGTTCTGGCAGTGCATTATCGTGGTTGAGGAAGGTTGTAAGTCCTTCAAATTGGAAATCGATAATGGATTCCAATAGGCTGACATTTACCTTACTACCAACACCTTGGCGCTTCTTTTTTACCAATGCCGCTAATAGGCCTTGTGCTAAATGAGTTCCGCAAATCATATCGGCTACGGCAATTCCAAATGGAGTAGGAGGTTTATCACCATTACCTGTGACCCATGTGAGGCCAGATAAGGATTGGGCAAGCAAATCCTGACCGGGTTTATCTTTCCATGGCCCTTTGGAGCCGTAACCGCTGACTTCACCATATACAATTGTCGGGTTGATAGCTTTGGCGCTCTCATAGTCGAGGCCGAGACGTTCCATAATTCCCGGTCTGAAATTGTGCGTAATAACATCCGCTTTCGTGATGAGTTTTTTTACCTGCTCAACATCCTCAGCGTCTTTGAGGTTGGCAGCAAAGCTCTCTTTGTTACGGTTGATGGTGTGAAATAGAACACTATCACCATCTGCCCAAAGGTTTTTGGTTGCAAGTTGACGACAAGCGTCGCCGCCATTGGGGCGCTCAACCTTAATGACACGCGCACCCAAATCAGCAAGGCGAAGCCCCGCATAGGGGCCTGCCAAATATTGGCTGAATTCAAGAACAGTTATACCGTCTAAAGGTAGTGTCATAGAGTTACGCTTTTTGATTTTACATAGGTCTCGTTGAGTTTTGAAAGAAGCTTGACTTCGTCGCCGCCATTCATCAGGTATTCGCGGATGGGTGCGCCTGAATTATCCTGAAAATACATGTGGCCATGGTAACGCGGCCGCAGGAAAGCGCGGTCAAGTGTTGGAAGAGTGTCATTGAAATAATTATCTGTCGCGATGTTTCCAGCTTCTGCTTTCCAAGCCGCACGGTGACCGGGCTGTCCTCCAAACTCGATGAAGAAGCCTTTTTGCATGTTTGGGTTTCCGACATATTCGGCATATTTTGCCGCTATGTCTTTGTGTTTAGAGCTTGCGGAAATGGCAAGGCCCGTTCCGCCCAATGTTGTTCGTAGACGATCCGTACCTTCCAAGCGAACGGTATCGGCAAACTTTAGCAATTTACGCGCATAGTTTGGCTTGGCGTAATTTGAATAGCCATATGCAAATGGGCAGTACGCAAATTCGTCTGTCAAAGTCATAGCTTCATAGACTTTGATAGGGTTCCAATCGAAACAATTTCTGTTTAGGTTTACCGATAGCTCACGTAGCATTTGAAGGGATTTGACGCCAATTTCTTCACTTACGATGTGTGTGTCTTGCTGGCATGGATCTTCACCCATCGTTGAACATAGCATGTAGAAGTTCATCAATGTGTCTTGTGGGATAGAGGGAACAGCGACCTTACCTTGTTTTGCGAGGCTAAGGAGCTCGTCCCACGTTTGCGGCATTTCTAAACCAGCGGCTCTCAATAAATCCATGCGTGCGGACGCGACAGGGGTGGCTGCATCAATCGCAAGCGCCCATTGATGACCATCATAGCTGTAGCTCTCATGCGAGTGTCCAACAGAGTTTTCTGCCTGATCTTTTAAAAATGCTTCTGGAAGAAGGTCCGTAAGGGAAGCAATAACACCTGTTTTAGCGGCAAATCCAGCCCATGGGTGATCGATGACGAGTAGATCATACTTTTCAGCAAGCGCATCAATAGGTTCGTCTGCAAAAGCTTGCAGAGAACGCTTGCTCCAAGTGATCCGAACATCCGGATTTAGTTCTTCAAAACGTTGGGCTGTTGCTGTCATAGGAGTGTAGCCGCGTGTGTGGCCCCACGTAATTCCTTTAAGTTCGATCATGGCTGGCTCGCAATTGTGTATTATTCATATATAAATTTTAAATTCATTTATAAATGGATTGTCGATTGTAGACAATGGTGCGATATAAAATATTTTTGAGTGGAGGTGAATCATGCCGGAAAATAAGAAGTATTCAGCACCCGCTTTAGAAAAAGGATTGGATATAATCGAATATCTTGCATCCAAAACAATACCACTTTCCCAAGCTGAAATCGCAAGCGGTATTGGTAGGTCTCCCAACGAAATTTATAGGGTGTTGGTTAGTCTAGAAGAGCGGCGGTATATTGTCCGAGGTGAAGTGTCAGGCAAATATCGGTTGTCCTTGAAGCTTTATTCACTCGCGTACGCACATTCGCCTCTAGAGAGGTTGAGGGAAGCTTCTGCGCTTCCTTTGCGGGAACTTGCGGAGGTGGCTCGTCAATCCTGTCATATCAGCTTGCTTTATGAAGGTAAGCTGTTGGTTGTTAGTCAGGTTCGGAGTCCAGAACCAGTTTCGCTCTCAATTGCGGAAGGTACTTTGTTTCCGCTGATTTCTACGGCGTCTGGCCGAGTGATTCTTGCAAATATGCCAGATGAAGTGCGGCAGGATATACTTCAGCAGGATGACGTGTATGTGCGGATGAGTGCGGCTGCAAAAGCATCATTCCAGAAGGAGTTGGAGAATATTGTGGCGCAAAAATATTACATGGGGATGAGTGATATAACTATTGGTGTGACTGATTGTGCGTCTTTTGTTGGGCGGATGGAAGGTGGGGGGTTGGTGGCAGTGGCTGTGTCCGGTCTAAGCTCTAGTATCTCAAGGAAGGGAGGTGATGTGGATCTTGTGGGCGAAGTATTGGCTACTGCAATGAGCATTCGCGGCCGTTTGGGGCTTTGAGTTTAGTGAATGGCGTTGTGTCATATTTGCAAGCATTGGAGGTGGAACCTTGGAAAAGTGGTGCTTTCACGATCATTGTATATAGAAGATTGTTGACAATCCGCACATTTGGTTGAAAAGTGCCAGCTCAGACTTGTTTGCGACAGGCTTAATAATAGTTGCAACGAGTAAGGGAGAGATAGCCGCAATTGGTGTCACAGAGATAAATCAAGACGATTTTGCGACTAGGGAAGACATTACACTGGGAGGAATGAAATTGAATAAGTTTTCAAAAAGACTGTTGTTTTCAGCGGCTTCGGTATTGGCTGTTGCGTCTGCGGGTGGTGGTGCATCATATGCGCAGGAAGCTGAAGGGGCAAAGGACGACACGAAGACTCTTGATACAATCGTTGTAACGGGTATCCGTGCGAGTATCAGTAAGTCTGTTTTGGACAAGCGCGAAGCAAGCAAGATTGTTGATACAATCAATGCTGAAGACATCGGTAAATCAACAGACCAAAATATTGCTGAAGCGTTGAACCGTGTATCTGGTATCAGTATTTCAACAGTAGATGGTGAAGGGTCTCAAGTTTCTATTCGTGGTGCTAGCCCGAACCAAACAATTGTGACATTGAACGGTGCTGCTCTTGGTTCTACAGAGTTTGGTCAAGCTGTTGATCTATCAAGCTATTCTGCTGACGTGCTGGCAAAGGTGGAGGTTATTAAAACTCCCGCTGCTGATGACGAAGAGGGGTCGTTGGGTGGTCTTGTAAATCTAATCACAAGAAAGCCACTTGATATTGATGACAATATCCGCTCGTTCGGTGTTCAGGGACGTTACAGCGAACAGCCGAATGTTGTTGATCGTAAATTAAACGGTACCGTTTCTCAAAAGTTCTTCAACGATCGTTTCGGTGTGTTGGTTTCTGTTGTTGATGAAACAAGCGCTTTACGTCGTGATTATGTTGAGCACCGTGATTACAACACATTCCGCTCATTTAATGCTGAAGACCAAAATGGAAATGTTTACACTTCCGACAGTTATGATGCGAACAATGCTGCGATTTATGGTATTGCGCCGCAATCAAGTGGGTACGGATTGTTTGAAGGTACACGTGACCGCCAAGCAATCGACTCAGCCTTCCAGTGGCAGATCACAGATAAAACTGATGTAACTGTGAACTTGAGTTTTGCGAAGCAAGACATTGATAACATCCAGAATGAACACACAGTTCGTTCGAATGACCAAGTGCGTAGCCCGAACTTTGGTCCGTTCTCAGCAGTACACCCTTTGAGTCTGCCGCTTGAAACAACAAATCAGATCCCAACATATGTTGATCCGTCCGACTGGCAGATTGTGAACACGGATACCCGTACATGGGAAAGAATTCTGAAGCGTTTTGATACTGGTGATGTGAACTCTTCTGCAAACCGCTATTCAAACGAAAACTCTACGGCTTCTTTTGAGCTTAACCACGAGTTTACAGATAACTTGAGAGTTAAGGCGGGTGCGAGTTACCAGAAAGCTGAGCAAATCCCTGAATTGCAAATTTATGCAAACCTTCAGGCCGCGCGTGAAATACCAGAGCCAAACAAGTTCTTCGTGCCAACTGAGCTGTTGCAGCCAATTGGTTTTGACTGTCGTGGTGGGCGCTGTCAGCCAGTCACGGGTACGCACTTTGTTGATTTGGGTAGCGTGATAACACAACCTTCTGCCGAGCAGATTGCTCAACTTGAGGCTGATGGTATAACAGGTGTTATTGGCCAACCAATTCTAACGCGTGGAGATGATAACGTTACGTTGACGGGGGTGAACCCTGATGACTTGCTTGCTAAATCTCTAGGATCTTTGTTCCAAACAAAACGTTCAGTTTTGGACGAGCAACAAACAGCCTTCATTGATATCGACTATGATGTGAATAAGTTTGGTCTGACTTCAATTGAGGTTGGTGGTAAATACACGAAACGTGAAAAGTTCGTTGATAACCAAGCGGGCCAAGTAAACAACTTGAACTCTGCTGCTACGATTATTAACCCACTTACAGGTGAGCCAGTGTTGGTTTCCAACGCGTTGGACCAAACACCACTTCAATCTTTCGCGAGACGTGTGTCACCGGATGGACTGTTTGATGGTATTGGTTTGGGTGAAAACAACATCGCTGATGGCTTTATGTCAGTTGATGCAGAAGCATTGTTTAACGCTGTTACGGGTGATCCAGACCTTGCGATTACAATCAATAACGCAGAAACGCGCGGAGCGGACTTTGAAAACTTTGCGGGTTACATCAAAACAAACTTCTCATATTTTGATGAGCGTCTAACAGGTAATGTTGGTGTTCGTTATGTGAAAACTGAAGTTCAAACAGAAGGTTACGGTGGTCTACAGACTTTCAACGAAGCTTTCGGACGTAACCAACGTATCTGGGATTTGCGGACAATTCGTGGTTTGACGAACACTGCTTTGCCAGCTTGTCCTGATGCTTGGAACTATCCTGCAGGACAGATCGCACAAGGTGACATCTACCGCTATAGCCGTATCGACGGTACGGGTGTAGACACAAAAGGTACATCAACATTCTTGGATGATACACGCATCCCAGACCAAGGAGCTTGTCATGAGCCATTGCTTGCAACAGGTAACATAGCTGATGTGCAAGCTGGTGACCGTACAATCCTTAGACGTCACAACAACACATTCTACACAAACAATGACTTCTATGTGTTTGATGATGATCCATCAAACGGAGAAGGTTTTGTAACGACAGATGCTGCCGGATTGTCACTCACAACTAGCAACAACACGATCAAGTCTTTCCCAACAACTGGGCAGCACGAGTATGATGTGTGGTTGCCAAGCATGAACTTAAACTTCTTGGTGACAGATGATATTGTGGCGCGTTTTGCTGCTTCTAAATCAATGACACGTCCAAATATTGATTCACTTCGCCCTGGTTTCAGTGTGAGTGAAGCAGGTTGGGGTGATCCAGCAACACGTTTGAACTCTATCAACTTGTACAACACGCAGTTGAACCCGTTGGAGTCGATCAACATTGATACGTCTTTTGAGTGGTATTTCCAAAAAGATGCACTGCTATCAATTGGTGTATTCTATAAAGACATCACAAACTTAGAAGAGTCTGAACAGCAAAACGTGTATTTGACTGATTTGAGAACAGCAATTCAGAACGGAGACACAGTTTCTACTGATGGTCTAATTCTAACTGAAGACACAATCACAATTGATAATTGTTATGCTGAAATCTTGGGTGAGTGGCAGCTTGAGTATAACCCGACATATATTCAAGAAATGATTTTCGGAAATGATCCAGAGTTCCTCTGTGCTCAGTTCCGTGCAAGCCAAGTGCGTAACGCGGCAGGTGCCACAATTAAGGGTGTCGAGCTTCAGTACACACAAAACTACTCATTCCTACCAGGTGTGTTGTCTGGATTGGGTCTGACAGCAAACTATACATACCAAGACAGTTCGTTTGAGCAGGAAACATCTAATTTGGCACCAGGAACAATTCTTCCTAGCTTCCAAATTGACCGTACACCTGAGCACTCATACAACGTAACGGGTTACTGGCAGCAAGATGGTCACCAAATGCGTTTAGCATATGGTGGAGCGTCCGATGTATTGGTTCAACGTGCGTTCCAAAGGGGTGCGTTGTGGGAAGAAGGGCGTGAAACACTCGACTTCTCCGCTTCATACAAGTTGAATGACTTCTTTACGCTTTCATTTGATGCGGCCAACTTGCTAGATCAGCCGGTAAGAACTTACTTTACAAGTCGTTCAGTTAAATTACCTGAAAGTGCAACAGGTGGCGGCGGTACTCTCGTTAACTTCGATGAGGGTAACCCGTTGGATGGCGATGCATACAAAGGACGTACGGTTGCTGAGTATAATACAGGACGTGTATTCCGACTCGGTCTACGTGCTGAATTCTAGAATATAGAAATCTAGAACCTAAAATAAGAACAGCGGCCAGTTTAATAATTGGCCGCTGTTTTGTTTTGTGGACGGTTGAGTAGTTTAGGTGGGGCTAAATATCGCCAGAGAAACTTTTATTCATCGATGGAAGTTGGGGTTTGTATTTTAAGGAGGAGGCGAAGAAAAATCCTAGATAGATTAAGCGTAACCTAAAAGTTTGCGTAGCCCGGGGGCGTGATATTCGATAAGTTGTTTCTGAATATCGGGGAGTTCGTCGGGAAAGTTAAATTTTGATTTTTGCGAATTGATGTTTTCCCTTGAGGTTCCGCTTTGTTTTTTGTCTGCCCCGATTTTTACGCGCTCACGCCAATCTGAGGGTTTAATAATGCCTGCGGCACCAAGTAGATTTGAAAAATACTTTTCAGCAGCGTCTGTTTCTAGATTATTGGCGTGCAGCACGAGCTCCTCATATTTTACGAGATATGTGCCGGTTCCCATCCATGAAATTGCGAACAAGTTGTACTGATCTCTCATTGGCGGGGATTTCTGATAAATGCCCACGATCATGAGGTTGAGTAGATCGTTAACCGTGAGGCTTCCATCCTTGATATTATCGAAATTGCTCTTGAATGCATCCGACACAAAGAAGCGTGCTTGCGCCATAACCCAAGTGTATGGATCACGAATAAGCGTGAACTTGCGTGTGCGATTTGCAAGCATTGCGGATTTGTCAGTGTAGAGGAGGTGAGCTGACACAAGGTAGTTTTTTTGCGTATCAAATGCTGCCATGTGTTGGGCTATATTTGGCCATTGAATGAATTGATCTTTGTATTGTTGTTCAACGGGGACAAACATTCGCAGAATATTGCGAAGCAGGTGTGATCCGCTCTTTGGAATACTGTTTATGAATACGGGTTTTGTAAGAGGTTTTTGATCAAATTTTTGATTTTCTTGATCGAGCGTATCTGTTCCTAAAAATGCTTGTGGCATGATTTCCTCTTATCAGTTTTTGCGTCCATATCTTCTTTGATTATATGGATAATACGACATAAAGCCATTGAATTATTTCAATATTTGTGGATGATTGATGCAGGGGTATGGATGGTAAAACCTGTCGCAAAGATATCTAATTTTAGGTTGGTTTTACTCCATAAGGGTAAGGTATTCTAGTAAGTCTTGTTTTTGAACTGACTGTAGTTTGATGTCCTCAAGCAAAGCGGAAATAGGTTTCATGCATCATAATCAATTGAAGAATATTGTTATCGTTGGAGGTGGGACCGCTGGTTGGATGGCGGGCGCGTTGTTGTCCAAATATATGCCGCCAAAATCCACGAGAATTACTCTCATAGAGTCTGAAGAAATTGGGACTGTCGGGGTCGGTGAGGCGACAATTCCGCATCTTGAAAACTTCAATCACCTATTGGGAATTGATGAAGCAACCTTCATGAAAAAAACTCATGCTACGTTTAAGCTTGGGATTGATTTTGTCGACTGGTACAAAAAGGGAGAAAGCTACATTCACCCGTTTGGGGATTATGGCATTGAGATGAACGGTCTTCAATTCTACCACTATTGGGGACGTATGAAGGCAGTGGGAGAAACGTTTCCCTTGGAGGCCTACTCAATGAACATCGCCGCCGCTCGGGCGGGAAAGTTTATAAGGCCTGTTGCCGACCCCTCATCCTTGGCGTCTCGTATTCGCCATGCCTACCATCTGGATGCAAGTATGTATGCTAAATTCCTGCGTGAGTATGCGGAAGGTCATGGTGCAAATAGAATTGAAGGCAAGGTGATTGAGGTTCACCAGCGTACCGAGGATGGTTTTCTAACTGGTGTTACTCTGGATTCGGGGCAAAAAATTGAAGGTGATCTTTTTCTAGATTGCACAGGATTTAGAGGGTTGTTGATCGAAGGGGCTTTGGAGACGGGCTATGAGGATTGGAGCCACTATTTGCCTATGGACCGGGCGCTAGCTGTTCCAACAAGTAAAGTGGGTGATCCTCCTCCTTATACTGTCGCCACAGCGAGAGACGCCGGATGGACTTGGCGAATTCCGCTTCAGCACCGCGTTGGAAATGGCCATGTATATTCAAGCAAGTATATGGATAAGGCACAGGCAGAAAAGATATTGCTCGACAATATCATTGGTGAGCCTTTGGCAGAGCCTAAGCAATTGTTTTTTAAAACGGGTCGCCGGAATAAATTTTGGAACAAGAATTGTGTCGCTCTTGGGCTGTCATCTGGCTTTTTAGAGCCGCTAGAATCAACTTCTATTCACCTCATACAAGAAGGCTTAGTGCGCTTGCTTGCATTGATGCCAGATATGAATTTCAACGCTGAAAACTCTAAAGAATACAATAGGGTGATGGGCTTGAGTTATGAAAGGATTAGAGATTTCATTCTTCTTCATTATGTCGCCACGACTCGTGACGACACGCCTTTCTGGAGAGATGTTCAAGCGATAGAACTGCCAGAAACGTTGAAGCATAGAATGCGGTTGCTTTGCGAGTCTGGGCATTACGTGAAATATGAGCAAGATCTGTTTTGGTTAGATAGCTGGCTGGCAGTAATGGATGGGCAGGGTTTTTCGCCAAAGATTTACAGTCCTTTAGCGGACGCTATGGATGAAGGGCAGCTTACCCAAACTATGGCTCAGTTGCGCCACGCTGTTTCTGAAATAACGCGGCAAATGCCAACGCATCAGCAATTTTTAAATCAATATTGTAAGTCAATCTAACAATAGCGCTAAATTTCAAATGCGACGACTTTAGGGTAAATTGCATGCATCTTGTTTTGTATACAATTGACAAAATTACTTGAGATTATATAATTGTCAGAGTTCGGTCTGAGTTGAGTTGGAGACCTTACTTTTGGGCCTTGAAAAGCTTTTTACAAAACAAAGCGAGATAGAAATTTCGCAAAATATACAGGCAATTAAGAAGCGTTCGCTTGCGTTGATTGCCGAGGGGAGAATATGAAAGTCATTACACGTAACTTGCTCATGTGTGGGTGCTCGGCGCTTGGTCTTATCCTGCTCGGTGCGTGCCAACCAGATGATGAGGGGGCGAATGTGCAGTCCGAAGCGACTGTGAGTGCTGAGAGTGAAACTGTGTTGGTCGATTTTGACGCGGATGCGCAAAAGGGCTGGATTTCCTCCAAGCGTGAGAATGCGTTCTCGTTTGTAACAGAAGCTGATGGGAATCAGAAAATTGCGCTTTCTTTTTCTCCTGAGATTAACACTGACACAGTGTCCATCAAGCCAGATGCGCCGTGGGATTTGCAAAATTTCAGCGACCACAATATTGCGTTTGATGTGCAAAACCTCGCCTCCACATCGACGCAGCTTTATGTGAACCTGGAAGATGTTGCGGGAGCCGGTGAGAGCCGTTCAATCAGCTTGCCAGCAGGTTTTGATGGTACAGTGTTCTTTCCAATTACTGGTTCTGAAGCGCGCTCGGAAGACGGCCTTTGGGGCGTACCGACACCTTGGGAAACGCAAGACTCAATGATGGTGTGGCGCTCTAAGAAAAAAGACCAGATCACCACAGATAAAATCGCAAAATTGGACTTTGCGACTGTGGGCATTTTGGAAGAGCGTAATCTTAAAATCGATAATTTGCGCATACGTCAGAACCCAGAGCGCACATTTGCTTGGCTTGAAAATCTTGTTGATAAATATGGTCAAAACACGCGTGATAATGGGCCTTTAACAGTTAAGTCAGATGAAGAGTTGCGCAAAATTGCTGATGCAGAATTGGCCCAATTGGCTGCAAGTGAAGGCATGCCGGACCGCTCTAAATTTGGCGGCTATAAAGACGGTCCCAAACTTGAAGCAACCGGGTATTTCCGCGTTGAAAAAGTAGATGGCAAATGGTGGATGGTTGATCCCGAAGGCTATCTGTTTTTCTCGCACGGTCCCGCCAATGTGCGTATGGCGAATATGACGACCACAACGGGTATAGATTTTAAGGATGATAGTGTCCGCGTCATTAATTCTGATGAGGTGACACCTGAAGACTCGATGGGAATTATCAAAGTTTCTGACGAGGTACGTCAATCGCGTTACGTGACATCACCTGCGCGCAATAAAATGTTCGAATGGCTGCCAGCTTATGATGATCCTTTGGCTGAGCATTATTCTTACCGCAGATCCACGCATATGGGGCCGGTTGCGCACGGGGAGACCTATAGTTTTTACCGCGCAAATTTAGAGCGCCGCTATGGTGAGCAAGAGCCTGAATCCTACATTAAGAAGTGGGAGGAGGTCACTCTGGATCGCATGAAGGACTGGGGATTTACCTCTTTTGGTAATTGGGTCGATCCCGCATTCTACCCAAACGAACAGGTGCCATATTTCGCAAACGGATGGATTATTGGGGACTTTAAAACCCTTCAGCCAGGTGTTGAGCGCTGGAGCCCAATGCCAGACTTTTTTGATCCTGTGTTTGCTGAAAGAGCAAAGGCAACCATTTCTGTGATTGCAGAAGAAGTGCAGGGTTCCCCATGGTGTGCGGGTATATTCGTTGACAATGAGAAAGCTTGGGGTGAGTTAGAGGGAAGCGTTGTAGCGCGTTATGGTGTGATCACGGATGCGCTTTCCAAAGATGCAGCCGAGAGCCCTGCGAAAGCGGCATTTACAGCCCACCTAAAAGAAAAGTACGACACAATCGATGCGCTAAATGCTGCGTGGAATACAAACATCGCTAATTGGACGGCCTTTGAGGCGAGCCAGCGCTTTGAAACCTACACAGATGCGCATGTTGCTGACCTATCAAGAATGCTTGAAATGTTGGGTGAGCAGTATTTTAAAGTCGTACACGGCACGTTGGAAGAATATCTACCAAATCACCTATATATGGGTGCTCGAATGGCCAATTGGGGTATGCCTCCAGAGATTATCAAGGCTTCGGTCAAGTATTCTGATGCTTTGAGTTTCAATATCTATGAAGAGGGTGTTCAAGAAAAGAATTGGGCATTTTTAGAAGAGATTGATCTGCCAACAGTGATTGGTGAATTCCATATTGGAACGACATCTGATTCAGGTTTGTATAATCCAGGTATTGTGCATGCTCATGATCAAAAAGATCGTGCCAGAATGTATAAGCAATACATGCAGAGTGTGTTAGATAACCCCTATTTTGTTGGGGCGCACTGGTTCCAATATATGGATGAACCGGTTACGGGCCGCGCTTATGATGGTGAAAATGCCAATATCGGTTTTGTGAATGTTGCCGATATTCCTTATCCTGAGCTTGTAGATGCAGCCAAAGAATTTAACGCTAAAATCTACTCCGAGCGGTATGGAAAATAGATAAAGAGAAGGGCTTTTTGTGAAAATACAAAAAGCCCTTTTTATTTCCCGATCTGAAGCTCAACGTTTGCATGTTTGCAAAGAGATATAAACTCAGAGCTTGGCTGTTCGTCTGTAAACACAGTGTCTATTTCGCTTAAATCAGCAAACCGTATCATAGCGCGACGCCCAAATTTTGTGTGGTCCGCGACGAGAAAGGTCTGGCTTGAGTTTTTAATAATTGCGCGTGCGGTTTGTGTTTCTCTTTCATCAAAATCGAGTAATGAGCCGTCCGTTTCAATACCGCTCACGCCAATAATGCCATAGTCCAATCTAAAACGGTTCATGAATTCGGTAGCTGAATGGCCAACGATTCCGGAATCTTTAGTGCGAAGCAGGCCGCCAGCAATTGAGATTTCAAAACTTTCATTGCGGGCCATGGTGGATGCGACATTCAAATTGTTAGTGACGATTGTGAGGTTCTTTTTACTAAGAAGCGCTTCTGCAACAGCTTCTGTCGTTGTGCCGATATTTAAAAAGAGGGATGCCCCATCGGGAATAACTTCCGCGACCATGCGGGCGATGCGTTCTTTCCCAACTGAGGCAGCTTCACGGCGCGTTGAATAAGGTTGGTTCTCACTTGTCGCAGAGCGTCCGGCACCGCCATGGAAGCGTTGAAGCAGGTTTAGGTCGCAAAGCTGGTTTATGTCTCTGCGAATTGTCTGAGGCGTGACGCCCAGGGCTTCCACGAGGCGTTCAGTTGCAACAAAGCCTTGAGCTTCAACGAGTTGAAGAATTGAATTTTGGCGATCTGAAAGCTTGTCCAATGTTTCAACTCCGAAAGTAACGAGATTTATCTACTTGACCTATGTTTGAATTCGAATTCAATATATTGTAAGCGAAAATTTTAAAACAGAGCAGCAATCCTAAACTAGAGCATTGAAATTATGGATAATATTTCTCATATCTTGTCGATAGATCAAGGAACTACAAGTTCAAGAGCGATAGTTTTCGATCATCACTCCCGCATTGTGGCAGATGCGCAGCGCGAATTCGAACAATTCTATCCGAATGAAGGGTGGGTCGAGCATGATCCAGAAGAGATTTGGGAATCGACGCTAACGGTCTCTCGGGCCGCCGTTAAAAAGGCGGAGGCGTTGGATGCAAAAGTTGAAGCTATTGGTGTCACTAACCAGCGCGAAACAGTTGTTGTATGGGATCGTAAAACGGGTGTGCCCATTTACAACGCGATTGTTTGGCAAGATCGGCGTACAGCTGATGTATGCGGAAAAATGAAGAAAGATGGGTTGGAAAAAACTGTCAGAGAGAAGACAGGACTACTTTTAGACCCATATTTTTCTGCGTCAAAAATTGCTTGGATATTGGATAATGTTGAGGGTGCACGTGCGCGTGCGCAGGCAGGCGAGTTGGCGTGTGGCACAATTGATTGTTTTTTGATTTGGCGTCTTACCGGCGGAAAAGTACACGCAACGGATGTCACCAATGCGAGCCGCACAAGTCTTTTCAATATCCGTAGTCTAACTTGGGATGATGAATTGCTTTCCATGTTCCGTGTGCCTGCCAGTTTGTTGCCAGAAGTGAAGCAATGCGCCGATGATTTTGGGCAAAGCGAAAGTGATATTTTTGGACGCTCTATTCCTATTTGCGGGGTGATTGGAGATCAGCAATCAGCTGCTTTTGGGCAAGCGGGTTTTGAGGCAGGAGCTATCAAAAGCACATATGGAACGGGATGTTTCGTTTTAGCCAACACCGGACAAGACTTGCTGTTTTCTGACAATAATCTTCTCACTACGATTGCTTATGGAATAAATGGCAAAATCTCCTACGCGATTGAGGGATCAATTTTTATTGCTGGCGCTGCTGTGCAGTGGCTGCGTGATGAATTGCAGATTATTGGACATGCAAGTGAGACAGAGGCGCTGGCTCAATCCATTAAGGACAATCAAGGTGTGTATCTCGTGCCTGCATTTGCGGGGCTTGGTGCGCCGCATTGGCGCGCCGATGCGCGAGGTGCTGTATTTGGTTTGACGCGGGGAACAGGCAAGGCAGCTTTGGCGCGCGCGGCTTTGGAATGTGTGGCCTATCAAACATTAGATTTGATGAAGGCTATGGATGCTGACGGTGTTGCCTCCCATACGTTGAAAGTAGATGGCGGCATGGTGAAAAATGATTGGATGGTTCAATTTCTTGCAGACATTTTGCAAACCCCTGTTGAACGTCCAATGGTCATGGAAACGACAGCTTTAGGGGCTGCTTACATGGCCGGATTACAAAGCGGCATTTATCGAGACCTTGATGAAATTACGGCGCTCTGGAAGTTGGATATGCGTTTTGAGGCGCGTATGGATTTGGTGCAACGGGACGGGTTGGTTGCGGGCTGGCAGCAAGCTGTGAGAAGAACGCTGACAGATTAATTTCTGCCGGGCAGCTGGAAGATAACAGAGACCATGCAGCCATATTGCAGGCAGGCACCTCTTTATACAAGCGGGCGCCTCTTTGGCTCGTAAATATTAAAAGTGGGGTGAGTCTAAAGAGGCTCCCCTTATTATATCATCTGAAAGTTTAAGTTCATCTATTTACTGATTGCATTGCTGTTAATATTGTATACAATTTACAAACAAAGGTTTGCTCAATAAAGATAATGGGGAGGCAATCCGAACGATTATGACGGGTATGCAAAAACGGCAAGAGTGTCTGTTTTGGGTATATGTTGCTGTTTTTATTGCTGTAATTTTCTGGCTGGGCAGTCTCATATTTTCAAGTAAACAAAAAGATATAGAAGTGCTTCGATTTGCGCACGTCTATGAGGTGTCACATCCACTGCATGAAGGCGCACTAAAAGCTGCGCAAGATATTGAAATTGCGAGTGATGGTCGCGTACAAATACAGGTGTTTCCAGCATCGTCATTGGGTAAAGAAACGGCTCTGAATGAGGCGCTGACGCTGGGTATTGTGGATATTATCTATACGGGGACTGGATTTGCTGGATCCTCTTATGGTCCCATATCTATGACCGATTTCCCCTATACTTTGAGGAATTTAAATCACTGGCGTTCTTATAAAAATAGTCAGTTATTTCAAGAGCTTTCTGCGGAATATAAGCTCGCAACACACGGCAATGAAATCGCCGCGATAAGTTATTTCGGTACGCGACAAATGCTTGCAGATCGACCAATTTTGACGCCTCAAGATATGAAGAATATGAAAATTCGTGTCCCCAATGCGCCAGCTTATGTGATGTTTCCAAAAGTCGTTGGGGCTAATCCCGCACCTATAGCTTTTTCTGAAGCTTATTTGGCGCTTCAACAAGGCGTTGTGGACGGTTTGGAGAGTCCGCTGCAAGTGTTTCAAGCTAAACGGTTTTTTGAAGTTCGAGATCACATTAGTCTAACAAGTCATATTATAAACTCGACGCTCACCATTGCCTCTGGTGAGCGTCTGGAATCCCTTGGGCCGATTGATGCTGATATCGTTAGAAAGAATCTTCTTTCGAGCGCTGACTGGGTGACTGTACAAGTGGAACACACAGAAACTCAAATGGTGAAATGGTTTAAAGACCAGGGGCTTGAGATACATGAGTTGGACGTGAGGCCATTCCGAGATGTTGTTTTGCCGGAATTGACGAAATCTGGAATGCCATTTTCTTCAGAAGTATTTGCGCGTCTGCAAGATCTACCAGATGCGGAAGCGGGGGGCGCATACTATGAGTGAATTTGATCAAGATATTCATAAGCAAGTCATTGATTTAGATGGTCTAGATGTCAGCGATGACATTTCAGATTTAAACTGGATGGATGTGCCGCCTTTATTGGTATTGGTTGTTCTTATTGTCTTGGTGGCAATGCAGTTTTTTACACGATACGTGCTCAATGACAGCCTCGGGTGGACTGAAGAGATCGCAAGTTACTGTCTGATAATATTGTGTTTTTTAGGTGGTGTATCTTGCGTCCGGAAGGGCAAGCATATTTTTCTAGAATTTTTCTATAGGTATATTCCACGTAACAAAATCAAAGTGTTAGCAATATCATCCGAATGTGTAACCGCTTTGTTTTTTATTTGTTTTGCGGCGTATACATTGGAATTGTCAGGCAAGACGTCAGGTCAGAATATGGTGTCGGTCGATCTGCCCAAATCTATCATTTATTATGTTGTGAGTGGTGGAGCATTTTTAATGGGTGCTTTTTCAATCGTGCGAATTTTATCGCTTTATCGTGCAAGCGCCGAACAGGTGGCAAGCGATAAACTTGACTTGCATATATAGAGGAGAAACTTATGGAACTCCTTGTTTTATTTATACCTTTGGTTCTTCTTTTGCTTATGGGAGTTCCGGTGGCCGTCTCTCTTGGAATGGCCTCTTTGATCTACATTCTAGTGATTGGCATGCCGGAAGTTGTGGTTGCTCATACCATGATAAACGGGATTGATAGCTTTCCGTTGTTAGCAATTCCCTTCTTTATTCTTGCTGGTCATTTGATGAATACTGGAGGGATTACAACAAAAATATTCAATTTTGCCAGAGCCTTAGTCGGATGGTTGCCCGGTGGGCTGGGGCATGTGAATATAGGCGCGAGCGTTATATTTGCGGGCATGTCGGGGGCTGCTGTTGCTGATGCGGGCGGGCTTGGCAATGTTGAGATCAAGGCCATGAAAGACGCAGGTTATGATACTGACTTTTCAGTTGGTGTGACTGCTGCCTCATCAACAATCGGTCCTATCATTCCGCCATCCTTACCCCTTGTTATATATGGTGTTATGGCGTCAGTTTCCGTTGGTGAGCTGTTTGCGGCGGGGCTAGTTCCTGGGTTGCTCATGGCGTTATCATTGATGATTATGGTTGCTTGGATGTCCAAAAAGCGTGGCTATCCCCGTGACACAAAACTTGATTATTGCAATGTGTGGAGAAGTTTCAAGACAGCTGCTCTGCCTCTGCTTACCCCCTGTATCATCATTGGTGGTATCTCGACGGGTGCCTTCACCCCGACAGAAGCGGCTGTGGCTGCCGTCTTCTATGCGCTTGCTTTAGGGTTGTTTGTTTATCGCTCTTTAAATTGGAAACATTTAGTCCGTGTATGTGTTGATACGGTTGAAACGACCTCTTCGATTTTGATGATTGTGGCGGCAGCAGCTATTTTTGCATGGATACTATCTGCCAACCAAGCGGCTACTATTTTGGGTGATACTCTTTTGAGTATCTCAGATAACAAAACCGTGGTTTTGCTTTTAATAATGCTAATGGTTTTGTTGATCGGATTGTTCATGGAGACAATAGCGGCGATTACTATTCTTGTGCCGGTTCTGCTTCCGGTTGCGGAAACGGTTGGTATAGATCCGGTGCATTTGGGGATCATTATTATTCTAAATCTGATGATCGGATTGCTGACTCCGCCTGTGGGGATGGTTTTGTTTGTTTTGTCAGACGTCGCCAAAGTGCGGTTTGAAGATTGTGTGCGCGCGACGATGCCGTTTTTGGTTCCGCTTGTTATTGTGTTAATTGTGGTCGCACTCGTGCCGGGATTTGCGATGTGGTTGCCGGAAGCACTTTACCGCTGATTATGATAGAGACATCAATATAGAATTTTTGTTTTGGGAAGTTAGAATTATGACCATGCCAATTGCCAAGTATATCCTACCGTTCGCAAGTCTTCTCGCAGGCGTGTGCCTTGCGCCAATAGCTTCAGCTCAAGTTAACAACGGGAATGGAGCTGTGAAGCAAATTTACCAGGATAATTGTGCAGCATGTCATGGTGAAAAGCTGACGGGTGCGATTGGGCCATCACTGTTGGACGATGAATGGCTGCACGGCAACTCTGGTAAGGATATCACAAAGAGTATTGCCCAAGGGTATCCGGAAAAAGAGATGCCGGGTTTTGCTGAAATTCTGTCGGACGATGTGATCCGTTCTCTTGTTATTTATATAGCAGAAGAAAAAGCGCTTTCAGAAAAGAGCACTGACACCAAAATACGGTTCTCTCCTGACAAAGTATATAAAACACAACATTCAAATTTTAAACTTGAACCGGTGTTTAAAACTAAGGGTGAAATCTGGAGTATGGAGTTTTTGCCTGATGGGTCGTTCTTTGCGACAGACCTTAAGGGGAAACTTTTGCATGTTTCCAAAGAGGGTAAAGCTAAAAGCATTCAGAAAATCCCTAAAGTCTGGGCTAAAGGTCAGGGCGGATTATTGGATGTGAAGCTTCACCCCAACTATGCTGAAAATGGATGGATTTATCTGTCTATGGCCGTGAAATCCGGCAAGAATAGTTCTGGGGCAGATATTGGTATGACGCAGATTGTAAGAGGGAAAATTAAAGATGGCTGCTGGGAAGATCAAGAAATTCTTTTCAAATTTAAGCCTGAACATGCCACGGCTCTAAATCACCATTTTGGTTCGCGAATTGAGTTCTTAGATGGATATCTATATTTTTCTGTAGGGGAACGCGGAGATCAGGATAAGGCGCAGTTGCTTGATTGGCCCAATGGTAAAATCCATCGCTTGAACGATGATGGTAGCGTGCCGGATGATAATCCATTTTTAGATGTTGAAGGTGCTTATCCTTCGACTTGGAGTTATGGGCATCGCAATCCACAAGGCATGACTGTGGGCGGTAAAGATGGGGCACTTTATATAACGGAGCATGGGCCGCGCGGGGGAGACGAATTAAATCGTCCAGAAGCGGGTAAAAACTATGGTTGGCCTGTTATCACTTACGGGATGAATTATGATGGTACGCCGATGACATCACTCACGGCAAAAGAAGGCATGGAGCAGCCATTGCATTATTGGGTTCCTTCAATTGCAACGGGTGGAATGACATCGATACATAGTTCGGAATTTCCAGCATGGAACGGGGATTTATTTGCGGGCGGGCTTCAATCTGAGGAATTGCACAGATTGCGCGTGGACGGCACGACTGTTGAAGAGCACGAAATTCTGTTTAAAGGGCTTGGCAGGGTAAGAGACGTCATTCAAGGCTTGGATGGTCACATCTATGTTGCGGTAAATGAAGAGCGCCACGGGCCGAGTGTTGTATATCGGTTTTTACCGGAGCAATTGAGCAAGCAATAGAAAAAACAATGCATTTAATTTCTAAAATGCTCTTTGCGTCAGCTTGTTTGGTCGCATTGAGTTCTCACGCTTGGGCGCAGCTTGAAACTGAAGATGTGATTGTTGTGACAGCATCTCGAATGTCAGATCCATTGGATGAAGTTGCGCTAAGCGTTTCAATTCTTGAAAGTGAAGCGTTGTCTTTGCGGAATGTGGATCACATTTCTGAGGCATTGGCAGTTGTGCCTGGGGTAGACTTGCATCGCGGATCAGGTGCAGAGCATCTTACATCCATTCGCTCACCTATTCTTACGGGGGGAGCGGGGGCTGGATCATTTTTGTATTTGCAAAATAGTGTGCCTTTGCGTTCGGCAGGGTTTGCAAACGTAAACGGGTTGTTTGATGCGCACTATGAGATTGCTGAGCGTCTTGAAATTGTGCGTGGACCTTCGGGGGCTGCATATGGGGCAAATGCTATTCATGGTGTCATCAATGTGATTACACCGTCAGTTTCGGCTGATGATGCTGTAATGGTGTCAGGCGACACGCAGAACAGATATAAGTTGCAATCTGTGTCCACGCACAAATCAGGTTCGCATGGCTTTGTGATAGCTGCATCTGCAATTACGGAAGCGGGGTATCGTCAGAATGCTGGGCTAGATCAGCAGAAACTAACATTGCGTCATATGTTTGAAGGCAAGGGTTTTGATGTCGATACAATATTGTCTGGCTATAATTTGAACCAAGAAACAGCCGGCTTTATATTTGGACGCGATGCTTTAAATGATCGCAAATTACGCCGTGAGAATGTTTTTATTGATGCATATAGGGACGCGAAAGCGGTAAATCTGCAAAGCACAATTTCATTGGATTTAAGTGAAAACGTCTCTGCGAAGATTACACCATATGCTCGATGGAATGAGATGCAATTTTTGCAACATTTCTTGCCAAGCCAAGCTGTTGAGGAAAATGGACATCAGAGCTTGGGGCTGCAATCAACCTTTTTGTATGAAGAGGGGGCGCTATCAGTTACCTCGGGTTTAGATTTGGACTTTACGTGGGGGGATTTAAGCGAAGTCCAATCCATCCCGCGCGTGTTCTCTTATACGCAGGGTACACACTATGATTATGAGGTTGATGCCTTTTCAATAGCGGGCTTTCTGGAGGGTGAATATCGATTTTCAGACAAGACGCGTGCGATGGCAGCCTTACGCATTGATCGAACTGCTTTTGGCTATAACAATCGAACAGATGTAGGTGTGGTCGGTCGTTTTTTGAGGATTGAAGATCAGGATGATGAGTTTGTCACTGCAAGTCCTAAATTGTCTCTGATGCACGACATTACTGACGAGGTTACAGGGTATGTTAGCTATTCTCATGGTGCGAGGCCGCCGCAAACAACGGATTTATATCGCTTGCAAATAAGACAGGCAGACAATCCAGCAGAACCCGAAGAGATTGATGCTTTTGAATTGGGAATGCGTGCTGATATAAATGAGCATTTGCGGATTGAGGCTGTGGCCTATCATATGGATAAATCCAATTTCTTCTTTCGAGATGCGGATGGGTTTAATGTAAGTAATGGCAAAACACGCCATCAAGGAATTGAGCTAGATGCCGAATTAAAACTAATAGATACGTTTTCGGTATCTGCAGCTGTATCATATGCGCATCATACATATAGGTTTAATCGTAATACAGTCGATGTCTTTGAATCTATTCGCTTTGGTGATGATGTCGATACCGCACCACGATTGAGCGCGAATGTTCGTGGACACTGGCAGCCAACACAAAACATGGAGTTTGCAATCGAATGGGTGTCGCTCGATGACTATTATACAGATGCCGCCAATATGCACCGTTATGAAGGACATAATGTTTTAAATATACGGTCCGATTTTGCGATTAGTCCTCATGTAAATCTTGGTTTGAGTATTCGAAATCTTACTGATGAATTATATGCGGAGCGCGCGGACTATGCTTTTGAAGAAGATCGATACATGCCGGGAGAAACACGCACTATAGGCGTAAGTTTGCGAGTGAAGAACTAATTGAAATGTAGATTCTAAAGTTTCGCTATTGGGTATATGCGAAAGAAATAGGATGTATCGCGTTTGGTTCTTAAATGGGCTTGCGAAATTTTTCATTGTAGACAATGTTAACGTTAGCATTACAGGGAGGGAACCAATGAAATCTTCAATAAAGACAATCGTTACGGCCGTGCTTGCAACAACATTTTTTACAGGCTGTTCTATTTTAGATCGTCAGGTCAATGAGGCTTTAGAGCAAGAGAGTATTTATGACACAACGCGTCCGGCGCTCTCTCAATGGATGACGGGTCCTTCAATTCTTGTGTTTAGTAAAACGAAATCATTTAGACATGATGCAGGAATTGCGGGCGCTGATAAATTTTTTGCAGATCTAGCGGAAGAGCGCGGGTATGGACTGTTCACTACGGTGAATAGTGCCGTGTTTAATGCAGAAGATTTAAGCCGTTTTAATATTGTCATTTTCAATAATATGAGTGGGGATGCACTAAGCCCTGAACAAGAAACTGTATTCCAAGAGTGGCTTGAAGCGGGGGGGGCATGGATTGGATTGCATGCGTCTGGCGACAATTCTCAAAAGGATTGGCACTGGTATATGGAAAGGTTGATAGGGCCAGATTTTATTGGCCACCCTTCACACCCGCAGCACCTTCAGAATGCGAGGCTTGTACAATTGGCTGCGAGTCATCCGGTGCTAAATGGCTTGCCGTCGGAATGGAACATGAAAGATGAGTGGTACAGTTTTGACGATGTACCGCAGTCTTTTGGTTTGACGCCATTGGTCGGAATTGATGAAACGACTTATACACCTCTCAATTCAGCTAACCCCGCAAACTCGGATCTGAGTATGGGGAATGAACCTATTGAACACCCCATGGTATGGAGCAGTTGTGTGGGAGAGGGGCGGTCTTTGTACTCCGCCATCGGGCACACACAACACGTGTATGACAACGCGCATTATCGTAAATTGCTTGAGAACGCATTTGATTGGACGCTAAAGCTCGGCGGTTTTGAGAGTCCTGCTGGGTGCGAGTAAGCCTTTTGGACAGCGCGAGGTACTGCGCTGTCCTTGCTCTCATTTATTTGATCTTATGCAATGATTTCAGAAATTGTTCCGGTACTGTCGGAGAAGTTTTCAACTGGAGCGCCAAGCTGCTGTACAAGGGTTAGCAATAGGTTTGAAAACGGGACGCTTTCTGGGTAGTTGTGGAATGCACCGTGTTTTAGGCCAAGGTTTTTTCCACCTGCTACAATGATTGGATAGTTGCGGGTGTTATGCACATTGCTTGTACCAGATCCATATAGAACGATAGTATTGTCTAGCAGGGAGCCTTCACCGTGGGGGTCGTCGGTTGTTGCCAATTGGTTTAGGAAGCCGGCAAATCGTTCAGTGAGGTATTGGTCATAGCGAGACCAACGTTCATACCCACCTTCAGAATTGAATTCGTGCGAGAGTGTATGGTGATGAGGGAGGCCAAGTGCAATTGGGAATTTTGCAGCTAGTCCGCCAGCGGACTCCTTAACCTTCATGTAGTTTACTGTGCGAGTGCTGTCTGTCACAAACGATGCATGAATGAGGTTGTACATAGAGTCGATAAAGTCTGTTGGACCGTCGCGCATAGGGTCAACATCGAGCTTGAACTTATCGGCTGACATTTTGGGCTTTTCAACATCCAGCCATGCTTCGGCGCGTTCAACACGTTCTTCCATGCTACGCACAGCGTGAAGATATTGTTCTAGGCGTGCTTTATCTTCATAGGCGAGGTCGCGTTTTATAGTTTTAAGGTCGGCTGAAACAGCATCAAGAATACTACGATCTCGCCCATAGGCGCGTTTGATTGAAGCGCGGTCGCCTTGTTGAACACCGAATAACTCATCAAATACTGCACGTGGCGTTCCAATAGAAGGAATGGGCTGTCCTGCGCTATTGTATGATAGGGTGTTTGGTAGACGGAAGTCTCCGATGCCGCCTTCAGATCCTAAAGTGATATATGGATAACGTGTTTCTGCTCCAACATATTGGGCATAAACTTGATCGAGTGAGATAGAGTTTCCAGCAGGTAATTCAGGGTCAGCACCACTTAGGAAGTATGCGCCCGTCGAGTGAGAGTACATTGTCCGAATGCGGGGGTGAGATAGTCCTGACAGAATAGAGAATTGATCGCGTAGTCCGCTCAAGGGTTTGAGTGGATTGTTGAGTACGTAGTCGGC
Organism: uncultured Hyphomonadaceae bacterium; assembly: GCA_964351655.1. Lineage (GTDB taxonomy): Bacteria > Pseudomonadota > Alphaproteobacteria > Caulobacterales > Hyphomonadaceae > Hirschia. The sequence continues at coordinate 5,626 of CAYGPD010000006.1, read as the reverse complement.
ACCTGTTTTGTGGGGGAACCAATGCCAGTCTTTATGCGAGACATGGCCTTCTGGCGGGAGGGAGACACCCATTCCAAAGAAGACAGTACACAAGCGTTTTACGGGAGCTTTTGCTGCTGTTTGTCCTGGTGAGAGGGCGCTGGCGGATTGTGCGAAATTTAAAGATGCCAAGCTTGGAAGTAACAATGATGCACTGGCAGATCTTAAAATAGAGCGTCTATCTAGGCGAGGGGTAAGCATACGCATTATAAAACTTCCTTCTTCTGAGGGGAGTGGTCTAGCGTGTCAAAAGCTTCGCTTTGGACAATGGCTTTGATGAGATGGGAAAGGCGGTAACCGGAAGCGCGGAATGATCGCAAAATAACTTTGGCTTCTTGTTCATCAAGAATATCTAATTCGCGACCAAGTGTGTAGATCATCATGTGATGGACAAGGCTCAACATGACATCATCTTCACGATCATTCATGAGGTAATCAGCAAGCTCAGTGGCGCTGGCTAATTCAGTTCCATCTGGGAAAAGAGATAATGCATCAACGGGTTGCGGTGTGTTGTCCTTGGTAAAGCCCGCTGTATCACGCCATGCACCTACAGCGTCATAATTTTCAAATACGATGCCCCACGGGTCGATTTTTTCGTGACACCCCGAACACCCGCTTAGGCTACGGTGATGTTCGATTTTTTGTTTTAGCGTCAAGCCTGCGAGTTCAGGGTTGTTTGTATCCAGATCAGGCACGGATGGCGGCGGCGGCGGTGGTGGATCATCCAGTATGCGTTCCAGCATCCAGACACCGCGTTTGATCGGATGAGAGTCTTCACCGTTTGAATTCATGGTGAGGATGCTCGCTTGGGTTAGAAGACCTGCACGCTGTTGGGAAGGGCCGACATGTATTCTCTGAAGGTCTCCACCCCAATCTCCCTCAATTCCATAGTGGCGTGCGAGCTGATCATTTACGAACATATATTCTGATCCGAACAATTCTCGTGCATCACGGTTATTATGGAAGTTGTCTTGGAAAGTGGCGATTGTTTCCATAAGCGTAAGTTGACCAAATTCAGTGCCGTATTCGGGATAAATTTCTGTTGAGATGGCTGTGTCCGCGTGTTTGCGCAATTGAAGCCACTGCTTCGCGAATGTCTCGCTGAAACGATGAGATTTCGGATCAGCGATCATACGGTCAACTTCGTCAGATAGTATGCGTGGGTCGTCTAGCTTGCCTGATTGAGCGAGTGAAATCAGACGCTCATCGGGCATTGAGGACCAGAGGAGGTAGGAAAGTCTCGATGCTAAATGAAGAGAATTAACTTGGCTTTGAGGGAGTGGCGTATCTGTTCCAATGTCGGGTGAATAGCCGATAAATAGGAATGATGGCGTTATTAGAAGTGCTGCGATTGTTTCTCTTGTTGCTTGTTCAAAATCATCGCCGTTGCGCCGCATTTTAGAAAAAAGTGCAACAAACGCATCAACTTCAGAAGATGACACTGGACGACGGTGCGTACGCGGCATGATTGTTTCCAACAAGTCGCGTACTATTTTTTCCTCTTCCGCGTGTTGCGTTTCAAATGGTTCATTTGATTGAGGGTAATTAATTATAAATGGCGTTTCAGCATTAGCTAAAGGCGGGGTTACACTGACTTCTACGGCATCTAGAAGAAGGAATGGAACGCCGTTTTTTTCCCAAATTTCCATACCAACGCGGCCATATTCAATAGCGCTCTCTGTTTGTTGTTTGATTGCGTCTTCTGGGTTGTCAAAAACCGAGACTGCTAAATCGGCCTGACCGTAGACTGAACCCGCCAAAGTGCCGCCTTCGTGTCGAGCTGCATTGGAAATCACGAGCAATAGCCAGTTTGTATTATCTTTTTCATCTACGCGGGCGGAAGTCGGAGGAAGGACTTGTTCAAGGTTGAAAGTGAACTCGGCTACTTCTGGAGAGTCTTTGCTCGCAGAAATGTCGATTTCGCCAACATTTTCAACACGAAGGCTTTGCTCGTTGCGCCAGCCCGCTTCTAAGCGTAGACGCGGTTTGCTTGTGTCACCGTTTTTCCCCGGTAACATAGCCGCATGAATACGAACGGTAACTTCGCCCGTTGTACGTTGTGTTTTTATGAGCATGAACTGCTCATGCAGACGCGCAAAGCCGCGGCCTTCACCGACACCAGGTACGACTCCGGTCGGAATGTGGCCGTAAGGGAGGGGGCCGTATTTCCTATCACGGTAGACTGGTTTTGCTTTTTTGCGTGCTTGCATCTTAGCAGCAAATTCTGTGGCTGACATGGGAGCTGGGGCGAGGTCATATGAAATCTTTTCAGCTTCCAGACGACCATAATGATACACATCTTCCATTTCGATAAGATATTGATCTTGTTCGGTATTGCGTACCCCGAAATGCAAGTGTCGCTCTACAGCTGAACGTGCAATGTCATGATAAAGACGCATATCAGACATGGATACGAGGAGGAGTTCTGGATTCGTATCATAACCTTTTTCTGATTTAGGATCAGCAGGCAGACGAGATGTGAATGATGTGTCTACTTTGAAAAGGTCTTGAAGCGTGTGCTCGTACTCTCGTTTTGTTAGACGGCGAAGCGGTGCATTCACACGCTCTGCGCGACGAGCAGAAGCTTCTTCTTTCAACGAGGTCTGAATCCATGAGCGCACTTCTTCACGTACAGCTTTTGAGGGTTGTTTGGCCTCTATTGGTGGCATGCGATGGGCATCCAGCACATTCATGACTTTGCTCCAATGATAGGGCGCATTCGGGCTCATCATTGTTGGATCTAGTTTATCAATTCGTACGCCAGCTTCTTGCTTTCCTTCGCCATGACAGCGAGAGCAATATCCATCAAAGAAAGGTCGAACATCTTCCTCATATTGGGTGAGAGATGCTTGTGAGATGCGTAGCTGCTGTCCCTCTGATGCTTGTGTGGAGACGACCTGCGTTGCCTCTGTTTTATTGTTGTTTGGTGTGTGGGTTTCAAGAAGTTTATCAAGGCCCCAAGGTGCATACTCAGCAAGGTATCTTGGGCCATGAACGAGGGATCCGCCATCATGTGCAGTAAGCCCCATCATGGCGATTGCGGCACCGAGGCTCCCCCAATATCCGTAGATGAGTTTCTTGTGGTTTGAGAATAGAGTTGAAAGATAAATAGCAGCTGAGAAAACTGCGAGTATAGCGACTGAAAGTCCGCGGAGCCGATGGCGTTCAACTAATGCGCCAGCGTGCCCTTCATTAGCTGCCAGCATAAGCCCCATTGCGACTGTGACCAATGCCGTAAGTGCAGCGATAATAATTATCGGCCCGGATAGTTTGGAAAAAGGTCTTGTAAGTGGATGGGCTTTGGCCGCTTCAAAAATAGCCGCAAGGATGAGACAGGCGACGGGGAAGTGCAAAACGAGCGGATGAAAACGTCCAAGGAAACGTGGGAAGCCATTGCCCTCTTGACCATTGACAGGGTTAAGCCCTGCAAAGCCGAGTAGACATATAATACTAAATGCTGCCGCACCCCATATTATTAATAAAGGACGTTTGATCACTATTTTCTCCCCATCCACTTATGATTTGTGAATTTCCCGTAATGTAAACGTAAACATGTTGCGCGTCTAGTAGATTGTGAACAATTCACAAAAAAGTGAGAAGAAAAAACGGCCCGTTAATTATGGCTCGCTGGCTGAATTCTAATTGAGCCAAGATTTTGCAGTCGGAAAAGGTGAAACTCTTACTTTGAGTTTGCATCATTTAGGTTGGGTAAGGGCTCATGTTTGAAGTAAAGCGTGATGTCTTCATTCGAGACCTGAAAGCTATCGGCGAGAATGCGTACAATTATCCGCATTGAACGGGTGATTATGTAGCCAGATATGAATGCGTTTCCATGGTCTCTTTATAGGTTTGGAAAGCTGCCGAATTCATTCCTAAGGGCGTTGTGTTTTTAATAAAACATATGAAGCCAGGGTCTAAAATTGCGTGCGTTTTTAGATAGACAAAGCTCAACTAAATTTACAACTTTTGGGTGCGGCAAATATTTTTCTTGCTCAGTTTGATAAGTTATTATAAATACAAACATCATATCTATGTGATCTCTTGGGAGGGTGAGCATTTTTATGACACGAGTTTTAAGTCGCCAGATTTTGCGCTGGTTGATGACGGAAGCATACACACTTTTTTAAAAATTTAGGACGGGTTTTGGTCGCTATCTCAAATGGGAATAGCGGTTGAATTGGAGTGCGCTTTGTAGGGTGTATCACTAATCTTTAGTGGTGGGATCTAACCTTCAAACGCGTTTTTTTGGACATGTTCGTTAAGGCTCGAAAAAAGAAGCTAGAAACGAATTAGGGAGGATACTCATGCGTAACTCACGCAGAAAAACAAGCTATTACCAGTCACTTTTAGGGGCTGTATCTGTTGTTGGTTTATTATCGATTGGGCAAGTTTCATTTGCTCAAGAGGCAGAAACAATTGCGACAAACAATGCAACGGACGCCTCTATCGAGGGTGAAGAAACCAAGAAACTCGACACGATTGTTGTGACTGGTTTTCGTCAATCTCTTACAAGTGCATTGAATGCAAAGCGTAATTCTGGGAATGTTACGGACGGTATAAACGCGGAAGATATCGGTAAATCAGCGGATGCTAATATCGCGGATGCGCTTCAGCGTATCACGGGTATCGCCATTGAACGCGAGCAGGGTGAAGGTAGTACGGTTACTGTTCGAGGCACGAGTGGCAATCTAAACAATGTGTCAATCAATGGGGTGACAGTTACAAGTACATCCGGTGATGTGGCTGCGGGAACAGCCAACCAAGCCGTGGATTTTAGTAACTTCTCTTCAGACTTACTCTCTCGCATTGAAATTGTAAAAACGCCAAGTGCTGACTTGGATGAGGGAAGTCTAGGGGCAGCGATTAATCTGTCATCTTTCCGCCCTCTCGGCGTACGTAAAGATCGTCGGATTATTGAGGTGCAGGGGCGCTACAATGAGTTTTCTGATGATAATGGATTTGGCTTACATGATATATTAGGTGGAGATGCGCGATTTAATGCGTCATTCTCTGAAAAATTACTAGACGATACATTGGGTGTATCTCTAGTTGCGACACAAGAGAAAAATAGCGGACGGTCAGATACATTTCGTATTCCGCGCTACTTTGGTCAAACCGCTGGTGGACGTTACACAGGGCCATCTCGTCTTGCAAACCCAACAGAAATTCCAGGCGGATTTACGAATGGAAAAACGGGTGAGTTAGAGCAGGGCGTACGCGTTCACGTTCCTTTTGAAGTTGAATATGAACAAGTGTATTTTGATACAAAACGCGATAGTGCAACGGGTACAATCCAGTGGAAGCCAACGGATACTACTGAGATACTTTTCGATGCGACGTATTCAGAACTACAGCGCAAACGCGACATTTATCAATTTGCTGTCCGCCCCAATGGGTCATTCCAAGAAGGGTTTTCAAACATCTATGACCCAGACACGCTGACGCTTACAAATTTTAGAAGGTCTGCAAATGATTTTGGCTTGCAGCCCAATGGCATTCCGCTTCAAGAAAACTCAGCATTGCGTAATCCGGGCTTTGTGCGTCCAGAGCAAAATATAGAAGATACAACAGAGAAGAACTTGATTGT
>CAYGPD010000005.1:0-131724 GCA_964351655.1 uncultured Hyphomonadaceae bacterium | reverse complement strand
ACGGCGTTTTCATCCGCCCACTCGGCAATGTGATATACTTATCACCGTCTTTTTCAACAACGGCACAAGAGTTATCACTCCTTACCAAAGCCATAATTGATATGGTTGACTTTTTGCAAACAAACCACCCCACCTAAAATTATAAAATTTAGTAAAATCAATAGATTAAATCAATCAACAAGACACACCATACAAGGTGCGACTTATTAACATGAGGCGCAACTTAACATTTAATTCTCTTGAAAATATAACCAAGTTGAATTAAAGTTAACGTCATATCGAAACGCCAAGTTTGTTTCAATCGCGCACACCTTTCTAGCCCCTCAATAAGGCAGGCGCTTCGATTTAATTTATTAAATCAAAATGAGGCTCACTCATGAAGTGCCGTCACTGCCAAACCGAATTAGAACACATGTTTTGTGATCTAGGATTTGCCCCTCCCTCCAACGCATACATCCCCCAAGATAGAGATAACGCCCCAGAAACATGGTACCCTTTAAAGGTTATGGTGTGTCACAATTGCTGGCTTGTCCAAACCCAAGACTACGCAAAACGGGAAGATTTCTTCTCAAACGATTATGCTTATTTCAGCGCCACTTCAAAAAGCTGGTGCGAGCACGCCAAACGTTATGTCGACGATATGGCTCAGAGGTTTGATCTAAATGAAAACTCTTTGATTTGTGAAATCGCAGCAAATGATGGTTACCTGCTACAGTACGCGCTCGCTGCAAACATTCCCTGCTATGGTGTTGAGCCCACCGCCAGCACAGCAGCTGTTGCGCGCGATAAAGGCTTGGAGATATTCGAAGAGTTTTTTGGCACAGACTATGCGCAAAAGTTAGTTAGTGAAGGTAAATCAGCAGACCTAACTGCAGCTAATAATGTGCTTGCGCACGTACCTGATATAAATGATTTTGTACGTGGATTTTCCATAGTTCTAAAAAAAGATGGTGTTGCCACTTTTGAGTTTCCTCACCTTCTAAACCTCATCAACAAGCTTCAATTTGATACGATCTATCACGAGCATTATTCCTACCTCTCATTGATCGCCGTTCAGCGCATATTTGCCGCCAACGGGCTTCAAGTCTTCGACGTTCAGGAATGGCCAACACATGGCGGCTCATTGCGCGTTCTCGCACAACGTAGCGACACTGGCACTCGCCCTGTAACAAAAGCTGTCGCAAACCTTATTGCAAAAGAACGTGCAGCAAACCTCGATAACTTGACGGGCTATGCTGATTTTCAAGATAAAGCAGAAAAAGTAAAAAATGAGCTGCTGAAATTTTTGATCAAAGCAAAAGAAGACGGAAAGAAAGTTGCCGCCTATGGCGCAGCTGCTAAAGGCAACACATTCATGAACTTTGCAGGAGTACGCCCCGATCTCGTTCAGTTTGCTGTTGATAATGCGGTAGCCAAGCAAAACAAACGTATGCCGGGCAGCCATATTCCCATTGTGTCATCAGCCATGATTTTATCAGCACGCCCCGATTATGTTCTCATCTTGCCTTGGAACTTAAAAGAGGAAATCTCCAATGCCCTCGCCCAACTCTACACTTGGGGCGGGAAATGCGTTATTGCGATCCCAGAAATTATGATTTTCTAGGCATAACACCTTTTCGACGGAACCTACGCTCATCCCGTAGGTTCTGCTCGCACCCGATTTCCACCTATCGCTACCTAAAAAGACTCCCCAAAAATTTACATTTGTCTTGCGTTCTATAAGGTCACGTAAAAAGAACCATCCAACGCCCCCAATGGCTACAATGCGCATCGCGCTGGCATCATCCCCAACACATGAAGCATGTGTAAAACGAGCGCAAACCATCATTTCACCCCCCCCTACAATTGACCTCCTGATCACAATCAACAATGCTCCGTGAGACTCAAGTCTCAATACATACGGCGCATATTTTCCATGAAAAACATCAAGCTTACCTATCCTACCTCCTATCAGAAACGTGTTGAAACTGCGGTCAAAAATGCCAACCCAATTGATTGGTCGTGCGATACAGAGCCTGATGAAAACCGACAGACAGTTCACGTCCTGCTGGAAGATGGTGAAGGTCAATCCTTGATGGATGCGGCGCAAGATATGTTCTCAAAAAAGGACCAGTGGCGCCTCACCCTCATGGATGTTGAAGCAACATTGCCACGTAATGAAGTTTCAAAAACAGACACAGAGGACAAAGAGAAAGAAAATCCCAAACAAGCCATGCGTGAAGCCTTGGTAGAAGAAGTCATGGGCGGCAGCAAACTCACCATTGATTTTGTCGTACTCACGGTATTGTCTGCCATCGTGGCAGCCATAGGATTAAACGAGAATAATGTCGCTGTAGTCATAGGTGCAATGGTAATCGCACCTTTGCTCGGCCCCATTTTGGGCTTTAGCCTTGCCTCCGCGCTTGGCTCCACCTCTTTAATGCTCAACACCGCTAAGACAGCCACCTGCGGGCTCGGCGTTGGGTTTGGCACAGTCTTTCTTCTAGCTCTAGTCTTCCCCGTCAATCTGGAAAGCCAAGAACTTGTCGCCCGCACAATTATCAAACCAGAAGTTATCGCATTGGCGCTCGCCTCTGGTGCTGCCGCAGCGCTATCAATGACTGGTGGTATTTCATCCGCCCTTGTGGGCGTTATGGTTGCCGTAGCTTTGCTGCCGCCTTCCGCCGCTTCTGCAATGTACTTAGGGGCCGGTGATGGCAAAAGCGCCCTCGCTGCCGCTATTATGGTATTGCTAAACGTCGTCTGCGTCTTACTTTCCACCCAAATCGTGTTCGTATGGAAAGGCGTTCAGCCCCGTCGTTGGCTACAAAAGAAAAACGCCACAAAGTCTCGCCGAATAAACTTAGCCGTCTGGGCTGTTTTACTTATCGGACTATTTGCATTGGGCTATTGGATCAACAACCACGAAGAACTAGGAACGCTCACCTCAATCACCTCAGCTACGGCTTCAAATTAGGTCGCAAACCCTTCGCCTTAATTCCGGCAATACATCCGTTTCAAACCAAGGGTTTTGCTTTAACCACCGATTATTACGCGGGCTTGGGTGCGGCATAGGAATGATGTCAGGTGCAAGGGCTTTCCAATCAGATACTGTCTGAGTGATGCTTTCATTCTTGCGATCTGGCAAATGCCAATCACGCGCATATTTGCCTATGATTAAGGTCAGCTCTATGTTTGGCATTGCATCCAAAAATTGCTGACGCCACGCGGGAGCACATTCAATACGCGGTGGCAAATCCCCGCCTTTGCCTGTTCCGGGAAAACAAAACCCCATCGGCAAAATGCCAATACGAGGATCATTATAGAAAACATCATCACTTACGCCCAACCATTCACGCAGGCGCACACCTGACGCGTCTAAAAATGGCCTACCCGCTTCATGTGTCTTACGTCCTGGTGCCTGCCCCACAATCAGAATTTTTACTTGCTCATCGACCTTAAACAAAGGCTTAGGCCCAAGCGGAAGGTTTTGGCAAAGCACGCAGGCTCGGGCTAGATCTGAAAGAATAGGTATTGAGGTCATTTAACGGATCAATTACATACAGAGTTTTGTCCATGATAACTTTGGATTTCAGACCGCACGTTTTCGCTCAATTCACCCGTTATTTGCTTACCTAAATTAGCTTGAAATAGTTTTATCGCATAGATAGTTTCAGCTCCCAAGACACCATCTAAACTACCAGAATAACAGCCATTTTTCTTCAAGACCACTTGAGCCGCAAATACATTGTCATCTTGAATATTACCTCCAAGAGAATTGACGAAATTGGTAGTATTTGTTGGATTCGGCACAGCCTGAACGCTATTTTCATTTTGTTGATTATTCAACAATGCCGCACCCGCGTTATAAGAATTTTTAGATACTACAGAAGCAGACGGCGTATAGCTGGAGCGATGGCAATGATAGCCACCTGTCTTTCGCTCGTTATGACACCCCTGCGCATTCAAACCACCACCATGTGCAAAAGCACCTTCACCGAACAATAAACCACATGCAGCCAGACCAATTAATCTCATCCCACACCTGATCATTTTAAGACCTATCTAAATCGGCATACGCATAACTTCTTGATACGCTTTGATCACCTGATCACGTACGGCCACCACTGTTTCCAATGTCGCTTCGGCGGCAGCCACAGCTGTCACCACATCCACAAGGTCAGCATTGCCCATGGTCGCAGATGCAATCGCATTTTCAGCTTGGCCTGCGGCACTTGTTGTTTTTGAAATAGCTGCATCAAGGAACTGCCCAAAAGGCTGTCCTGATATGCCACTCATCTCATCTGCGCCGCCTTCAACTTTCACCGCAGATTGTGCAGCTTTCATATAGGCGCTAGCGGCTGCTGATCCAATTTCCATATTCAACCCCTACCTTAACGCTTCAAAATATCAACGGCAGCCAGCAGCATAGAACGGCTCGCTTCTACAACGTTCAAATTTGCCTCATAGGCGCGCTGCGCCTCGCGCATATCTGTCATCTCCACGAGAGAGGAAACGTTGGATAATTTTACCATACCGCTCTCATCCGCTGCCGGATGTGTCGGGTCAAATTTCAATGTGAACGGTGCGGTATCAGCACGCACGCCAGACACTTTCACGCGTTCCGCGCCGGTCTCACGATCCAGATAATTTTTAAACACCGGCACCTTACGTTGATAAGGATCTGCACCCGGCTTATCCCCCGTAGAATTTGCGTTGGCCAGGTTTTCAGCAGACACACGAATACGCACAGTTTGCGCACGCAAACCTGAAGCGGCTGAAGACATTGCAGACATTAGATCGCTAGACATGACTTAATTCCTCTTCCTTATTGCGGTGTCTTCGCAGCCAATCGCATTAACGACAGGCTCTTATTGTAAAGACCAACAATTGTTTCAAACTCCATGCGGTTTTCCGCAATCTTCATCATCTGATCTTCGACCACAACAGAGTTGCCATCGAGGGTGGTTTCAGAATCTGGGGCATCTTTTATGTGCATTCCGGCAACAAGCGGTGCGCGGCTGGCACCCGCGATATGACCAGGCTGGGTGGTCGCCATACCCACACCACCAGCAGAGCCTGAGCGTCCACCTACCTGCCCCTTAGCAAGCGCTGCGCTGAAGGCCTGCATATCCACATCAGACGGTGTATATCCGGGCGTAGACACGTTGGAGACGTTCGTTGACAATACCTTCTGACGCTCACCCAGCATGTCCATGCGGGCTTTCATCATTCCAAAAAGTGGTATATCTGCCGGCCCCGTCACGTGCGATCTCCATTCACTTGTTATGAGCCTACAACTCCTACCGAAAACAAATCACTCGGCAAAAACAGCCCTCTACACGGCAGGAAACACCCTTTAGGTTAAGGAGTTTTTAAAATTCTGTGCAGACGTGTTAACGACTCATTTACTAAGACCACCGAAAAGTTAACAAAACCGTTTGAAACTAATCTAAACATCGTGCCAAAAGCAGAATGCAATTGGCAAATTTGACGGGGCCGATCATGGAAGAACTTATAAAAGCGACTGCTGCGCTTATCTTTGTGTTGTCCCTCATTTTAGGCATGGGGTGGCTTGGCCGTCGCTATGCTAATTCTCGCGCAAATGTATCAAATTCTCGTTCTGATCTGCGGATTGTTGAGTGGCGAGGCATGGATTCGCGACGCAAATTAGCAGTCGTACATTGGGATAATAAAGAGCATTTACTGTGCCTTAGCCAAACAGACCAATGTCTTATCGCCAGCCGTGATGCTCCATCCCCTCAAGAAACGCCTCTTCCCCTGCAAACGTCTACTGCCTCTCCAACAGAACCACCGCCCACTTTACGCAAGCAAATTTTATCCGCCCTTCCAAAGCTCAATATCAATATCGGCAACAAGCAGGACAAATCATAATGCGCGTCCCACATCGCCTTGCAAAAACCTTCGCGCGTGTTTCCCTGCTATTGTTTGGAACATTGATGCTTGCCCCAGCAGGTATTGCACAAGAATTTTCATTTGATTTAGGCACCGGACAAGGTCTCACACGCGGTGTTGTAGAGATGCTAGGTGTCATCACCATCCTCTCGCTTGCCCCATCCATACTAGTTATGACGACAAGTTTCGTGCGTATTGTTGTGGTGATGTCGCTCTTAAGAACCGCCATGGGATTACAGCAAAGCCCTCCCAACGCCGTCATTATTTCACTCTCACTCTTCCTCACTGCTTTCGTCATGGCTCCAACATTTGAAGCTGCCTACAAAGATGGTATCGAACCTTTTATGGCTGAATCCATTGAGCTAGAAGACGCCCTCCCACGTGCGGCAGCTCCAGTAAAAGCGTTTATGGCCAAGCACGTACAGGAAGATGACCTCGCCCTCTTCATGGGCATGGCAAAGATAGATACACTTGAAAGCGCAGAAGCTGCCCCCTTTCAAGTGTTAGCACCAGCCTTCATGATCTCTGAACTCAAACGCGCCTTTGAGATTGGCTTTATGATCTTCCTGCCCTTCCTCGTCATCGACCTTGTGGTCGCGTCTATCCTCATGAGCATGGGTATGATGATGCTGCCGCCTGTAACTATCTCTATGCCTTTCAAGCTTATTTTCTTCGTACTGGTTGATGGCTGGCGTCTCCTCGCAGGCTCCCTCGTCGAAAGCTTTGTAGCTGGGCCACCAGGGTAGCTTTCCCAAGCTAAAAAATGACACCGCGCATTGCAAGTTGCCTCCCTTGGGGGGCTTATAGAAAATATTTGGGCAGCGTTTTCATCTCTTTTTCCATTGCCTCAAACTCTCCATCCGTCTCATTCCCCCGCTGCGAACCAAGGCTCACCCCTACCGCCACAATGGTTGAAATCACAAAGCCAGGAATAATTTCATATACTATTGAAGACAAAGCCTGCCCATCAATCTTGATCGGCGCAAACAACCAAAATAGTACGGTCAAAGCGCCTGCAATCATACCAGCCAATGCACCATTGCGTGTGAAATTGCGCCAATAAAGGGACAGTAAGATTATCGGGCCAAATGCTGCGCCAAATCCTGCCCAAGCATTCCCAACAAGCGATAAAATACTGCTCGAGCGGTCAAAGGCCAAAGCTATAGCTACGCCACACACAAGCACCGTCGCGATACGTCCAACAAGCACAAGCTCTGACTGCGCCGCATGGCGTTTAAAGAATGTCTTATAAATATCTTCCGTTAGAGAACTTGAAGAGACCAGTAACTGTGAAGAAATCGTGCTCATAATTGCTGCTAATATAGCCGCCAAGAGAAATCCAGAAATCAACGGATGAAAGAGCGTTTGCGACAATAGAATAAAGATTGTTTCAGGATCAGAGAACGTCGCCTGCAGACCGCTTTTTTGAACATAGGCCAGCCCCACCATTCCCACAATCACAGCGCCCGTCACAGTTACAATCATCCAAGACATTCCAATATATCGCGAAATAGCAATATCTTTTAACGACCGGATAGCCATAAAACGTACAATGATATGTGGCTGACCAAAATATCCCAGTCCCCATGCCAATAGAGAAATAACGCCCATTAGAGACACACCCTTTGTCCAGCTAAAATAGTCAACCATTCCGGTTGTACGCGCGCCAGCGTCCGCGATGTGCGATTCCATCCCCTCTAACCCGCCGACAACCCCAAACGCTACGATAGGCACAAGCACAAGCGCGATGAACATTATACAGCCTTGAACAAAGTCTGTGAGGCTCACAGCTAAAAAGCCACCAATCACCGTATAAGCTAGGACAACACCCGCAGTTACAAACAACCCCAGCTGATAATCCATCCCAAAACTAGCTTCAAACAGCTTCCCTCCAGCAACGATACCCGCAGACGTGTAGAGCGTAAAAAACACAATAATCACAAGCGCAGAGATAAGGCGCAACGCATGACTGGAGTCCTCAAACCTATTTTCAAAGAAATCGGGTAGTGTAATAGAATCCTTAGCAAGCTCTGTATAAACGCGAAGCCGAGGAGCAACGAACCTGTAGTTCAAATAGGCCCCAATAGTGAGGCCTACCGCAATCCATGCTTCACTCACACCCGATAAATAAACAGCGCCGGGTAACCCCATCAACATCCAGCCACTCATATCAGAAGCACCAGCAGATAAGGCTCCAACAGCTGGGTGAAGCCGGCGTCCCCCTAGCATATATTCAGATATGTTGCTGGTCGATTTCTGGTACGCATAATACCCGATCGCCATCATCAAGACGAAATAGGCACCTAAAGAAATCATTTCATATACACTGAATGTCACACCCAAATCCTATGGCCAAAATCTAAGGAAAACGCAGAACACAGATGTCTCAACTTCAGTGAAAAGCAGAACTGGTTCATCCAAGCAGCAAATCTAACGATCATGTTCCGCATTTATTGAGCAATTAATCAAGTGAACTGTTCAATTCTTGGTTTTGAGCCTCAATGACATCCCCAAGCACAAGAAAAGCGGCGCTCGGTTTTACACTAAGCGGCGCTTTCTCAACTTTTTTCTCACCTTTTAAGCGTACGCGCCGGCCGCATAGTGTAGTTCGTAACTGTGGCTATAAATTTCCAAGATATTGCCAAACGGGTCTTCCATATAAATCATACGGTATGGCTTTTCACCGGGATAATAATAGCGCGGCGCTTTCATGCGTCTTTTACCACCTGCTGCAACGATTTTCTCCGCGAGTCCTTCAACATCAGGGTCTTGAACGCAGAAATGAAATATTCCCGTTTTCCAGTATTCAAAATTGTCTTCTGGGTTTTCTTGGTTCTTAAATTCAAACAATTCGACACCAATTCTGTCCCCTGTTGACAAGTGCGCGATCCGGAACCTTTCCCAGCCTTTTCCAAACACGTCAGTACACATTTCGCCAATTGCGGAATCATCTTCAACGATTTGTGTTGGTTGCATAATTAGATACCAGCCCAGCACTGCTGTATAAAATTTCACGGCTGCCTCCAAGTTCGGCACCGAAATTCCAATATGTGAAAATGATCGAGGGTATGTTGTGTTATTTTGAGGAAACATAGCATCTGCCTTTGTGAAGTTTATGAGCTGGCTCTCCAACTCTCACCTTCAAACTAGAGCATCAATTGCATTTTAAAAAATTATCTATTATTCTTATTTTGATAATTTAAATTTATGGCAAATAAAAAAATGCTCAATCCAATTTGGCTCAACACCTTCAAGACACTTATGGAAGTCGGTCACTTCACTCTGACGGCTGAAAAATTGAACATGACTCAACCAGGTGTCAGTCAGCATATCAAAAAGCTTGAAGAAACTTGTGGCCACACCTTACTCAAGCGCGACAACAAACGTTTGGAATTAACAGAGCAAGGGCGGCAAATCCTTGAATACGCAAGTCAACTCCAAACCAATGAAACGAAGCTTTTAGAAGCACTAAATTTTGACAATCCCGATGAAGGTATATGCAAGCTGGCTTGCTCTGGTTCATTTGCTTTAAAGTTATATCCCGCCCTCCTCGAAATTCAAAAAGTACACCCAAAACTCATTTTTGAGGTGGAAGTTGCGCCAAACCGCAAAATTTTGTCGGATGTTTTGGACGGTAAAACTGATTTAGGAGTTGTGACTCAACACCCAACTCAAAACCAACTTGATATCACCCCCGTTGGCACCGAAGAATTATGTCTCATTCTTCCCCAAAGCGCTAAACTCAAAGATGGCATTGCTGCCAGCATACAATCCCTTGGCCTTATTCAACATCCTGATGCTGCACATTATATCAACCTATATTTTGATCTATGCGGCGATCCAAATTTGAAAAAATTAAAGACTGAGAGCATGCCCAAGTCAGGCTATGTAAATCAACTTAGCCAAATTCTTTTACCTATATCAAAAGGCATAGGATTTACCGTTCTACCACGCAGTGCACTCGATAGCTTTCCTCACAAAAACTTGGTGCATGTACTTAAGCCTACCAAAGCGGTGGAAGAAACACTCTATGCTGTAAAACTACGCAACAGGCAGCTGCCAGCACGATATAATCGTTTAAACCAGCTACTCAAAGCCATTTGCTAATACCCAAAAAAGCGGCGCTTAATTTTACACCAAGCGCCGCTTTCATTTTCTAGTTCACAATTAAACTCTATTCGCTGTCACCACTCCCAGCGCGAAAATCCACATCCAATTCAGCTGCTAGATACGTAAATATCGTCCATGCTGCTACATTTTGCTGTAGTTCCTTGGGGTCAATTTTATCCAACGTATCATTTGGTGTGTGGTGGAATTCAAAATAATCCGCCCCGTTCTGATCAAGGCTTGCCACCGGCATTCCTGCCATCATCATCGGAGTCATATCAGGTCCGCCGCCGCTTTTATTATTGCCACGAATGATACCTAAAAATGCCATTTCTCGTGCAATCGCATCCATAGCAGGTACGGCATCCGGCCCCACATTTGACCCGAAACGCCAAATCGGGCGCGCACCAAAGTCTGACTCCGATCCCATGACATGATTTTCAACAGTCTCATCTTCGATACGCTCTGCTAGATAGGCACGCGCCCCAAGAAGACCTACCTCTTCAGCTCCAAACAATACAACGCGAATTGTACGGCGAGGAGCTTTTGGAAGATCAGCAATTAATTTCGCTGCTGCCATGGAGATACCAATTCCAGCACCATCATCCAATGCACCTGTGCCCGTATCCCAACTATCAAGATGACCACCTATCACCACGATTTCATCAGGGAGCTCACGCCCCTTTATCTCGGCAATAACATTCCCCGACATCGACTTACCCTGCCAGCCAGCAAAGGTCTTCAAGCGGATACTCATAGTCTCACCAGAGCGCGCGATACGTTCAATCTGGTCCGCGTCTGGATTCGACACTGAAAGCGCTGGAATTTTAGGACGACGATCATCAGGAAAACTCATCATTCCTGTGTGCGCAAAACGATTATTAGATGTCCCGACAGAACGGATAAACAATGCCACAGCACCGCGATCTTCCGCCATTATCCATGCATCACGACGTTTTCGATTAGCCCAACCATAGCTTTCCCCTGTTTGCGAAGATGTCATTCGATCACCCACGAAAACAATTTTTCCTTTCAGGTCAGCACCTTCATCAGCCTTTAAGGCGTCATAACTGTCATAATACGCGACTTTTGCTTCTAGCCCGTCTTCAGGTGTTGCGCCGCCGCCGCCCAATGAAATTGCATATAGTGGTTGAGGGTATGGTGCTGTGAGTGCAACTTCTTCATACACTGAACGTCCGCGTGTCCACAGATCCAGCTCAAATTCTTCCGTCCATGCATTTTGGAAGTTCAGGTCCTTAAATTTGACCATAGCCCATTCTCGTGCACGCGCTTCTTGAGGTGTCCCAGCGAGACGCGGCCCAACAGATGTCGTCAGATCTTCGATAATTTCAAACGCTAAATCGCTTTCCAGCGCACTTTGGGCTAATGCCTGTGCGGTTGCGGATGTCTCAGCTGGTATTTTAAATGGTTTAGGTGGCGTTTGCTCAGATTGAGCCGTCGCACACGCAACACAGGTCAAACCTGCAAGTGTGCTGATGGCGAGCTTGCCGATAATCGTGCGCAGCATATTATTTCCCCGTTAAAGCCCTCGTCTCTTTTGTAGAGTCGATACGAGCATGCGCATATCTTTAACAAGAATATAGCAATTAAAAACCCTTAACCGCCAAAATACACCCCAAACACAATGAAGCGACGCACGTCTATTGTCGTGCATCGCTCCATCGCTGCTTCACACCACGATATGTCTGGGTTGGGGGAGACAAATCAGGTGTAATTTTTAGGTGGCTCTTTTATGATTGTCCTTATTATCGAGCCGAACTCAAATTTATTGAATTAATTGTCCATAGTCCATTCGATATGAAGCGGGTGCACTTGCGCAACTGCTACAGTATCATCTTGTGCAACAAGTTTGCTCGCCTCAGCGGCAAAATCTTCAGATGAACAAGATTCAACGCTCACTGCGCCGATGTTTCCGTTACTGTCCACTTTCACGGACAAGTCACATGAACCAGCACGACTCTTAACACCCGATAAATACGGATACGTGAGTTGGTGCAAGCCCGAAGGAGCTACAGCGCCTTCTACTTTAATTTCAAACGCCCGAGCTGGTGTGTCTCCAGCAATTTGCGCATTAGCGACAGGCATAACGCTTGCAGCTAACACGCACAGAATGATTGATGCGTGTTTCATGACACTTTTATGACATAACCTGTCATGTTTGTCACTACACAGATTATAGAAAATCATGCAATAACCATTTAACATGTTGATTTTATTAAAAAGAAAAGTCTATACATTGACGATACACTGGCATTTTTAAGCACTAATATGTCGTTTTTGCATGTCATATACGCATAACAGCCTCACTTAAATGCAGAAATACATAGCGAAAAAGCGAGAGAACTCCCCTAAATGGTGTAAAAACCTAAGCCCGTAACATTATAAAATACGACTCAGCATTCATTTTAGACTTGCTCTATCCATATAAACCGATATCGCTGGGGCTATGAACGAGCACACCTTAAACATCTCCCATTCACGGTCAGCTTCTAAAGCTGAACCGGAGTCTAATGCGCCTGAATTCGATGCAGTTGCTGATGATCACACTTGCGATATTTTCGAGCCGTATCATCCAATCTTTGCCAATACACCCAAATCCGTCACCTTCAAGAAAACGCGTAAAGCCATAGTGCGCCAAACCAAAGAAGTGATCGACGAATTTGCGCTCATTCCAAACGACGCACGCACTCGCGAAAAGCCCTATAAATGGATGGTCTGTCTGTCTGGTGGAAAAGATAGCTACACGCTCATGGCAGCTTTGCTTGACCTAAAGTGGCAAGGCGCATTGCCCGTCGACTTGCTCTTTGTAAATCTAGATCAAGGCCAGCCCGGGTTCCCCAAACACATCCTCCCCGATTATCTTGAAAGTATCGGCGTAGATTATCGCATCATCACTGAAGACACTTATTCTATCGTCAAAGAGAAAACACCCGCCAAAGCCACATATTGTGCTTTGTGTTCGCGCCTGCGTCGTGGCATTTTATATAATGCTGCCCGTGAAGAAGGCTGTGATGCGATTGTACTAGGCCACCACCGCGATGATGCACTTGAAACCTTCATGATGAATATGTTCCACGGCGGACGCCTCGCCGCCATGCCGCCAACACTTCTCAATGATGAAGGCGACATCAAAGTTCACCGCCCGTTATTACATTGCGCTGAAAATGACATCGAACGTTTTTCTAAAGCGATGCAATTCCCGATTATCCCGTGTAATTTGTGCGGCACGCAAGAAGGCTTGCAGCGCAACGCCATGAAGCAAATGTTAAACGATTGGGAACAAAAATCTCCTGGCCGCCGCCAAACCATGTTTCGCGCCCTCAAAAACGTGCGCCCCAGTCACCTCGCAGATAAGTCCATCTTTGACTTTACAGACCTACAGCCCACTCCTCCGAATGAAGACGGGCTTTAATACTAAGGCAAATATAGCGAAAACGCCGCCAACACCGCTCAATTGCTCAAAAGGGCGTAGCCGAAACTAAATGCATCAACAGCGTTTTCTATACTTTTGAACGCGCGACACACCAAAATCCGTCGAAAAAAAATAAATCCCCATTCGGGGGTGGATTAAAACTCCATCAACCAATTCACGCTAAACAAAACGTGCTCAAAAGGTCGCGCCTCCCCAATGTAGGCCCGCAAAAATAAAGTGATGGTGCTCATAACGAGCTGCTTTTTAGCAACTCAATAAAATATTGCGCCGAGAATACACATAAAATATCGCGTGCTCGCATCACAACGAATAGGATAAACCTTGTGATCAGCAGTCTTACGTCTTCCATGTCCATGACGGGCATGTCCGGTATGTCTTCCGTTTCTGGAAACAGACCTCCACCTCCCCCTCCGCCAGCAGAAGCAGTTGAAGAAAGCGTAAGCCTCCTTCAAGATAGCATTGAAAGCGGCGAAATCGATACCGAAGAACTTTCCGCCCAGCTTACCAGCCAATTTGAAACCGACGCCGACGGCATTGTCAGCGAAGACGGTGAAGTCGACTTCGAGGCGCTTACAGACCTTCTCACAAAATCTGCTTCAGAAGACATGCAGACCAAACTAACTGAACGTTTCGGTGAAGATGCAGCAAACATTGTAAGCTCCAATGGCGAAGTAGATCACGAAGCCCTTTCTGCATTGATGGAATCTAAGGGCAATCAAGGTCCACCACCACCTAAAGGTGATGGAAACGGCAACGAGACTATGGACTTCCTTAAATCAATCTTAGGTGAAAGCGGTATCGCTTCTGGATATGGCTCTCGGGGACAAGCCCAAAATACCTCAAGTGCGACATCTTATATTAATTTAGTGGCATAGTTATCCCACTTTTTGATTAGACAGACTATTATTCCAAAAGTCAGGAGATGCTTTTAGCCTTTCCTGACTTCTTTTTTAAATTCAGCAGTATACAACTCTGTCTTTCTTTTTCCTCAATTCAGGCGTCTACTCTACTTTAGGGTAATACTAACAATGAGGGACAGAACATGAAATTTCAAAGATGGCTCGCAATAAGTGCAATCGCACTTAGTACAACTTTTTTTGCCGCAGCAAACGCAGATGAAGTTTGGCAGACCGAAATCGGTAAAGTCATTTATGCAGATGAATTGAACGAATACGCTGTTCTCCATTTCCCAACCATGCGTGAAAATGTATTCGGGATTGCTTACATCAAAGACTTAGCTGGAAACTACGACAATCGCGATCAACCCTTTGAGGGATATTGGGTTGAGCCAATCGCAGGCGCAAGCACAGCATGTGAAGTGGGCATCGTCGATGAAAATGGAGACACATACCAAAGTTGGGGTCGTTTAAAGCTCATTTTCACAGAAACCGCTTTCCCATCAGGCTGGGTGGCCCTTCGTGGAGATTGTTTTAATGAGCCAACGGATGCGCTCGTTGGCAAGCCAATCGTCGGCCCTATAGAAATTCAAGAAACAAAATTTGAGGCCAAATAACTGCCACAAAAAGGACTGACAACACCGCCAGTCCTTTTCATTTTGTGTGATTTGAAACAAATCTTACTTCGCAGCAATTGCTGCGCGTACACCTGCCTCATAAGCTGCATCTACACGCCCAAAGTGCACCATTTGACGTTCAATGATTTCAGCTGGAACACCTTCCATCGCATCAGCAATATTACTAAAGAGGCGGTGTTTTTGTCCATCGTCAAACAAATCAAACAAATCTTTGACTTGGCGATAATCGTCATTACCGTCACGGTGATTATAGCGATCTGCATCACCACTCAATTTTAGCGGCGGTTCTGCAAAGCTAGGCGCTTCTTTTGCGGACCCAGACACAGAGTTTGGCTCATAATACGCATCAACATTGCCAGTTTTAGGACCGTGATAATTCATTGTACCATCTTTGTGATAATGGTGAACTGGGCATTTGGGTTGGTTAATTGGCAAGCTTTCATAGTGCGTACCAAGGCGATAACGGTGAGCATCTGCATATGAGAACAAACGAGCCTGCAACACTTTGTCTGGAGAGAACCCAACACCTGGAATAATATTGGATGGGCTAAAGGCTGCATTTTCTATTTCTGCAAAATAGTTATCTGCATTCCTGTTTAGCTCCATTATACCGACATCAATAAGTGGGTAATCACCATGTGGCCAAACCTTTGTAAGGTCGAATGGGTTGTACCATGTTTTTCCAACATCAGATTCCGGCATGATTTGAACTTTAACTTCCCACTGTGGGAAGTTTCCGTTTTCGATGCCGCCAAATAGTGCTTCTTGATAACCTTCACGCGTTTGGCCAATTTTCTCAGATGCTTCTGCATTGGTGTAGAATGTGTGACCTTGACGCGTTTTGAAGTGGAATTTGACCCAGAAACGCTCATTCTCAGCATTGATAAAACTATAAGTATGCGAGCCATAACCGTTCATATTCATTGGCGTGGTTGGGCAACCGCGATCAGACATTAAGATCGTCACTTGGTGTAAGGATTCAGGTGACAGACTCCAGTAATCCCACATCGCTGTGTTGCTTCTCATATTTGTGCGTGGGTGCCGCTTTTGAGTGTGAATGAAGTCAGGGAATTTTTGAGGGTCACGGATAAAAAACACAGGTGTATTATTACCGACCAAGTCCCAATTGCCTTCTTCTGTATAAAATTTCACTGAAAAGCCACGTACATCACGCTCATTATCGGCTGCACCTGCCTCACCCGCCACAGTAGAAAACCGTGACAAAATTGGCGTTTGCTTTCCAACTTCACTAAATATTTTAGCCTTCGTATACCTGCTAATATCATGCGTCACGGTGAAGGTTCCGTGTGCACCCCAGCCTTTGGCGTGTACGACGCGCTCAGGGATACGTTCACGGTTTTGATGAGCAAGTTTTTCGATCAACTGATAGTCCTGCAACAATACAGGACCGCGCTCTCCAGCAGTCAATGAATTCTGGTTGTCTGCTATGGGATTACCAGCAGTTGTTGTGTGATAAGGGCATTTCTCAGACATTTTTCTCTCCAAATAGTTTCGGGAACATAAGTCATCAAATACGCAATTGGGTAAGTATATCAATTGTGATTGGATTTATAACGTACATCACTATTGGGGAACTTTACGCGTTCATACGTGTTGGTTTGAGAGACAAAAAAGGAGTCAAATCATGAAAAACCTTCAAAAAAAGCCACTATTGGACCCACAGCAAAGTGACGAAAAAAGCAGACAGCGCGGGTACGATGAAGTTACGCAAAATGATGCAATTGAAGTCGATCGCGGCGTATTCCGTGATGACGGTCAACCAAAACCCAACGCTCCATATGCGCGTCAATTAGAGCGATCAGATACGCGTGTAAAAACAACAGATGACGAAAATTTCCCGAACGCTCCAGACGCTGTCGAGGAAAACATCTATGACGAGATCAAAGAAAAATTTCACCCTTCCCTGCTCTCAACAGACTAATATTGCATGGTGCCGCTACAATATTTCATTAAGATGGTGAAGGATCATCCTCACCATTGAAACGTTGT
Source organism: uncultured Hyphomonadaceae bacterium (assembly GCA_964351655.1). Classification (GTDB taxonomy): domain Bacteria; phylum Pseudomonadota; class Alphaproteobacteria; order Caulobacterales; family Hyphomonadaceae; genus Hirschia. Next base: position 114,724 of record CAYGPD010000005.1, on the reverse strand, counting down.
TTTAAACTCGCAGAAAATGCATCCACTCGCGGGGCGTCAGCCATCCGGCGAACAGCTTCTGAAAGCGCTGCTCCTGTTATATCTGTCTGCGACGTTATAAGATTAAAGCTTTGCTCATTGGCCGTGTCCTTAAACAAATGAGCATAACCAGTATTTAGACGGTCCAGCAGCCCTAAATTTTTAGCAAGCCGCCCTGCGATAGCTGCCTTCAAAGCTAAATCCATATGGGATTTATTTGCCTGGTCGGCAACTGGTAGCATAGTAGCAAGTTGTGCTGCAGCTTCAGGCCACTTTTCGCCCTTCCAATACGCATCCGCGCGAATAGACGCCGCCTCTAATCCGTCAACACCTTCAAGTAATTCGATAGCGTGATCTGAACGTCCCATATCGCGATATGCGCCAGCCTCCAACAATCGGCGTTGCAGCGCCAGCTCTCGTGGTAAGCGGGGTTGACGTGATGCCGCAATTGCAGCCAGTGCACGATCCGGTTGTCGGTCCATCAAATAGATTGATGCCAAATCAACCGCGATTACAGCCTTACCTTGGCCGCGCACACGATTATCAACTTGGTGCTGTAGAAGTTCCGTTGCAGGATCAAGCAAGTCAAACGCCACCAGTCTACGTGCAAGCTTGCGGATCATTCGATCCCCATCCTCGCCAATCGGCGTTAAGTCTTTAAATTCATAAAACAACGCCAAAGCTTGAATAGGATCTAAGCGCTCTGCCTCTCCGTCGAGATACAATTTACGGAAAAATTCAACCAATCGAATCCGTAGTTCTCTAGCTCCTGGTTCGTCGGGATTTCTTAGTGCCGCAGACTGGGTTAGCAGTAAAGCTTCACGGAACCTGCCAAGACTCATGTACTGATCGGCAAGGATGCCTACAGTTGCCATCTCAGTAGCATCACCTCTCCAGCGGTATCGGAGAGTGTCCAATTGATCTGCTGCTTCTGATGGCGTGACCTTCCCCAGCTTCGCACCGAGGTCTAAACGATGAAGTTCAGCACGCACAGCAACAGCCTCACTCGCGTCATTTGTCAATGTAACATACTGATTATAAGCTTTTTCTTTTTCTCCTACAGCCTCATCAAGACGCCCAAGTAGAAGTGATGCACTTTCAGCTGGTTCACGATAAATTGTACCAGCTGCACGCCCCGCCAATTGCCGCGAACGATCCAATTCATTGGCTTTAAGTGCAGCTTCTGCAGCTGTCGTATAAAACTCAGCAGCCCAACGCCCCGTGTATGCAAAAATTAATTCTTCAGCTTGCCTGAAAAAATCGTTCGACCGCTCCCATTGCCCCATTTTTGCAGCAGCATACCCCCTCCAAAGAAGAGCAGATTTGTCTCCTCTCAAAGCTCCTTTTGACAAATCTTCTTCTGCAAGTTTATAGCGCTTCATCATGGTCAATCCAGCGCCGCGAAGTCCCAGAAAAGCTGCATCCTGCTCAAGCAAGGGTCGCCCATCTAACGCAGTGCCTAAAACTCCCAAAGCTTCTGCACCAAAATCGTGGCCGATATAAAAACGCGCCAAATCCATCAAGACATCGGCACCTGCTTTGGAAGATGGATCTCGTGTTGCTGCTGCACGCTCTAATTCACTTTTTCGCGAAAAAAAGTAATTCCCCTCAAGTCCACCCCACGCATCAAAGTCAATAAATGCAGGTGTAGGAGTGTCAGACTTCATCTTAGCGTATGTACCTGTTGAATTACCTGCACTTTCAGACAAAGCCATTCCACGAGATGATGTCACAACAACACGTTCACCATGCAATTTTACAGAGACATCGTCGGCATGGGGTATTACAACCAACCCATGCGCCGTGGATGGCATTTCAGCTTCCACAAAACTTCGTGGTGTTGTTGAAGCTGATGTTGGTCCAAAGGCTACAATTGCAGCTATGTCATCACCGACTACCGGATCTTCAAACCACACCACTCCCGCTGCGCCAATTAGAGAAGTTTCGATGCTAGAGCGACCGGTTTCGGAAATTTCGCGCATTGGTTTTAGGAAACGTTCGGGTTGGACGGCAGCAGGGGCATATGTAATGGTCCATGTCGTGCCTACAGCTTCAGCGGATGCAACCATGCCTTCAGGAGCTTCAACACGCATAAGGACCACGTCTTTATCGCGGATAGTTTCTATATTATAGCGCGATGGTACCTGATCTGGATTTATTTCAATATCGGAATCAACTGCAAAAACGATCCAACTCGCAGGTGGTCTATTGAAAACAGCTATCGGCGCAGGTGCTTGCCAAGGTATTGAAATTGCTAGGCCATTTTGAAGAGAATTGATTTCAGCCTTAACAATTTTAGTCAGTGGCGCAGGCTCCGCCCAATCTCCACGAAAGAAGGTTTCTCTAGGACCGCGAGGCTTTGCATCTTCTTGCGTATCAACGGATATTTCTGGTTGCTGGCTTGGGGTCTGTTTCACATCACGTGTCAATCCCATTGCCTCGGAGGCTGATCCAAACACGACTTTTTCCGGAGCACCCTGCGGCAATTCCAATTTCATTGGACTGGATTTGGTTTCTGGTGGCGGCGTGCTTGCTGCCTGATGCACCTCAGCCTTAGGGGTGTGATTTGTCTGACGTGGCTCAGATTTAGCTGTGTCATCTTCGTGCGTAGCTGCTGCTAACATAGCATCCCGCATCTGCTTTTCTTTTTCCGCTGCTTCAACCGCCTCGCGTGATGCTAGATCAATCACAACAACTTTATCTTCTTTATAAATGTTTGGCGTGACATCATTTGCTATCTGCAAATTGAACAACATTCCCAAATCATCATTTTCAAAATTTGCGCGGGTAATTTCAGCAGGTGGATCGATATTTAAGTGTGCAATATCTGGCTTTGCACGACGATTAAATTTCACTGCATATTTATTTCCAGACTGTTCAGCTGAGAATTCAACATCTGTCGGCCAATAAAATGCAACGCGTGTGCGGCCATCTGCTTCTGATGCGCGCACAGTCAGTTCATCGATAAAATCTACCGGCGGCGGTATTTCAGCAATTTTTGCAGCTACCGCTTGTGCTTTACGCTTTTCCACTAAGGGAGAAATGATATCCGCTGGGTCTTTGGTATTTTCTTCGGGAAGAATATCCACTGAAACAAGATCGATAGATTTTGAAATATGTAATCGCGTATCTTGTTTTTTTAACGCTATGCGCGCTGTTTTTCCATCGGCATCCATTCGCGCCAACGCAACCCAATTGGACAAATTATCCCTAAGCGGGGTCATGTCCAATACAACCGGCTCTGAAAATTTCAATACAAGCACGCGGCTTTGAATACTTGCTTCTACAGGAGGTGCTGTTTCCTCTCCATCCGACCACTTTGCAACGAGCCGCGCATAGCTCCCCTTATCATCCGCACTCAAGGATACAGCGCGTTGTGCCCAAGCCTGTTGGCTCAAAGCAACGGGCAAGAGTGATATCACCAACCCAAGCTTTAGCGCTTTTAAGCCCAATGACCGGAAGAATATGGAGCGGGATTTTTTCAATGCTTGCTTACCCAGCCTGCGCTAATAGTTCATCAGCAGATTCAGGCAATTCAGCTCGCTCTGCCAAGAGGCGCGTTAAGTGTTCTGCACGTTTGGAAGACATGGAAGACATGATCGCCCCTAATTGTGCATATTTCATACGTTGAGACACTTCGAGCAACACATCATCGCTGAGCGTTTCAAAGATGCGTGCAGCATCTTTGGGCTTCATACTTTGATACACACTCACCAAGCCCTCAAGACGCTCATCGCGCTTTTGCTCCATCGACGTAAGGAGTGCTTGAACACTTGTCTCAAGACTTTTAATTTCGGCGATTTGCTCATCCAAGCGCGCTTCAGCTGCCGCTGCCAATTGCTCACGAGTGTCCAATTGATCGGCACGATCATCCAGCTCTAAACGACGATCTGCCAGTGAACGGAGCACTTGTATCTCATACTGTGATAGCCCCGTTTCAGCAGAAAAATCAGGGACAGCCATACACGCGCTATCACCTGAATCTGGAACTTCAGAAAAATCCACTTCAGTCATGTCATCGTGGCTAGAATTTGAATCGTGCAAACCATCATCATCTTGAACATCTGGCGCATCATACCCGTCATTTTCTGCTTGCTCAGGCGCTTCTGCGTGATCTGGTTCTTTTGCATCGGTTGCTGCTTCAGCAATATTCACAGCTTTAAAACCAAGAGAGCCGATAGACACAGCAATTAAAGCTGGCATGAGGCGAATTGTTTTAGCCATTATCCCAACTCCTAATATGTGTTGCGGCGGCGCAGACCTGCGTCACCGTGCTGTACAGATGTTTCCTGACCACGCTTATGCAAAGCGCGCGCTTCATCAATCTGAGCTTGAAGTTTAGCACCAACTTCTGTTGAAGATGTTTTAAGGTCGGCAATCGTGGCTTGAGCTTGATTGATTGTCACCGCCAACTCCTTTGTGGCTTCTAGCATCGTATCCCGCCCCGATTTTATCGCCTTCAAACGATTGTCTAGACGCCAAAAATACGCAATTGCGATGAGCAACAGAACAATCAAAAATATATCCACAATCATGGATGGTGAGATGGTCATATTTTACTCTCCACGAGACGCTTTTTCGCGACCCCTTCAAGCGGTGCATCAACGCGCACTGCCACTTTTTTTCCAATACGCCCAATTTGGCCTTCTGTTAGATAAATATCACCACAGCGAAGCGAGACTTTTGACGTCTGTCCCGCATTCATCAGGAGCGTATCACCGACTTCAAGGCTCATCATTCGGCCAAGGGGTTGTTCAAATTCATCAATTACGACACGCACATTTGTCGGCGCAGTCCAGATTTCTGTGGCAAGGTGACCTTCCCAAATATTGTCATTACCAAACTTCTCACCCATGAAGTTTTGTAGCAGCATTTTGCGAATAGGTTCGAGCGTGGCATACGGCAACATAAGCTCGCAGCGACCGCCGCGATCTTCCATGTCCACACGTAATCGCACTAGAATTGCAGCGTTTGCTGGCTGGGCAATTGCAGCGAAACGCGGGTTGGTTTCGATACGGTCCAAATCAAAATCCACTTCCGTAAGTGGATTAAATGCCTTTTTGGCATCCGCTAAAATCACCTCAACAAGTCGCGTCACCAACATGCGCTCAATCGTCGTATACGGACGCCCCTCCACACGCATGGCCGCTGTACCACGACGTCCACCAAGCAATACATCCACAATGGAATAAATAAGGTTTGAGTCGACAGTAACCAGTCCATAATTATCAAGTTGACGTGCTCTAAACACTGACAGGATCGCAGGCAATGGAATAGAATTTAGGTAATCTCCAAAACGCATGCTGGCGATAGAATCCAACGATACTTCTACGTTGTCGGATGTGAAGTTACGCAAACTCGTCGTGAGCAATCGCACAAGGCGGTCAAATACCACCTCAAGCATCGGCAACCGCTCATAGGATACGTGAGCAGAGTTGATGATGGAACGGATACCCGAACCTTTGCCATCATCGTCATCCTCAAGAGAAAAGCCCAGCAGCGAGTCAATCTCGTCTTGGTTCAGAATACGTTCCGAACCAGCTGCACTTTGCGCCATATTTGCAGGATCTAGATCAGCTTCAGCTTCATTCGCAAGCTCTGCTTCCCATGCGGCTGCCATGTCTTCATCGAAGTTACTCGATCCGCCGCCGTCTACATCCCAATCTTCATCCGCCATAAATCAATGCTCCTATTGCACAAGCATTTCTTCGATCAGCACCGCATCCACACGTGACGGCGCGATTGCAATATTAATCCGGCGCAATAATTCAAGTCTCAAGCGGTAGCCGCCTGCTGATCCGTTAAGGTCATCTACACGCAGCTCTCGCAAGAACATTTGGTATTGGTCCGTAATACGCGGCAGCATTTTTGGAATGTCCGCAAACATTTCCGGGTCTTCGGCTTCAAGAGTCAGTTTCAGCTTCAAGAAAAGTTGTCGGTCACCATCTTGACTGGCAAGGTTCACCAATAGGTCCGGCATTATATAATAGGATGGGTCGCCTGTGCTACCAACCTGCAATGTGCCTGTCTCACGCGCGGGGCCTTCATGTCCCGCACCTGCATCAGCGCTTTCGCCATGGCCGTCATCTTTTTTCCCGTGATCGTCCTTGGCCTTACCATGGTCGTCTTTTGCTTTGCCGTGATCATCTGCTTTTGGCGCACCATGATCATCTTCCGCAGCCGCATGCTCTGCGGGTGCATCTTTCTTACCGCCGCCGGCAAGCATCATCCCCACAGCGACACCACCGCCCATAATCAACAAGGCCGGGACAACAATGAACAAAACCATTGTCTTGCCAGCCAATTTCTTTTTTGCAGGCTTTTCTTCGTCGCCTGCAGCGTCTTCAGATTTTGTTTTATCTTTCGCCATGGGACCTGCTCAATACTTTTCACGCGTGAATTACTTATACTGGGCAAAATCGCCCTACTTCGTTAACGATTCATGGAGATAGGTAGGATTTGCCCACTAAAAGCGGAAAAAAATTCACAGCGACCTGTTTTCTCTCAATAGGGTGTTAACCATCATGAGGTCATTTTAGAGTTTGAAACTTCCATGTTCCGCGCAAAAGAGCGTAGAACGCTTGATGCTATCGCCCCGTTATAGCGAGGTAAGGTATCTTTCGCAGCCTTTGATAAAATATCAGAGCCTCGCGTCAGGTTTGTGTGGTCCAATGGACAATTCACTCGCAATTGGTCTGTCAACGCAGGAATTACTGCGTAAACGTATGGATGTGACGGCCAACAATCTTGCCAACATGAACACAACTGGATTCAAAGTTGAGCATCTCGTGAACCACGCAATTACCGAACGTCCTGCACGTGCGAACGAAAACCCTCATGATATTACATTCGCGCAAGGCTGGCAGCTGCAACGCGATATGAATACCGGCAGCTTCACGCAAACTGGAAATCCGCTTGATATGGCAATCAATGGCGATGGCTTTTTTGAAGTTGAAGCCCCCAATGGTGACGTTTTCTATACACGCGACGGTGAATTCTCGATGAGCCCCGATGGTATGCTCGTCACACGCAATGGCTATTTGCTACGCGGCGAAGGCGAAGTGTTGGACGGTGAAACATTGCTCGCTGATGGTGTCCCTATTGCAATAGATCCTGCGGGCGGCGAAATCGTGATCAATAAAGACGGCTCTATCATGCAAGATGGCGCACAGATCGGTCAGTTCAAACTCAAGACATTTGAAGTTCCCGCTGCATTGGAAAAAGTAGGTAACAATTTATATGTACCCGGCGATCAAGAACCCATCGATGCACAAGTGACAATTGCGCAAGGTTTTGTCGAAAGCTCTAACGTCTCTCCCATCGTGGAGATGACACAGATGATCGAGATTTCACGCGCCTATCAGAGCGTGGCAAAGCTCATTTCAAATTCAAATGACATGCGAGAGCAAGCGATACGTAAACTCGCTCAGGTCCGCTAGTTAAAACACATAAGTTCAAGTCTGGCGTCAGCTAGCAAATGGTAAGAGGAATTAGTTCATGCGTGCACTCAGTACAGCCGCTTCAGGGATGCAAGCTCAACAGCTTAATGTTGAGGTAATCTCGAACAACATCGCCAACATGAACACAACCGGCTTTAAACGCCAACGCGCTGAATTTCAGGACCTTCTGTATACGAATATCGAAAAAATGGGTGTATCTTCTTCCGATGCGAACACAGTTGTGCCAACGGGTGTGCAAGTGGGTACAGGTGTAAAAACCGGCTCTGTATATCGCATTATGGAACACGGTAACACGCAGCAAACTGGTAATCCTTACGATCTATCCATGCAAGGTGATGGGTATTTTATCGTTCAATTGCCAGATGGACGTGATGCATACACTCGTGCTGGGAACTTCTCTGTCAATGGCGACGGTCAAATCGTAACTGAAGATGGATACACAGTGTCTCCAGGCATTACCGTTCCTGTAGATACGCTTAGCATCACTATCAACGCGCAAGGAACTGTGTCTGCTACAACAGCAGGAGCCACAGACCCTACGGATTTAGGTGCACTGGAGCTTGCGCGCTTTGTAAATCCCGCAGGCCTAGACGCTATCGGAGACAACTTACTTCTTGAAACAGTTGCATCTGGTGCTGCAAACATAGGCCAAGCGGGCGCGATTGGATATGGAACAATTTTGCAAGGCTTTCTGGAAACTTCCAACGTGAATGCTGTGACTGAAATTTCAGCACTTATTACCGCACAGCGTGCGTATGAAATGAATTCCAAAGTTATCACATCAACCGATGAAATGCTGCAAACAACAGCACAATTGAAATAGTGAGATAAGCGGACACATTCGACATGCGTAATACACTTTTCCATTTGACTTTTCTTGCAGCCATGTTGGCGTGTGCACCGCATGCGAAAGCTGACAGCGCAGATACTTCAGTATCTGTCTCTGGCCCATGGATTACACTTGGAGATGTGGCTGAAGCATCAGGTCCACTGGCCAATGTGCGCGTTGCGCCTTCGCCCGATCCGGGGCAGACAATGAAATTGGACCCTCAATTTGTGGGCAATATTGCGCGCGAAAACGGGGTATATTTCCCCAGCAACCAGACTGCACCCATCGTTGTTTCTCGTTACTCCGCGGAAACGATGGAACAAGTTAAGCGCGAAGCCGCTAAGGCATTGCTGCCTGCCGACAACTCGCCTCCGACCTCGGAGCACTTACTCGCATTGAATAGCAATTTCTCTCGCGGTGATATTATTAGCGCAAATGACCTTATCTGGATCGCGCCGCCCAAGAACGGCTTACGCCCAACTGGAACGCCGTCGCAAAAAGCAGATGTTGTAGGCAAAGAGCTTTTAAGGTCTGTACGCGCAGAGACAGCATTTCGTATCAGTGATGTACAAACACCTGCCCTTATAAAAAAAGGCGATCCTGTAACGCTGACATACATCAAGGGAGGCTTACGTCTGTCTGTTGATGGAAAAGCTTTGATGGATGCTGCAATGGGTGCCCCCGTTCGTGTGCTGAACAATTATTCTAAAAGAACTATAGATGCAATTGTGTCGGGTGCGGGCGAAGCTCGCGTACTTGACCGATAAACCCAATAAATCAGCCGTTAAGAATTGAGACCAAGATGAACGATACCTACACATTCAAAACAGCTGCAACAGTAGCCATGACAGCAATGCTTGGCGCGTGCTCGACATCCGGCATATCAGACAAAATGGCGTCACCTGAGCTGACACCAATTCAGAATCCGGCAATGGTTGCTGGGCCTTATCCTGTTTCAATGCCGCAACCGGCACCTTTAGCACAAAACTATTCACAAAATTCGCTATGGCGTACAGGTGCCCGATCTTTCTTTGATGATCAACGTGCTGGAAATATTGGCGATATTCTAACCGTGAACATTGCGATTTCTGATCAAGCGCAAGTTAACAACACCACATCCCGCAGCAAGTCTGGCTCAACCAGTGCGGAAATGAACGCGATGTTTGGTTTGAACGAATTGATCGACCGCAATATTCCCGGTGGTATTGGCTTGTCTCCAGGAGCAGACTTTGGATCATCGTCTACTTCCAACGGAACAGGTACAGTGAACCGCGCAGAGTCCATTAATCTGACTGTTGCCGCTGTGATTACGCAAAAACTTCCAAATGGTAATTTGGTGATCGCTGGGTCTCAAGAAGTCAAAGTAAACAATGAAGTTCGTGAACTTCTTGTTGGCGGCATTATTAGGCCCCAAGATATTTCTGCGACCAACACAATATCACACACACAATTGGCGCAGGCACGCATCTCTTACGGCGGTCGTGGAGATCTTTCCAATTTGCAACGCGCAGGCTTTTCTCAACGCGCTGTTGAAGCTGTGAACCCATTCTAAAATCACTTAACAACACAACGACAAAAGGCAGCCTAATTCATAGGCTGCCTTTTTCTGTGACAGTAAAACTGTGCATTAAATTTAATCGTCGCGAATAGTGCGCTCTTTTTTCTCGTGACGTTCTTGCGCCTCAACACACAAGGTTGCTGTTGGGCGGGCTGTTAAACGTCCCAAACCAATAGGCTCACCTGTTTCTTCACAAAAACCGTACTCATCTGATTCAATACGACGAAGCGCTGAATCGATCTTAGAAACCAATTTGCGTTGGCGATCACGCGTTCTTAGTTGCAACGCTCTGTCCGCTTCGTTTGACGCCCGGTCTACCAAATCCGGTAAGTTGGACGCCTCTTCCTGCATGGATTCCATTGTTTCGCGTGTACCGTCGATGATATCTTTTTTCCAAGCTTCCAATTTAGCTTTAAAATAAGCCTTGTGGCGCTCGCACATATATTCTTCATCTGCTGACGGTGTGTAATTTTCAAGACTTACGCTCATTCGTCACACTCCTGTTCACTGCCTTTGTCCATGCGGAATCAACCACAGGGCCTCCTTCAGGCAGGGGTCATATAGCGAACAATGTGCTGAGCTACAACACCGAATATGTTACGGTTTTAACTACGCGAAATTTCGATTAGCGCATTTCTTTTTGTCGGCGCTCTAGTTTCGCTATCTCAACAGCGGTTCGCACTTCTATATGGCTCAATGCATTATCTAGGCCATCATCGCCTGTTTCATCCCGCATATCGCTCAGTGCACGACGTAAAAGACCAAGGTGTGCTTCGGATGTATCACCGTCCAGCACTGAAATCTGAAGACGGTCCAACGCATCTAACATACGTCGCCCTTTACGCATTGCCTTACCACGACGTTCACTAGAATTATCTAATGCTTGCAAGGCCATAATGGATTCTACACCACTTATACCACCAACGCTACCAACAGATGCATTTGGGGTAATTGGTTCCGCACTAGCACTAGAATTTGCATTTGAGACAAGGTTTGAAAAGCCTGCAGATTTAGGTGCATTTGTTTTGGATACACCGCTGGCTGGTTTACCTGAAACTGGACGTGAAACGCGCATTTTTGGGGCTCCCGCATAGGTGAGCAGAATCCTACCAAAAGGTTAATTTCGTCCTAATGGAAAATTAAAAAAAAGCGAAAATATTAAGTGTTTGTTTTGGGTTAGGCGCGAAAATACCCCCAAAGAACCAACTGCGTGTCACCTAATTCGTGTCCGGAATTACAATTTGCGAACCGTTTTAGTCAAACACACACAAAAGGACGCACACATGAGCCGCATTATCTGCGCCATACTACTTTCCTTCTGCATGGTATTGCCAATCGGTACTGCCAATGCAGGCTCTCGCCTAAAAGATATTCTCGATATTGAAGGTGTGCGCGAAAACCAACTTATCGGTTACGGAATTGTCGTCGGATTAAATGGCTCGGGAGATAGTTTACGTAACTCCCCGATGACACGCCAAAGCCTAGAAGCCATGCTTGAACGCCTAGGGGTCAATACACGGGATGAGACATTAAATACCAAAAACGTAGCTGCTGTAATGGTCACCGCCAGCCTACCCGCATTTTCAACAGCAGGATCACGCATTGATGTGACCGTATCTGCAATGGGTGATGCAAAAAGTCTTGAAGGCGGCACTCTACTGGTTACCCCGCTCATGGGGGCTAATGGTGAAGTATACGCTGTTGGACAAGGCTCAGTGGCTGTCGGAGGGTTTGCAGCATCCGGAGATTCAGGCACTGCCCTGGTGCGTAACGTGCCTACCAATGGCCGTATTCCCAATGGTGCTCTCGTTGAACTTGAAGTTCCATTTGAACTCAATGATCAAAACAAATTGCGCCTATCATTACGCAATCCCGACTTTACAACGGCCACACGAATTGCAGCAGTTATAAACGCATATCTAGGTACGACGGCAGCTTTAGCGACCGATCCAGCAACCGTGTCGCTTGCCCGACCATTTGAATTTCCCGGCGGCATGTCCAATTTGATCTCAGAAATTGAACGCCTTGAAGTTGATCCCGATCAACCTGCTCGAATCATAATCAATGAAACAACTGGCATTATCGTTATGGGCGAAAATGTACGGGTCTCCAAAGTTGCCATCGCGCAAGGAAATCTGACAATCTCCGTATCCGAACAACCGGCTGTCTCACAACCAAATGCATTTGGCGAAGGCGAAACAGTTGTTGTGCCTCAAACAGATATCGTCGCGAACGAAGATGTTGCCGATCTTGCTATTGTCGGCGGCAGTGTGCCACTCGATGATTTGGTCAATGGACTTAACGCGCTTGGTGTAAGTCCGCGCGACATGATCTCTATTTTGCAAGCATTGAAAGCGTCTGGCGCGCTTCAAGCTGATATTGAGGTGATGTAATGGCCGATACACTTCCATTACCATTTGACCTAAGCTCTTTAAAGACAACCAACCTGCAAAGAGATTTTAAATTCACTGAAGCCCAAACACGCGAAAAAGCGGAAGAGATGGCAAAGGAATTTGAAACAATGTTTCTTGCCGAAATGCTTCAGCCTATTTTCAATCAAATTGAAACGGACGGTCCATTCGGCGGCGGTCAAGCTGAAGATGCATTTCGACCTATGCTGACTGAGCAATACGCAAAATCGCTTTCCAATGCTGGCGGTATTGGCATTGCCGATTCCGTTCTTACCGAAATTCTCCGCATGCAAGGATTAGAAGACTAGATATGGCTATTGCTGCACATGATGGCGCAGATCGCGCTGACCAACTCATCGCAATCACTCAACGATTGAGCACTTTGATTAGCGCTGAAATTATTGCGCATAAAGAAAACCGGCTGGATGCGACATCAAAAGACTGGGCAGAGAAAGAAAAACTCGCTCATGCTTACCGCATCGAGATTGCCAACATTCGTGCGAACCCCGCTTTATTGGCTGAAGCAAGCCAAATCCAGAAAGAAGAACTAAAAGTTTGCGTAGAAGCTTTCCGTCAACTCTCCGAGCGCCATGCAAACGCACTCTTGGCTTCAAAAGAAGTTACTGAAGGGCTCGTGAGGGCACTCACAGAAGAAGTTGCCACGTCTCGTGCAGCACCTGCCGGCTATGGACGCGCAGGAACTGTGACGCAACCCAAGAGTAGCGCGGCACATTCAGGTATTGCAACGAATTTGAAGATTTAACCCCCTCGCTCAGCCTCACTGAACAAGGGGATTTTTCTTAGTTTCCTGGCAAGGTATACGCGATAGGTGCAGCTGGACCCAAATCCAGCCCCAGAAAGACCCAAATCACGACGAGCAATAGCCCAGTGATAAGCATCCAGATTGAATATGGAATCATCATCGCCGTGAGAGACCCTAGACCAAATTCTTTACTCCACCGCTGAGCAAAGATTAGCACAAGCGGAAAATACACCATTAGGGGAGTGATAATGTTTGTGGCCCCATCCCCCACGCGATAGATTGCTGTCGCCCCTTCAGGACTAACACCTAGAAGCATGAGCATTGGCACAAGAACAGGAGCCAATAATGCCCATTTCGCACTTGCTGATCCTACAAACAGATTCAACGTTGCAGATAAAAGAACAATCAACCCCATCGCAATTGGAAGCGGGAGTCCTGATGCCTCTATACCAGCCGCACCATGAATTGCGAAAATCAATCCAAGATTTGACCAGTTAAACAAAGCGACAAAATGAGCCGCAGCAAATGCTAGCACGAGATAATATCCCATATCGCGCATACCTTCTGCCATCATAGACACAAGGTCTCTATGGTTCTTCACAGTGCCAACAGCAGAGCCGTAAGCCCAACCAGCACCAAGGAAAAGCACCATGAAGCCACCCACAAGTGATTTGAAGAATGGCGCAAGACGCTGAACCCCTGCACATTGACCACTGGCTTCTAATGCCACAGGACACGCCGCCTCATCGATTAACGGTGTACCAGGTGCAAACGTCATAACAAGCCACACCCCAACGACTGCCAGCAACGCCAGTCCTGCGCGATTAAGCCCCCTCTTCTCATCGGGTGATAGTTGCGCAGATGGGTCCTGTACCTTTTCATCTTCTGACGCTGAATTTGAAAACGGTGTCTTGGCTAAGCGAGGCTCAATTATTTTATCGGTCACAAACCAGATAACAGGTAAGTAGATGAAGGTAAGGACAAAGATAAACCACCAGTTTCCGGCAACATTCATTGTCCAGTTTGGGTCTATCTGAGAACCTTCAACAGCAATCTCGGTAATCCCGAAGAGCAACACATCCAATTGTCCCGGTAAGATATTGGCCGAAAACCCGCCAGATACACCCGCAAATGCTGCTGCGATACCCGCAATAGGGTGACGACCAGCTGCATGAAACATGATACCCGCCAGAGGAATCATCACCACATAAGCCGCATCCGCAGCGTGATTGGCAATCATAGCAATCAAAGCAACCATTGGCGTCAAAATGATCTTAGGTGCATTTCCGAGCGCGGCCCGCATCGCAGCACCAAAAAGCCCAGAACGCTCTGCAACACCTGCTCCAAGCATCACTACCAGCACATAACCAAGCGGATGGAAGTGCGAGAAAGTCTTGGTCATCTCAACCCAGAATTTGGCAATATTGTCGCCCGATAACAGACTTTGAGACACAACAACCAAAGGGTTGCCGTCCGCACCCACTTGTGTGGGGTGCAATGCGGTTAGTCCCATGAGAGCGCACACCACAGAAATCGCAATTAGAACTAACGCAAGATAGAAGAAGATGACTACGGGGTCAGGTAACTTATTTCCAGTTCGCTCAATCCAACCAAGAATGCCGCCAACTTTTTCATTTTCCTGTGCTTCAGCCACACTGAATCTCCCTCTAGCCCATATTTACAATTTGTAAGGTTAGACGCGGAATCAAAACAGATGCAACCACATGTCGCTCAATTACAACAAAAAACGCCGCAATAATAATATTGCGGCGTTCTTATCAAATCTGCTTGGAAGACAAACTTCCGAAAAAGACTAAGCTTTTTCTTTTTTCTCGCGACGGACAATTCCGTGTCCTGTTGTACGCTCAACAATACGTGCACGCTTACCAGTAAGTCCGCGTAGGTAGTAAAGTTTCGCACGACGCACTTTACCTTTACGTTTCACTTCAATGCTTTCAATCATTGGAGAAACAACAGGGAAAACACGCTCAACACCTTCACCAAATGAAAGTTTACGTACTGTGAAGCTTTCTTGGATGCCACCACCAGAACGGGCGATACATACACCTTCGTAAGCCTGAACGCGTTCGCGCTCACCTTCTTTGATTTTCACGCTAACACGCAAAGTGTCACCAGCTGAAAAATCAGGAATTTTTTTGTCGCCGAGAACGCGTTGCATCTCTTCAGCTTCGAGAGTTTGTATAATGTTGGCCATCTGTAGAGCTCTTAATCTTTCGGTCGCGCGTTCGTCGCTGCGTTTAACTTGAAGGAGGCGTATAAATCTGGTCTACGCGCTTTTGTCAACGCCAAAGACTGAACTTGGCGCCATTCTTCTATCTTTTTATGGTCTCCAGACAACAAAACGTCAGGAGTCGGCCTATTTTTCCAATTTCTTGGCTTTGTATAATGAGGGTGTTCAAGCAGTCCGGTCTCAAAACTTTCTTGTTCTAAGCTCTCTTCATTGCCCGCAACCCCTGGCAAAAGTCGTACACAAGCTTCAGTCATTGTTTGCGCTGCTACTTCCCCGCCCGCAAGAATAAAATCGCCAATAGATACCTCTTCAATATCATAAGCATCTATAACGCGCTGATCTAATCCCTCAAAACGACCACACAAAACAATCAACCCAGTCCCCGCAGCCAACTCCCTAACCCTGACTTGATCAAGTGTTTTCCCGCGCGGAGACATATAAATAAGGGGGCGGCCTTTGCGATCAACAGAATCTATTGCTGCAGCCATAATATCTGCACGCATTACCATACCTGCTCCGCCACCTGCTGGAGTATCATCTACCTGACGATGTTTGCCTTCTCCAAACTCACGGATATCAACAGTTTCACACGTCCAAATCCCCTGCTCACGAGCACGCCCAATAATCGACACATCTAGTAATCCAGGGAATGCTTCAGGGAAAAGCGTCAAAAAGGTAGTTTGAAAACTCATAAATATCTCTCGAATATTTCGATTTACGTGCCGCAGCCGTCCGAAATCAAATGAAGAACGCACATGACACTCGCATCATGAAACATACCCACTCCTCTTTGACGCCTCCCTTCATGACAATCAAGTGCCTCGAATTAATCCATCCGTTTGCGAACGGATTCAACTCACAGGTTTATGGGTTCTCGAATTGGTTGTAAGGCCTGTTGAATACATCAAAATGCTATATGATGCGCCTGTTGCATATAGACAATGTGGTTAACATTTTTCTGATCATAACATTAAGATAACGCCCCAATACATTGTCTTTATTGCATATGAAATATAGAGTTTCTAGAATATAGTTAATAGTGACACAGTTTAACAGGGGCTAGAGGGGGGTCACATGTCAAACGATCCCGAACACTTATTACGAGTGTATATTTGTTGTGCGCGAGCTGATCTCAGTTTCGCCACCGATCTGATGACTGGCCTAAACACTTGTGGCTTTGACGCTCGCACTTCCTACCCCGACACAGATATACCCGCATCACCGACTGCACTATCCCAAACAGAACAAGAAGATCGCGTTTTATATTCTGACACCATAATTTTCATTCTCTCTCCCAATGCACTTCAGGACACATCTGCGACCCGCGAACTTGAAATGGCATACTACATGGGGAAACGGATAATTCTCGCACCTCTTCAGCGTATATCTGCATCAGAAGTTCCTGACCCAATGCTTCAAATGCCTTTTGTGAGTTTTCAAGAGGATAAAAGCTTTGCCGTCAGCTTGTCTCAATTGGTTTCAAAACTAAAACTCGACTTACCTTGGGTCAAAGAACATACTCGCATTTCATTACTTGCTAGAAAGTGGGATAAACACGGACGTTCCCCCACACTACTGCTGTATGGCAAAGATCTACAGCGCTGCACTTCGTGGGCGAACAATGCACCACCGAATGCGCCTCCCATTCCCAAACTAGAAGAATCATTCCTTGCCGCCAGTCAAAGTGCCTACAACGAGTCTGCGGCAAAAGTTCATACAAATTCTCCATCTAAAATAAGTCTACTTGCAATATCTGCTTTAGCTGCAATTACTATTTTAATTGGGATAAAGTGGCATTCCACAAACCAACGCGCATCCGCGCTTGAAGACGAATTACAAATAGCCTCTGGAAAAGTCTCTCATCTAGAAGATGTGCAGACACGGCTATACTCTGATATCCGCCTTCATCTTTCATCTGACTCAGTGGGGTTTCTTAGTAACATCCAAGGTTGGTATCCGCGTGCCGCAAGTCACTCAGGATCAGTTGCACGTATAGCTTTTCCGCCTTCGGCTCTTAATGCCGACCAAGCACAGAAGTTTACAGGAATTATTGTTGCGGGTGAATTATTAGGCGAAGCTCACCAGAATAAGTCATTTATTTTGACACCTACATTTAACCGCTCGGCACGCAATGATCTGATTGCTTCTACACCAGAAATTCGGCATTCACCGCTACAAAACAACGCAAACTTTCATCTCGCTTCAGAGAAGAACACTGAGCGCGTCATGCTTGCCATTGCAGAACCCGTCTCTAAAAATACGTTCAGCCTTGATTTACCGGCCTTACATGGCGACCCTAGCCTCACCGCGCAAAACGCAATCTGGCAATCGCAAGTGCAGAATGAGAACCAATCAGCATTCAGCTTGCACGAAATCGAAGGCGTATTGCCCTTAGGCGCACGTGCAATTTCCTATGGCGACTTAGACTGCCGCAAATTTTCTAGAATAAAATCTCTGGAACAAGATTTGACAGTCGATGTAGACACTTCATTTGAACCAGTCGGTATAATGGCTTTAGCACCTTCACATTTAGATACAACTGCCGCCGCCAAAAACCAATCATCAAGACTGAAAATCACGCAACAGTTTGCGACCTTACAAATAACCAAAATGAAATCAGATCAAAACACTAGCTATATAAGTTACAATTCCGCCGCCACTTTACCAGAAACTGGCGCACCGGTCTTTAATCTTACAACCGGTAAAATCATCGCTCTTCACATTGGACAATCACCCACCAGCTCTGAAACTTTTGAAGGAGTATCCCTCATTAGTCTCCTAAACGAAGTTCGAGCTGATTTATCTGTTCCGACAACAAATCTAAATTCTGTCTGTGAAACCTATTAATCACCTCATTTACGATTAAATTTATAGCTTGAAGGGACGCTCTGTCCATTTTTTGTGAAAATCAACACTATTTGTCACTTACTTCACCTTCACCTTCGCCTGAAGTGTGTTAATGATTCCAAAGGCGGATATTCCTAGCCGCAAAGTTAGCTCTGGTTTATCGTGACGTCATCAACATTAAAACTGTCAGTATTAATTCCTTTCTTCAACGAAGCCGGCAATATCGCACCGTTGCTCGAGGAAGTGCATCGAGTTCTTGAAGGCATTTCATTTGAAATTATTTGCGTAAATGATGCATCCGCAGATACGACAGGTGAAGAGTTGGCAGACGCTTTATTGAAATATCCTGATACTGTGCAAGTGCTCACGCACGTCAAACGCAGCGGGAAATCAGCGGCCCTCTTCACGGGATTAAAGTCCGTCACAGGCGATTGGGTTCAATTACTCGATGGCGATGGCCAGAATGACCCTGCTGATACTCGTCGCATATGGGACAGCACTATTGCCCCCGGCGCACCTCCTGTACTTGGCATTATCGCAGGACGCCGCACTAGTAGAAACGATAGCGGCTTTAAGTGGCTACAGTCACGTATAGCAAATGGGGTGCGTCGCTTCTGCCTAAGAGATGATGCGAAAGATACCGGTTGTGGCTTTAAACTTATCCGAACGAAAGCATTTAGAGATCTGCCTTATTTCGCCAGTATGCATCGCTTTTTTCCTGCGCTAATAAAACGAGCAGGTTGGGATGTTAGCGAAGAATTCGTCAATGACCGCGAACGCTGGCATGGTGCTTCCAAATATGGCTTTTTATCCAGATTAGGTGCAGGAATTGTTGATCTTCTTGGTATGATCTGGCTCGTGAGACGCGGCGGTCAAGGTATCGCTGCTGAATGGAATGATCCACGAGCTGACAGATAAGAGCGGTAGAGCGGTGGCACAATCTTACGCTACGGATACAGGGTTCAACACACAAAGCAGCGAAAATGATCCCATTAGATCAGCGCTTTATGGAAGTTACCCAAAAGAACGCACTATCTACAGCGCAATCCTTGGCTATTGTCTTCTGCATTTTCTTATCAGACTGATGACTTCTCCAGTTCTGACCCTAGATGAAGCAAATTTCGCGTTATTGGGTCAATCATTTCAATTAGGGTATAGTGCAGATCATCCCCCGCTTTTAACTTGGTTTTTTGCGATATTAAACGCATCTGTCGGGATGAGCGTTGCGAGTATTGCGGCTCTTAAATACTCCGTCCTAGCTGTAGGATTGTGCGCGTATTATAAGGCATCTCTGACCGTTTTTGAATGGATGGACAATAATGGCTTCCTGCATCGCAGGCTAGATCTTGCTGCCGGCTCTGTAGGCGCATTGGCTCTTATTTTTACACTCGGCTGGGCCGGTCATGAAGATAAAATTCCACAGATTTTAGATTTTTCCATTCTTTCAATTACTCTGTATTTTTTAACTAATGCACTGACTAATAAAGGCTATTTCTGGTGGGGATGCTTTGGGGCATCAATCGGGCTTTGTGCTTTAAGCCATTTGCATCTAATACTTTTCCCCTTCTGCCTTATCTGCGCCGCGATGGGAATGAAGTCCCTTACGCGTCCACACTATGATGCCAACGGTGATCGCCTGTCCCCCCCTGCGATCACATGGATCAGGGTGGGTGTTGCCCTAGCTGCTGGCCTTGCGGTGTTCACCCTGCATGGCATGTGGTTGCTGCAAGGTGGCGGCCCGGTAAGCAACCTCTCTGCTTCTGATTTTGGCTTTGGCTCCCAACTAGTCTTCACCACCCAAGACGGCATTAAAGATTTTATACTGGGGCGAGCGCTATCGTTGCGAGAGAGCGGATTATCAGCGATCGAGTTTATAATGCCATTGGGAATTTTATTCTTGATGCTATTTTGGCCAATGTGGTTTGCCTACATCTATCCATTTTTTCCCAAAAGAGACGTAGAAGAAGGCCCTTTTGAACGCACTTGGCGACGGCTCTTTTCTTACACTTTACGCCTATCGCTCATTATCATTTGCCTCACATCCATTGCAACTGGACAAAACTTATCCACGCCATGGATGTTACCCGTATTTATGGGGCTGCCTATCTGGCTGTTTTTTCAAGTGCAGCGTTCTGGTCCTTATTTCATTGCAATGAAAGCATTTGGCGTGGTCGTAGGCTTGTCCATCATCCTCGTTATCGCAGGACGATTTGTAGATTGGAGTGAGGATATAATGGGATGCGCAGAAATACGTTGTCGCGCCTACCAACCAATTGAAGAATTTTCCAAAAGCCTTACGCTAGAGGGCTTTGCCGATGGAACGATTGTTGGAAACGAACCACACCTCACGGGGAATTTACGAACACAATTTCCCGACGCTCGTATGATCGACCTACACTATCCTCTTGCTGCCTTCCCTGTCGCAACACGTGGCAGAGGTGCTTGCCTTGCCATTTGGCGTGAACAAGCCGCCATGCCAGAAGATCTAGTTCATTATTTGAAAAATGAAATTCTCATCAAAGATGTTAACACAGCGCCTCAAGGTGCTGTGCGTAAAAGTCTAATCAATAGCCGAGAGAAGCATTCAATTTTGTATTACCGCTTTTTAAAGCCCAACAATAATTGCAAGTAAGCAGCGCTTATGCGTCTTCTGGGCGCTCACCTGCATCGTCATCATTTTCTGGATCGTCAATACGCAATGCATCTGGTAGGTATTGCTCTTCAGGCATTGCCGTCAGTATGCGATTAGCTATATCAACCTTGGGTACAATGACTCGGGTAAAGGGCAGCATATAGTCCGAACCGAGCGGGCTTTTCAGCTCCAGCAAATCATCCGCACCAAAATTATGTACATGCAGCACACGGCCAAGTTGGCGGCCATCTTCATGTACAACATTGCAGCCGATAAGGTCTGTAAAATAGAACTCATCTTCTTCTGGTTCAGGCAGTGCTTCACGGCGCACATATAGTAATGCGCCTTTCATTTTCATCCACTCTTCGCGCTGACGATGTTCAACAGGCCATACAACAAAGCCATCTTTGTTCTCTTGATAGCTCTTTGCTGTGAAAACAATTTTGCCATCAGCATCGAGTAAAGGACCATATGCAAAACAATCTTCAGGATAATCCGTATAAGAGCGCACCCGCACATGACCACGCACGCCATGTGCGCCGCCAATTTGTGCTACAACGATTAGATCGGATTCCTTTGGCGTTTGACTCATCCGTTTAGCATTTCCGGATTAAGCGTAGGACGCGATAACATAACAACGACTTTGCCTTGATCTGGACGCTCCAATTGCCCGATCTCTACAAACCCTAGCTTTGCGTGAAAATTCAATGACACTTCGTTTTTAGGCTTGATATTCACTTCAGCCGCGAGCTTTTCAGCACCATGCGCCTCAGCCATATCCAAAGCCTCAGAATACAAAGCTAATCCCACACCTTTTCCGCGACCGCTTTCTGAAACAGCAACACGATCAACATAAAGGAAATTTTCTAAATTAGCTTCAAACCAGCGATAGTTGGGGCTGGCATAATCACGACCTTTCGCCATCAGCATGATAAAGCCGAGGCGCTGGCCTTCTTCATCTTCCGCTACCAACACACCATGACACATTGCTTCAAGGTCAAGATATTCTTCACGTGTTAGCGAGCCAACAGCCGGCACATTTGCTTGGTTAAGATCAATGATCCAGTCAATATCTTCAAGCTGCGCTTCTCGGATATTTAAATCCATGAGGTCTCCTCTCAAGTGAATACTCCTCTTCCCCTATGTCGGGAAAGAGGAGTTTCGTGCCAAACTCGGAATTGAATTAAGCTGAAATAGCTTATTCAGTCGCAGCTTCTGCAGCAGCATCACCGGCAGCAGCCGCTTCCGCAGCAGCTTGTTTTGCTTCTTCAGCAGCAGCAGCTGCTTCTTCTTCTTTGTCTTTTTTCTCTTGAATTCGCTCTTGAGCTTTTTGACCTGGTTTCGCTTTGTTTGGGTTGTTTCCGTGTTTCCACTCGATCAAACCAGCTTCAGAAAGGAAACGTGCAACACGCTCAGTTGGAAGCGCACCTTTTGCAAGCCACTCTTTGATTTTGTCAACTTCTAGACCAACGCGGTTTTCGTCATCTTTAGAAAGAAGTGGGTTATAGTGACCTACTTTTTCGATGAAACGACCATCACGTGGGCTACGGCTGTCAGCGATAACAACACGGTAGTAAGGACGTTTCTTAGTACCACCACGGGCAAGACGAATTTTTAAAGCCATTAGATAATCTCCTGATTTGGCAATGTATTATGTGGTCGAGTGACCATATTCTGTCCGCTATTTGCGAAACTGTTCGTGGTGACGGATAACTTCCGTCACGATGAAATTTAGAAATTTTTCGGCAAATTCAGGATCAAGGTCCGCATCCTTTGCCATTTGACGTAGCCTATCTATCTGAGCCGCTTCGCGAGCTTTATCAGATGGCGGCAGATTATGTTCAGCTTTTAGAACACCAACAGACTGCGTACACTTAAAACGTTCAGCCAGCATATGGATAATCGCGTTATCAATATTATCGATTGATGCGCGAAGCTTCAGCAATTCAGCTGGTGCATTTAAAGGTGTATCTTCAGACATGCCCGCCCTCCCAGTCATGCTTTAGCGCGCGCAAGGATAATGTACCCATTACCATCACCGCAGTTGCTGAGCCTAAAACTCCAACAATAATACCTGTGATCGATTGCGGCGAAATACCATTGGCCATCGCCATAGGTGTCACCACGATTGGCCCAAACATAAAGCCAAAGAATATTGCACCAAAGATGATTAGTTTAGAGCTTAGTTTAGCTTTGAACTTTGCACCGCAATTTGGACATTTACCTTTTAATGCGGTGCCGCCCAAATCATGTTGGCATTTTTGACATAGGAATTGGGTCACTATTTTTTCTTACCCCCACGCGGACCACCGAGGCCGGGCAAACCACCCATACCGCCAGGCATTCCAGGTCCACCAAGACCCGGAAGTCCACCCCCCATTTTGCTAGCCATTTGCTGCAATGCTGCAGGATCCATCGCTTGGCCACCGGGCATTCCACCTTGTCCCATAGCGCCCATGGCCTTGGCCATTTGCTTCATGCCACCTTTGCCCATTTTCTTCATCATGCCAGCCATTTGCTGATGCATTTTGAGAACCTTGTTCACTTCAGAGACATGTACACCTGCTCCCGCAGCAATACGCTTTTTACGTGAAGCATTTAACAACGCAGGCTTAGCACGCTCTTTTGCAGTCATGGACATGATAATACCGTGTTGACGCTTCATCACACGATCATCCAACCCTTGAGCATCCATAGCTTGCTTAGCTTTTTTTGCTCCAGGCAACATACCCATAAGACCGCCAAGGCCGCCCATACGTTCCATTTGTTTAAATTGCTCGGCGAGGTCATCCAGATCAAACACACCTTTGGCCATTTTCTCGGCCATGCGTTTGGTTTTTTCCTCGTCCATCTCAGCAGCGGCTTTTTCCACGAGGGAAACCACATCGCCCTGACCAAGAATACGGCCCGCAATACGGTGTGCATCAAAGACCTCAAGGCCATCAGATTTTTCACCTGTACCAAGAAACTTAATCGGCAAACCTGTAACAGCACGCATGGAAAGCGCAGCACCGCCGCGACCATCCCCATCCATACGCGTAAGGATCAAACCAGTCAGTTTAAGACGCTCATTAAAGCGGCGAGCCGTTTCCACAGCATCTTGCCCTGTTAGCGCATCTGCGACGAGAATAATCTCAGCTGGATTTGAGATTTCAGCAACACGCGCTGCTTCACCCATCATTTGCTCATCAAGCGTTGTACGACCAGCAGTATCAAGGATCACAACATCATAGCCGCCAAGCTTAGCAGCATTCACTGCACGTTTGGCGATATCTGCCGGAAGCTGACCTTCCACGATCGGCAGCGCATCCACACCCACTTGCTCAGCAAGAATTTTGAGTTGTTGCATCGCGGCTGGACGGTAAACATCCAACGAGGCAATAAGAACCTTTTTGCGTTCTTGTGTTTTTAAACGGCGCGCAAGCTTCCCTGTTGTGGTGGTTTTACCAGAACCTTGCAGACCAGCCATCATGATGACGGCTGGAATATTATCTATACGCAGGCCTTTGGCATCTTCATTGCCGCCCAACATCTCGACCAAGCCATCATTCACAATTTTGATGACTTGCTGACCCGGCTTCACAGAGCGGATAACACTTTCACCAACAGCCTTTGGCTTAATCTCTTCTATAAACTTTTTGACAACGTCGAGTGCAACATCAGCCTCAAGTAGAGCGACACGAATTTCGCGCAGTGCAGACGACACGTCTTTTTCAGAAAGAGCACCCTTTCCGGTCAGGCTATCAAATACGCCCGAAAGTCTATCTGTCAGCGCGTCAAACATACGCGTGTCTCCTTATCGTCAGTTGTGAGTATTAACTATCAAGCTAAAATGGCCTCACTCGATCTTCCTTGCAACCGGCTCCCCCTCAATCGCACATATAAAATGCGCACAAAGCATATTTGCCCCGCTGGGCGCTAGGCGCTGAGCGAGGGTGCTTCTGCTGGGCTCATCCAAAAATGGGAGCGTCCCAGATCAAGGCGCAGGTATAGCTACGCGGAAAGAAGTTGGCTTTTAGGCTTATACAGGGGGAAGAGTCAAGGAAATACGGTCAGTTCTAAAACTGACCGTACAGACATCTGAATATCATGAAGTCTTTTGCAGAAACGCGAATATCATGCATTTCCTAGTGTCCCGCCCAACCCAGTTGCACGTATCCGAAAGGTTAGTCCATTTGCTAGGAAATGCTCAACTATCAAAAATGATAGTTTTTCAAATAATATTGAGGCGAATAGCTTTCGCTACAGCATGCGCGTTCGTTGTCGCCTTTAGCTTTCGTCTCGCCGTACTAATATGCAGATTCACAGTCACTGTCGCAATGAAGAGTTTATCACCTATCGCTTCTGGCCGCAGTCCTAGCGCTAGGAATGCAAGGCAATCCTTTTCTCGAACCGTCAAAGGTTCAATATCATAAAGCAAAGAAGCCATAGACTGCGACAGGATTTGATTCATATAATTCATGAAAATAAGGACCTCCGTAGACTGCTCTTTCCAAACTTGCTGAAAAGCCTCCGCCTTAAGGTCTGAAGCAACGCCTATCCCTATGGGGGGCGTATTACCCATTGGAAGCGACCCCAAGGGTATTACAGCCCCATTATGCCAATTTGCTTCGCTAGCTTCCTTTAGGTATTTTTCTTCGGTTGGTGTTAGACTTTGCTTTTGCTTTAAAAGCTCATAACCAACTAATATCGGACTAGGTCTTTCTTTGCGCAATTCTCTAACTGCAAAGTCTACAGCATCATAGCCTTCGCTCATGTAATGCTCTTCCCATTCAGCATCCATAGTGGAAATCCACTTCAATGGTGCCTCATTCGCCGTGTGGTTTACAGTGTCCAAATATCCCAGATTAAAAGACCAAAAGCCTTTATTCTCAATAAAACGCTGAATTGCGGTCGTGATTTCAGCTTCTGTTGTTGCAGAATTTAAGCGGTCACATCCTTCAATAAAACTCTGGCTCAGCATTGCTAGGTCCCTACCCTACCTCATACCCTATCTATAATGTGAACATTCTACATCAAGAAGTCTACCATTTTCATGCTCAATTTATTCGCGGTAAGCAAAGAACAGTTCAGATTTGAAAAAACCACCTGTCAAATTTTCTCAATTAATTTCACACTCTTTTTCTTTCAATTAAGCGCGCATTAAACACTCTGGTGCAAATTGACTTTATTGGAACACACACCATTGAGGTCCCGTTAGATGCTACCATCTAAATTTAAAATGTCTGCCGCTACCCTGCTCATGGGCTTGATCAAATCTGATCAGGAGATCAATGATGCAGAAGTAAATGCAGCATATAAATACCTGAACGACTTAGGCACAGAAGAGCCTGAGCGCCCATGGGCACCCGGCGATAACGCTGTTTTGGGTCGCACATCGGGCAACCGCCTAAATGAGGCTTTAGGGGCTTTGCGTTTTTCTCCAGAAGAAGACCGTCTAGACCTTATGGAAGCTCTATGGCATGTGGCTGCCGCGGATGGACACATCCACGAAGCCGAAGAGGAATTCGTCGCAAGTGCCGCTGAGGCGCTCGATCTTCCAAAATCTGTGGTTCACATTATTCGTCCAGCGATGGGCGATCCTAATTTTGAACTTGCACAACGCTTGAGCGCGTAATCAGCGCTCAAACATTCAGTAGATTTTGAAAAAGCCGCTGCGGAAACTTAATTTTCCGAGCGGCTTTTTTGTATTCAAAAAAGGCAGAATACCTAACCTATTCTAATGAAGGTGTTTTCAGAGCTGTTGGTGCGCCCCATTGCATAGCTGCCTCTTTAGCAACTTCATTTTTAGGTCTTGGCACTAGCCCTGATTGAGTTGCCACAATTTCATAAACGGCACCGTCTACCATAGGCGCATAAGCACCATTCCCATAAATTGCATCTACAGCTTTGAGATTTTTGAATAACTCATTTTTGCGTGAAAGCTCATAAATATCCAATGCGGCTGATGTCCCAACTGGCGAAAGATCATATGCTGTTGGTGGTGTCGCGTTTTCTTGAGTTGCCTCATCATAACGCCCTTGCAAACGATCCAAACGGTAGATGGCATCATATCCTGTGACATTCGCCCAAGGTTTCCATTTAAGGAACCGCGCATCCATACGGAAGGCATCACCCGTCAGTGGGAAGTCTACGGCAGGACCAAAATCAGCATCTTTTGCTGTCGGAATACGGATACTCGCAGTAAAAGCCTGCGGCGCTGTTTGCTTTAGTGTTACCTCAGCTGCCGGTCTCTCATAAGTCAAACGCGCATAGGTTTGAAGATTAAGCCCAGCAAGAACAGCAACGGCTGCACCTGAAAGGAATACTCCACCAAATAGAAAGCGGCTCAGACCAGAGAACATTTTAAAGCGGAATAAGCGCGCTAATCCACCGCGTATCATGAGAACACCAACAAGCGCTGTGAGTGCGGGTATGGCCCACCAAACTGAAATATTCATGTTATTCACCCCATGGTCGACAAAGTTTTTTAGCGCGACGCCCCACTGTCACATCAATAGCATTAGACCGTTTTTACCGGAATTAACATAGCCTTAACGCATCTTAACGCGCCATGAATAATGAAATGCAGTGGTCTCTCAATGCGCTTAACCATCAATGGCTCATACCTTCAATAACAAAAACGTCTCCGATTGGTTCCAAATCAGAGACATCTTGTTTTTTAATGCATGCACCTTGTCGAGTATATTTCTTTAAAAAGCGCGTTGACGGCCACCACCTTTTTCGACATGCAAACCACATTCAGTCTTTTCCATACCTGCCCAACGTCCAGACCTTGCATCATTAGGATCTTCTGCTGGTTGCGTGCATGGCCAACACCCAATCGACGGGTATCCCTGCTCAACCAGCGGGTGTTTAGGCAAATTGCGGTTTTTAAAGAAAAGCTTCACATCTTCAGGTGTCCAAGATGCAAGAGGGTTCACTTTATAGCGTCCCGCTGCAAATTCAAACACAGGAAGCCGCATTCGCTCCCCCCCATGAAAACGCTTACGCCCTGTAATCCACGCATCAAAGCCATGCAGGGCAGGCTCAAGAGGACGCACTTTGCGCAATTCACAACACACGTCTGGGTCAGTTTTATAGAGATCATTCTTTGGATCTTCCATCAAACGCTCTTGTTCATCAGGAGCAATTGTCTGCACGCCTGTTAAACCCAGAAATGCGATCAAATCATCTCGATATTGTTGCGTTTGGTGAAAATGCATCCCCGTATCAATAAATAATACTGGAAAGGATGGATCTACATCTGCAATCAACGACAACATAACGGCACTTTCAGCACCAAATGACGACACGTAACAAATACGGTCCCCAAATTCCCGCTTACGCGCCGCACGAATGATCGTCTGTGCAGAGGCGTCGCGCAGCTCTTTGTTCAAACGGAACAAGCGCTCTTCACGTGTCTCGTTTGATTTCATGGTTTCAGTATCGGCCATAATTAGCCTCCTTACTCCGCAACCGCTTTAGACTTAGCTTGACGGCGTTGGAAAATTGGCACTGCCGCACCTGATGTGCGCTGATACGCGTAAGAAAAATCAGCAATAGCGGCTTCGATAACGTCAGTCGCTTCGCCAGAAGTTGGCGTTAAAACAAAGCCATCAATGCCGCATCGCGCCATTTGATTAACCTGATCCCGAAGCACTTGGCCTATTGCACGCACTTCGCCTTGAAACAGCATGCGGCGGCGCAAAAGTTGCGCCTGAGAGAAAGCACGGCCATCAGTATATTTTGGGAAAGCAACTTCCACCAAAGACAGACGGTCAATCACATCACTCAACTCAAGCACATCATCAGCCGGCCCTAAGCGCACGCCTATATTGCCATTGCGCGCGAGGATGGCGTCTTTGTCAGCTTTGAAACGCTCCAAACTCACACATACAGGGCCTTCACTTGGAATTGCTTGGTCTTCTTCCACGCACACAAATGCGTCTTCGACCACACTAGCGCTACCATTTTCGTACTTAATCAGCGGCATAAAGCGCCTCCTTGAATGGCTCTGCGCCAAGGCGCTCAAACGTTGTAATGAATGGCTCGTCCGCAGAAATACGCTCTGCAAGATAACGTTTTGCAACGCGCTCTAGTGCTGGCGTTACTTCCTCATAGCGCAAGCCCGGACCTTGGATATCACCGATGCGTGCCTTCTCATCGGCGCGCCCACCAAAGGTGACCTGATAGAATTCCTCACCTTTTTTATCGACACCCAGAATACCAATATGTCCAACATGGTGATGTCCACACGCATTGATACAGCCAGAAATATTGATGTGGAACTTACCCAATTCATGATCATATTTTGAGATCATGTTCTGAATATCCATCGCAACCGGAATAGAGCGCGCATTTGCAAGATTACAGTAATCCAACCCCGGACAGCAGATAAGATCTGAAGCAAGGTCCACATTGGATGCGCCAAGCCCTGCGTCATCTAATGCAAGATATACATTGTACAGTTCATCCAATTTCACGTGTGGCAACACGATATTTTGAATGTGAGTAATGCGGATATCATCGAAAGAAAACGCCTTCCCTAAATCCGCCACCACACGCATTTGCTTGGATGTTGCATCTCCTGGTGCCACATTTAACGGCTTAAGAGAAATCGTCACCGCAGCATATCCTGGCTGTTTGTGCGCTGTTAGATTTGTTTCAGCCCAAACTTTAAAGCCGTCATCATTTGCTTTCGCTTCTTCAAAAGCAGCAGACTCCGCAGGCAAAGTTTCAAATGCAGGTGCAGCAAAATAAGCTGAAATGCGGTCAACTTCTTCTTGAGGAAGGCGCACTTTTTCTTCATCACGCTGCGCTTCAAATTCAGCATCTACCTGACGTGTGAACTCATCAGGAGTTAGCTCAGATACAAGAATTTTGATACGCGCTTTGTACTTGTTGTCACGGCGACCGTGCAAATTATAGACGCGCATAATAGCTTCGAGCCAATCGAGAATATCGTCTTTGGCTACCCAGTCTTTAATCGTCGTACCGATATGAGGTGTACGCCCTAAACCGCCGCCAACAATAACTTCAAAGCCCACTTCGCCTGCGGCGTTGCGCTTCATGTGCAAACCAATATCGTGCACACGAATGGCTGCGCGGTCATGCTCTGAAGCCGTCACAGCAATTTTAAATTTACGTGGCAGGTGAGCAAACTCGGGATGGAAAGTCGACCATTGACGGATAATCTCACACCATGGGCGCGGATCTTCAATCTCTTCAGCTGTCGCGCCCGCAAATTGGTCGGTCGTTACGTTCCGAATACAATTTCCTGATGTTTGGATGGCGTGCATCTCAACACTCGCCAATTCCTCAAGCACTGTTGGGATATCCTTTAGTGCAATCCAGTTAAACTGAATGTTTTGGCGTGTCGTGAAGTGGCCATAGCCCTTATCATACTTCTCACCCACATCTGCGAGTGTACGCATTTGCTTGGAAGAAAGTTGACCATAAGGAATGGCGATACGCAGCATATAAGCGTGCAATTGAAGGTACACACCATTTTGTAAGCGCAAAGGCTTAAAGTGATCCTCATCTAGTTCACCAGACAATCGACGATCTACTTGTCCTCGAAACTGGGCCACGCGGTCACGCACCATTTGTTCATCAAATTCATCATAACGATACATTGTTATGCGTCTCCTTCAGCGGACGGAATATCTTGGTGGGCATGTTCCAGCCCTAAATCGGTTTCAATACGCGCTACCCAGCGGCGCACTGCGGGAAATTCATTCAGGTCAAATCCGCCCTCATGTGCCCATCGCGTATACGCAACACACGCGATATCGGCTAAGGACAATTGCTCCCCTACGAGATAGTCAGAATAATTGAGCTGCATTTCCAACGTGCCCAATGCGCGACGACCTTTAGCCATTAATTCTGGATCAATCTCATCATCAGACTTTTTCAAATAGACTTTCTGAAAACGACGCACAGCCAATGACGGCTCATGCGTATATTGCTCCCAGAACAACCATGATTGCATTTGCGCACGCTTAAACGCTTCTTCGGGAATGAGGTCAGAACCAGCCTCTTCCGCCAAATACAAAATGATTGCATTTGATTGCGGCAAAACACGACCATCCGGCCAGCGCGCTAACGGGACTTGCCCCACAGGGTTGATCGCTAAAAATTGCTCACTGCGCGTATCCCCTTTTAGCAGATCAACTTCAACCCATTGAAAAGGCGTCTGTGTACGCTCTGCCACCCAGCGCACTTTCAAACAGTTACCGCTTATGCTGTCACCATAAATAGTAAGCTTATCTATTTCACGATTTGGCATTATGTGTTTTCCGCCTGACGACCGTATTGTGGATGGCATGTTGGACCATTCGCACGAATACTCTCACGCAAAGTCTCGCGGCCAGTGATCTGACCATCTTCCGCGACTTCCATCAAATATGGATCATTAGCGCGCACTTGGTCTTTTAAAGAAAGTGCCAATGCATCATCTGCCGCATCATGGGTTAGCACTTGCGCATCTTTGATATATTGTGACCAATCGCCAGAAGCGGTGCGATACACCGTATAGCCAAGTGGCGCGCTCCACGCTGTGACAACTTTGGGCACTTCAGGTTTTAGTTTGGGACGTACTGAGCTCATTATACCGCCTCCCCAGCAATTAATTCTACATTGGCGTTTGCAAGGTCTCTCAAACCAAGTGCAGACACTTCACCAATTACCAATAGCGCAGGACCATCGATATTATTTGTTTCAAGTAAATTCGGCAGCTCACCGAGATTTCCATACACGACTTTTTCATTGTCACGCGTACCGTTTTCAATCACGGCCACCGGTGTGCTCGCCTCACGACCGGCCTCTTGTATACGGTTAGAAATCACAGGTGCAGTTCCTACTCCCATATACACAACGACGGTCTGATTTTTTCTTGCAAGCGCAGTCCAATCTAAATCCGGCACCTCGCCGAGTTTTGCGTGGCCCGTTACGAAAGTTACAGATTGCGCGTGATCTCTATGCGTAAGCGGAATTTGCCGCGCTGCGGCACATCCAAGCGCTGAAGAAATGCCTGGTACAACTTCTGACGCAATACCAGCAGTTCTCAATGCTTCAATTTCTTCTCCACCGCGCCCAAATATAAATGGATCTCCACCTTTAAGGCGCACAACACGCAATCCCTGCCGCGCTGCTTCAATGAGCTTCTCATGAATTTTTGTCTGCGGAACAGAGTGATCGCCTTTAGATTTTCCAACCGGAACAAGCGTCGCATTGGTCGGGACAAGCTCCAGCACCTCTTCGCCAACTAAGCGGTCGTAAAAGACAATTTGCGCCAATTGAAGTCGCTTTATGGCCTTCAATGTCAAAAGTTCAACATCGCCCGGACCTGCACCAATCAAGCAAACTGACCCAGCAGGAAAAGCCTGTTTAGATTTTTCCAAGCTCCCCGCACCAAATATATCTGGACGAGAAACTGGGTTGTCGGCATTTAGAGAATGCGTCATAGTTTAACCCTTTAGTTTTGCTCAAGCCCATAGTCTGCACGCGAACCGCAAAACGATCCTTTTTTCGACAGGTAGATAGACCTATTACTTAGTTACTCACCCCTAATTGGCGCCGAGTGCGTCTAGTTACAATGTAATTGAGCTAAGCTGAAACATTAGAGCACCTTCACAATGACTGATTCTAGCAATCCAATTGACCGCCTCCCCCCCCTAAATGCGCTACGTGCGTTTGAGGCTGCCGCACGTCGTCTTTCCTTTACGAAAGCGGCAGAAGAACTCAACGTCACACCCGGCGCAATTTCTCAGCAAATCCGTCATTTAGAAGAATTTTCGGGTGGACCTCTATTTCGACGGACAGGCCGACAAGTCTTACTTACCGAAGTGGGGGAAGCCACTTTACCCTTGCTCACAAATGCTTTTGAACAATTATTGGAAGCAACCCACGTTTTACGCGCCCCCAAACGACGCAATCGTCTTATGATTTCGTGCGCGCCCTCATTTGCTGCAAAATGGCTGGCCCACAGGCTTGAGGATTTTCAAACCCTACATCCCGAAGCCGAAGTGTGGATTTCAGCTGATAATGCCGTGATCGATTTTGCAGGTCCCGAAATTGATCTCGCGATTCGTTATGGCGGCGGCAATTATGAAGGTCTGCGAATTGAAAAACTTATGTCAGAATCAGTCATGCCTGTATGCTCACCATCGCTACTCAAAGGCAAACAACCTCTTCGTACACCGGCTGATCTGCAACATTACACACTACTTCATGATGAAAGTCCCGAGAACGACCCATCCTGTCCGGATTGGGCAAATTGGCTAAAAGCGCGAAACGTTAAAAAGGTTGATGCCGCACGTGGCCTGCGTTTTAATCAGGCTGCAATGGTTGTTGAAGCAGCCGCTTCTGGTCGCGGTGTTGCATTGGCAAAACGTGCTATTGCGGCAGCAGATTTAGAAAGCGGTCGATTAATAGCTCCATTTGCAGATGGCACGAATGAAATCAACTTTGCATATTGGACAGTTTGGCCGCGTGGACGCACACAATCCGCCATTGCGCGCGAATTTATCAAATGGATAAAAGAAGAAGCACAATCAGAACAAGTGGTTGGTGTATAAAATTTAACACATCCCGCTGCACGAGAAATGCATAGACTCTCGACATTTTGTATGAAATCCGGTTCAATGGATTAACGATTGATTAGGATTACCTTAATCAGCACATCATGCTACAACATGTTTGTGTATAGATTCTATTGGGCGAGTTACCATGACTTTTTGGCGTCAAGGCAGCAATGATTCACTAAACGATAAACTGGTACGTCCACGTAACAGCAGTTCGTATTGGGACCGTAAGCCACAAAATACGGAGCCTGCGAACGATCGTGAGCAATCCTTAAAAGATGCACAAGATGTGTTTTCTGATGTCTCTGACAATGTCAGCGATAATGCCAACGCCGCGCTTGACGCGACTAAAGATGAAATCACACAAGCTGTTGAGAAGATTTTTCCCGACGCTCCAAAATCAAAAGAATCTGAACTTCCTAATCTACCTTCCGCCGCGGATATACGCGCAGAAGAAGATTCATTGGAAATGCCTGATCTACCTGAACTTCCTGATGATTCATCGTTTGATGAAGACTTTGACAACGCACTTTCTGCACTGCCGCCTGTGCCTTCCCTTGAAGACAACAGCGATGATCTGATGACTGATGACCTGCCAGAATTAGATTCATCTGAACTCGATATGCCGTCACTAGACGCAATCCCTGAAGCCGTGGATGTAAAAAGTTCTTCGCTTGAGACATTGTCTTTAGATCAGGACAATGAAGACGACATGGAAGACGAATATGACTTCCAAGAGAGTGATGAAAAATCGAACGCGTTCGCTGATGCTAATTCATATTTCAACGACCAAACAGATAACGATATATCTGATGAGGACTTAGAGCTTCCTGAAAGTTTACCTGAGCTTCCGACAGATACGTTCGATACAAGTTTTAATGAATCAGTTGAAGAAATTAAAGATTTAGAAACCCTAAGTTTGGAAACTCTGGAACTAGATGAACCTGAAGAAGTAGGCCAAGAATTAAATTCTGCCTCTTCCCCGCCAAGCAAAATGCCGCCGATTCTTCCGGCTGGTGGTGGACATACTTCTGGTAATACAGCTCACAAACTTAATGAAGAAGAGTTTCCAGAGAATGACACAGATACAGAAAGCGACACTTTAGTCGTGGCAGAAGCAAAATCAGACCGCAATTCACGCGACCATACAGCACGCGATGAATCTGCTTCCCGTGCCAGTGTCGGTTCGGGTCAGGTTATTGCGTTTCCGCCTCATCAAGGAAAATCTTCCCCTCCTTCTGATGACGGCCGCGCTGCTGCATCCGCACATTCAGAAGACAAGCTTACTGAAGAAGAGCGCCTTGCAATCTCTCTCTCAAGTGGGGCAGCTGCTGCACATACTTCAGAAAATACAGCAAGCAAAGATTCACGCTTCAACACACGTATCGCAAAACCGAAAAATGACGGTCCATTTGTAACACCACGTAAAACAGCAGCGACTTATTATGACACTTCAGAACAGGTATATGAACCTGGCCTAGAAGACGACGATGGTTATTATGTCCCAGCACAAGACAGCTCTGATGGTAGCGGCAAAAGAATAGCGCTCTATCTTGCTGGAGCTGCCTCGATATCTGCGATATGTGGTGCGGTTTATCTGATGCTGCCGAAAGGCCAGTCAGATGATATTCAGCTTGCCGATACCAATGCAACGACGCAGCCTTCACTGCCGAGTATCACGACGACAACACGTGACACGCAGACATCAAGCACAGCACTAGCAGAGACAGAGCAGACAGGCTCCAGTGCACAAGATGCACCGCTAAATGATACACGTGTATTTGATGACCTTAAAGCATCCGACGTTGCTGAAAATGATTCAGCCGTGGGGACATCTGAAACTGAATTGTTCGCTTCAACACCCGAAGCATCACAACCCGTTGCGCCTCAGACATCATCAACTGATGCAAGATCACTAACTTCAAATACGACAACGCTTGCAACACCGGACCTCAAAACACCTGAAACCAGCAAGCCGCAAGTTACTGAAAAAGCACCGGAACTTACGCTTTCACAGAAGCCAAAAGTTACTGAGCCTGTTGCGAATACACCTGTAAAAATTGCTCCACCAAAAGCTGTCAACGAAACAGCTTCAACTCCCAAAGTGAGCGCCCCTAAACTTGCTAAACGCAATTTCCTTTCAGGGATAACGTCAAACAAAATCGTAAAGCCGAGCAGCGCCGCAGCTTCGCTCGCACCACTTACTGTAAATGTGAGTGAACGCATTTATGATGGCGTTATGCGTGCTGGCAGTATGCCGCAAACTATTGTAGATGCTCTATTTTCTAACGGTGCATACCTTGCTTCAAAAGAGCAAAAACAATTCGCCTACAACGTACGCCACGCCGCAAAGACGACTCCAGATGGTGAAGTAAATTCCATCACAACACAAAACGGTACTCGAGTTGATTTGCACTTCATAAACACGCAAAATGAAGTGCGTCCAACCTTTATCACACGTGCAAGCAATGTGGAGCCGCTCCCGCGTTATATGCTATTGCAAGATGACTGGGCCCGCGTCGTAACACCTACAAAATTGTATGCTGCACCAACAGCTTATGACCAAACAGTATTAAAATCGCTACCACTCAGCACAACTGTTGAACGCATGGGATCCATCACAGATTCAACAGGCGAACAATGGTCAATGGTGGGGCAAAACGGAGTTGCAATAGGTTATGTTCCAAGTAACAGCCTCACCAGTTTAGTTGGCACAGGTACTCAAACAGTAACCCCATTCAAAACATCCATTTCATCGAGTGTCATTGAACGCATTGATGTAAGTACGCCTTGTCGTGATTACACTATGACAATAGGCGGAATGGGTTCTATGCATTCCGCTTGCATGACGCCAGATGGTGACTGGATGACGAAAGAAGGAACAAGCACAGGACTTTCCTACGCTGTCCCTCCGACCTCATCTATTGCCGCATCACCGGCTCCATTCACACCAACATATGGACAAACACCTGAAAGAACTAAACTTTCAGCAGATGCAGAAGCAATTTTATTTCACCCTGAAACACTTCGTAGAGATGCGCGCCACGGGCATGGATCAGCGAGCCAACGTATTGGTTCAATATTCTCTCAAGCAAATGCTGTTAATATTTCTACGCCTGAAGGACAATTGGGGAGCTTAACACCACCAATAAAAGCGGGCGCAGCCCAAGCGCAAGTGAGCTCCAATAACATCTCGCTGAAATCGGGGCTCGTTCAAGTCAACAAACAAGTCCGTTTAATGAACGAACCTGCGGGCTCAATCGTACCTGATGCAGATACTGTCATGCGCGGTGATGTACTTGAGGCTATTTCTGTCTCAACTACGCCGACTGGCGAAAGCTGGACCCAACTTGGGCAGAATGGCGTAGGCTACGGCTATGTGCGCACTGACTATACTTCCGCAATATCCAGCGATGTTGCACAATCTGCACACATGTATGACGGCTACCAAGCTGATGCCTCATCTAATTCAAGCACTGAGTTAGCTTCAAACGATATTTATGAGCCTATAGCTCTAGATTGCCAAACGGCAACTTATGCAGCGGGTGGAGAAAAAGGTACAATCAAAGCTTGTTTGCAACCAAATGGGATGTGGACTGCGGAAGTTGAACCTAATAATAATTATGATATTCGGGCGACAGCACATTTAGATTATCTACAAGGTGGTAGTAATCTCTGGTAAGATTGAAGATTACGAATTCTGATCATTATTAAAAAGTTAAACAGGCTGCGTGAAAACGCCGCCTGTTTTCATGTGTGCTTGCAACATTTAACAGTTCAGCTTAACTCTTCTACACACCATCCATTAAGTACATCTGCGAGAAATAGAATTGAACACTCCTTCATCACCAAAGTCTGATCCAACGCATGGTCCTTTATCTTACATTTCTGCTCCACGACAGAAATCCGGCCCCGAATGCAACACAATGTCAGATGTTCGTTATGAAATAGACCGTTTAGACTGTTTACTTGTTGAAATTATAGCTGAACGCACAACGTATATTAAAGCCGCATCTCGGATTAAGCCTGATAGAGATATGGTTGTAGACCATCCTCGTATTGAAGATGTCGTATCGAAAGTGCTAGCACACGCCTCGAAATATGGCCTTCCCAAAGAAATTGCTGAGCCCGTTTGGCGACTTTTGATAGATCGTTCAATAGCTTATGAGCTGGAGGTTTATGACGATTTGAAAGCTTCAGACATAGATAATTGATGTTCAACCTTAGCAATACTTTCAGTCGCTTCAATCATTCGATCTTTTATCGCATTAATTAAAACGCTAGCTTCAGCAACGGAAGCATTGCCTGCCCGTCCACGTTCCTCTGCCGTATTGCACGCCTCACCAAGGGCCATTGCACCAATACTTCTGGCAGCTCCCTTTATAGAATGTGCTGCATCTGCCCACTGTTCATTAGGTGCATCAGCCACAAGCATACGCCCCCAAACTTCGCTTTGATGTTTGAATATCTCTAGAACTTCTCGCGCAAGTTCAACATCGCCACCCGTCATAGTTTTCAATTGGGCCAAATCTATCACATTGCTAGTCATTAGAGTACTCGTTTCCAATTCAATTATTTTGGATCACATTGACGGCAAAATATATAATAATGCTTAAAAGCATGATACCCTAACACATTGACACCGTATCAATTTGACACATAAATCTGTAAATGATTGAAACTCTGCTTCGATTATTAAGAGTCACGAGTAAAAACTCCATTTCACTTCATAGAGAATGCAATTGAAGTAGATTTCATCTCCTAGTAATAAAGTTTAACTTGATTTTCAATAATTCTGACATAGGGTGTCACTAAGCTGTGGAGGGCAACATGCTAGGCATACTTATTATTATCCGTGATTCATTACTTGCTATATTAATGACATGGGCCGGTATGGACGGCACGCAAGAAAAGTCGAATGAAAATGAAACATCTTTTTCTTCTTCTAGCACTCATCGCGCCTTTTAATACATACATTTTAGTTGCGGAAGAACGTGAGTTTCCGAATATGCAGCAAAAAAATATGTAAGTATTCACATATTTAGCGAATTTTTTTTATAAAAATTCGCTTTATTGGCTTATTTGACATGTAATGGCCTAGATTTTGACTGTGTAAAGACAGAGTCATCAGTATAGTTATATGTTATGAGCAACGCACCAAAACCGATTCAAACTAAACAAGACCTTGAACAAAGGCTAATTCACGCCCGCAAAGCGGGTGGGTGGATGCCATGGGCAACAACTTCCCTCGCCTTCACTTGGTGGGGCGGAACAGCAGCTTATGTCATCGGGAAGTTTGGTATTGAAGAGCTTCAAGCTCTTCCACCTGCAGAGTTGGGTGGTGGAATCGCGATGGCTGCTGCCCCCGGACTTGCCCTTATCATGTCAGGCTTTATGGCCCGAGAATCTACTCGGTCGGCGCGCGCAAACGAGCTTGTGCTTGCTGCTTCTGAAACATTGCTATCTCCTGTCAAATCATTGTCAGCAGAAGTAGACACATTGGGTGAAAATCTTGCGAGACAGTCCAATGAAATTTACGACACCTTAAATGAGACAGAAGCTCGCGTTCAGGTCATCCGTCAGGATATGGAAGAAAGCTCAAACGCTGCGATAAAAGCTTCTGAAATAGTCCGAGCAGATACTGAAGCTCTAAAATTCAAACTTGCCGCCGAACGCGACGAACTTTCAAGCCTTTCAAATTCTATCCGCGCTCAGGCCGCAGCATTATCTGATGCCATCCCAATGCACGCAGAAAAGATGACACGCGCCGCGACAATGGCACAAGCAGAAGTACAAAAGGCCGGCAAGCAATTAGATGAACGCCTAAATAATATAGAAACTACTGGCAGAAACTTATCCGCATCGGCGGCCAATCTCGATCATATGACTGCTGAAAGTCGAAAACGTGCACAGCAACTGGTTCAATCGTTGATGTCAATCAATGAAAATTTACTAGGCTCTTCACGCACAGTAGATAATGCCCTTAAAGCTGGAGATATGGCTGTGGAAGCATCCAAAGCTACGGCGGAAGCAATTCGAAAAGCAATGGATACCGCGTTAGATGGTGCTCGTCAGTCAGCCGATCATGTGGCAGCTCAAGCCGTAAAATCAAACAATGAAGCTGAAGAAGCCATGAAACGCCTCATTGAGACAGCATCTCGCGCCGAAGGACTTGTGAAGCAAGCTATGCAAGCTGCAAACGAGCAGGCTGCTGAGACAGAAAAGCGCATGGATCGTATGAGCGAGCACATGTACACAGCTGCTACACGTGCAACACATGCCGCTGAAGCTGGCCTAGAGCGTGCCCGCACCCGCATTGAGCGCGCATCTCAACTGCTAAACGACGGTCTCAATGATACGGTATCGTCATCTCATTATGAGACCGCAACGAAACCTCAACTTTCACCTCGCATTGCGCCACCACCTTCACGCGCATCAAATGCAGATGTGCAGCAATCCCGTCCGGCCTCTTTATTGGAGACGCTCAAAGCCTCGCCGGGGCCCACTCCGCACGATCTTTCGCCTTTCGATCCTCTCGAGGACGACGATACTTTCGACACAACTCCGCATGCATCCGATGTTGATCGAGGCACAGCAAAGCCAACCGCATCTGCCGAGCCTACTGGCTCAGTAGCTGCCGCAGCCCATGAAGCCCATTCAATTGAGCAAAGTACACGCAATTCTCAATCAAAGCCCGATGATCAAAATGACATGTCATGGCGTGATTTACTTTCAGGTATAGGTACCAATATTGAAGAAGGTGCTCACGATTCCACAGCCTTGGCTTTTGTTGAACAGTTAGATCGTTCAGGCATTCGGTTAAAACGCGCAATTCGTTCTTCTGACCTACGCCGCATCGCTGCTGCGACTGCCCGTGGCGAACGCCAACGCCGCCGCGCAACTAAACAAGCAGCGCCAGGTGAACTCACGCAGATCCAACGATTATTGCAACAAGACGAAGACTTACGCATTGCTGCGGAAAGTTACCTTGCGCTCGAAGAAGAAGAAGCAATGAAATTTCTACAACGTGCTGAACGCGCACGCGAAGATGCTGGGCCTCGTCTAGCCGCCTACCTTCTATTGGATGCTGCACTCGTAAAATAAGAAACAACATCCCCTAATATTCGCAGTAAAAAGCCCACTAAAGTTTATCAGTGGGCTTTTTCATTTAATATAAAAAATCTCAACTAAACGTCTGTTTCCATTTTAAATTCTGGCGGGACAACTGTAGGCTTTTCACGTGGCATGATGGGCAATGTTTCACCTTCGGCTTTATTGCGTTCACGCTCTATACGTCGCTTATCCCGATGCGCTGCTCGTTCGGCTTCTACATCATAGGGAACCGCTTTTTGTGCCACAAAATCTGCAGTAAGCTCCGCAGCTGACCTAATGGCCATAGCAAGAGTTTCTGCCCTTTGAACAGCAGTTTTGCCATCAATATCTTCAGTAGCTCGCAATACGTGCGATGTAACAATAGCCTTATCTCCAGACCGCGTCATTACAAGTCTGATCTCACACACTGCTTCATTCCGAATATTATCCACGGTAAGATCGAGTATACTTAGCCTAAGATCATAGTCACCGCGCGCGCCTACCTGCACAGGAATGGCTTGTCCGCCACCTACAGACGTAGTTAGTGCATCCACCACAGCTGCTTGAAATAAGTTTGCTGGCGTGTCAGCCCACACAACGTTGTTTATATATCGAATGCGTTGATTTTCAGAGGATGCGATTTCCACTCCAGAAACTGCTCCCATTGCGTCTGGAGTATGAACGACCACATTTGTCAACAACGCTAAGTTTGCATTCCGCATGCTATTCATTGGAAGTCTTATGAGCGATTCGGGTTGATTGGGTTCCGGCAATACCGAAATACACCCACTCACAATGGTACCTGCTAACAGAATAGGAATGACTAGCAGACGTTTATTAAACTGATTAGACATCGTCATTTTCCATCCCAAATTACTCATAGGGTTTCACATCACCAAGCACAAATTCACGCGGATCACGCTCTAATTCACCCACAACACCATCCAAACGTTTTACAAGCATTTGCACATCTTGGAGCGTCATAGAGAGCTCTCTCATAACACGCTGAGCATCGGGTGAGAGCTCATCAATAAGCACGCCCTCTAGTGAGGTCACAGCACCATCTGCACTTCTAACGACCCCTTGCATATCCTTGAGGAGTAGCATTGTTTCTTCCGTCATGATTGCGACGTTCGCATCAAATTGTACACTTGCTGCATCAACGGCAATTGCCGCTTCATTCATTGCATTTCCCGCGCCTTCCAATGCCTGAATTGCACGACGTGCATCTTCAGCAATTCCAGTTTTGCCATTGGCAACATCTGTAAGATCTTCAATATTGGCTAAAATATTGGAAATACGCGTCACATTTTCATCTCGAAACATCCGACTTACCCGGTGAAGCGTATCAGTACTTGAAGAAATCAAGTCCTCGCCACCTGCAAATATCTTATCAAGTTGGGTTTTATCTGTTTTGATGCGCGGTGGATATGGACGAATACCTTTACTCAGCAAGGGTTCCGTCGCGCTGCCAGCCTTGATCTGAATAAACGTCATTCCTGTAATTCCAAGCAAACCAAGCTCTGCGCGAGAATCGGCTTTTACAGGAGTATTTGAGTCTACACGAATGCGCGCAATTACGTTGTTAGGATCTTTCTCATCTAATCCTAAATCCGTAACCTCACCCACTTTTATACCATTAAACCGAACTTCTCCGCCCTCAGAGAGGCCGTTTACAGCTCCCTCAAACACGACATCAAAAACAGCATATTCTTTGGAAAATTGAACTTTCGAAATCCATACAGCAAACAGCACAAAAGCCGCCATAGCGAGAAGAACAAAAGCACCAATCAGCCCATAATTTGCGCGCGTTTCCATCAGATCCGCCCTTTCTAACTCAAACCCAAAGCTGCGCGTCCACGCGGCCCGGAAAAATATTCTTGTATCCAGGGATGAGGATTAGCTCTCACCTCATCCATAGTGCCTACAGCTAGCACCTGACCGGCATTCAGCACAGCAACCCGGTCACAAACAGCGTTTAAGGTATCTAGGTCGTGCGTGACTAAAAACACAGTGAGACCAAGCGCATCACATAGCCCGCGTACCAATAAATCAAAATTTCCTGCACCTATAGGATCAAGACCTGCGGTAGGCTCGTCTAAAAACAACAGCTTAGGATCCAATGCCATCGCCCGCGCAAGAGCAGCCCGTTTGCGCATCCCACCCGACAAATCGGAAGGGCGCTTGGGTGCCGCATCGGCTTCCAGTCCAACCATTCTGATTTTCATACAGGCAAGTTCGCGCATTAAATTGAGAGGCAAATCAAGATGCTCTCGCATCGGTGCCATTACATTTTCGCGGACACTCAGGGTTGAAAATAAAGCGCCATCTTGGAACATAACCCCCCATTTTTGTTCAATTGAGCGGCGTACATCTTGATCTGCCAAAGTTAGATCAGTGCCAAAAACTTCTATATCTGCCTGTTTGGGTTTGATGAGCCCAACTATCGAACGTAGAAGAACTGACTTACCTGTTCCAGATGGTCCGATCACCCCTAAAATTTCACCCTCTCGTACATCAAGGTCTAAGTCTTTGTGTACAACTTTGGTGCCAAACTGGTTCGTCAGATTACGGACCCTAATTGACAATCGATCATCAGATGGCTCAATACGCATCATAGCCCCATCTCCATGTAAAGCATGGCAAATACGGCATCTAACACAATAACAAGAAAAATGGCCTGCACCACAGAAGATGTTGTACGGCTACCCAATGATTGTACATCTCCAGTTACAAGAAGGCCTTGGCGACACCCTACAAGTGCAATCACCGTCGCAAATACAGGAGCCTTCGCCATACCTACCCAAAAATTTTGTCCGGGCACTGTATCGCTTATTCTTTGAATAAACATAGCAGGTGAAATATCCATCACGCCCCACATTACCAGCAAACCGCCTATGAGCCCTGAAATCATCGCAAAAAATGAAAGAAATGGCGTCATTACCCACAAAGCAATCAAACGCGGAGCAACCAACACTTCCATGGGATTTAACCCCATGACGCGCATAGCATCTATCTCTTCCCGCATTTTCATAGCGCCAATTTCAGCGGTAAACGCACTGTCTGTCCGCCCCGCCAATAAAATTGCGGTAAGCACTAAACCAAATTCGCGAAGCATTAAGAAGCCGACCATCTCTACAGTGAAGACTTGCGCTCCAAACGACTGCAGTAAATTGACACCCAGAAACGCGACAACGATCCCGATAAAAAAAGAAAGCATCGACACAATGGGAAGCGCGTTTAACCCTGCCTCCTCCATAATCGCAACAACTGATGTCCATCTAATTTTACTAGGATGAAGACATAGATGAAAAATCGTAGCAAACGCTTCGCCAATAAACTCAAGGATTCCCCATCCCTCTTTGAAAGCATCAACTACACCATGACCTACTCGATCTAAAAGGTCGAGAAATGGATGTTTACTTACATACTTATGCGGTGTTTCGAACTGAGCATTATTGACGGTCGTCAACAGAGACAGAATACTTTGATGCTCCCCAACCAGTCTTACATGACCACCAGATGCAGCCCCCATCTCACGCAAAGTACGATCAATGACATACGCCCCAGCAGTATCCAATTCTTCCAAATGAGACACATCCAATACGGTATCTGCAGACATTTCACTGACTTCTAGATCACGCAAAGATTTATCGACCGCCCCTATACTAAAGGCCGTCCAGTCT
This sequence comes from uncultured Hyphomonadaceae bacterium, assembly GCA_964351655.1. GTDB lineage: Bacteria > Pseudomonadota > Alphaproteobacteria > Caulobacterales > Hyphomonadaceae > Hirschia. The sequence continues at coordinate 70,611 of CAYGPD010000005.1, read as the reverse complement.
CCCTCTAAAACCAGAATACGTTGGCCCGAAAGATCTGTCGTAATATCAAACCGAGCTTGGGACTGAGCCAAGAAGCGCTCCTATCGCGTTTGTTTCTCGGCTAAATTCTACTAAATAGCTTTAAAAATCACCTACTTTATCGATCAAGGCGAGTCTTTATCCTTAACATCAACAAACAGGCGAACAATGAGCCAATAGCCGCCAAAGCAGCCATCCACCAATATCCATTTGCTCCGATAATGTCATATAGAAAGCCTGAGACAAGTCCCCAAAGCCCTGTCATTGCTGCAATTACCGAAGCGAGTATTGATAAAGTAAGTGCCTGGCTCTCCTTCTCAACTTCTTGCCTAATCAGCGTGACACATCCCAAAAATGTCGCCGCAAACGTTAATCCATGCAAATTTTGAACTAAAAAAGTACTTAACGCATCCGGCGCAAACCCCAATATACTCCACCGCACTACACCCGACAGACCACCTATCAAAATTAATCTTTCTGGCGATAAAAAAGCCGGAAGACGCGCAGACAACATCAAGAATAAAATTTCTATGACGACTCCAGTGATCCACATTCCACTAATGAGCGTTCCTGAAAAACCTTGTTTTTCCCAAATCACAGTAGAAAACCCATAATAGAAAGCATGGGTCGCTTGAATACATGCAGCACTCAACAAGAGTAGAAACAGTGTCGGCTTCCTAAACTGACGGAACCCTCGCTTAAAACGTTCGTAGAAGGGAATTTTCGTATCGGAAACTCCAAGCGGCGTATTGGGCGCAAACATCCCCGCCAGAATTAAAAATAAGTACAAACCGGATATTGCTGGCACGAGCATTGAAGCGCCCAATTGTTCTATCAAAAGCCCACCCGAGAACACTCCCACCACAAAAGCAACAGAAGCGATCCCCCGCCCTTCTCCAAAACTGGGACGCACACCATTGTCTGAAGCTAAAACTAAGCTTGCCTCGGATAATGGCATAATCGCATGCACGACTGACATAACACCAAACCCTACCACGCAAAGTAGTATCGGGTGATAGGAAAAATTCAGCCCTAAAAACCCCACAAAGCCGCCCAGCGCCAGAACACTTAGTGCGGCCCGTGACGTTTTTGAATCTGCCCATGTCGAAATGAGTGGTCCCACAATGATACGCGCTAATAAAGCTCCGAAGATCACCGCACTTATTTGAGCGCCACTTAACCCACGTGCTTTTTCAAGCCAGACAGGAAGATAGGGGAGCTGCAATCCAAACAAGTAGTAAAACAAGCTCAGATAAGCTGTTGCACGCCATGCATCATTCATGGAGTTTACTTTCTAAGCCAAAGTGAAAACGATTATAATAGAATGTTACCGCCACTCATACGATCATTGTCACAAATGCATAGCCAACCAAATCTTTTTATGATGTCGGCTCTTGAAGCAATGCTAACGCATCTGACATACGAGAGGCAGCAAGACCATCAACAATAGAGCGGGCCAAATCTAACTCTTTATCAAGTGGCAATAGAATATTTGCCGGCTTTACATCCAGCTTTCCGTCATTTGCTTCTTGCGCACGTAAAAATGAAATTGCGAAAGTTTCTCGCGCTTGTCCTGCATGGATTAAAACGCGTTCAAACTCACGTACATCAGCGTTACGTGGCTTCGTCTCCGCACCATGAGAAGGCAGTAATGTTTGAGCTAGCTTATTCAAATCACTCAACTGAGTTGTCGCCCTTACAACATCAAAACCTATCTGTTCTAAAATTTCACCAACAGATGGCTCAAATTGAGTTAAGCGCGCCCAATATTCAGTCCCAACTTCATTATCGCCACCCCAGATGCGCATTAGCGAACTGAAATTGCTTTCTCCGCTGGCCCATTCCGCATCACGACTCGCTTCACAAAAGGCAATGGAAGCCTTCCGTAATTGAGATTGAGGTTTGGTGAGTTGAATTTCTGTTTCTGAAACATTTTCAAATACAGCCACTGTTGCACAGCCACTGGACAGGAAAGCAGTACCGATAATCAAACCGACGAAAAATCTACGCGACAATACCCATTCCCCGCTTTACATCGTTTTATACCCACCCGTATTGCATATAATAGCATTTTTCCGGAAACGTGAATATCTTTTAACGAGAGTTCTTTGATTCTTTATAAAATAAAACAAGTGAAGCAGTGATGAATACAAAACGATCTCGCAAATTTCTTTTTCCCCGTATTGATTCCAATCGAGCAGGTCGCCTCCGCGTCTCGGATATTCATGAGTTATATTGGGAAGAATCTGGCAACCCCGATGGTATTCCCGTCGTCGCTCTTCATGGCGGTCCCGGTGGTGGCTCAAATCCAGATATGAGAAGGTTCTTTGATCCGGAGAGATATAGAATTATCATATTTGACCAAAGAGGCTGTGGGCGCTCGTCTCCATTTTCAGAATTAAAAGAAAACACAACTTGGGATCTCGTTTCCGATATGGAAAAACTCCGTATCGAATTAAATGTCGATAAATGGGTTGTATTTGGTGGCTCTTGGGGTTCAACACTCGCCCTCACTTATGCAGCGCAACATCGCGTAAATACATTAGGATTAGTACTGCGCGGTATCTTCTTGCTTACTCACTCTGAAATACAATGGTTCTACCAAGAAGGTGCCAGCCGCCTATTTCCAGATGCATTTGATCGCTACCTTGATCCCATACCAGAAGATGAACGCCACGACCTTGTAAAAGCTTTCTATAAGCGCTTAACAGGCGATGATGCAGCGGAACGTGCTGCTGCTGCGCGCGCGTGGGCACAATGGGAGGGAGAAACACTTTCCATTCGCGGCCCAAGCATGCGGCCTACCAAATTTGAAGAGCAAGAATTTGTGGATGCATTTGCGCGTATTGAGTGTCACTACTTTTGGAACAAAGGCTTTTTCGATACAGATGGCTGGCTGTTGGATCAGGCTGCAAACTTTGGGAATTTACCCGGTGTTATCGTACATGGGCGCTATGATGTCGTAACCCCCCTTTCATCTGCTTGGGCACTTAAAAAAGTATGGCCCAATGCTGAGTTGAAAATTATAGGAGATGCAGGTCACTCCAGCATGGAACCGGGAATAGTCAATGAGCTAATTGCCGCTACTGAACTGTTTGCGGATAAATTCTCTTCTATTTAAAACAGTCATACATCCCTATTAAAAAAGCCGGCCCAAAATAAAAATGAGCCGGCTTTGTTATAATCTAGGTTCAAGTTTATTTATTCGGACCAATCAAGCCTTCCATAACCACCGGCATTTGAACACCAAATGTATCCTGAAGACCGTCAAAAATACCAAAGAATAGGATAATCCCCACAAAAACAGGTACAAACCAACGTAATGCCATATACCAAACAGCGTGTAGCTTTTTATCTTCTATTTCTTCTAACAGATCCAATTTAGGCAAAACCCAACCAATAAAGATCGCAATAAAGAGCGCGCCCAACGGCAACAAGATATTGCCAGTTAAGAAGTCTACGAAGTCCAGATAGTCACCTGAGTAGACATAAGCCACACCGACGACAAATAGAATGAACGCCATACCCATAGATGCGCCCATTCGGTGCACACCATGACGCTCTTCAAGCCACGACACTGAAACTTCGTACAGCGAAATCGACGAAGTGAAGGCTGCAAACAATGCCAATGAGAAGAATACCATCGCGATAATGTTGCCGCCTGGAATACTCCCAAATGCGACCGGCAGGGACACAAAGAACAAACCAGGGCCACCCGCAGGGTCAAGACCAGCTTGGAATACGATTGGGAAAATTGCAAAGCCAGCAATAATCGCAACCAAAGTGTCAGCACCCGCTACGATAAAGGATGATTTTGGAATATTTGTATCTCTTGAGAGATATGATCCATATGTCATCATCAACACGGACCCTACACTCAAGGAAAAACAAGCCTGCCCCAAAGCTGCAAGGAAAGTACTAAAGTTAACTTCCTTCCAGTCTGGGCTTAGTAAGAAAGACACAGTTTGTTTTAGGTCACCTGTCGTCACAGCGAAGGCAACTATTCCTAAAAGCATAATAAAAAACGCTGGCATTAAGATCGAAGCAGCCTTCTCAATTCCACCTTTGACACCGCGCCCAACAATAATGGCATTTGCAACAAGGAAAACAAACAGCAATCCCATCACACCGCCGCGGTTATTTATCGTTTCACTAAAATTCTGCCCCGATTGCTCCGGTGTAATACCTGCAAAACTACCACCAATAGCTTGGATAACGAACGCTAATATCCAAGCAGAAATCACCATGTAAAATGAAACGATAAATGTAGACGCAAAAACACCTACCCAACCGATAATACCCCAGTTATCAGATTTTCCGGCATTCCGCGCCAAAGATTGAATACCTTCAACCGATGACATTCCAGCTTTGCGTCCCAATGCGTACTCACCCATTAAAACGGGCAAACCAATAGCAACAACACACACCAAATAAATGAGAATAAAAGCACCACCGCCATTCTCACCAGCTGTGTATGGAAAACGCCAAAAATTCCCAAGGCCAACGGAAGAACCTACCGCCGCCATGATAAAGCCAAAACGCGACCCCCAAGTGTCACTTTTTCGACCAATTCCCCCAGCAGGTGTGACTGCCATTTTATTGCTCCATTATTATAATTTTACGCAAGTTTTTTTCAACAAATTCACACATCACAAAATGAACGTCAACAATATCGCATAAATTGCGCTACAAAATCCCTTTCAGGACTAACGTTTGATCACGATGAATATGAACCATAAGAAGTATTGAAAACCCCAACATAACCGTCATCATGGCTGTCCCACCGTGAGAAATCAACGGCAACGGTACTCCCACAACGGGCATTAATCCCATGACCATACCTATGTTTACAACAACATAGAAGGCAAGAGTGGCCACTACTCCCGCTGCCGCTAGCGATCCAAACACTGTTGTTGATCGATTCGCAATGAGCAATCCAAATATCAGAGCTACTGCCCAAGCCGTCAATAAGGACATCGAGCCAACAAAGCCAAATTCCTCTGCAATGATTGTAAAAATAAAATCTGTATGCTGTTCAGGTATATAATTGTTTTGGGATTGAGTACCTTGCATAAAGCCCTTCCCCTGCACCCCGCCTGATCCAATCGCGATCTTGGCTTGCTGAAGTTGATACCCTGCTCCAAGAGGATCCCGCGATGGATCTAGAAACGTATAAACACGCTCCTTTTGATAATCTTTCAATCCGAACTGATACACAGGCCAAATTGATAGTAAGCCAACAACAGCTCCCGTAATGATGATGCGCCACGACAGACCCGCGAAGAAAATCACCATTCCACCCGTTGCCGCGAGCATGAGAGAGGTTCCAAGGTCTGGCTGCTTCAAAACCAATATTGTCGGAATAACAATAATCAAACCCGCAACTATGTGGTTCCCGATATTCAGCTCTTTATTCTCACTTGCTTGATGATAATACCGCGCAAGCGCGAGCAGTATTGCAATCTTCATGAACTCTGAAGGCTGAATTAGAACCGGGCCAATATCCAACCACCGTTGTGCACCACCACCAACAGTACCTACAAGTTCCACACCTACCAATAATAGCAACGATCCGAGATAAGCTGGATAGGCAATCATCGCCCACACCCTCAACGGCGCAGTTGCCATAATAATAGTGAAGATCAACACCCCTATAAAGCGCGTCATATGTTGCCAAGGAATATCTGCCATGCTCGGATCTTTAAGTGTGACCGAAACCAAAACCGCAGTTCCAAAGCTTGCAATTGCTATAATCGTCAACAAAAGTGACCAATGTAAATTGATCAACTTATCCCGAACAGACATTTTCTCTGCAATTATCCGCATCGCTTAAATAGTTCCGCTTGCAGGTGACGGCGCATCACTTTGCGCAATAGGACTAGAAACTTTATGCACTTCTCTAGACATAGGGTCACGCTTTAGTGTTTCCACCATAATGTCACGTGCAATAGGATAAGCAGCACTCGAACCGCCTCCGTGATCGACGACGACGACACACACATATTTAGGATTATCTGACGGCGCATAGCTTACAAATAACCCGTGGTCTCTTAACTCCCATGGAAGTTGGTCATTCTTAATCACACCGGTGGAGCGTTCTGCAGTCGAAATACGACGCACCTGCGCTGTACCTGTTTTACCTGCAAGGCGTTGCCCATTGCCTACATCCCCCGAACGCAGCGCTGTTCCACCCGGCTCTGACGTTACGGCATACATTCCAGCTCGCAAATGTTCCGCAATCTCTTGGTCTAGTGGTATATATTCTGGCGCTCCAGAAGCGGGCGCAGCTGCTCCACCAATAAAGACTTTCGGTGCTGGAGCAGCATTCTCTCGAGCGATACGCGCGGTCATCACGGCAAGCTGCAAGGGTGATGTTGTCAGATAACCCTGCCCAATCCCATAGTTGAAAGTCTCTCCTTCATACCATGGCTCTCTGAGCGCTTTTTGTTTCCACTCTGGATCAGGCACAACGCCTGCAGAACCACCTGTCATGCCTAGCTCATAGACTGTTCCCAAGCCCATTTTACGCGCCATATCAGCTATGCCCTGCACGCCTATTCGCCGCGCAATTTCGTAAAAATACACATCACATGAATGTTGAATCGCACTCTTCATATTCATCGTGCCGTGTCCACCACGTTTCCAACAGTGAAAGTCTCTTCCACCAAAACGTGTTTTCCCTCTGCACGTGACAGCGTCTCTAGGCGTTGCCGCACCAGTTTCAAGTGCGGCAGCAGCCACAGTCATTTTAAAAGTCGATCCCGGCGGATAAAGGCCATCATACGCCTTATGGTAAAGCGGTGATTTCTTATTGCCTAAAAGGTCATTATACTTCGCTTGAGAAATACCGGAGACAAAGTCATTTGGATTGAAAGCTGGCGTTGAAGCCATTGCGAGAATTTCACCACTCTCAATATGCATAACAACTGCAGAACCGCTTTCCTCACCAAACCGAGAAATCGCAAACTTTTGAATTTCAGCATCAAAACTGAGAACAATATCACCGCCATCTTTCGGCGCGACATCGTCACTTGGCAATCTGTCGACAATACGTCCAGCAGCATTCACAGCAATTCGTTGAAAGCCCGGCGTTCCCCGCAGATACACTTCTGCATGTTGCTCAATACCCTGACGTCCCAATCTCATATCTGGATGACGATAGATACGTTGCATACGGCTTGTTATTCTTCGTCGCCCCGCTTCATCTTCTGGGCTCAATTTCAGACGTGCAATCTCTTGCTCAATCAGGACAGAAAGCTCTTCTCTATTTGGGCGTGCGACATATCCAATTGTATGCGCGAACGCTGATCCCATAGGATAAGACCGCAACTCGCCCACCTCAGCATAAACACCTTTAAATTCAGGTGCATGCACATTTATCCGAGAGAAATCCTGCCAACTCAGATCATCTGCAACAGGTATGGGCACAAATTTAGCTTGCTGACGCGCTTGTGCAAGTATTCGGCGATGTTTCAAGTTAGAGATTGGAATATAACGCGCCAATAGGCGAAGCGTCTCTTCCAAATTACTTGTTTCTTCTGGGACAACAAGCACATAAAAATTTCGCTTGTTTGAAGCTAGCCTTTGCCCAAAACGGTCATAAATGACACCACGTCGCGCCGGTGCTGGATCTAAGCGGATTCGGTTTTCTGTTGCCAGCTCTGCGTATTCGTCCCCTTCGAACAACTGCAATTGCACCAAACGTCCAGCAAGCCCAGTCCATAGTGTCGCCCCAGCTACGCCCGCAACAATTGATCGTCTTGAAAATTCGGCATCTTTGCCGCGATTAGAACTCATGACGATAGTCCACCTCGATAAGGAGCAAACAACGGTGTCACAAGGTAATAAAGTCCAGCCGTCAACACAAGATCACTCCACAGCGGCGCATCCAATACGTCCGCCCCACCTGCAATATCCCCTGCTATCGACAAAGCAAAAACACCAACAACACTCCCAGCAACTAGCAGAACCAATTGAGGTGATATTGTCGCTGCCATAGACCTAAAGCTCTCTTTTGCAATCAATGCAGCGGCATAGGCACACAAGCATGCAAATGACCAAGCTCCCAGCGGAGCTTCCAGAACAAAATCCTGCACCAAGCCAACTAAAACAATCAATACCGCCGCCCAAATAGACATGCTCAATCGCGCACAAGACAACGCAAATAAAAAACCAGCTATGGGCCAAGTATCTGTGAGCGGGAAAGGCATATGATGCAACAATGGCGTCGCTCCCAGCAAACATATGAAAATTGCTAATATTGCGCCGCCAAAAATTCGGATGCGCTCAGTACCGCTCAAGGGTTACCTCCAGCATTTGCCGCATTCACTACTGTTTTCTTTTCCTGATCCATATTTGCGGTGGTCAGAGTTTCCTTAGTATTTTCAGTCAATCCAATACTATCGGTAATCATCAATTCTTCAGGTGTCACGAATCCTGGGGGCGGTACCAACCGTACGAAGTCAATCGCATCACGCTGCATAGCAAGATCCAGCCTCCAGCCATCCTTGTCTCGGTGTGCAAACCCTACTCGCAAGCCGCGCTCAAACACGCCATCATCGCCAGAGGTCACCCACTCTTCGCCTTCTACAATTTTATCAGGTGTTTCCGCGTGTAAAATCCTTGCACCGACTTTGCGATCACCAACAAGCAATGCGCGATCAAGTGAAGTACGGCCCATAACAGGAATGCGGCTATTATAGTCTGTTAGAAGTAGAATTCGGGATGTCCGGTGTCCTGTACGCACCACTCGTCCCAACAAACCATGCTCATTCACAGCAGCAAATCCATCAGAAACACCATGCACCGCACCAGCATTAGCAATCCGTGTATTCGTGAAAGGTCCATTCGTTTCTGCAACAATTCTTGCAGTTACGCCGCCGATTTGAGGTTCCCCCATCAAATCAAGCATATCCTCATACTCAACCATTCGCTGAGACATGGTCCGAGTAGCCTCACGCCAACGCTCAAGTGATTGCACTTCATTCTCAAGCTGCTTGATACGCGCCTTGGAAGCTTTGTCCGCAAATATCCAAGTGTATCCTGCAAAGTGCTTATTTGCAGCGGCAGAAATATTGGATGTAATATCATCCATACGTGCACGCGAAGGCTGAAGCGCACGTCTCACATCGGCTGATGACTGAATCATCAACAGCCCCAAAAGTGCAATCCCTATACCTGCAATACCCGCGCGCGCTGCAAAGCGTGGTGCGCCGACTTGACGTCGAGCATGCCTAGCCATGACATCGCCTCCATTCCATTTCGGGTGCCCCTACAGAAACACTCGCGTACGCTACAAGTATATTCTAGATCTTCTCTACACCTAAACGTCCGGCGCGAGAATGTCTTTCATGTTCTCAAAGTCTTCTAGAACAATACCACACCCTTTTACCACACATTTCAATGGGTCATCAGCTACAGTTACAGGTAATTGTGTGCGTTCTTTAAGTACAACATCCAAGTTGCGCAGCAATGCACCACCACCTGTGAGCACAATCCCTTTATCCACAATATCAGCAGCCAATTCTGGCGGCATAGCTTCTAGCGCTTGTTTCACAGCTTCGACAATTTCAGAAACAGGGTCTTGCAGTGCTTTGGCTACCATTGCTTCAGAAACAGATGCTTCTTTAGGCACACCATTCATAAGATCACGGCCACGCACTTCAATTGACATGCCTTTGCCGTTTTCTGGAATTTTAGCAGTCCCGATTTCTTTTTTGATGCGCTCGGCGGACGCTTCACCAATAAGTAAGTTTTCTTCACGACGTAGGAAGTTCACGATGGCTTCGTCCATCTTGTCTCCTCCCATACGTACGGAACGAGAATACACAATTCCGCGTAGCGACATAACCGCCACCTCAGTCGTACCACCACCAATGTCAACAACCATAGACCCAGATGGCTCATCAATTGGAAGGTTTGCTCCGATTGCGGCTGCTATTGGCTCATCAATCAGGTGTACCTGACGCGCACCTGCCATAAGTGCTGATTGGTGGATCGCACGTCGCTCAACAGGAGTAGCACCTGTTGGTACACAGATAATAATAATAGGAGAAATAAACGAGCGTTTCTTGTGTACCTTTTGGATAAATGCCTTAATCATCTCTTCGGCAACTTCAAAGTCTGCAATCACCCCATCGCGCATGGGACGGATTGCTTCCATTCCAAAAGGAGTTTTACCCAGCATTTGTTTGGCTTCTACACCAACAGCGTGAACAATCTTTCGTCCATTCTGCGTGACATAAGCCACAACAGATGGCTCATCAAGCATTACGCCCTGCCCTTTAACATACACCAAAGTGTTGGCGGTTCCCAAGTCAATGGCCATGTCCGTCGACATCATGCCAAGAAGTTTACCAAACATATATTTCGCCGCTTTCGATACTAAACAGAACGCCCCGTTCCGTCATTACAGTTAATTCAACACCCTTATACCTGTTTGCCGTTTCGAAACGATTAAAGCAAGTGTGTGTTTCATCACTACTTGAATTAAATAGGTACGACTAGTTCCATATAAATCAACATGCTGTTTTTATTCGATTTTTAGAGAGCAGCACTTATCGGCTGATCACTCTATTCTGTGTCACTCTTTCGGCGCATCTTTATAAACAAGGTGAATTCTAAAGATATTTTGATAGAAAAGGCATCAAAAACCCTATTTTTACAACAACTTTTGAGCACTGAAACAGTAGCTGTTCTCTATTTCAACGAAAGAACCATATACCAAAACCTACTGCTGGACGTTGATCACATTCCCTCTTATGCATGCCGCTATATCGGGAGCACTCCATTATGACGACACGTTTTGCAGCCTTTAAACACACTTCATATGTGCGTTATTTTGGAGCGCGCTTTTTGGCAACTTTCGCAGTACAAATATTATCTGTCGCGATCGGCTGGCAGTTATATGATCTCACTAAAGAACCCATTTGGCTTGGCTGGATCGGACTTGTACAGTTTCTACCCGCATTGTTACTCGTCTTCGTGACAGGTTTATCAGCTGACAAGTTTGGTCGCCGTTTAATTATGGGGCTTGCCTTTGGCCTGGAAGCAGCTTGTGCTTTGGCTATATTACTCATGGCAATTTTTAGTCAGATATCTCCCATTCCAGTCCTCATCGTCTTGACCATATTTGGAATTGGGCGAGCCTTCGCTTCTCCTGCTGCCTCCTCATTGGCGGTTAATCTTGTTCCCAAAGAAGACTTCGCTAATGCGGTCGCTTGGAACTCTTCGGCTTGGCAATCAGCTACCATTATTGGACCAGTTGCTGGTGGACTTTTATATGGAGTGTCTGCATCCACAGCATATTCTGCTTCTACCATTTTGCTATGCCTTTCGACCCTCCTCGTATTTCTAATTCCCAAACCCAATCAACAAAAGATGACGGAACCAACCTCATTCTCCACCGTGGTTGGCGGATTTGTTTATATCTGGAAAGAAAAAGTTATTCTGGGAGCAATCTCATTGGACCTTTTCGCTGTACTGCTAGGCGGCGCGGTTGCGTTACTTCCTGTCTATGCATCAGATATTTTACAGCTTGGCCCGACTGGGTTGGGGCTATTACGTGCAGCCCCTGGCATTGGTGCACTTATCACAGTCGCCATCATAACCTCGTTCCAGATACGTAATCATGCTGGGTTAATTCTATTTGCTTGTGTCGCCCTGTTTGGAGCTGCAACGGTCGTATTTGGATTCTCCACAAATGCGTGGGTTGCAATACCCGCGCTTATGTTTGTAGGCGGATTTGATATGGTGTCCGTTTATATCCGTGAGACACTTCTCCAATTATGGACGCCTGACCACATGCGCAGCAGAGTAAACGCAGTGAACTCTATATTCCTTGGCGCATCAAATGAACTTGGCGAATTTCGCGCTGGCACTATGGCACATGCCTTTGGAGCGGTTAGCGCTGTGGTTATTGGTGGCTTTGCTACAATCGGTGTCGCAATATCATGGGCGGCTCTCTTCCCAGAAATGCGCAAAACTCAGAATTTAGATGTTGAAGAAAAAACGGCTTAATCCACATAAAATAAGCGCAACACCCCAATGGCATTGCGCTTAAAGTAATTTTCAAAATTTTTAATTCGATTAGCCAGTGTATGGCTCTAGACGGATTTCAACACGACGGTTGCGCGGCTCATTCACGCCGTCACCTGTCGACACCTTCAAGCGACTCTCACCATAACCAGTCACGACCAAGCGACCACCCAGAACGCCTTCTTGCATCAAGCGTGCAGCTACATTGTTCGCACGCGCTTGAGATAATTCGGCATTTTTCTGGTAAGATCCCACCGTGTCTGTGTGACCGTCCACATATACGATAGTTTTGTTAAATTCTTGAAGAACGAGACCGACATCTTGTAAAACATAATCAAAATCAGTGGTTACATCCGCACGCCCTGTGGCAAACGTGATATCACCCGGCATAACAAGCTGAATTGAATCACCAACACGCTGAATACCAACGCCGGTTTCATCCAAACGCTCGCGCAGTTTCTTTTCCTGCTGGTCCATATAGCGCCCTGTCGCACCACCAGCAACCGCACCTATACCAGCACCAATCATCGCGTTCTTCGCAGCCTGTTCACCACTAGAAGTGTTTGTAAGCGCACCTACAACAGCCCCGCCCAAAGCACCAATTACAGCACCTTTAGTTGCCGCGGATGTTTTCGTCTCACGAGAATATGGGTCTGTTGTCTGACACCCAGCTACAAGAATTGTTGTACTAAGTGCAGTGAAAGCTATAAGTTTTTTCATGATTACTCCGTAATGCGGAAAATTGGAAAGCAGCCCCTAAGCTCATCTATTCAGATTACGGCTACATAATGATGCAAACGCATAAATTCGCACTTTAGTTCCAATTTATTTGCTTAGCCGCCACATATACAAACAGACATATAAAAAAAGAGCGGCACATATGCACCGCCCTTTCAAACATCTCGTCTTAAGAATGAGATATTATGCTTCAGAATTTGAACTCTTCTTACGACGAATCTCAAGCTTATTATAAGCATGAATATAAGCTTTAGCTGCTGAAACTAATGTATCGGGATCAGATGCTTTCCCAGTTGACACTAGGCCGTCCTCACTTAATCGAACAGACACTGTCGCTTGAGCATCTGTGCCTTCTGTAACCGCATGCACCTGAAACAATTCCAGCACAGAATTATGCAAAACTATCGCACGTATCGCTTTAAAGACAGCATCTACCGGACCATTACCTTCTGCACGCGCTGACTTGATTTTTCCGTCAATCGACAAATCTATTTCTGCGATCTGCGGACCAGATGTACCTGCAACAACCTTCAAACTGTGCAAAGACACAAGCTCTTCAGCACCCGAGAGCTGATCATCAACTAACGCAATAATATCCTCATCGAACACGTCTTTCTTCTTGTCCGCTAGGTCTTTAAAACGTTTGAAAGCATCATTTAACGCATCTGCCTCCAAATCGTAGCCCAAATTCTCAAGCTTATCCCGAAACGCGTTACGTCCTGATAATTTTCCCAACACGAGAGATGTTGCGGACACACCGACATCTTCTGGGTTCATAATCTCGTAAGTTTGATTGTTCTTAAGCATCCCATCTTGGTGAATTCCGCTTTCATGCGCAAAGGCGTTCTTCCCGACAATTGCCTTATTATACTGAACTGGAAACCCAGTTATTTGCGACACACGTTTAGAAGCACGCGACAACTTAGTTGCATCAATTCCGGTCTGATATGCAAATGCATCTCTACGCACCCGCATTGCCATAACAATCTCTTCCAACGCCGCGTTTCCTGCACGCTCTCCCAAGCCGTTTATCGTACACTCAACTTGGCGCGCACCACCTGCGACACCTGCCAGAGAGTTTGCAACTGCAAGCCCCAAATCATTATGACAGTGTGTTGACCATATCGCCTTATCCGAATTGCTGACATTTTTAATTAGGCGCTCAAACAAATCGCGATATTCTTCCGGATGCGAATACCCCACAGTATCTGGAATATTGATTGTTGTAGCACCTGATGCGATTGCTAGATCTGCACAACGGCAAAGGAAGTCAAAATCCGTACGCGTCGCATCTTCGGCAGACCATTCAACATCATCCACATATCCACGCGCCTGACTCACAGAACGACCAACGGCTTCAAGCACCGCATTCTCACCCATCTTGAGTTTGTGCTTCATGTGTACAGGACTAGTAGAAATAAACGTGTGTATTCGTGGACGTTCTGCTTTTGAAACTGCTTCTCCTGCGCGCTCAATGTCACGCGGTACAGCACGAGCCAATCCGCAGACAATAATTTTAGACGCTCGTTCAGCAATTGTGCTTACACACTCAAAATCACCGGCTGATGCAGCAGGAAAACCTGCTTCAATAATATCAACACCCATGCTTTCAAGTAATTCCGCAAGTTCAAGCTTTTCACCTAACGTCATGGACGCTCCAGGAGATTGCTCCCCATCACGCATTGTCGTGTCAAATATACGGATTTGGTTGTTATTCTCTGTCATATCTATCGCTCAGAAATTTAATGTTGGCGCGGATTATTTAAATTCTATCTGCACCCCTGAACGCGCGCTGGAATTACCAGCTACAGGTCGTACGCGTCCAGGGGCTAATCAGTGACAGCCCTGCCAGACGCAGTAAGGATAGAAGAGTTAGGGTCATGCAGAATATATCTACGTCTCAACACACAAAGTCAAGAAAGAGAAAACTCTTGCTGCACACATTTATTGCAAATTAGGTGACTAAACGATCCATTTCTTTCAATCTGAAGTCACAAGCCCTTCAATTAGGGGTCAGTCTTATCAATATGTATGATTGCTTCGGTTATTTCTGGTTCACTCACACGCCTACGTGCAAACAACATAAGTGGAACCCAAATCACTATAGATCCAACTACTGCTGCAACAGCTATCCAAGGATTGCCTTTCAATACGGCGGTAGCGGCTTTACCAAAGAAGTAAACAAGAGCAATTTTAGGCAAAATTCCAATCGCAGCTCCTGCCATAAACCGACTGAATTTTGCATGGCTAACTCCAAATGCCATGTTCACAACAATAAACGGTGCAGTAGGAACGTTACGCACAATCATAGACGCTAAAAAATCATTCTTTCCGACAAACGCTGACATACGATTGATCGTATCACCACCATATTTTCGGACAGTCTCCACGCCTACAATACGGCCGACCCAAAACGTCATCCCCATAGAAACCATTGTGGCAACCCACGCATACACACTTCCTTGGAACGGCCCAAAAGCAACAACAGCAAGTCCAATCAAGCCAAATTGCGGCGCACCGATAAAAGCCATCGCGCAGAAGAGAACGATTAGAGCCGGCAAACCCAATACACTCCCCCGCAAAGACATAAGCCATGTCTGCATATCGGCCATAATACCCTCACTGGAGGAACCGCTCATAAGAACGAGCTTTCCAAAGGCCAAAATAGCAGCAACAACAACAAACAAGCCGACGGTAACGATCACAGCGCGCCAAGCAGATTTATCCATGCGATTGAGAAAAGAGAATATGGGTGTCATTCGCGCCCTTTGCCGTTCACGCGCGCTCACGTCAAGTCTGTTTCAAGATCTTGTAAATATATTAAAATGCTGTCGCGCAATAGACGCAGTGTCTATCACGCTTCAAACACGGCTCCAATTGCGACCTCAGCAAAACTTATTTGCATGCACCTACGTGTTTTGCATCCGCCTTCACGGTGAAAGGAGCCATCATTCCATAAAGAGATGCGGCCCCATTGGCTGTCAAACTTACGGTTTTTGACGTAGCTGAGAGTTTGCCATTAGCGATACCTTTGACATCACCATCGCAATTCAGTTTAAACGCGTATCCCTCATCAGTTTTCGTAATATCTGCCATTGCGCACTGGCCAGACAGATCGTCAGCTATTTTTTGCAAGGAGATAGTCGCGTCTTCAGGTGTCACGCATTGTATTTCTGTCGAAGTGATCGGTGCCGGACCTATCATAGTTTCGTGCGTCCATTCCCAAGCACCTGGCTCAATCTGCACCGTGTGTGATTCCTTGTTATCAGTAGGAGCTGCTAATGCTGCGGACATAGCCAATGTTAGGGCCGCCGCAAACACACCTAATGTTGCAAGTGATTTTACCATTTTTTCGCTCCGCTACCCATTTCAAAAGGTCAGGCCTTTAATCTGGTCATTATCTTCAAGGATTATCGCTATCTTTATAGACTTCAGATTGAGGCAATAAAGCGACTTATTCCATACGTTTCTGCTGCTATTACATTAAGATTCAGCAACATAAGCACTCAGGAACAAAGCCATTAGCGCGCCAACAATATACCCGCCAACATGGGCTTCCCACGCTATGGCACTACCTAACAACGCAGGTCCAGCTAGTGCTAACATAATATTTCCCACTAGAAAAACAGCGCTATACATTGCAAATTGGCGTGATAAGAAACGCCCTTGCGCCATGAATAAAAATGCAGCTCCGGTCAACCCAGATACAGCCCCCGACGCCCCCACAGCAATAGACGCTTGAGACGACAGAAATTGACTCAGATACAAATAAAGCAGCGCGCCACCAAATTGAGAGCCTGCATAAATTAGCAATGTGCGCCACCATCCCAAAACACGCACAACACCCGCCCCAAATGCCAAAGCGAATATAGCATTCATCAACACATGCATCCAATCAGCATGCAGAAGTCCATGCCCAAGGAACGGCAATACAGTCTCTATCCAACTATCATAGGCGTACCCAGAGTGAGGTGCCGCGAAAAAGCGCTCAGGAAATAGTGCGTAGTCAATCAATATTCCGTTTTTGACTTGATCAGACTGAATTGAATACAGGAAATACAGCACTAATAACGTACCGCACAGCAACACCATACTTAAAGGGGCGTTGAACATAGGCTCACGGCCATTTTGCTCGGGGCAATAGTTTTCGCTATTTGATGACTGCTTCTCGTCGTCCATAAATCAACACACCTGTAAAAACCTCTAGACATTACATGTAGTGTAGTTTGCAAAAATGTGCATCCATACTTCGCTTTAAATCTAATTAGAAATTCTTACTGCCACCTCTAAAACGACTTCCTAGGAGACACAAAACTCAATTAGCACCTGTTTCAAAAGCTAATTGTTGCCTTCCTCAATATTAAGTGCAAGCATCAAATTATCGGGAAATGACTACGGGAAAATACGCTAAATCGTATGGGGCAGAGTCATGTGTGTAGATTTTATAGGGGTATAAAATGGCGAAATTTATGGGCAAAGCGGCACTTTTTGGCGCAACAATATTTATAAGTGTTTTGAGCAGCGGCTGTGCAAGCACCAGCAATAGTACACTCTTGCCAACCGATGTCCCGTACCTATATGGCCCAACTGCGATGGACATGCCCGTCAGCGCAAGCGCAAATGGGCAACGCTGCGAAGCTATCTTCGAGGAAATCAATACTCTCAACATTGGCTTAGGTACCACGACAGCAGAAGAGGCTCCCGCGCCCAAAGCCACTGCG
Source organism: uncultured Hyphomonadaceae bacterium (assembly GCA_964351655.1). Taxonomy (GTDB): domain Bacteria; phylum Pseudomonadota; class Alphaproteobacteria; order Caulobacterales; family Hyphomonadaceae; genus Hirschia. The sequence goes on along the minus strand of CAYGPD010000005.1, from coordinate 53,098 downwards.
TCAGACCGTTTTATAGACTACGCAAAAGACTTTGCACTTGAAACCATCAAAGGCCCATTTCAGCCCATACTACAAACGAAACGTGCTATTTTTAACGATGAAGAGAAAGCACGCTTGCAGAGTGAAGGTGAATTGCGTGGGCAAGTTAGACGTGCATACCTCATGGGAGTTGCACGTGGCATCCCATGCGCAAACAAACCCATGGAAAGCCTAATCCAAGCTTCCGTAGAATCTGATCTATCCACCCCAGCATTGGGCTTAGCTTCACTTACGCCGACGCCCGCACCGACACCTAATTGAGGTCTCCAGCTCAACCATCAAGTCGAGGTTATCTGTTGCATCTCCCATTTCAACCAAGACCGGTGCGCTTCCAAGCGTTCAATGAAGCGCACATCTGCATCGGGCTGCAACAAAATTTCGTCTCGCCATTTTTGTAAGATCAAGTCTTGAGTGCGCAACCAATTCACTAGGTTTTCCTGCATTTCAAACGGCAAGAATGATACTTGGGTATCTGGGCGACGGGCGGGCGTTTCATCCATTTTATGCAAGGCCATCTGTATCTCACTTCCTTAGAAATCCATATTGCGAATAATTCTCATTATTAAATACTATTCCTAAATAGCAAGCCCTGCCGCGCACAATCGAACAAAAAAAAGCGCATCCCCCCTTATGAGGCATGCGCTTTAATTCCTAAACACACATATAAAGTGTTTCAGCTAAGGTTTTTGGTCCCTTAGTTGCGGTTTTTGTCTACCAGACGGTTAGACTTATTCCACTGCATCATACCACGAAGTTTTTCACCAACTTCTTCAATGTTGTGGTCGTTCATGCGGGCACGCATAGATTTAAAGCTTGGCGCACCAGCTTGGTTTTCAAGAACCCAGTCGCGAGCAAACTTACCGTTTTGAATATCTTCAAGTACAGCTTTCATTGCTTTCTTCGTTTCAGAAGTTACAACGCGAGGACCAGACACATATTCACCATACTCAGCTGTATTCGAGATAGAGTAGTTCATGTTGGCGATACCGCCTTCATATATAAGGTCCACGATAAGCTTGGTTTCGTGAAGACACTCAAAATAAGCCATTTCAGGTGCGTAACCGGCTTCAACAAGTGTTTCATAACCTGCTTTGATAAGCTCGACTATACCACCACATAGAACTGCTTGCTCACCAAACAGGTCAGTTTCTGTTTCTTCTTTAAATGATGTCTCAATCACACCAGCACGCGTGTTACCAATTGCTTTTGAGTAACTAAGTGCAACAGCTTGAGCAGTCCCTGTTGCGTCCTGATGGATCGCGATAAGACCTGGTAGACCAAAACCTTGTTGGAACTGGCCGCGAAGTGTGTGACCAGGGCCTTTTGGCGCGGACAATGATACATCAACATCTTTAGGCGGCTGAATAAGGTTGTAGTGAATGTTGAAACCATGACCAAACATGATGTGCTGACCTTTACGCACGTGTGGTTCGATTTCATTCGCCCAAAGAACAGCCTGCTTCTCATCAGGTACAAGAATCATCACAACATCAGCCCATTTTGTAGCTTCTGCAGGTGTCATCACTTTGAGACCTTCAGCTTCAGCCTTTGGCTTAGATTGTGAGTTGTCTTGCAAACCAACAACGAGGTCTTTCACACCGCTCTCACGCATGTTCAATACGTGTGCGTGGCCTTGTGACCCATAGCCAATTACAGCTACTTTTTTGGATTGGATGATAGATAGGTCTGCGTCGTTTTCGTAATAAACTTTCATGAGAAAGCCTCCTTAGGGTCAAATTTTAATTAAGTTATTTGAGTATTCGATTTATTCATGCGCAACATCAAAGCCCGCATCATAAAAATTACATTGCCCACCACGTAGCGGCCAAAAAGTCGTGAAGGTTCTTGTATCAAGCGATAAAGCCACTCAACCCCAAGCTTACGCCAAGCTAATGGCGCACGTTTCACCCGCCCCGCCACAAAGTCGATATAGGCTCCACCATTGATAATGGTACAGGGTGTATCAATAGCATTCCGCAATGCCATCGATACTTTCTCTTGTTTAGGCATCCCCATTGCAAGGATCAAAAGATCGACCGGCGTTTGCTTCAGCGCTTCAACATAGATGGCTTCATTTTGAAATCCATCCAATTGAGAAACAACATTTCCTCCACGTCTAGAAATCGCTTCACACCCTGAAGTGAGCCACGGTTCTTGCGTACCAAAAACTGCAATTGTCTTTTTGCTTTTAGTATTTTGTTCCTTAGAACAAAATACTTCAACAATACGCGGGATCAGGTCAGTACCATTCATGTTCTGGCCAGGTTCACGCCCTAACCACTTCATAAGCACCTTCATACCAGAACCATCACGCAACAACGTCTCAGACTGAGCAAGCGCTTGAAACAACCCCTCATCTTTTATCATGAGATTTACTGCATGCGCATTCACAAAAGAAACCACATGAGGTTTTTGTGTATTGGGTAATGCTTCCAACCACGCCACCACATCCGCTTCCGTTTCCGGAATCGATAAATGATCAAGCAAAGAATGGATTTTATCACCCGATGACATTATTAGCGTCCCGCTCCTGCATACGGACCACGCTGAAGTGACAACACACCTGTGCGAGAAACTTCAACTAGACCAAGCGGCTCCATAAGGTCCACAAATTGCTCAATTTTGCTTGATGCACCCGTCACTTCAAACACAAAGCTTTCATTTGTCGTATCAATAACATTGCAACGGAAAATCTCAGCAATTCGCAACGCTTCAACACGTTTCTCGCCTTTGCCTGCCACTTTCACCAGTGCCAACTCGCGCTCAATACCCGAATTAGAGTTCGTAATATCAATCACACGAGCGACAGGCACCAAACGCAAAAGCTGCGCTTCAATTTGCTCAAGCGTGTGGTTTGTTCCACTGCTTACAATCGTAATCCGCGATGTATGCGAACCACGGTCAACTTCAGCAACAGTCAAGCTTTCAATATTGTAACCGCGCGCAGAGAAGAGCCCCACCACCCTTGCCAGAACCCCAGGTTCGTTATCAACAATTATAGCCAATGTTCGTTTTTCAATAACATCAGTATCATGGTGCAAGTCGTAAGCGGAAGCAGGCTCCATAGCATCCTGCATGGCTTCAATTTCAGCGTCTGTCATTTTCGTAATTCCCTCAGCCACGCCTATACCAATTGCTTTCCAGCTTCATCAATCTCATCACCCTTAATATCTGAAAGGATCATGTCATTATGAGCTGCACCCGATGGGATCATCGGCAAACAATTTTCTGCTTTTTCCACCATACAATCAAATAATACAGGACCATCATATTCGATCATCTCTTTAAGTGCATCATCAAGCTTGGTCGGATCATTACACTTGATACCTTTACCGCCCAATGCCTCGGCAAGCTTCACAAAGTCAGGGAGTGCATCTGAATACGAGCTAGAATAGCGCTCTCCATGCAATAATTGCTGCCACTGCCGTACCATGCCCATCCATTCATTGTTTAGAATGAAAACTTTCACAGGCAATTTGTGCTGAACCGCAGTTGAAAATTCCTGCATACACATCTGGATCGATGCTTCACCAGCGATATCAACAACCAATGCACCCGGATGTGCCTTTTGAACTCCAACAGCAGCTGGCAATCCATACCCCATTGTTCCAAGCCCGCCAGATGTCATCCAGTGATTTGGTTCTGCAAACTTAAAGTGTTGCGCCGCCCACATTTGGTGCTGACCAACTTCTGTAGTGATATACACGTCATCACGATGTTTCGTCAGCTCATACAAACGTTCGATAGCAAATTGCGGTTTGATAACTTCTGTTGAGTTTGGATAATCAAATGATTTGAAAGCACGCCATTGCTCGATCTGTGCCCACCACGCTTTAAGAGAAGGCGTTTTTTTCTTTTTCTCTCTCCAGCCCTCAAGCAGACCTTTCAAAGCTTGTCCGCAATCACCGACAACCGGCACGTCCACACGCACAACTTTATTGATAGATGATGGATCAATATCAATATGAATTTTCTTGGAATTGGGTGAAAACGCATCCAAACGTCCTGTAACACGATCGTCAAAACGTGCACCCACACAAATCATTACATCGCAATCATGCATAGCATTATTAGCTTCATACGAACCATGCATGCCCAACATGCCAAGGAAGTTCTCTCCTTCACCAGGATAAGCACCAAGGCCCATTAAAGTTGATGTGATAGGAAAGCCTGTTTCTTCAACCAACTCACGCAATATTTTGGAAGCTTCTGGTCCAGAGTTGATTACACCGCCGCCCGTATAGAAAATAGGCTTAGACGCCGTTTTCATAAGCTCTAAAGCTTGTTCTATACGTTGTGCTTTAGGCTCATAACGCGGCTGATATGTACGGTGCTTAATAGTATCTGGACCAACATAAGTACCTGATGCAAACTGAATATCTTTTGGAATATCAATAACAACTGGGCCAGGGCGCCCTGATGTAGCAACATAAAATGCTTCATGCATAATGCGCGCAAGATCGTTCACATCTTTTACGAGGTAATTGTGCTTTGCACATGCTCGCGTTACACCAACTGTATCACATTCTTGAAACGCATCCGTCCCAATTAAGTGCGTTGGCACCTGTCCTGTCAAAACAACCATTGGGATGGAATCAAGCATTGCATCTGCAATTGGAGTCACCATATTGGTCGCGCCAGGCCCTGATGTAACAAGTGCTACACCACATTTTCCTGTAGAACGTGCATAGCCCTCAGCTGCATGCCCTGCACCCTGCTCATGGCGCACCAAAATATGCTCAACAGCATTTTGGTTATAGATAGCGTCATAAATAGGAAGCACTGCACCGCCAGGGTATCCAAATACGGTGTCAACGCCTTGATCCGTCAATGCACGCAATACAATTTCTGCACCTGTGATTGTCTTCGCGTCTGCGTTCTTGGCTTTTGTTGGCTTATTCTTGGGAGCCATGGGGTCTCTCCGGAATCTTATTTTTAAAGGTAAATTAAGCGATCGGCTGGGGTAACGCAGAACTACGAAAAAGGGCTCCAGTTAGGAGCCCCAATTTCAAAACCCGACATCCCCTTCCGCGTTAAGCGAGGGATGCCGGGCTAATAACGAGTAGTACGATAGATGCGTTGCGCATGATCTTTCCCAAAATTCTGTGAGAAGGGCTTTAGCCTTTCTAATTGGCCGCGTCAATCGCGTGATGAATAGAACATATCACCTTTTTTCTCACTTCTACGCATTTTGATGGAATACGTGTCCAAGTTGGAAACTGATGCGCGATCCAAGTAAACTGACGCTTGGCATAGCGACGCGTATCTCTTTTGCCGCGCTCAATCGCCTCTTCAAGCGAAACACGCCCTTCAAAATGATCACAAAAGCCTGGCATGCCGTGCGCACGCATTATTGGCAGATCTGCTGGAAGTTTACGTTCAAACAATATCCGCGCCTCAGCAGGAGCACCCGTTTCGAGCATCCGATCAAACCGCGCCTCAATCCGAGCATAAAGCTCTTTGCGTACTGGCGTCAGTGCAAAGCCAACCCATTCATTTTGTTTCAAAAAAGCGGGTTCTGGCGTTTGAAAGGAAGTTATCGGTTTACCGGTGTGATAATACACCTCCAAAGCACGCGTCAGTCGCTGTATATCTAATGGCTTGATCCTCGCGGCGGCTTCTACATCAACCGCCGCAAGTTCCGCATGTGCCGCCGCACGATCAGCTTCAACCTTGGCAAGCGCCTCCCGCTTTATCTCTTCGGGTACGTCCGGCACCTTAGACAAGCCATGCACCAGAGCAGATAGATATAATCCTGTCCCACCCGCCAAAATCGGCACTTTCCCGCGACGCCGAATATCTTCTATCTGCGCACATGCGTCTTTGAGCCACAGCCCCGTAGAATATCGCTCAGCACCGTCAACATGACCAAACATATGGTGAGGTGCCTGTGCAATCTCTTCAGCTGAAGGTCTTGCAGATAAAACCGAAAGGTCATTATACACCTGCATTGCATCAGCATTGATGATCTCACCATCAAGTTCTTGTGCAAGCGCGATAGATAAATCTGTTTTTCCGCTTGCAGTTGGGCCGTGGATCAGTATTGCTGGCGCCGTTCGCACGTTGAGCTTTTCCTTTTAAGCTTACCGCACCACTCCTAACCTGAAGGATACGGGTTTTATGAAACTTGTTATCGCCGCAAAAAAATCTGACAACCTGTCAACCGCAATTGAACGCATTCTTACAGATGCAAACGGCGCTTTCGGCGATATTGTTAGCCTTGGCGGAGAGAATTGGGAATGTAAAGAACGCAGCATTGAAGAAGATGCTTGGCAAGACTTAGCCGAAGATGTCTACATCCAGCTAAATGCTTGCGCTGCTGAGTTTGCTTTCGTACCGGACGAGAACCGCAAAAAGAAACTCCTCATCTCGGACATGGATTCAACCATTATTGGTCAAGAATGCATCGATGAGCTTGCAGATTTTGCTGGCAAAAAAGAAGAAGTATCTGAAATCACCGAACGCGCCATGCGAGGCGAACTAGATTTTGAAGGCGCACTTACAACCCGTGTAGCCATGCTCAAAGGTCTTTCAACAGATGTCCTTCAACAATGCTTCGAGCAGCGCATCACATTGAACGATGATGCGCGCACGCTTGTGCGCACAATGTCAGAGAATGGCGCACGCTGCGTCCTCGTATCAGGTGGCTTTACATTCTTTACTGAGCGTGTCGCCAAACTTGCAGGTTTTCACCATCACCGCGCTAACACGCTTTTAATAGAGGACAATATGCTTATAGGCGATGTTGGCCGTCCTATTCTTGGTCGCCAAGCAAAGCTTGTTGCATTAAATGAGGAAGCTGCGATCGCAGGTGCTACTGCCGCAGATACACTTGCATTGGGCGATGGCGCAAACGATCTTGCGATGATCGAAGCAGCCGGGCTAGGCATCGCTTACCGCGCGAAGAAAGTTGTCGCTGAGCAAGCAGATGTTGCAATCAAAGGAAAAAGCCTGATCCCCGCGCTCTTTTTCCAAGGATACAACGAATCTGAATTCATCACAGATTAGTTTTTAGAGCTGGCTCTTCTGCAGTCTGAGCGAGATACGCGTCTCGCTTAGGCCAGTATTCCTTAAGATCTTTCTTCACTTCACCTGCAAGGAAATACAGCCCAATAATATTTGGAATAGCCAACACAAAGTTCAAACTGTCTGCCAGTTCTATCATCTTATCCAGAGGAATAACGGCTGCTGCTGCAAGCTGGATACAATAGAAAATCTTGTATCCCATGATTACTTTTTTGCGTTCCCCCACCAGATAGGTGAAGCCTTTCAAACCATAATAGAACCAACTAATTATCGAAGTGTAGGCAAACAGGATAACCGACACCGTGAGGATAATTGGAAACCATGGCAGCACTGTCGAAAAGGCGTTTGAGGTTATGACCACCCCTTCACCATCCCCCAGATATGCACCTGTTACGACAACAATAATTGCCGTCATAAAACATACGATACAGCTATCTATCAGTGGTTCTAAAAGGGAAACAAACCCTTCTGTCAGCGGTTGATCTGTCTTCACAGCGGAGTGCGCAATCGCTGACGTACCAAGCCCTGCCTCGTTGGAATAGACAGCGCGCTTCACACCCGCAACCAAAGCACCGATAATGCCACCACCAACACTTGTGGGATTGAAGGCTTCACTGAAAATCAACCCAATTGCGCGAGGAACTTCAGCTGCATTTACGCCTAAAACAATAAGTCCACCAATCAGATACAAACCACACATGGTCGGTACGATTTTTTCCGCAACAGCCCCAATGGACTTAATGCCACCAATGATCGCTGCACCAACCAATGCAGACAGCACAATTCCATATAATAAAGGCTGATCTAATCCTGTCGCATGCGCGAACTGGGCATGACTTTGATTGACCTGATACATATTGAGCGATGCAAAAGGAAATGCCACCGCCACCATCACAGCCAATACGCGCCCTGTACGCGGCATGCCTTTATTCTTCAAACCTTTAGACAGGTAATACATGGGACCACCAGATACAGTCCCATCTTCATGCACATCACGATATTTAACTGCCAAGGTACATTCAACAAACTTTGTCGACATCCCAAAGAAGCCAGCTAATACCATCCAAAGTGCTGCACCAGGTCCACCAATAGAAATGGCGATCGCAGCACCAGCAATGTTTCCAAGTCCTACTGTACCGGACAATGCCGTTGTTAGAGCTTGAACAGCGGAAATCTCACCGCCAACCCCGGCTTTAGGTTTTTGCTTGAGCAGCTCAATCGCGTGCTTTATCCCGCGCAAATTTATGCCACCAAGATAAAACGTAAAAAACAGCGCTGCACAGATCAACCACACCACAATAAGGGGTAGCTTTGTACCATTAATCATCACCGAATAAAAAATGATTGAATCAAGGAAACCAGATACAGGTGCCACAACAGCATTGACGCCATTGCCTATAACTTCTGAAATAGACACAGTTTTCCCCTTTGCCCGCTTATCTAAGCGTAATTTGATGAGCCAAGATTAGTCTTTGGGCTGGATACATATTCCCCAATCCCGCATAGCTTTGAAAATGGGCCCCAGTTTTTTGCCCGTTTCAGTCATCACATATTCAGCGCGCGGTGGATGCTCTTCATAATAGCGCCGCACCAACACACCGTAATCTTCAAACAATTTCAGTCTATTTGAAAGAGTATTTGGGGCAATTCCTTCTAAAGTATCCTGCAATTCTTGAAAACGACGCGTTTCATGCACGAGAAACTCGTAGAGAATCTCCGCAGACCACCTCAAACCAAGAATATTTGCGGTGCGAGAGACCGGACATAGAGGAAGTTTTGGCTGTTTCATAAATCAAGCATAGCCACATTTGATCACGTCACAATATGCGGTTTCAGAAATCTCACAACGCAAAATAATCTTGCTAGAGTTAGCCATCCTGACGCGTGCGGATCGATCTAAATGTCGTGTCTCCATCTCGGTAAAACTGCAACAAAACAGGCTCACCCCGTCCCGAAACAACCTCAGCCTCTGCAATCGCTTCATCTGGTGTCTTCACAGCTAGAAAGTTAACCTCAACGATCACATCGCCTTTCTCTAACTTTCCCACAGCATCAGAACCAGGTTCCACGCGTACGACAAGCACTCCATTAACAGATGCTGGAATACGGTAACGCCTGCGGTCTTCATCCGAAATGCTGGTAAGTTCCACGCCGAGAAGATTGCTCAACTCTGGTCCCACCTCATCATTGGGTTGAGCTTTCGTCTGAGTATCAGATTCCATCAATTCAAGAGAAACAGATAGCTGCGTATCTTTCTTTTTTCGTATTACACTCATCGCAACAGGCGAACCAATCGGAGCACTTGCCACAATAGTGGATAGATCTCGCGTTTCTTTGATATCTAATCCGTTGAAACTTGTTATTAAATCACCAACTTGAAGTCCCGCGCGCTGCGCTGGGCTCTTTTCAGTTACATGAATTACGATCGCACCAATCGCTTTCGAGCGACCATAGCTGCGCGCTAGCTCGGGTGTTACACCTTGCACACGCACACCAAGCCAACCACGCTCCACCAATCCTTTATCTTTTAGTTGGCGCACTATGTTCTTCGTCAAATTTGACGGAACAGAGAATCCAACACCGACCGATCCACCGCCGCCACTTGGTGAATAAATAGCCGTGTTCACACCAATCACTTCCCCCTTCAGGTTGAAGAGCGGACCACCGGAATTTCCTTTATTGATCGATGCATCCGTCTGGATAAACGCATCATATTGCCCCGCGTTAATGTTGCGATCACGTGCAGACACGATCCCCGCAGTTACCGTCCCCCCCAATCCAAATGGATTACCAATCGCAACTACCCAGTCGCCCACAAGGGCTGTATCAGAATCTCCCAGTGGAACAGCGACAAGCGCTGCGTCTGAGGTTACTTTAAGCAAAGCTAAATCAGTTGCCGCGTCACGCCCGACAAGTTCTGCCGCTAAAATAGTGCCATCTGAAAGCACAACATCAATCTCATCAGCCGCTTCAATCACGTGGTTATTCGTCACCACATATCCGCTCTCATCAATGATGAACCCAGACCCAAGCGATGACACACGTTTTAGGCCATCACCATCGCGATTAAAAAACTCATTAAACTCTTCAAGCGGTGAGCCTTTACCAAAACCTCCGACATCTGTTCCAGATCCCATTGTCTGGCGAGTAGAAATATTTACTACCGACGGCATTAAACGCGCTGCTAGTTTTGAAAAACTATCAGGCGCATTGTGAGGAGGTTGTGCCGCTTGCACCCCATCAATAGGTTGCGTTTGTGCAATAGCAAGACCCGTCACTGACACCAAAAGACTTGCACTCATTACCAGCGCCTTGGCCATGCGCGTACAATAAGGTGATTTGGGCAAGTTAAGGTGGCTCATATTCGATCTTCCTTCATTCCAGCACGACTCCGATTACGCGTTAGCGCATAGAAACTCAATCGTATCTCAAAAATATATCCATATTCTGAGTCCCGTGGATAACTTATTCAAAAAAAATGCCGTCCACACCATGCACGGTCCGGACGGCAAAATCATGGCAGACCCAAATAGTCAGTAGTTGAAACAATAAAGCCTCAACTCACCGCTCTATTTTTTTCCGTCTTTGTCACCAAAATAGCCAAAGAAGTCACTGTCAGGCGATAATACCATTGGCGTACCTGCTTTCACACCTTCTTTATAAGCGTCCATAGAACGGTAGAATGAGAAGAACTCAGGATCAAGGTTATATGCACTAGCATATATGGCGTTACGTTTCGCATCGCCATCACCTTTCGTGATCTCTGATTGTTCTTTAGCTTCAGCAAGCAATACAGTCGCATTACGGTCGGCTTCCGCTCTAATACGTAAGCCTTGCTCTTCACCTTCCGCACGAATTTGCGCCGCTTCTTGGTTACGTTCTGTCTGCATACGCGTAAACACACGCTCAGAGTTTGCACGCGGCAAGTCGGCACGTGTAATGCGCACGTCTACGATCTCGATACCGTATTGCTCCGCACCGCGGTTTAGAATGTCACGAATAGACATCATCAATTCAGCACGCTGACCTGAGATAATGTCTGGTGTTTTCACATCACCCAAAACCTCACGTAGAGCTGCTGTCATAATGCCTTGAAGCTGAGCTGTGGCACCGGCTTCATTGTTTGCAGAACGGAAGAACTGTAGAGGATCAACAATTTTCCAACGCGCAAACGCATCCACGATCAACCGCTCTTGGTCAGCCGCAATGATTTCTTGCGAAGGAAGCTCAAAACCAAGATTCTTCTTATCGAAAATTGCTACATTTTGAAGGAATGGCACTTTAAAGTGCAATCCCGCTTCAGACTCAGCTTTGTTGAGGTTGTCATACTCAATGACAGCACCATCAGCCGCCGCAGGCGCCGCCGCACGCTTAGGCGCGTTAATCACACCTTGAGCTTGCCCCAATTGAAGCAAGATTGCTTGTTCATCAACACGGACAATATAAAAAGAGTTAAATGCGATAATCGCACCAAGCCCTACAAGAATAAGCGCAAATGGCCCTAAAATCTTACCCATTATTTTGTCTCCTTGCGACGAAGCTGATCAAGAGGAAGATATGGCAACGCACCTGAACTACTATCCAAAATCATAGTGTCAGAACGACCAAGCACTTCTTCCATCGTCTCAAGATACATACGCTCACGTGTCACGCGAGGCGCTTTACGGTATTCTTCATAGATTAAACGGAAACGTTCCGCTTCACCTGTCGCAACAGAGATAACTTGAGAACGATATGCTTCAGCTTCCTGAAGTAATTTTTCAGCTTCACCACGCGCACGCGGAACAACATTATTCGCATATGCTTTGGCTTGGTTGATTGTTGTTTCTTTATCTTGACCCGCGTTACGTACGTCACGGAATGCATCGATAACTTCTGCTGGTGGGTCAGATTTAGCAACGTTAATTTCAGTAATCTGGATACCCGCGCCATAGCTATCAAGCGTATCTTGCATCAATTGCAAAACGCTTGCCGCCACTTCATCACGGCCTGTTGTAATAATAGGCTGCAAATCACGTTTACCTACGACTTCACGCATGGAGCTTTCAGCAACAGCACGCAACATATCGACAGGTCTTTTCACATTGAAAAGGAAATCTTGAGGGTTGGACACCTTCCAGAACACCTTAAAATCAACATCCACAATATTTGCATCGCCCGTAAGCATCTGACCTTTAGCGCCAGCACCTACTTCAATACTTTGGATTTTGTTTACAGGTACAATCTGATGCGTCTCAATAGGGTCAGGGAAACGCAATTGGAAACCTGGTCCACGTGTGGAGTGGTATTCACCAAATCGAAGAACAACCGCTTGTTCTTGCTCATTTACCTGAAACACACCTGTCGCAACCCAGCCAACTGCCGCAATAACAGCAAATAGCGCAAACCCTGCACCATTAAATCCACCGCCACTGCTTTTGCCGCCATTTCCGCCGCGACCGCCGCCCTTGCGACGATTTGCAAACTTCTCTTGCATTTTGCGTAAACTATCCTCTAGGTCTGGACCTTGCTGTCCATTATCGCCCGGACGCCCCCAAGGACTCTTATCTTCGCCGCCAGATCCTGTAGGACCATCGCCCCACGGACCTTTGCCGCCCTTATTATCGTTCCAAGGCATTTACGCCACTCCTTTCGGATTTATAAGTTTGCACTATATCAACTATCTAATATCGTTTAACTTTGGAAAGCTTCAACCGTGACAAACACGAATTCTGGCCTCAAACAGACAGTTCTAGACGTTCTGGACACAATTATACACCCAGACACGAAAAAAGGTCTCGTATCATCCCAGAAAGTTCAAGGTTTTTCCCTTCAGACGGGAGAAACAGTCGGTGCAAAGGTTGGTTTTATCCTAGAAATCAATGGCGGCCCCTCTCCTCAAGCTGATTCTCTCAAGCAAGAAGCGGAAAAAGCTGTCTTAGATATTGAAGGCGTTGAGGCTGTTACAGTCATTATGACGTCGCACTCTGACCGCCCTCAAGCGCGCGCGCCTTCACCAGAAAAAACGGCTCAAAACGCCCCCCTTGCGTCTGGAGCATCTCGCCGCATGCAAAAAGGTGATAATGTCGCCGCCCAAGATTCAAAACGCCCACCAGCGATGGGAGGAACATCAAAAGCAGCTCCGCCTGAACGCGCCAAAATTCCTGGCGTGAATGCAATGATCGCAATTGCCAGTGCCAAAGGCGGCGTTGGCAAATCCACGGTTACGAGCAATCTTGCAATCGCTTGCGCGCAAATGGGTTTAAAGGTCGGTATATTAGATACAGACGTATATGGTCCATCTATTCCAACAATGTTTGGAACAGCGAAAATCTCTCCCGAGCAAGGTAAAGATGGCAAGCTTATTCCCATTGAAGCCCATGGCATAAAAACGATGTCAATTGGATATCTAGCAGATACTGACGCACCTATGATCTGGCGCGGTCCAGTTGTCGTCTCCGCAATCAATCAGATGATGCAAGATGTGGCGTGGGCTGATCTTGATATTCTTTTCGTAGATACACCTCCGGGTACGGGCGATATTCAGCTCTCGCTTGCTCAACGCGCACCGCTAACAGCGTCAATTATTGTCTCAACACCGCAAGAAGTTGCCCTTGCCGATGTTCGTCGCGGCGTTGCCATGTTCCACAAAACTCATACCCCCGTGCTTGGCATTATTGAAAACATGGCGTGGTTTGAAGATCCGGTAAGCAAAAACCGCTCATACATTTTTGGCGAAGGCGGCGCGCGTCGCACTGCTGAAGCACTGGGAACACCTTTCCTTGGTGAATTGCCAATTGTGCAATCTATCCGAGAATCAGGAGATGCAGGCACACCCGCCGCATTGGAGGCTGGCCCAGTCCAAGACAGTTTTCGCCTATTAGCAGAAAAAGTGATCGCCTCATTAGATGCCCCCCTTGGAAAAGCCCCCCCTCAAATCATCTTCGAATAAACACTTCCATTAACCCTATTAAGTGCAAAAACTCCCGTCGTTATTGCATTTTCTCACAGAATATTAAGCCGAGCCTATTTATTTTAACCTTTTTTTAGGGTTTCCTATAGGTTCGGCCTCTTCATTGCAGGAGGTATCGGTCTAGCAGAAAGCTATATTCGTTTTCATATCGCCTTGACGGAGCCTAGCCCATGACGTCTTTAGCCTACCCAATCCGTGGTAAATTCTGGCCACAGGATGAATTTGGACGCGTCATGAATGCTGCTGTTAAACGGCAAGATCTAAGCCCACTTTGGTCAAATCTCTCCGAAAGTGCCGTTGACGTTGCACTTGAACGTTTTGGTGAAGCTCTGCACAGTGTTTATCTATCCGGGCCCGCTGCACGCAACCGTCCCGGCGGCGGCTCAATCATGATCGTGCTTGCGCCAAACACACACCCTGAAAACTCTGACAATTGGACATTGCTTGCAGCTGAAGAATTGCGCCGCATGCATAACTGTAAGTTTGGGATCAACGTTCACGTTCTTAAATGGCTTGATGTATTTTGCCCTATGGGACAAACATCTCCTGCAAAATTCCGGTTGAGTGTGAACTCTATCTGTATTGGCGGACGCAGTGTTACGCGCCTCATCACGCAGCAGCCTATTGTTGAAGGCATTGCCAACCCGATGTTGGTGAGCTTTGAGAGCCGCCTACAAGACGCAAAACAAAAAACACTTTCATCAGACAGTCGCCGTGTTATTCGCTCGGTTTCTGCTAATGTCGGCCACGCAGTTGTATCAGCCGGGTACGCCAGCGTCATGGCTGCCGAACAAGTATACACGGAAGATCTCGACATTCGCCGTGATATTTTCACGCTGCATCACCCCGATCACAAAGACGACATTCAACGCGCCTACGATATGGCTGCACTTCCATCCTATGACCCTGTGCAAGTACGCGCATTCATCAATGATGCAACAGAGTGGGTTTTGCCAATCGTCAACTCTTGGCTCAACACCTACAATCCTGACCGGATGGACCTGCTTAACGTGTAATGCCCCGCAGTTAGCGGCGATTTTAATATCACCAGATAAACACGTCAACCATACGATATTTATTCATCGAATGCGCAAAATTCTGTATGCACGCGGCACGCATTTCCGATGCCTCGCTCAAGATTGCATTTTCGAATAGCATTAACTCGCGCCGCAACAGGGTCTTGCGCCGTTGCTATCCCCCAATATCTGGCATCGAATGCAGATTGGGCAATTGAAACATCCTCTTTTGCCATTGCGTAGGCAACACACCCATTAAACACTTGCACCACACCACACTGCTGGCCCGTTGCAGAGCAATCCCGCAAGGCCACCTGCTGGGCTATCTCTTGGGTATCAGCCCCCTTGGAGACACCCACCTCTCCCATAGCTGATCGTGCAAAGCTCCCCCATAGCTGACTAAAGCGTGGCTTAACTTCTATCCCACAATGAGGGTAGAGAGCATCGCGCCCCGCCACATCATCATAATTCAAGCCTCGCCGCCATAAACCCGGCGCGTGCACGTTACGGCGCACCATAACAGCGCTGCCGGTAACGTTGCGGGATACTTTAAGTCCCTCGCTGCTGGAATTACAGTTTATCGGCATCGGGTTATAGGGCACATCGTCCGAATCGATATTGAGAGACGGCTTTTCTTCAGGGTGGCCTAATCCTAATGCATGCCCAATTTCATGGAAGATAAGTGTCGGAAAATGCACGCAATCTGGACGCGATAGCTCATAAGTTTCATCCACATAGTAACACCGCTCTTTATTCACGCGCACATCCGCACTCTCAATGCGATCACGCACCAACGTGGAGCGCTCATTGTTGGATAAAGTGACGTAATCAGTGGGCCGATCATAAAAAATCGTATAGCCATTCATCAAAGCATTTTGAAAATTTGGAAATTCCATCGCCGTTGATGCATAAAAATCAATCTCAGCACCTTGGTCCGTTTCTCCTAATACAGCCAGTGGAAAAGCCGGACTTATCCGCTCTGAGACATCAGTAAACCTCAACACAGGATGCCCATCAGCCCACCGTCCCAGCGCCTGAGAAATAACCTGTTTTGCATCTTCACATGACGTATCGTCTATAAAGTTTATCGTGCAAACACTTGAATCAACTGAGTATTCTAATCCACCGCCTAAGCCACGTTGCCCTGTTTCCACTAAGGAGCCAGACGTCATAGCCCATCTGGACGCCCGTTTCAGGTCTTCAATTGCATTTCCCGTTGATTTGCGTGGCCCCTCCACTACAAACGCAATCGCCGACGATGCCAAACAAAGATACAGCGCGAACCAGACAGCAATAATGCGAAGCATGCTATTCCTTCAGATAATTACAATGATACCAAAGCATTACCTATTCTGCTTTACGTACCAATTTCCTCATCACAAACGCATGATCATTGTCTGCATCTGCCGCTTGATGCGTTTCATCAACACATTCCCAAACTTTAGGGTCGATTTGCGGAAAAAATGTGTCCCCTTCCGGTGCAGCATCTACATCAGTTACATACAGCACATCAACTTCTTTAAAAGCCGCACGATAAATCGCACCACCTCCTATAATCATAACTTCATCTATGTTTGACTTATAGGCAATCGTTCGCCCTGCTGCGATTGCAACGCCTATGCTAGGAAACACACGCGCACCCTCTGCATCAAACTCATGCTGACGCGACACCACTAAATTTGCACGCCCTTTCAATGGCTTAAAGGGCAGACTTTCCCACGTTTTGCGCCCCATAATTACAGGTTTCCCAAGCGTTGTTGCTTTAAAAAACTGCAAATCGCCTCTCAACCGCCACGGCAAATCGCCGTCCACTCCAATCACGCCATTGCGCGCCCGCGCCACAATCATTGCTAATTTCGGTGCACGTGAAAAATCGTGTGTCAAAATATCTCTCTGCCTTATGTCCATATAATCAGTGCGCAATTGCTCACTTAAGCTATTTTTATATTCACTATAACTTGCTAAACGCCGCCAAGCATTTGCACAATCAAACAATTCAGCAAGTATCAATAAACACTCACGACAAGGCCGAGAAAATGCAACTTCCGACAGATCCGGCCTTGAATGTCCTAAATGCAACAATCAGCGCCATCGCATATCGCTCCCCCGACCATCTGGGCTTCATCTTAGTTGGATACGCGGCGACATTCACAATCCTTTGGAGCCTGGGTGGACGCACTTGGGCAATGATTTATGTAGCCCTCATTCCCTTTGTAAATTGGAGTTTTGGCTGGGCACCAAATATAGCGCTCCCCTTTGCACCTGAATTTGGGTTCAATCCCGTCACGATTGTTACAGGTTTGGTTCTCGTCGTGCGTGATTTTACACAACAAGAAATGAAACATCGAGTTTTATTTGCAATGCTGATTGGGGTTGGATGGTCGTTTTATTATGCCAGCCCTAATATCGCTCTTGCCTCAGCCACAGCTTTTGCCATAGCCGAACTCGTAGATTGGGCGCTTTTCACCTTTACACGATTTCGATTATCAACGCGTATTATGCTTTCAAGCACAATCGCTGCGCCTCTCGATACGACTATATTCCTTTTGGGCGCAAAGTTTCTCACATTTCCCAACTGGCTTATGTCAATCATCGGGAAACTGTTTGGAGCGGCCATTGTATCTGCCATTGTCCGCTCCAGAGAAACTCAAGGACAAAATAAGACAACAAAAAAGGCGGCTCCAGAATAAGGAACCGCCTTTTGTGCGTTTTAATCAGCACTTATAAAAAAGCTGATAGCAACTTTTTAACGCTCTAGTGACCGTCTGTGTGCTTGTCTGCTTCAGCTTTTGCAGCGTCAACAACTTCACCAGCTTTATCAGAAGCATCTTCTTTCATGCCGTCCAAAGCAGAAGCGGCTTTGTCTTTTGCATCGCTTGCAACTTCGCCAGCTTTCTCAGCAGCGCCTTCAACAGCCTCGCCAGCTTTTTCAGCTAGATCAGCAGCGCCCTCAACAGCGTTACTTGCAGCTTCGCCTGTTGCATCAGCTACTTCACCAGCAGCTTCAACTGTTGCATCAACAGCGTTGCCAGCTGCTTCAGCAGTCGCATCTACTGCGCTTCCAGCAGCTTCAGCAGCGCTGTTTGCAGCTTCTTCAGCTTTTTGACATGCAGACAATCCAAGAACGGATGCCGCAGCAACAAGTAGTAATTTAGATTTCATGTTCATCGGTATAGACCCCCTTCGGTCAACAAGTGTTTTAGGAACCCCCAAAACCATTTGGTTCCTTCGCACGAAGGATACTTTCCGCATTATTTTTAAGAAAAAATCAACCCTTTATTACATTTAAGCTTTTTTCGCGGTACGAACAAAAATTATTTTTTCCTTCAAAATCAGCCTTCTCATCGACACAATTTATCAAACCGATATAAATTTAAGACCCTGTATTTAAAGGATTATAAATCAAGCCGACTGCTATATTGAGATAAAAACTAGACCGCGATTGGCGCTCTAATCGTTGGATGTGGGTCATATTCTTCCAGTGTGAAATCTTCGTAATCCCACCCCAAAAGATTAGTTTTCGTAGGGGCAAGTATCATCTTAGGAGGAGTCCGAATCTCACGAGACAACTGTAGTTTAGCTTGCTCAATGTGATTCATATATAAATGCGCATCTCCAAATGAGTGCACAAACTCTCCTGGCTTCAATCCTGTCGCTCGCGCCATCATCATCGTCAGCAATGCGTAGGAAGCTATATTAAACGGAACCCCTAAAAACACATCCGCAGAACGCTGATAAAGCTGACAGCTCAATCTTCCTTCCGCGACAAAAAATTGGAACAAGCAATGACATGGCGGCAAAGCCATATCGTTTACATCTGCAGGATTCCACGCAGATACAATCAAGCGGCGCGAATTTGGGTTGGTCTTAATCTCATTCAAAACCCACGAAATTTGATCAATAACTCGCCCATCAGGCGCAGCCCACGAGCGCCACTGCTTTCCGTATACTGGACCAAGATCTCCATTCTCGTCAGCCCACTCATCCCATATGCTTACCTTATTATCTTGAAGATACTTGATGTTGGTATCGCCCTTTAGAAACCAAAGCAGCTCAATAATAATTGAACGCAGATGCAGCTTCTTGGTGGTTAGCAAAGGAAAACTATCGGATAAATCAAAACGCATCTGGCGTCCAAACACACCTTTTGTGCCAGTGCCGGTTCGATCGCTACGCTCAACCCCATTGTCTAAAACGTCTTGAAGTAAATCTAGATATTGGCGCATAGATCAGCACTTTCAGTGTCTTATTTGCTGGCATATTTAGCCAGCAAGAATCAGTTTCTTATACTCACTTTATGCCCGCAGGCACTCAATCAGGCAAACACGTCTGACAATAATTGTGTCGCAGCCAGCCACGCGCGCCTATTGGACACCTCGTGAAATTGCGTACCATTTTCAGGCGCATTTGCGTTAGGATTCATAAACGAGTGCAACGTACCTCCATAAGCATGTATTTGCCAATCACACTTAGCCCGCTTCAGCTCATTTCCAAGCGCAATGATCATTTCCGGTGGTGCCATTGGATCATCATAGCCGTGTAAAGCCAGCACACTCGCTTGAATGCGATTATCCGCCAGTCCATTTCCCTCAAATAACCCATGACAGCTGATTGCAGCCTTAATATCCTCACCCGTTCTCGCTAAATCCAGCGCACACATACCGCCAAAACAAAAGCCTATAATCGCAATAGAATCGCTTTGTACTTCATCGAAATTTCGTGCTGCGTCTAATGTTGCCAACAAGCGAGCCTTCAATTTTGCACGATCATTTTTCAATGGCATCATCAAAGCGGCATTTTCGTCAGCATTTGTCCCAGCTCGCCCCTCACCATATGGATCAATGGCAAATCCCACATAACCTAGCTTAGCTAACTCTTCAGCTTTGTTATCTCCAAAGTCCGAGCGCCCCCTCCAATCAGGAGCAACCATCACGCACGGTCTCTGCCCTAAAGTATCATCCCAAGCTAAAAGACCAATACAATTTGTATCGCCGTCTTTGTATTCCACTTGCCTAGTTTGAATACTCATAGTCAGTTCCATTTCTGTCCAATAGGTCTTTAGGGCTAGATTTTTAACGCCCTTTATTCACAAAAGCTACTTATTGAAACCTAATCCCCCTCCCTCGAGAAAGAATAATCGATTCAATCCGTTTTGACGTTTGAACAAAATGGTGCATGTCGTAAGGATACGTCCAACCGAAAATGTCCAACGGAATTAAAGAATGGCTGCATACAATAATCCAACTGTAAGCCCGCATACTCCCCGTATGGGCAATAGTATGACGAGATGGCTTGGCAGCCTCGTGCTCAAATTACTAGGTTGGAAAATAACAGGCCAGCTCCCCAATATAAAAAAGGTATTGGTTCTAGGTGTTCCACATACTTCAAATCTAGATTTCATTGTTGCTATGGCTTCCATGCAATCTGTCGGCTTAAGAATGTCATTTATGATGAAGAAAGAAGCATTCTTTTTTCCGATGGCCGGCTTTTTCAAATGGCTTGGCGGCATTCCAATTGATAGGCAGAAAGCTCAGAACGTATCAGAGCAGATGGCAGAATGGTTCAAAAACAACGAGAACGTCTGGCTCGGCATTGCGCCAGAAGGTACAAGATCCAAAGTCGAAAGATATAGACCCGGCTATTTGAGAATAGCCTATGAAGCGCAAGTTCCGATTTTTATTGCTGGTATTAATGGAGGCACCAAAGAAATCCTCTTAACCCCCTATGGCGAATTGACCGGCGATATTGAATCCGACAACAAAAACATCAAAGACTTCTGCGATAAAACCTTCGTTGGTATAAAGCCTGAACGGCAATGAGCGCTACTTCAAAACCTAAAATTAATATCACCCTGTCTTACGTGCACGCGATATACAATCTCGTAACGTCTCTATTTGTTGACCATTCTCATTGAAGTTTTCAGAAGATAACCAGCGCTCAAATCCTAATTTCGTTTGAAGCCACTCACTATCAATAAGAGAGAACCACGCTGTATCTCTGCTTTTCCCATACCTTACCATATGGTTACGGAATATACCTTCATACTGCATACCAAACCGCTCAGCTGCGGCCCAAGACGGCGCATTTAAGCTATCACATTTCCATTCAAATCGCCTGTATTCCAAATCCTCAAATACATAATTAGCCATTAGATAAAAAGCTTCCGTAGCTTTTGCGCTGCGCGCCATCATGGGAGACCAATGAACATAACCCATCTCAATACTTCCGTTCGCGGGGTCGATGCGCAGAAAAGCTTGTTTTCCAACAACCTTTCCCGTTTGCAAATCTACAATGGCGTAGAATTCATCAACAAGGCTGCCTGCACATTGGTCGATCCATCGAGTGAACCCTTCAATATCTTCCCCGCCTTCAACTTTTAAAAAGGGCGCTCGAATTCTCTCTTCAGGCGTGCCGATAGTTTCAAACAAGGCTTCAGCATGTTTGATCGTATTCAACTTTTCCAGTCGAACAAATTTTCCCTCAATGATGGATTTATCAGGTCTCTGTTTTGGGGACCAATTAAGAAGAGTCATGCCTCACTCCCTATTTAAGCGCTACATCATTTATAGGGGAGATCTACATAACAGAGAATTAGTCGCTAGTCGGAAATCTTTCACAATTGGCAACAGAAAAAAACGTAAGCAATCGCTGAGCATTCAACTCAAACAAAAAAGATGACAGCGCAAAAAACGGACAGGCAAGACACCGTTCGTGCGCTATCATCTATAGATAATATACTAAACTTGGATACTGCGTTCTCGTGCGTTAACTCGCTTGAGATAAATCTACTTTACCAATTTGCGGAGGTGTAACAGCTGTACGAATCGTACCACCTTCCGCGTATAGATAGTCCTCAACTGCTTGACTAGCTTGGCCTTCATCCAGACCAGAGCGTTCTACAAGCCGACGTGCAAGCGCATTTGTTTCGGTTTCATTTGCGCGAGCGTTCAAAATTCTATCCATTATGTGTTCCTCCATTTTAGCAACAACACATTCAGCACCCTTTATGTACTCATCTTTTTAGTCATCCATGCCACAACATTGAAGAAAAACAGCAATTCCTTCAATATGATGGCAGCGCGACAAGGGCATTCTGCTGCATTGCTAAAAACAGTGTACTATAGAATCAGTAAAAAGAGAAATCGCACATAACAACACGCACAAAAATCAAGAAAAAGCCGTGCAAGCGACTGCAAACACTCATCCGACAACAAGTTCAACATCTGATGAATGAATTCTACACTTGTCCCAAGTAAGTGCAGAGAGACTTTAGACTTCCATTACTAATCGCCCACATAAAAAATATTATTTTTCTGCCGCTTTGTCACTTTTCTTAGTCAAAACGCTTTTCCTGTTAAGCAATCAGCCCTATATTAAATCTGTTCCCTCGGGAACTATAACGATAAACCCTTGTGTAATAAACGGCTCGGACCCGGGGGCGGTACCCGGCGGCTCCACCAAATTACCCAGCTCATTTGGCTGTTGGATTTGGGGCCGAAATAGGATCGACGGACGTGTAAAGACTTGTATTTCGTTCGAATGGGCCCCGTTAGAAGCCCAATCGCAAATAGTTGCAAATGACAACTTTGCTGAAGGTGAGCTTCTCGCAGCGTAAGCTGTGCGAACAAACCGCATAAACTCCTAGGGACTTTTAGCACTCTAGGCGGGGTCCGGAAGCACCTGGCAACAGAAGCTTCCACTTTTCTTCATCGCCAGATATACACCCACCTTTCCATCACGCACTGTTTTCCCTGAATGCGTGACACAGCGCTATCAATTATCTTTTTACCAAGCTGTTTTCCGCTAGAAAGATATCGCCCCAAATCCCCAACTCTTTCACCAATGGCTCCAATTTTTGACCAAGTGGTGTCAGTGAATATTCCACTTTGGGGGGGATTTGCGCATAAACCTCGCGATGCACAACACCATACTCTTCCAGCTCTCTTAGCTGCTTGGTCAACATACGTTGCGTGATTTTGGGAATAAGGCGCATCAATTCATTAAAACGACGCGTGTCGCTACATAAATAGAATAAAATCATGCCTTTCCACTTCCCACCGACAATACTCAAAGCTGTTTCCGTAGGACAAATATCTGTGGAATCTGTCACAATATTTAGATCTTCCATCTAACTTTTCCCACCTATCAAACAAAAGTTACAGTATACAAAATGTAGCTATACAACAAAAATGTGCATTCTTTCATAAATCACATATGTGTTTATCTAAAGCGGCTCCACCTCAATACAAGGAGCCTTTCCATGACCTCTCATCCTTTACTTACCCCAATTACGATAAATACTTCCCGTATTTCCAACCGAATATCCGTGGCTCCCATGTCACGCGTCAGCACGCTTGGGGACGGTATTCCAACTCAAAAAATGATGGATTATTACGAACAGTTTGCTGAGGGCCAGTTTGGCCTCATCATCACAGAAGGCTGCTACACAGACACACGTTTTTCTCAAGCCTATCCAAACCAAGTCGGCTTAACGCATGAGGCTCAGGAAGCTGGTTGGAAGCGGATTACTTCACAAATACATAAACATGACACCAAAATCATCCTTCAGCTCATGCACGCTGGCGCACTCTCCCAACACTTATCCAATACGCGGGCACCTTCACGTATACCCCCACTCCGAAAAATGCTCGAAGACTATAGCCAAGCAAACGGTCCTTACCCCCTACCTCACGCATTCAATCAACACGAAATCAATGCTGTAATCAGAGGATTTGTTGAAACAGCGATAAGAGCTGAACGCGCGGGGTTTGACGGTGTCGAAATTCATGCCGCAAATGGATATTTGTTGGACCAGTTCCTAACAGAATATACTAACACACGCGAAGATCAGTATGGGGGATCAATTCACAATCGAATTCGCCTGACTTGTGAGATCATTCAAAAAATCAAATCCTCCGTCTCGCCAGAATTCATTGTCGGAACGCGGCTTTCTCAAGGCAAGGTAAATGATTTTGATTATAAATGGCCCGATGGAGAAAAAATGGCACAAATCGTTTTTGCAGATATTGCTCATGCTGGCACTGATTACATTCATTTTGCAACTGAAGGAAAAGGGTTTGAACACGGAGCCAGAACAGAAAATGGAACAAGCCTCCCCCAGCTTGCACGCGCTCTTACCAACTTACCCGTGATAGCAAATGGTGGACTACATAATCTCACCTTAGCCCAGAAAATCATCCAAGAAGGGCATGGTGATCTTATTGCATTGGGCACTGGCGCACTCGCCAATCCAGACTTTCCTAATCGCTTAAAAAGCAATCAGCCGATTAGCGATTTTAACAATACGTTTTTTGCAAATGGAGTTGAGCTCTAACACAGTAAGCCGACATGCATTTGAAAATTTTTAGACATGTCGGCTTACCTTCGTTCATTTCAATAAATTCCACGCTCAAATCAATTCATCACGGCGCGATCATTTATTCAAATTGCCAACGCTCTAAACATTTTCTTCCAAACACGTTTAGCCTTATATCCATAACAGAAAACTATTTTAAGAACGTAGATCTGGTAAGCTGGACTTGCGCTTGCCCCATAGTGAACAAGCTGAACTCCCCCCATTCACCAACACGCCCAGCCCTCATTTCATTACTTAAACCTAACCGATTTCTCGATTGACAGTGTTACGTTATAACATTACGAAACTGATTTTTGCTCAATGGGGAATAATGTGACATTACTTTGGAAGAATTTAGTGCTCAGCACGGCAATTTCGGTGATAGGTGGCGGTGTTGCTTACGCCGATATTAGCGATGCAAATTCAGAAGAAATTGAAGCCAGCACGGCACAACGCATCGACACTGTTGTTGTGACAAGCACACTGACTGGCCAAAATGCGATTACATCTTTGCCGGTGATGGTGCTATCGGGCGAGGAATTAGCCAATAGGCGGCTTGGTGGACTAGGTGAAACTCTGGCGGGTCTACCCGGTGTTCACTTAGATAATTTTGGCGGCGGGGCATCGCGCCCAGTTATTCGCGGACAAACCGTCCCACGCATAGAAATATTATCCGATGGTGCAAACCTGTTTGATGTGTCATCAGTTGCGCCTGACCATGCAATCACCAGCGAGCCATTATTGCTGGATGGAATTGAAGTCCTACGCGGTTCAGCAGCAGCGCGTTATGGCGGAAATGCACTTAATGGTGCAGTAAATTTGATCGACAGTAAAATTCCTAAATCTCTGCCTGAAGGTGGCTTTTCAGGCGGCGCAGAAGCACGCTATGGCTTGGGCGATCAAGAGGCATCCATGGCCGCGCGCGCAACCGCCTCGATAGGACAATTCGCTTTTCACCTTGAAGGCTTCAATCGCTCCAGCGAAAACTATTCCGTCCCAAGAGATTTTGGCAGCGATGAACTTGGTGACTCTTTCTCTGACGGCAATGGCTACAGCATTGGCGGATCTTGGATCGTCCCTAATGGTTATATAGGCGCAGCCTATTCTCGCATGGATAGCGAATACGGGCTGCCGGGTCACTCCCACAAAAATGCCGTCTGCCACACACACGGCACAGACCTTCATTGCGCCTCCCACGGCGCATACGAAGACCCTTTTGGTTCATCTGACGCACACACAGCAAAAATCAACCTTCGCGCAGACCGCTACGACATTCGCGCAGATTATGAAAAACTTATCCCCGGTATTGACCACACGCGCGTACGACTTTCCTTCACAGATTACGAGCATGATGAGATTGATGGTCCGTTCATCTTCACCAACTATACCAATGAAGTATATGATGCCCGCTTAGAGCTAACTCATGCGGCAATTGCAGGTTTTTCCGGCACATTTGGCGTGCAATATACAGACGGCGAATTTAACGGAATTAACGTCAACGATTTGCATAAAGAGTTTCCAGAAAACGGACTTGGATTTGACGGCCCCTCATACCACCTAACCGAAAATTTCGGCGTATTCCTCAACGAAACACGCTCATTTGGTGCAGTCGATCTGGATTTTGCAATCCGTAAAGATTGGCGTGAAATCAATGTGACGATACCGGAATATCGCATCCAATTATCACCCGAATTATCAGACGTTTATGACGATATTTTCATTCCATGGTATGGAGAAAACTGGCGAGAAACTATAAAAAACGACAACATTGAATTATTCAAAGAGAGGCATCCAGCCGCAAAACATGAACCGCTTTCAGCTTCTCTTGGAGCGACATGGAATGTTAGCGACAGTTATTCAATAGCAGCGTCTATTGCTCATTCTGAGCGCGCACCAAATATCCGCGAACTATACGCCTATGGAAATAATCTGGCGACCAATAGTTATGAAGTTGGACTATCTCAATCGAGCCGAGCCTCTTCCAGATTCCCTGAAAGCACAACAGATGTGATGGAGTCGACAGATTCTATCAATCTAACTTTCCGCAAAACTCAGGGATCAATTCAGTATGAAATTGGCCTCTTCCACCAAGACATAGAAGACTATATTTTTGCGCGATTGATTGAAACAGATAATGAAACAGGCTTACCTCATAATTACCTACTCTATGTCGCTGCCGATGCTACTTTTACCGGTCTTGATGGACAGATTAGCTATGATCTTTCTTCAAATGGTCGTGCAACACTATTTGGTGATTATGTAGATGCTGAAATGACCAAAGAGAACGACAATTTACCTCGTATCCCACCCGGTCGCCTAGGCGCGCGCTATGAGTGGAACCAAGGGCCAGTTCTTACCGATATCGAGTTTTATCACACATTCGAACAAGATAGTGTCGCATCTTATGAAACACAAACAGATGGATATAACATGCTGAATGCCACAGCATCCTACAAGTTCAACGCCGATTCAGATCAATCAACAGAATTGTTCATTCGCGCAACAAACTTACTGGATGAGCTAGCCTTCATTCACACGTCCTTTGTAAAAAACCAATCGCCACTACGCGGGCGTAACATCGTGTTTGGCTTGCGCACTCAATTCTAAACTTAACCCTCAAGGCCGAATGATTTTCCCTTTCGGTCTTGAGGTTCTGTCCATTCCCTGAAATTCACATTCCAATAGACATAGTTTGGAGGACACCTTATCCTTTTGAGCATTCCATTTATCAGGCTCCTCCATGCTCAAATCCATCCACCACGCTGCAATTATCTGCTCAGATTACCAACGCTCCAAACATTTTTATGTGAATGTGTTGGGCCTTAAAGTCATTGCAGAAAACTACCGTGAAGCACGCAATTCTTATAAGTTGGACTTGGGGCTACCCGATGGTGGGCAAGTGGAGCTTTTCTCATTCCCCAATGCCCCTGCCCGCCCAAGCTATCCAGAAGCGCAAGGTCTACGTCACCTAGCCTTCGCTGTAGACACTCTGGAGCCTTTAATCACCCACCTGGCAGCACACAAGATTGAAGTTGAGCCTATCCGAATTGATGAATTTACAGGCAAACGTTTTACGTTTTTCGCTGATCCCGACGGCCTCCCCTTAGAGCTATATGAAGCCTGATTCCACCTTTAGATATTCAGTTTAGAAAAGCTCTCCATCTCGCCATAAAAACTCATTGGACATATCCTTTGGTAGCGCATAGCTTCTCCGAAAACCAATTTAAGAATAGGGCGATTTGATATGAGCGATACACCAAACCGTGGATTTAGCACACTTTCTCTCCACGCAGGCGCGACACCTGATCCAGCCACAGGCGCACGTAACACCCCCATTTACCAGTCAACTGCTTTCGTATTCAAAAGCGCTGAGCACGCTGCAAATTTATTTGGACTAAAAGAAGTTGGTTATATTTATTCTCGCCTCACCAATCCAACAGTCGCCGCCCTGCAAGGCCGCATCGCAGCTCTAGAAGGCGGCGCGGGCGCTGTCTGCTGTTCCTCTGGTCACGCAGCGCAGTTATTAGCGCTCTTCCCACTAATGGCACCGGGCAAAAACATTATCGCGTCTACGCGCCTATATGGCGGCACACTTACGCAATTTACCCACACGATAAAACGCTTTGGTTGGTCAGCTAAATTTGTGGATTTTGATGACACTCAAGCAGTTGCAGATGCAATCGACGAAGACACACGTGCAGTATTTTGTGAATCTATTGCAAATCCGGGCGGATATATCACAGATCTCGATGCGATCTCAGCGATCTCAGATAAAGCCGGCATCCCACTTATCGTGGACAACACGACAGCAACACCTTATTTGTGTAACCCGATAAAACATGGCGCAACATTAGTGGTTCACTCCGCCACAAAATACCTCACTGGTAACGGGTCAGTGACGGGCGGTGTAGTTGTCGATAGCGGTAAATTTGATTGGAAAGCCTCCGATAAATTCCCATCACTCTCCCAACCTGAGCCTGCCTATCATGGCCTCGTCTTCGCTGACACATTCGGCCCAATGGCATTTACATTCCACGGCATCGCAATTGGCTTGCGTGATCTTGGTATGACCATGAACCCACAAGGCGCACACTACACGCTTATGGGTATAGAAACGCTTGCACTGCGTATGCGCGAACACGTCAAAAACGCAACAACAATCGCAGCTTGGCTTGAGAAAAACGAACATGTCGCCGGCGTCACTTACGCTGGCCTCCCATCTTCTCCGTATCACGACCGCGTTGCCCGTATCTGTCCTAAAGGTGCAAGCGGCCTATTCACAGTCGCATTAAAAGGCGGCTATGACGCGTGCGTAAAGCTGATTGATAATCTAGAAATCTTCAGCCACGTGGCAAATCTTGGAGATGCTAAATCTTTAATCATCCACCCTGCATCAACGACACACAGCCAACTCACGGAAGCAGAACAAATCAAAGCAGGTGCTGCACCAAACCTGGTTCGCATCTCAATTGGTATCGAAGATTCTGACGATTTGATTGCGGACTTAGAGCAGGCCCTAAACAAATAAAGTCCACGCACAAACCAAACGTACACCTCTGGAGGGGAAGTTACAGAACATATCCCCTCCAGACAGCCACCTGTTAGGGTGCACACAGTCACTTTTAATTAAATTACGCGGACCTCCTTGATTAACTTGTGCGTATTTGCCACTTAGAGACCGCACATATTTATGCTAGAATCGATGAAAGTCGTGCGGACAACTTACCTCCCAGTAAGCGCGAACGAATCAAAATCCGCTCGCCCACGAAAAGAACGCTATTGACGCCGCCGCTAAGCTGCATATTTGCTGCATGTAAATCCTGTTGGAGAATGGTTTATGAATAAAGACGGTACAGGCTCAGACAACTCAGTTGATCTCATTGGCTATAAGGCGCTTTCTGAAGCTGCCCTTAAAGGCGTAATGCGCGTAGCTCTGAAAACCGCTGCCAAGGGCGAAGCTATCCCCGGCAATCACCATTTCTACATCACCTTCCGCACGGCTGCGCCAGGCGTCAGCATGGCGGATGCGATTAAAGACCGCTTCCCAGAAGAAATGACGATTGTCATTCAGCATCAATATTGGGACTTTGAAGTTCATGATGATCGCTTTGAAATCGTTCTAAAATTTGGCGGCGTTCCCCAACATCTTGTTATTCCATTTACGGCTGTCACACGCTTCTTTGATCCGTCCGTAAATTACGGTCTAGTCTTTGAACTTGGCACAGCCGCCTTAATTGATGACGGCGAACAAGTTGAAATTTATGAAGAAAAGCCCAAGAAGTCCGAGCGTCCAGCTGACAAAGACGATGCAGAAGGAACGGTTGTTTCTCTGGACGCATTCCGTCGCAAATAACGCGTCTATATGACACTGCAATCACTCTTTATCACACAGCTGCTGCGCGATAGCTTTGCCACTGATCCAAACTGGGCAGAGCTAAACGCAGATCTAGAAGCAGCTTGCTTGCAAGTTGCTGAAGATGATGAAGCTGGCCAGCAATGGTGTGAAGAAAATGGCTATGATGGCTACACATCTTATGCATCTCTCAACGACCTTGAGCACCGCGCCAGCGCATTTGGAGATCTCAAATCCAAGCTAGACATAAAAGCACATGAGTTTGCCGCAGCCAGCCATATGGATATTGGAAACGCAAAATGGGCAATGGATAGTTACTGGATCAACATCCTCAATCCATTGGCAGCTCATTCCGGCCACATCCACCCACATTCTGTGATTTCAGGTACGTATTACGTCCAAACACCTGTTGGTGCAGGCGCTTTAAAATTTGAAGATCCGCGCCTCCCCATGATGATGAATGCGCCTAGTCCCCAAAAGAACGCACCATTATCAGCCAAACGCTTCGTCTATGAAAAGCCGGAAGCTGGCACTGTCATGATGTGGGAAAGTTGGCTACGCCACGAAGTAACACCCAATCTTGGGGAAGACTTGCGGATATCTATTTCTTTTAATTATTCGCTTGTCTAAATACGGCCATATTCACGCGCTTTCTTACGCGGCATATGCTTTGCAACATTAAACAGCATATATTTTGAGCAAGATAAAATAATTTATCTCTCATTAACTAAAAACGTGTTGGCAAGAGAAAAATCGCTCCTATATTATAAGCATGATAGATAAAAACTTATCTTTAGAGCCACGAGATGCTCCTACCTCTAAAAAGGTAGAACACGCGAAAAACTTTTGTTTTTTAGCAGGAAAAGCATTGTCGGGGTTTGCTTTTGGTGCCTTTTTCTTTGGCGCACTTTTGGCATTCAATATAGCCAATCTCCGCACATTGATTTTCGCGTCCGATGCAAAATTTATCGTACTTACAGTTCTCACATTTTCTCTTGGTCTTGCCTTCGCTTCTTTGCAAATGGGAATTGCACTGCTGCGCCGTTCCCGCAAGGACAATGACGATGATGACAAGCCTGGGCGTGGTCCCAAAATGCCAAACATCGAAGCTTTCCTAAACGACTTGCTGGCACCTCCCCCTCAACCTAAACCTATCAAAGTGCGTTCAACCCACCTGTATTAACTCAACCAAATGCACTAAGGCTAATCTAGGATTGAGACCTTACTGTAGTATAGAGTTGCCAAGCGGGTAAAATTCATTGACTGTCTTGGTTAATCGCAATTTTGATTCCACTTTGGAGGGGAAAATTATGAGCAAACGCGACGATCTCATCACTAAATATGCTGCTGACCTTAAAGAAAAATGCGGTGTAACACCTGATATGGACTTTCTAACGAAAGTGACAATCGGTTGTGGTCCTTCAATTTATAACAAAGACTCATCTACAGTTTCAGCAACTGATCCCAAAGAAATTGAGACTGTTAAAAACAACTTCCTTATCAAAAAGCTAGGCCTCAAAGATGGCCCAGACCTCGACACAGCGATCAATGCTGTTATCGAGCAGTACGGAAAATCTGAGCGCAGCAAATTCCGCGCTGTGATTTACTATCTTCTTGCTAAGCACTTCAAAAAAGAAGCGATCTACGACAAGAAGTAAGTTGATTAGCAACACACCCCATAAGGCGCTAAGGTATCCACTTTAGCGCCTTTTTCGTATAAAAACCTCAATTCTCTGGAACATACATGGCACAGCATAGCGCAATAATACGGTGGGCATTGGGTGATGGTGACTTTTCAGCCAATAAGCACTCAAGAGCACATGAATGGGTGTTTGATGGCGGCCTGAAAGTGCCGGCATCATCCTCTCCTCATATCGTTCCGCTACCCTATTCTATTGAAGAAAATGTAGATCCAGAAGAAGCTTTCATCGCCTCACTCTCTAGTTGTCATATGTTGTTTTATCTGCATATGGCACGCGATGCTGGCTTTATTGTTACGTCATATGAAGATCACGCATCGGGTATTTTAGAGAAAAACAGTAAGGGACACATGGCCATTACGCACGTCACACTCAACCCGATCGTGCAATATCGAGGGCTTGCTCCCGATAGGCTCCAAACCGAGCAGCTCCATCATGCAGCGCACGAACGCTGCTTTATCGCCAATTCAGTTACAACAAAAATCACCACGAATATAGGCGAATAATAGGCTCACACAATATCACAAAAAACGCTTAGACCGCGCGCGAATACGTGATCGTACTTGATTTGATTGAATATGCCTGTTCCCCCATATTTGGCCTATACACATCAAAGTCATGAGGTTTTTTATGCGCTCTCTTATACTTTCAACAGCAATTGTGCTGTCTTCCATATCAGCAATCAATGTTCTAGCTCCAACAAATGCGGCTTATGCTGACGCTGCTGAGACAGAGCATGCATTCATCAAAAAAGAAAAAGCAATCAAGGGCGGTTGGGCAATCATTCAGCGAGATGGTGACACCTATATACGCTTCAATGATGATTTTAAAACCAGTAATGGTCCCGACCTCAAGATCTTTCTGTCTCCACAAACTATTGAAGATGTAACAGGAAATACAGCAGTAGACGGTGCCATCAATCTAGGTGAACTTATCTCCAATAAGGGTAGCCAAGAATATAAGCTACCTGACGGTGTCGATGCATCTGATTTTAAAAGTGTTCTTATTCACTGCGAACAATATTCAAAATTATGGGGTGGCGGCGCACTCTAAAACACGGCCAAGCCTTAAAACAAAGACCGACCCGCAAAGGCAATTGCGGGTCGGTCTAATGCATTAAGACACTATATCCCGCATGAGGATTTAGGACATAAATGTCTCAATCTCTCTAATATCTTCCATAACGTTGGCGCGGATCAGATTCAGTTTCTCAATTGAAACACCTGATAAATTGTCTCCCTTTTCGAGAGCCTTACCAATTTCATCAACGATATAATGCTCACCGCGCAGAACCTCTTGAAGTGCGACGGCTGAATCATTGGAGAAAGCAGTCCTCATCTGCGTAAACACGCGGTGGCCCGCGCCCAATGCTTCGCCCATACTATCAGGCTCTCCGCCTAGCTGGCTGACATATTCTTGTAGATCTGCCCGTTGCGCTGCCCGCTCCTGTGCAATCTGAGTAATGATCATGCGTACTTGATCATCATTATCAGGCAATTTAGCTGCATCACCATACAGCGCTTCTGCGTCAATGAAGACTGAAGTCACATCATTGAGCATCTCAACTTCTTCTTCACGCGCTTCCGCAAGTTTCTCTTTATAATCCACCTGAACTTTATCACCTGGCAGCACATACATATCATCAGTGCCATGCAAGCCACCTGTATTGTCCGACATAGGCGCATCTGCGGGCTGACCTATTGTCGCCTGCTCATTATTCATCACAGGCGCTGGCGGCGCGTTAGCAGTTGATGTATCTGCTGGACTAACTGCGCAGGCTGAGAGTGCCAATACAGAGGCTGTGCTCGTTGCAAGAATACTCTTCAACATCGTAATTCTCCTTTTGGCTGTTGAAAGCTTTCCCTAACAACGACCTATGAAGGAGATTAGTTCCGTAGTTTTCTCAAAATCTGCACTAATTTTATTCATATATATGTAAATTATCTTATATAATTCAATTTATTAAACTCATATCAGGCATAGAGAATTTGCCGATTTGCCGTAGCATATCTTCACGAAATATCTCTTGCCCATCCCCTTCAAATTCACCCAAATTGTCATAGAAGTAGACCCGTCTGTGCAGCGGATTTGGAAACTTATTCAATGCAAGTCTTGCGCTGGCTTGCGCGTCTTTATGCGCAATAAATATCGCATCTTGCAGTCTTCCCGTTTCATGCAATCTATCCAGCTCCCATTGTGTACCAGCCGTTACATTGGATAAGTCTGTCACGATCACATCCGCCGACTCCATCACAAGCGCGACCACTTCTTGCCACCATTTGTCATGTGTGCGGATTATAAATGCTTCTTTGCGCGCCCAAGCCACTTCCAAATTCAGCGCCCATTTATCCCGCAACCGATTTGCCAAAGCCCGATAGTTTCGCGCAGATCCAACCCAAACCGGCCCATATTTCGCACGATTAAATTGACGTAAAACAAGCCGTATAGGAAACCAAATTACCACCAACGCGGCATGAGCAAAATTGGTCGGTATCGCATTCCATATCATTGCAAAGCGGGACCGACGCACATGTTTATCTGACAAAGTCACAACATGGCCAAACACCCGTAGCTGATCGGAAATGACCCGCTCCAAAGATTTGGAAACTTTCTTATCATTGAACTTGCGCAATAATAAAACCCGTGCAGGCTGCCCGCGAAAGACCGTTGCTACAAACCACACCAGAAAACTCAATGAGGTGAAACCAACCAGAGATATACCTATCTTTTCAGCCAACATACGCCGCTTGCCCGCCGGCGTATCTTTCGCCTTATAAAGCAACACATCACGCACACTCGTTTCATGTGTAAATGTTTCCAAAGCATCCTTTGGTGCTTCTGCAATCTCTTCATCAGTCAAATTACGTGCCGAGCCGCGAATATCACTCTCATTGAAAAGGCCCGCTTCAACGCCGTCACGCAGGACACCATTTTCAGTTTCAACTGAATATCCAGCAGCAACTATCACCGCCGCAAAAAAGAGAAATACCAACCAGCCAGATATGCGCCGCAATTGCCGCATCTTACCAAAAAAACGTTTCCTCAATTGGTCCACAGAGGCAGGCTTCACAAACCCCGGAACAGCGACATCCGCAGCAACCAATCGCCCACCGCGCTGACGCAGCAGAGTTTGCGCAGCTTCTCGCCCGATCAGCGTATGATCTCCATTGCGTGTCGCAGCCGCCAGTTCCAGCGTGGACAACGATTCCAATTTCCGCCTTTGCGCATCCGTCAGCGGATTTTTTGCTTTCAAAAAGCTATGTGTACGCCACGCTTTCAGTATTTGCTTATAGGTTTGCTTCCCCATCGCATGCTCTCCTCACGCTTGCACACCATAGCGTAACACCAGCATACACGCAAAAAGCCGGCACCCTATAGGCACCGGCTTCTCTACTCTAACAAATAGCTATTGTGCTATTTGTTAGATCTCATTTTTTGCAAAATGTTAGCTTTGTTGCGTTTCTAATTCTGCAATACTCGCTTCCACTTCAGCGCGAATGTCTTTCAGCAAAGTCACAGCATCTTCAGATGCGATCTCTTTAGAATCAATGCGCTCATTGATTTGATCTACGATGTATTTTTCACCGCGTAATACTTCTTCAACGGCAACAACTTTATCGTTTTCAAAGGCTGTACGCATTTGCGTAAATGCACGGTGTCCTGTACCTAAAGCCTCACCATACGTGTCAGCTTCAGCGCCTTTGCTTGCAACAAACTGTTGGATTTCTTCACGTTGTTGTGCGCGTTCTTTAGACAATTCCATCAAATGCTCACGCACTGGTGTGTCACTGTCTGGTAATTTAGATGCATCGGAATAAAGCTCTTCGGCATCAATCAAAATAGATGCAACTTCATTCATTTCACCGATTTCTTCTTCCATCGCTTCTTTATAAAGCTTTTTTGCGTTCGCGACGGCGTCACTATCGTGCAACATCGTGTCTTCTGCGTGTTGCGCATCTTCAATCATCGCACCTTGTTCTTGGTTGAGCTGTTCTGTGCTTTGCGCTTCTTGAGCGTTTGCTGTCACAGAAAGAGCTAGAGCGGCAGCTGCAGTCGTCATCATAAGTTTATTTAACATATCAAGATCTCCTTTTATTGCGTCAGGCTCTGTAGAACCCATGCAATATCAACGGAGCAGACTCCAAATACGTTCCATTGCTTTTTGTTTACTTAAACAAATATTCCACAATAAAACTTATACTTTCATACAGTTAAATGCTTATTATTTCTTCCAAATGGCGTTCAAATTCGGCCTTTCAATGTGGAAAGGACAATTTCTCGCATATGTTTGCTAGTTGATCCTTAACTCTCATTGGCTTAATCCATATCGCAAAGACAGCCCAGCACGCCCCCGTGCGCCAAATATATAAGGGACATGCCAAATATGAGCGACAAGACAACACGTACCGAAACCGATACTTTCGGCCCTATCGAAGTAGATTCTTCCAAATATTGGGGCGCACAAGCTCAACGCTCATTGGGCAATTTTAAAATCGGTTGGGAACAACAACCTCAACCTATCATCACAGCGCTTGGTGTTGTGAAACGCGGCTGTGCAGAAGCGAATATGGCGCTTGGAAAAATGGACAAAGACTTGGGTAAAGTCATCGTTCAAGCCGCTAATGAAGTGATTGAAGGCAAACTCAATGATCACTTCCCCCTCGTTGTATGGCAAACTGGGTCTGGTACACAGTCCAACATGAACGCGAATGAGGTTATCTCAAACCGCGCCATTGAAATTCTTGGCGGCGAAATGGGATCAAAAACGCCCGTTCACCCAAATGATCACTGTAACATGTCTCAGTCGTCAAACGACACATTCCCAACAGCCATGCACATTGCTTGCTCTGTTGAGATTGAGCACACATTGCTGCCAGCGCTGACGAAACTCTACAACGCGCTAAACGACAAAGCCCAAGAATACAAAGACATTATCAAAATCGGTCGCACACACACACAAGACGCGACACCAATCACATTGGGGCAAGAGTTTTCCGGTTACGCCAAACAGGTAGAAAACGGCATTGAGCGCATCAAGCAAACCCAACCTGCATTGATGGAACTTGCACAAGGTGGAACAGCCGTTGGTACAGGTCTGGCCTGTCCTGAAGGCTTTGCAGAATTAGTCGCTGACAAAATCGCGCAAATCACAGGCTTGCCGTTTAAAACAGCGCCAAACAAATTTGAAAGCCTCGCAGCACACGATGCAATGGTATTTGCTCATGGCGCAATCACAACTGTGGCCATGTCTTGCTTTAAAATCGCCAACGACATTCGCTTCTTAGGTTCTGGTCCGCGTTCAGGTTTAGGTGAATTGGCCCTTCCAGAAAACGAGCCGGGCTCATCTATCATGCCGG
Source organism: uncultured Hyphomonadaceae bacterium (assembly GCA_964351655.1). Taxonomy (GTDB): domain Bacteria; phylum Pseudomonadota; class Alphaproteobacteria; order Caulobacterales; family Hyphomonadaceae; genus Hirschia. The sequence goes on along the minus strand of CAYGPD010000005.1, from coordinate 16,300 downwards.
GTAAAGTGAACCCAACACAATGTGAAGCGCTCACTCAAGTATGTGCTCACATTCACGGCAATAACTCTGCAATCTCTTTTGCAGGATCTCAAGGCCATTTTGAGCTAAACGTGTTCAACCCGATGATGGCATACAACTTCTTGCAATCAGTGAAATTGCTATCAGATGCCGCAATCTCCTTCACAGACAATTGTGTGGTCGGAATTGAGCCACGTCACGACAACATCAAAAAGGGTCTAGAAAACTCTCTCATGTTGGTGACACCACTGAAAGAGAAATACGGTTATGACCTCGCTGCCAAAGTTGCCAAAAACGCGCACAAAAACGGCACGACACTTAAAATCGAAGCCCTCGCGCTCGGCATTTCTGAAGCAGACTTCGACGCCATCGTCGTCCCAGCCAAAATGATCGGGCCGACTCCTAAGTAAGCCGGTCAAAAATTATCAAATCTAAGCCGCTTCTCTTTCTGGGGGAGCGGCTTTTTTATAATTTTCAATTCCCAATTGGAACGAAACCCATCCCTGATCGTTTCAAAATTTCACAGATACGATGAGCAATCTTTGCGCTTGCAGGCTTGCCCTTCTACATCAAAGCTAATTTTTAGGGGATATCCATGACTAAATTTGCCATGCCAATGCTTGCGGGTGCAAGTGTATTATTTGCTATGCCAGCAATATCACAAACTGCTAACCCTGCCCCCACTCAAGAGACAAAAGGCACCCTCTCTTTTGTATTAGAAAATGATTGGTTTGGTGACCAAGACCGCAACTACACAAATGGATTTCGGTTAGGCTATTTATCAGCTCCCAAAGATGCACAATGGGTCGATAATGCCCTCGCAAACATATTCACCAAAGATGGCGAAGCTGCCACCATTCGTCGTGGATTTGCTGTCGGACATTCCGTTTTCACTCCAAGTGACATCAGCGAAACTGATTTCATCCCAGATCAACATCCATATGCTGGGTATTTATATCTAGAGGCGACCTCGCTAATAGAAACTGAAAACGCAATTGATCAAGTATCGGTCCGTATCGGACAAGTTGGAAAATCGGCCGGTGGTGAATGGCTTCAAGAGGAGTTTCACAGCCTCATCAGTGATGACCTTCCTCAAGGCTGGGAAAACCAAGTCGGCGAACAATTTGGGGCTGACCTGATATATGATCGCAGATATCGCGCCCTCGCAAACTTTGGAAACTCAGACTATGGCGTCGATCTTGTCCCCAATGCAGGTTTTACCCTTGGTACACTCAACACCAATGTACGCGCAGGGCTAACTGCACGTTTTGGGAATGATTTGAAAAACGATTACGGCCCGCCGCGTATTCGTCCCTCTCTTGCTGGCGCTGGATATTTTACGCCAGATGATGATTTCAGCTGGTATATATTTGGAGGCGCAGAAGCGCGCTATGTGGCGCATGACTACATTCTCGATGGAAGTTTGTTCGATGACAGTGACACACGCTCCATTCACACAGAACGCGTCGTACATGATCTGCAAGCAGGTTTAGTTCTGCAATGGAATAACACACAACTCAGCCTAACCTATGTGGAGCGCTCCAAACAATTTGATGAGCAAACAACCCCGCAAAGATTCGGCGCTCTGGGATGGTCAATCAAACTGTAGATTTATTGTTGTGAAGCCCGTGAAGATATGCAAAAAAACGCGGGCTCACATTCACACATAAAGTTACAATCGAACCTCTCCTGTATGCCTACAATTCCCTCATTAAAAGCTGATTGCTCCCAATGCGCGGCGCTTTGCTGTGTGGTATTTGCGTTTGATAAGTCCGATGAATTTGCCATCGACAAAGAGGCGGGTGAAACGTGCGTTAATCTGGAAACAGCAGGCAGTGATTGCGGCAAGTGCAAAATCCACGCAACATTAAAACAAGAGGGATTTGGCGGTTGCGCCAGCTATGATTGCAATGGTGCAGGTCAACATCTCATGCAGACAGTCTTCAAAGACAAATCGTGGATGAATGACCCCGCGCAATTGCCAGACATTATGGACGCTTTTCGCGGTATGTTGATTGTGCACGAGCTTCTCTTATTGTTGCAAACGGCCAGCCGTTTACCCCTCACCGATAGTGAGAACGATAAGTACCAAAACTTTATCGAGCAATTGTGCCCCGAAAAGGGCTGGACAGAGCGCAGCTTGCGCAAGCTAGAAACGAGCGATCTTCGCCTCGAAGTGGGTGAGTTTCTCATCAGTCTACGTCATCATGCCAATGAACTTAAAAACATGATGAAGAAAAGCTAGTCAGCCAAACTTGCCCACAAATATTGCGTTGCATAGGCACGCCAAGGTCTCCACTTTTGGGCCACGACCTGCAATTCTTTGGGCTTTAGTCTTTCACCCGTTAGCTTTTCAAATGCATTGATCAATGCAGCATCTGCCGCCGGAAAAGCATCTGCTTCTTGCATAGCGCGCATCGCAATATATTGGGCAGTCCAGTCGCCAATGCCTTTTAGGTTTGTTAGCGATTTGAGTGTTTCATCCAAGCTCGCCCGCATCGAAAACAAGTCAGGATCATCGACAACAGCCTGCGCCATCGCTTTTAACGCTCCTGATCGCGCACGCGGCATGCGCAAGCTTGACAAGTCCGCATCAGCAAGTGTGCGCGCAAGGGGGAATGCATGGGTCACACCCGCAACACCCGTAGAGCTGCCCAACACCTCGCCATAATCTGCCACCAAGCCATTACCCAGCTTGCGAGCAGCCTCAATGGTTATTTGTTGCCCCAGAATAGCGCGTATCGCCAACTCAAACCCATCCCAAGCTCCCGGCGCACGCAGCCCTAATCGCTTGTTAATTAAGGGTTTCAGAAATGGGTCGTCACTTAAATGCGCGCCCACTATTTCAGGATCCGTCGATAAATCCAGCAAACGCCGTAAACGCGCAATAATTTGCGGCAAAGCACTCAACACAGGAAAACGAATACGCGCTTCTATCTTGCCCGTTTGGCCAGAACCACTTTGCCCTTCAAAGTGAGAAATAGTCACAACACCATGCTGATCGCCAATCGAAATAGCGCGGATATATTTGCCATTCTCCACAACTTCCATGCCATCAATTGCTCGCGCTGCGAAATATTTTAGCATAGCAGGCCAGTCATATGGGGCACGATAATTGAGCTGCACAACCACATCACCCGCCGCAGCATCCTGTATTGCCTTATCTTTTTCATTGCGGCGCATTTCGCTCGGCGGCCGATTATACAAAGCTGAGAATGTCTCGTTAAATCTACGAATACTTCCAAACCCTGAAGCCATAGCCACTTGAGCAAGGGATAAATTCGTATCGTGAATCAATTGCTTAGCCAGCAACACCCGCCGCGTCTGCGCCACAGCAATCGGGGATGCGCCCAAATGCTGTGCAAATAACCGCCGCAAATGCCGATCACCTACCCCCAATCTTGCAGCCAAATGCGCAACATTCCCATCATCCAGCGCCCCTAATTCAATCATATTCAAAGCACGAGACACCGTATTTGATGTGCCTTTCCACGCTCCCAAATCGGGTGCGGTTTCAGGCCGACATCGCAAGCAAGGCCGATACCCCGCCTCCTGCGCAGCAGCGGCACTAGGGTAAAATTCTACATTGTTTTCAAGGGGTGTACGTGCAGGACATACTGGCCGACAGTAAATCCCCGTCGTCTTCACAGCCGTAAAAATACGCCCGTCAAATCGTGTGTCGCGTGTTGAAACAGCGCGATAGCAAGCTGAGTGATCTAATTCCATACCACCACATTGCACATAGCCGCGCATCAACGTCTAGCGGTTTTCGGCCCTTAATGCCATCATGCCAACCACGTCCGAAAACCGCCAGTGAATTTCATAAGACTCACGCTATGATTGCCTCACCTCAATTAAGACCACAGGCTCGACATGCTAAAATTATTTCTAGAAAAAATCAGCAGTCCTTTCGGCGAACTCAGCATTATAACGGATGCAGAAGACAATTTGCGAGCCGTGGAATGGGATGCATATGAAGAGCGTCTTCATAAGCTTTTCACCCGCCATTATGGCGCAAACAAATATGAACTTATTGAATATACAGACAAAAAACCATCAGGTGCGGCACACGCCCTCACCGCCTATTTCAAAGGCGACCTTAATGCCATAGCCTCCCTCAAAACCAAAACAGGTGGCACAGCCTTTCAAAAGCAAGTTTGGGCCGCATTGCGCACCATTCCAATAGGCAAAACCCTTACCTATGGTGATCTTGCCAAACAGATAGGAAAGCCTAAAGCTGTACGCGCTGTTGGCCTTGCCAATGGCGCAAACCCAATTGGCATAGTTGTGCCTTGCCACCGCGTGATTGGCGCAAATGGCAAGCTCACAGGATATGCTGGTGGGGTCGATAAGAAACATTGGCTCTTAGAGCATGAAGGGGCAATTCCTGCGTCACTTCCGCTCTAACATAAACAAATGATATACCTTTTACTATGAAAACAGCTCGCATTGCGATAAACTGTTTGCATTGAATGGATGTATTAAGGTTACGCAGGTAGGCGTGGACCTTTTAGGGAGAAATGAATGCCGTATTCTGCACCGCTGGCCGCTATTGAAAACGCTCTTAAATACAACGCTGAAATTGATGCCGCAGGCGCAACTGGCGCGTTTGAAAACTATGACAGCGAATTGCTGGCACCCGTGCTGGAAGAAGCCAATAAGCTGGCCTCAAACGTGCTGTCTCCCCTTAGCCCAATCGGTCACAAACATGGCGCAACACTAAAAGATGGCGTCGTCACCGCCGCTCCCGGTTATAAAGACGCTTACAAAACATTTGCCGAAGGTGGCTGGATTGGTTTGCCATTCCCTGAAGAATTTGGTGGACAAGCCCTCCCAAAATCTCTTGCAATCGCCGTTATGGAAATGATGCAAAGTGCAAACCCTGCATTCAGCCTCAACCCAATGCTTACATTCGGTGCGATCGAAGCCCTCATCGAAAAAGGCACTGACGAACAAAAATCAACCTACCTTGAAAAACTTGTCTCCGGAGAATGGACAGGCGCAATGAACCTCACAGAACCGACTGCCGGTTCTGATGTCGGTGCCCTAAAAACCAAAGCCGTTCCAAATGGCGATGGCTCTTTTGCGATTACAGGTCAAAAAATCTTCATCACATGGGGTGAACATGATGTCGCTGACAACATCATTCAGCTCGTACTAGCACGCACACCGGAAGCGCCTGCGGGATCGCGTGGAATATCTCTTTTCCTCGTGCCAAAATTCTTCGTAAACGCAGATGGCTCTCTGGGTGAACGCAACTCTTTTCAATGTATTGGCCTTGAAGAAAAAATCGGTATCCACGCTTCCCCAACATGTGTGATGGAATATTCTGGTGCTAAAGGCTGGTTGATCGGCGAAGAAAACAAAGGTCTCGCCGCTATGTTCATCATGATGAATGCAGCACGTTTGCAAGTGGGGCTTCAAGGTGTGTCCGTATGTGAAGCAGCCACGCAATCAGCCGAAGCTTACGCACGTGACCGCAAGCAAGGTAAAGCGCCAGGTGTAGAAGGTGATGCAGCTATCATTCACCACCCAGACATTCGCCGCACACTTGTCTCAATGGCCGCCACCACACAAGCAGCACGCGCTATCGTTTATGCATGCGCGGGTGCATCAGACCTTGCTGAGCATTCAAAAGATGCTGAAGACAAAACTAAATTCAAACAGCGTGAAGACCTTCTCGTGCCCATCGCCAAAGCTTGGTGTACAGATCGCGGATGTGATCTGGCAAACCTAGCCGTTCAAGTTTATGGTGGTATGGGTTTTATGAATGAGTCAGAAGCCGCTCAAATCATGCTGGATGCCCGTATCAATCCTATCTATGAAGGCACAAATGCTATCCAAGCGATGGACCTTGTAGGCCGTAAACTGTCTTCAGATGATGGTGCAGGCATGAAAGCCATGATCGCCGATATTCGAAAAACAATCTCTGATGCTTCTGCTACAGGCAATGGCCACCTAGCTATTGTTGCAAACCGTCTTTACTCAGCTGTTTCCTACCTTGAGGAATCGACCGAATGGATGCTCAAATGCATGGCTGACAATCGAGCTGTAGCGCTTGCTGGTGCGACTGCTTATCTGCGATTGGCTGGTGATGTTGTTGGCGGATATTTGCTCGCACAAAGCGCAATTCGTTCCTTGGAAGCAAATGATGCGTTCAAAACCAAAGCCATAACCCTTGCACGTGTGTTTGCAGATGAAACGCTTACACAAGCTCAAGGCCGCATGGAAGCAGTGTCTGCTCCTGCAAATCTTGTGGAAGACGCAATGGCAACGCTATTTGATCCCATTGAAGCTTAATTTGCCACTGAACAAACCGGGGTTTTCAGCCTAAACTCATCTCAAAGCGATTCCTTTTCGATAAGAGAGAACAATATGACTGAAGCCCCGATAGGCTCAAAAGCCAATAAATCACAATTTGACTGCTATGATGATCTTGCACAGGATGAACCGTATTTCGTAATCCGTGCACACGACCAATTGTCAGATGCTTTGGTTGAACTTCACGCTTATATCGGCGCTGGCCAATCAGGTGCAGCCCACAACAAACTCGCTGATATTATGGCGCTCGTTTCAGAACGCGCACCGCGTCCCTCCGGTAGCCCTAAATACCGCGAAACATTCGCTATCTCCGCAGCAATGGAGCGCTGGCGTCAAAAAAACGGCTAACGCAGTATCTAAGCAACAAATTAAACGCGCTGATCAGTTTTGATTGGCGCGTTTTTTGTTACGCACATAGCGCCGCCAGCAAAACTCTGCCGCACCAAACAATGTCAAAATTGCACACGCAGCCAAAAAAAGAAAATCGACCCGCTCTTCGCTCACATTTGGATAGCGCTTTGCGATTTCATAGCCATATTTTGTAAAAATAATAGCAATAAACATCAGTGCAAAAACAGTACGCCCTTCGCCAACCTTTTGGCCCAACCCCGGGTTTTTGATTTTATCTCGCACTTCATCCGTCATCTGCGGACTGTTCATAACCGCGCCATTGGGTCCAAACTCTGGAACAAAATTATTTTTTGATTTTTCGCTTGGCATTCCCCAACTCCGCTTGCACACTGCAAGTGCAAATCACACCAAATATATTCAGAGTTGTAAATGGTCGAACCAATCAGCCTCAATAAATTTCGCAAAGAGAAAGCAAAAGCTGCTCAAAAACAGCAAGCTAAAGAAAACCGCGTCCTGTTTGGCGCAACAAAAATCGAGAAAAATCTCATAAAAGCGAGCGATGAAAAAGCAAAAAAAGAGCTTGAAAACAAAAAGCTAGACGACCCAAAATCATAAAAGGGTCTTTCCTAATCCTTGCAAGCAGTTACCTAACTTGACGGAGCACCGCCAGCTAATGCGTCATCCTCAAGTGTATCATCCTCTGGCCAGTCTTCTTCTGCACTGACATCATCTAGCTGACGTTCAAGATAAACCTGATTAAGCTGTAAATCACTCACGCGCTTAAAGGCTTTTTGATAAAGTTTGGTGAAATCTTCATCTGGCATCGGCCCAGCAAGATCATTGGCTTGCTGGTACAAGCGCATTGCATCGTCTAACTCGCCAAACATTTCCGCGCATGCCCCTAAATTAAACATCAAGGAAGCATCATCTGGAAATTGAACTGACATATCTTCAAACTGACGACACGACATTAGATTATTGCCGTTTTTTGCCGCTGATAGCGCTGTATCAAACCCGTTGACCAAATCCATATAGGGCAAGCTTGGCACTTCCATAAGATAGGCGCGTGAGGTGCGCTCATATGGTGCGATCACACGACGCAGACGCGAAGCTTGTTGAGCGACTAAACGGCGCTCCATTCTATGACCACGCTCCTGCGCTTCCCAGAAATCATGTCCATATCCGCCGCCAAATCCTGATCCGTAGTGAGATGGATAAGGGGTGTGATTACGGCGATCATCTTTGCCGCGCCCTTTTCCGGTAGATTGATAATGTACTGCCTCACGGCAAACACGGTCGCTATCTTGATCACTCATGCGTTCATCTGCAGCGATATATCCCCCGCGCACATCCGCCAGCAAAGCATGCACATGCACTTCAGCGCGTATATCAAAACACTCCACATGATAATCAGCGCGCACGATACATTTCTTATCGTCATTCCATTCTACACATCGAGAGTGAGTTTCCCGAAATGGCGGCGATATTGAGCTACGTGAATCCACTTCCCCATACCAAACCCCAGACACGCCCAAATCATTCCCCATCCGCCGTGCTTCACCAAGGGAACCACCCCAACCACCCGATTGAGAGCGATACGGAGAAACTTGAAACCACGGATAACCTTCAAACGTCGCCGCGCGCAGCATGCCATCAAGACTTGAGGTAAACGCATGACCATGCGGACCACCAAACCCCATTACAGCCACATCTCTTAGCTTCGCAGCTTCTGTGTTATATGCAGGTTCGGCGACGGTGTAATCCAGCCCAGGTGAAGCACAATTGCTCAAGGCGAGAACACTAAGCAGTCCTCCAGCGCATTTGGTCAAAAGTTTCAGCATTATCCGCACCCTGCATTCCTAACCTCACCCCAAGCCGCCCTCATTATAAGGAGGCACCCCAAGACATGAACATGCAATGAATACGCATATTTAGCGAGAGCCACAGACACAATAAATTTGAGTGATAACTTATATTGGATTTAAAAACTTGGCTTCCCTTAGCGTCATCCCACTTAGACTAGAGAACACGCAAAGGAATCATTGCAATGACTGACACATCCGCCCTCTTTCGACCGTTTGCCGTCAAAAACTTGAACCTCTCCAATCGCATCGTCATGGCTCCGATGACACGCGCCTTCAGCCCCAAAGGTGTCCCAGATCAAAATGTGGCAGACTATTATGCCCGCCGCGCGGCTGCTGATGTTGGCTTAATCATCTCAGAAGGCACACTTATCCGCCGCCCAAGTGCAGGTGAAAATGAAAATTATCCCTTATTCTACGGTGAAAAGCCTCTCGCTGGATGGAAAAACGTTATTGATGCCGTCCACGCTGAAGGTGGTAAAATGGCCCCCCAGATCTGGCACCAAGGTGCCGCGCGCGCTGAAGGAAGCGGCCATTTCCCTGAAGCAAATTCCGACAGCCCTTCAGGCATCATGCATGATGGCACCAAACTCAACTACACACCCACCCAAGAAGACATCGCCGACATGGTTGCCGCCTACGCAGATGCAGCACGTGATGCAAAAGAACTTGGTTTTGACACAGTCGAAATTCACGGTGCACACGGCTATCTCATCGATAATTTCTTTTGGGATCAAACCAATAAGCGCGACGATAAATATGGCGGAGACCTTGTTGGCCGTACAACTTTCGCGACCGAAGTTATCAAACAAGTACGCGCCGCTGTTGGAAATGAAATGCCGATCATTTTCCGCTGGTCCCAATTTAAGCCTTTTGCATATGATGCAAAGCTTGCACACACCCCTCAAGAATTGGAAAAATTCCTCGGTGCACTCGTAGATGCAGGCATTGATATTATTCACGCCAGCCAACGTCGTTTCTGGGAAGCTGAATATCCCGATATTGATGGAAAAGACGGGCTAAACCTTGCAGGCTGGTCTAAAAAACTCACCGGACTACCGACCATCACCGTCGGCTCTGTAAGCTTGGACAATGATTTCATCTCCACATTCGCCGGTGAAACAGCGGGCGATGGAGCTGCAAATATGAAAAACCTGCTTGAACGTCTCGAACGCGATGAGTTTGACATGGTCGCTATTGGGCGCGCCCTGCTAAAAGACCCAGATTGGGCAAGCAAAATTAAGAACAATCAAACAAGTCAATTGCTCGCCTTTGATAAGGACGCTTTGAAAACGCTTTACTAACCTCTAAATCCCAAGGCTCTGAACCCTCGCTAGCACAACCTCGGTTCAGGGCCTTGCCACTTCCCCAAAATGTAAAAAAGTCTTTCAGGGCGAGGCTCAATGGTTGACGCAAGCTAGTTTGAGTGCATCTAACTAATTGCATGACCAAGCCCAATACGACTCCATCCACAAAAGCAAAATCACCCTTTAAAAAGGCTCTCGTTTTCTTGCGAAAACGCTGGCCCATTGCGCTGCAATTATGGATTATCGCTGCAATTATTGGCTTTGTCGTGGGCTGGGCTGTCATCGGATTGCGCTTAGCAATTGAATTTGGTGAGTTTGTTTTCTTTCAGGCAAAACACGAAAACCTATCTTCGGCTGCCGCCAGCCTTCCACCACTTAACATTATCGCAGCGCCTTTGGTCGGAGGGTGTATTGTTGGGCTATTGCTATGGTTGGGCAGCAAAATTGGCATGGGTGATAATCCTCGTCCCTTTGGTATTCCCGATGTAATCAAAGCCCGCCGCTATCCAAACCGTATCGCAAAATCAGGGTTAAACCTAAAAGAAGGCCTGCTCTCAGTCGCCATCTCCACAATCGCACTTGGATCAGGCGCATCAACGGGACGAGAGGGGCCAGCCGTCCATATGGGTGCTATGCTTGCCCGTGTGGGAACACATTGGCTTAAATTGGATATGCGCAATGTACGCACTCTCCTTGGCTGTGGTGCCGCCGCAGCTGTTTCGGCCTCTTTCCATGCCCCGCTTGCGGGAGTGTTGTTTGCCCGTGAAGTGATCCTTCAGCGTTATCGCATTGTGGATATTGGCCCAGTGGCTGTGGCCTCTGTTGTCGCCGCACTTCTTGCGCGCGATAATTTTGGCAATCAGCCCGTCTTTATGTCCACCATTATCGAAGATCCGAGCGTGATGCTTTTCCTCGGCACACCGCTCATGGGACTCGTTTCTGCAGGGCTTGCTATGGTCATGATCTGGCTCTGGTCAAAGGCACCAGAAACTGGTGAAAACCTTGCCAAGCATTTCCACCTTCCGGTTTGGATACTTCCCCCTTTTGGCGGCCTTGCCTTGGGCATGTTCGCGGTTGCATTCCCGCAAGTATTAGGGGTTGGATATGAAAGCACAGCCGCCGCGTTAGCAGGTGGCTATGGTGCGCTCTTCATGTTGATCCTTGTGTTTGCCAAACTGGCTGCTACTGCCCTTTGCCTTGGCGCACGCTTTGGCAGCGGCGTCTTCTCACCCTCTATTTATGTGGGTGCAATGATTGGCGGCGCTTTTGGTACCTTTTACGGCTGGATAACAGGCGACGCGGAATCTGGCATGGTATTTTACACAATTGTCGGCATGGGCGCTGTATCGGGCGCTGTGCTCGGGGCACCCGTATCCACAACGCTTATCGTGTTTGAATTGACCTCATCTTATGAGACCGCCGCCGCCTCCCTTGTCGCTGTCTCACTAGCAACAGTGCTTGTCCAATCTCGCGGCGGAGCCCTGTTTGAGCGCCAAGTGAAAATGCGCATGCGCCAGAATTATTGAGCGTTTAGCAAAGCCACAAGTTTTTCGCCTAAAGCTGTTCCTAAATTAAGCTGGCCTTGTGTATTGTAATGCACCTGATCATCATGCTTGGGAAAATCGGTCCATGGCGCATCTGCTCGGGTTCTCACAATGGCAATATTCTTATCCTGAGCTTCAACCTCAAGCATCGCTCCTCTCACCATTTCTGGCCCTTCGGCAAAACGTCCATAATGCGAATTGATCTGCCCCGCGACAAACACCATTTCCGGTGCCTCCATATCTCTGCGATAACTGGAAATTAGGTTTTTAAGGTTTGCAGCATAGCTACGCGAAGACACTTCCTTAGCGGCGTCATTCTCGCCCTGCATCCATGCAACACCCACAACCTCATATGCTTTTCCAGCTTGCTTTAAATATGCCAGCGCTTTCTTTGTATGAGCTATATGTTTTGCGTAAAATGGCGTTGTACGTTTCAGCTCTGTGTTTTCAACTTCTTCAGCTTTCTCAGCGCTCCAATCAGGGTTCCATGCCCCATATAAAGCTGTTCCACCTTGCGCCGTTTTCACCAATAAGAATTCCTTGTCAGGATATGCCTCAGCCAGTGTCACTCCGATCATGATTTCAGGTCCAAAACGTTTCGTGAACTGATATTTTTCGCTCGGCTTATTGGGCGTATATGTCAGCTGACGAACCGGACCAGGGTCAAGACTATAAAACACACGCTCGGAAACAGCCTCAATGCGTGCACGTGTTTGTTCATCTATCTCATCATAATCGCCAGCGCCCACCATATTTGATTGCCCGCCCAGCAAAACCACTTGAACTGGGGCACGCTGCATCCCCCCGCCTGCACATCCAGCGAGCGCAACACTTACACAAAGACTCAACACAAATCGGCGGCACCAATTGAAAGTAGACATATCCAATTCCCCATAAAATTATAGCGCATTCCTCAAATAATCATATAATATACATATGCGCAATCTGCCTTGATCTGCCCTTGCCCCCTTTCCTCATTCTCCCCACTTGTTTACTATAGAACAAAATGCGAATCGTGTTGCCCCTGTTTGTGCGTGCAATAAGGTTAGTCGCACCCCATATTCCCAGACGTGAAGAGCCACAGATGAGCCATTCAGACGATTTTGATGATCTGCCAATTTCCCAGCGCGCAATGGCCCGTCCCCCCAATATGCCAGCGCGTGAAGCGGACTATCTGGAAGGGTTAAACGCAGAGCAACGCGAAGCTGTGGAAACCACTGATGGCGCTCTCCTTGTCCTCGCAGGTGCAGGTACAGGCAAAACCCGCGTGCTCACCACCCGCCTTGCTCATATCCTCAATCAACGCAAAGCATGGGCCTCCCAAACCCTCACCGTGACCTTCACCAACAAAGCCGCACGCGAAATGCGAGAGCGTGCCGAAAAGCTCATCGGTGACGAATCCCAATCGTTAAGCTGGCTAGGCACATTCCACTCCGTCTCGTCGAAAATCCTGCGCCGTCACGCTGAATTAGTGGGCCTTGAAAACTCCTTCACCATTATCGACACAGATGATCAATTGCGTTTGCTCAAGCAAATCATCGAAGCAGAAAATATCGACACGAAACGCTGGACACCGCGCTTTATGGCGGGGCTGATTGATAGCTGGAAAAACCGCGCGATTTTGCCAGACCGTGTCCCCGCAGGTGAAGGCCATGAATTTGCCAATGGGCGCGGCATCGAGATTTATAAAACCTACCAAGCACGCTTAGCTGTCCTCAATGCGTGTGACTTTGGCGACCTTCTCCTCCATTGCATCTCCATATTCCAAAACAATCCCGATGTGTTGGCGGAATATCATGCGCGTTTCAAATATATCCTCGTAGATGAGTACCAAGATACAAACGTGGCTCAATATCTCTGGTTGCGATTGCTAGCTCAAGGCACAGGAAACATTTGCTGTGTGGGCGATGATGACCAATCCATCTATGGCTGGCGCGGCGCGGAGGTGGACAATATCTTGCGTTTCGAGAAAGACTTTCCGGGCGCAAAAACCATCCGGTTAGAGCGCAACTACCGCTCCACAGCCCGCATCCTTGCATGTGCATCCCACCTCATCAAAGCCAACCAAGACCGCCTTGGCAAAACATTGCACACCACTGATGAAGACGGTGATTTAGTCAAAGTGCGCGGCCTCTGGGATGGCGAAGCTGAAGCACGCCTCATCGGAGAAGACATTGAAAGCTGGCGCGCCTCTGGCCGTATGTATGCTGAATGCGCTGTTATGGTGCGTGCCTCTTGGCAAATGCGCTTGTTTGAAGAACGCTTCATCATGCTGGGCATTCCCTATAAAGTTATAGGCGGGCCGCGCTTTTTCGAGCGGGCAGAGATACGCGACGCGATGGCCTATCTGCGCCTTATCCGTTCCGAGAATGACGACCTTGCCTTTGAGCGCGTCGTCAACCAACCCAAACGCGGCGTGGGTGCCACCTCTATCCAGAAAATTCAGATCGTCGCCCGTGAGATGCAGCGCCCGCTCACCGTCACCGCAGAAATCATGTTGCGCGGTAATGAAGTTTCCGGCAAAGCCCGCTCCGGCATCCGCGCTTTCCTCAATGATCTTGAGCGTTGGCGCGCCCAAGCCCGCGAGATTGAACACCCGCGCATTATGGAGATTATCCTTGATGAGAGCGGCTATACCGCCATGCTCAAAGCCGACAAAACACCCCAAGCGCAAACCCGCCTTGAAAACCTCAAAGAGCTTGTCCGCGCTATGGGTGAATTTGAAAGCCTCAATGCTTTTATGGAGCATGTCGAGCTGGTGATGGATGCCAGCCAAGGCAATGAATCAGATGACCAAGTTCAAATCCTCACCCTTCACGGAGCCAAGGGTTTGGAATGGCCACAAGTCTTCCTCCCCGGTTGGGAAGAAGAGGTTTTCCCCTCTAAACGCTCCATTGATGAGGGCGGTGTCAAAGCCTTAGAAGAAGAGCGCCGCCTCGCCTATGTCGGCATTACCCGTGCGCGCGAACGCTGCTATATTTCCTTTGTGGCAAACCGCATGATTTTTGGCCGCTGGCAATCAGTCATGCCCAGCCGCTTTATCGACGAATTACCGCCCGAGCATGTCGATGCTGTCTCTGAAACAGGCTATAATTCAGCCCCCGCAGGCGGATTTAGCGGCGTAAGCCGGTTTGATAGTGATGAAAGTTTTGGCGGCTCCACCTATGAAAGCCCCGGCTGGAAACGCGCCCAAGCGGCCCGCAACACGACCGATGGCAAATCCCAATATGGCAACTGGCCCCAAAAGAAACGCCCGCCAGACATCAACCCATCCGGCCGCCTCGTCGCCACCTCAGACCCCGAAGCCGCCTCCGGCCTAAAGCTTGGCCAGCGCGTCTTCCACATCAAATTTGGCTATGGCAAAATCAAACAAATCGACGGCACCAAACTCACCGTCGACTTCGAAAAAGCCGGCATCAAAAAAGTCGTCGAACGTTTCGTAGATGCGGCTTAGGAATTATTCGAGCAATTTGAATTGATCCATAAAATTATTTGCGACAATTTCAATTATATGCCTGCTGTCTATGTGATAACTTATCAAGGTGCGACTCCACACCTTTACTCTATCATTTTCATTTTCTAGATCCTCTGACAAACAATAGCGAAGAAAGCTGTCCATCAAAGAGAACCTGTCATTTTCCAAATTAATCCCAAATTGCTCAAATTCAAACTTTAAATCCAAATAGTTTATTTGTCCGTTTGCTAATTTAAAATACACTTTGGGAGCCAAAACCTTAAAAAAGCTCAATGCTACAACGGCCGGGATAGGACGGGGATTCGCGTCTGTTGTATTATTTGCAACTAGCATAAAATACTGAAAAATCTTTTGAATTTCTCTCAAAGAAACAGATGATGTGTTTATATGCTCTTTTAGTAGGTCGCTAAAATTCCTCGTATATTCAGTCGTAGGAAGGTTTCTACATAGAAATTCAACATATTTGCAGTTGATAGCTCTGTCGCGCTCAATATCTCTTGTAGAAAACTGCACCCAAATATCTATAAATTTTTCGATATACCTTTGGGGATCTACGCCTTCTCCATATCTTTGTTTAATCGCTCCATTTAATTTTTCAAAATCAGCAGAATAAATAAAGACAATATTCTCAACGTCATAGAAATGTTTCACCACTTCGAGCACATCAATCGCAAAGTCTGGACGGCACCTATCCAATTCATCGATGATGAAAAAAGTGCGCTTGAGTGGGTTTTTCTCTTCTCCCTCCTCTGCGAGTTCTTCAACCATTTTTTCCGATGCGATTTTCACTGCGTCTCGAAGGTCCGATATTGTCTTTTGTGACTCTGCATGTGCGTCCACTAAACCAGACATAGCGCTTTCCGACGCTGAATTGAGCATCGTGCCCAATCCCTTTGCCACAGCCTCAGCGGCATTTTTCCCACTAGCTTCCCCCATAAGTTTTTGAATATTATCTACGGACATGATACCGACGGTGGCATAAGAAACGCCTGCATTAAGAGCACCCTTAATAAGCAGTTTTCCAGCTCCAGCCGCAGCTTTTTTGAAACCCGTTTTGACATCATCTAATACAGTTTGAGTACCATTCAACGCCGATACAATTTCACCTGAAATCGCAGCAAACGCACTATCAGTTATATCATTCTTGAAAGCATCGAAAACAATACAGGGAAACCCCTGCTGTTCAGCTTTCTTTTTAAACTGTTTTAGGAAAAATGACTTACCACTTCCCCATGGCGCATCTAGCGCGAGAGTCATATTGTCCTCAACTCCCGTCGCGAGGTTCAATATAAAGTCGGCGGTCTTCTCACGCCCGAAAATATCAATTCCGGAAAAACCATCCTCTGGAATTTCTGGCTCTGGAAATTTTAATCTCATATTGTCCCCCAATTCAACTTGATCTTCAATTTTGAATTGATTCTA
>CAYGPD010000004.1:0-163333 GCA_964351655.1 uncultured Hyphomonadaceae bacterium | reverse complement strand
CCCGCCCTCACGCAAATTCATCATCCAGCTCGCGCACCACGCGTAGTGGCAGCGGATCATGCACAGCCCGTTCGCCCAATATGCCATTGGCGCGGCGCGCTTTTACGCACTCAAAACTGCCCGCACGAAATGCGCGGCAAGCTTCTGGGCGCGCCTCATATACGCCGCACACGCGCCGTCCCTGCCCGCCATCGCAAAGCTGGGTGCAGCGCCCGCCTTCAAAGCGCATATAGGTTTGCCTCTCCCCATATTTATCTTCGGCTTCAAACAGGCTTTCTTGGGGTAAATTTCGGGATGCATCTTCAGGAAACAGAACTAAATAACGCGGATTCCGGCTGAAACAGCACGCACCGCACGATACACAATCGAACGACACAATAGACATGAAATCTTGATACAGCTCCACCGCCCGGTTGTGCGAAATGCGCATCGGTCGGCGGCCCGCCTAAATACGTCATCACGATTTTTTCGGCAATAAAAAACAACAAAATCCAGTCCCGATCCACACACGGGATGCTGGCAATTGCTTTTTAAGCCGCCCAGTAAATACACATGTCAAACATCTCACATTGTCAGCACCACATCAGCTGTTTTCAATGTGAGAGCAGACTACACCCTAAAAAGCTGGACGGGGATAAGTTTCGGATAAAAAGAAAAATATTCAATAAAAACAATGATAAACGTGCGCCTATCCTCGGCGCAAATTTACACACCTCCTGCACAGCCCTACCAGCGCCCAACCACGCGGCACCCAAGGCGCACGCGCATTGCCAACGCACACCGACCAGCGTCGCATCAGCCACCTACCAACCCGCCAGCAGCCCCTCACCAGAGCAAGGGCAGACACGAAGAAAAATGTTAAACGAGAATGTCCAGCAAGCGTTTTTGCATGTCATCTGCCGTGCGCAAAACAGCTGTATTTGCCGTGAGCGCGTGCTCTGCCATTTTCTGATCTGCAATCGCGCCAACAAGGTCAGAGCCTTGCGAATTGGCAGCCTGAACCGTCTGTGTCGCCGCACGATTAAACATTGCATTTGCGTGCATAACGCCGCTTATGGAAGATGATATTGCGCTCATAAACACAGCTTGCAGCATCCAGCTTAAATTATCCTGTAAGTCATTGAAAATATTTAAAGTAAATGCCGCCTTTACCCTATTTATGCAGCAGCCTCTTTCCCCGATCACTGGAATAAAGTATCACTACCCACAATAAAATTATGATCCCCGAATAAGGTTGTTTGAATGTATAAAGTGAGCGCCTCGTGCGACCGCGCCACCGCTGAACATCTTTCCGATGTTTTAGCCTATATGGACCCCTCGCCAGCTGCGGCTGTCTCTACCGAGGAAGTCACCCGTATGACATGGCGTGTGGATGCTGTCTGCCATACCGAAGAAGAAGCTTCCGCTTGTGTTTCTATAATAGAATCAGAAGCTTCTGGCGTTTCTGCATCACACCAAAAACTCCCCGACAAGGACTGGGTTGCCGAAAGTTTACGCGGATTGCCAGCCGTAAAAGCAGGTCCATATTTTGTCGCTGGTGCCCATGAATTGGTCCGTTTGGAAGGCGGCATGATCCCCATTTGGATCGAAGCTGGCCCTGCTTTTGGAACCGGCCATCACGGCACCACAAAGGGGTGTCTTGAAGCTTTGGCGGATGTCGCAAAACGCAAGAAACTCGGCAAAGTATTAGACATTGGAACAGGTTCTGGTGTGCTCGCCATCGCCGCTCTAAAATCAGGTGCTCACAGTGCCATTGCATGCGACATAGACCCTGAATCTATTAGAATTTCCAAGATTAATGCACAAAATAATAAAATGGGGCGCAAGCTTCATTTGCTTGTCGCAAATGGTGCAAACGACGCATTTATCCGCACGCAAGGAATGTATGATACAGTACTGGCAAACATTCTTGCCCGTCCACTTGTCTCGCTTTCAAGCGACATCACTAAACTCACTAAACCAGGCGGTTATATTATTCTTTCCGGCTTACTTCACCATCAAGAACCACAAGTGAAAGCAGCATTTTCAGGCCGCAACCTCGCGCTCGTAGATCGCAAACGCCTTGGCGCATGGTCCACTTTGGTGTATCGCAAGCCTATGAAAAATAAACCCACTACAACCCCTGTAAAAAAGCTTAATCCAACCCATTTCGAGTTAGATATGGCAGAATTTTTCGGCTTGTAGAAAAAAGGCAGTCACATCATGCGGCAGACATATGAAGTAAAAGGCGGCCCAGCTATTGGTAAGAGCAATCTTCCATTGCTGCGCGAACAGATGAAAGCACAAAATCTGGATGCCTATTACATCCCGCATGAAGATGCCTATCAAAATGAATATCTTCCCGCAGCGTTTGCTCGTTTAACATGGGTCACAGGCTTTACCGGCTCTGCGGGGGCTGCGATGATTTTGCAAAAATCTGCCGTGGTTTTCGTTGATGGTCGTTACACCCTTCAAGCAGCTAAACAACTCGATTCATCTCTATTTGAGCGCGCCGACCTCACCACGTTAGGCCCATTTAAATGGCTGGCAAAACAGGACCTTAATGGAAAACGTATCGGGGTAGATTTGCAGCTTGTAAACCAAAAAGCTTTTGAAGACCTTTCAAGCGCTGCAAAGCGTGCTGGCTGTGAAGTTGTTGCTGTTGACGTCAACCCAATCGACGCAGCTTGGACCAACCAACCCCCAGAGCCACGCGAAATCGTCGTGCCACATGCATTAGAATATGCAGGTGAAACCCATGCCTCTAAACGTACCCGTGTCGGTAAATTACTAGCTGAAGTCAAAGCGGATGCCGTTGTTATCACATCCCCTGCCTCCATCGCATGGCTGTTCAATATTCGTGGCGGCGATGTGCAATGCTCCCCACTCCCTTTGGGCCGCGCTATCCTGCACGCCAACGGTGCCGCTGAACTTTTCTTACACCCTGAAAAAGTAACAGATGCCCTCACATCCCACCTTGATGATGTTGAAGTACGCACGATTTCTCAACTCTCCGCTCGTTTGGAAAAACTAAAGGGCAAAACGGTATCCTTGGATCCAAATCTTGCTTCTGCTTGGTTTTTCAAAACGTTGGAAAATGTTGGCGCAAATATTGTACTCCAAAATGATCCTTCAGCTTTGCCACGTGCTTGCAAAAACGAAACAGAAATCAAAGGCTCTCAAAATGCCCACCGCCGCGACGGCGCTGCAATTGTGCGCTTTTTGCGTTGGCTTGATTCTGGTGAAGTTCAGTCTGGTAAAGTCAATGAAATTCAAGCAGCACAGCAATTGGAAATGCGCCGCGAGGAATTGCAAGGCTTAAAAGATTTATCATTTGAAACCATTTCGGGCGCTGGCTCTAACGGCGCTCACTGCCACTATCGCGTCAATGAAGACACAGTAAAAACCCTAGAACGCGGAACGCTGTATCTTGTTGATTCTGGTGGGCAATATCTTGATGGCACCACCGACATCACCCGCACTGTTGCTATAGGCGAACCAACCCAAGAAATGAAAGAGCGCTACACAATCGTGCTCAAGGCGCATATTGGTCTCGCGCGTCTTCGTTTCCCAGCGGGTACGAGCGGACATGCTATTGATGCGATTGCACGTGCCCCCATGTGGGCCTTAGGGCTAGACTATGAGCACGGCACAGGACATGGCGTAGGAAGTTATCTTGGCGTTCACGAAGGTCCACAGCGCATTGCGAAGGCCGTCAATAATGTTGCTCTAGAGCCAGGCATGATCGTCTCTAACGAACCCGGTTATTACAAAGAAGATGGGTATGGCATCCGGATTGAAAACCTTCAATTTGTAACTCAACCCCGCGATATCTTGGGCGGTGATATTCAAATGATGGAATTTGAAGCTCTCACATTAGCGCCGCTATGCTCACGTTTGATCGAACGCGGACTGCTAACACCTGATGAATGGATATGGGTAGACCGCTACCATCAGCGCGTGTTGAAGGAACTTACACCGCTTCTAACTGGCGATGATTTGGAATGGCTCAAAAACGCCTGTAAAGAATTGTAATCATTATAAAAATTGGAGATTTAACCGGTCTCCAATTTCAAACTGCTCACCATATGATATATCAATTAAGACTTGATCATTTCAAGCCATGCTGCTTCGGTAAGGACGGTAACGCCTAATTCTTGCGCCTTTTTCAATTTGCTGCCAGCCCCCGGCCCTGCAACAAGATAATCGGTCTTCTTGGATATCGACGACGCGACTTTGGCCCCTAGAGATTGCGCATTTGATTTTGCTTCATCGCGCGTCATCAGCTCTAAACTGCCTGTAAACACAACAGTTTTTCCTGCAACTGCACTATCGGTTTTTACCGCTTGAGCCGGCTCAACATCAACTTCATTCAATAATTGCGTGAGCATATCCTGATTGTGAGGCTCTACAAAAAAATCAATTAATGCCTGCGCAAAAACTTCTCCAACACCATCTATATTTGAAATTGCGCTAAAGGCTGCTCCCGGCTTCCCATCAACCGCAGCAAGCACGCCTTCGCGAAAATGCGCCCAAGTCTGATATCGGTTGGCCAATGCCGCCGAAGCCGCTACATTCACACCAGAAATACGCAATGCCTCTATCTGTTGGGCTAAACTGCCATCAATTGTGTCAGGCGCGGTCTCAGGTAAACCATTTGCCTCGACATGCCCCAACAGCTTTTCCAGCGTCGTATCGCCGATACGGTCAATGCCACGCAGCTTTAAATAGGCCTCACTGGGACGCGCAGCAATAATGGCATTCATCCCTTCTTGAAGGCTCGCAAAATCCCCATAATTTTGAGCGATTAATTCCGAATTTGTCTGCCCAACATGGCGTATACCCAAGCCATTTAACAAGCGCGCAAATGGCACTTTTCGCTTGGCATCAATCGCCGCAAAAATGTTCTCCGCACTGGTTTTCCCAAACCCTTCCCATTCCTCCAATGGATCAAAACCTACTTCAGCAATACGTTGTTTTAACTGAAAAATATGTTGCGGCGCTGTCACTACACCTTTTTCGAAAAACAATTCAATTTGTTTTGCGCCAAGACCATCAATATCGAGCGCTTTACGGGATACAAAATGCTTTAAACTCTCTTTGGCTTGAGCCGCACAAATCAGCCCCCCCGTGCAGCGTCTGCGTGCATCTTCCTCACCCTTTTCATCAACCTCTCGTACCGCATGTGATCCACATACTGGGCATGTTTTTGGGAAGACATAAGGGACAGAATCTGCTGGTCGATCTTCCGATAGAACGCGCACGATTTGAGGGATGACATCCCCTGCACGTTGCACCACCACTTTGTCGCCAATGCGAATATCTTTGCGCGCGATTTCATCCTCATTATGCAGCGTCGCATTCGATACAACCACACCGCCAACAGTGACAGGCTCCAACTTTGCAACCGGCGTCAGCGAACCAGTGCGGCCAACTTGAATTTCAATATCATTGAGTGTGGTAATAGCTTGTTCTGCAGGAAATTTATGAGCGATAGCCCAGCGCGGAAAACGCGACACAAACCCCAAACGTGACTGCCAATCTAGGCGATCAACCTTGTAAACGACACCATCAATATCATAGCCAAGGCCGGAACGATCCGCCGCAATTTTGTGATAGATTTTGAGGAGGTCTTGTACATTTTGCGCCCGCGCCATTAAAGGATTTATCTCAAATCCCCATTTCGCAAACGCCTGCACTGCATCCCATTGTAAAGAGGTGAAATCGGATGAAACCTCTCCCCAAGCGTAGGCAAAAAACTTCAATGGTCGCGACTTAGTAATCTCAACATCCAGCTGACGCAAAGACCCGGCTGCAGCATTGCGGGGATTAGCAAAAACCTTTCGTCCAGCCTCCGCCTCACGCGCATTCAATGCGGCAAAGTCAGCGTGGGACATATACACTTCGCCCCTTATTTCTATGCGTTCGGGCCAATCATCTCCTGCTAATTCATGCGGTATATCCGGCAGGGTTTTCAAATTTGCCGTTACATCTTCCCCTACACGTCCATCTCCGCGCGTTGCACCAGAAATCAACTTTCCGTTTTCATACAGAAGATTAGCGGATAAGCCATCAATCTTTGGCTCCGCCGTCACGCTCAATTCTGTATTCGAATCTATACCTAAAAACCGCCGAATACGCGCCAAAAATTCTGATACATCTTCATCACTAAACGCATTATCTAGCGATAACATAGGCTGTAAATGAGTAATTTTCGGGAAACGACCGGACGGTTTAACCCCCACATTTTGGCTTGGGCTGTCCTCACTTACGAGCTCAGGATATTCTGCCTCCAATGCCAGCAATTCCTGACGTGTAGCATCATATTCAGCATCAGAAAGACGCGGCGCATCATGCTCGTAATAATCGCTATCGGCCTGACGCAATATCTGGGACAACTCATCCCACCGCTCACGCGCTTGCTGGAGGTTAAGATGAGCTGCTGATATGGCAGGTGAAGAATCAGAAGATGTATTACTCATACCTGCCATATACTATTGTCACTAGGCTCGCGCCAACAGTCTTGTCGCTGCAGCGCGCGCTTCTTTGGTAATTTCCGCGCCTGCCAGCATGCGTGCTATCTCTTCCTTACGCTGCTTGGCTTTGAGCACATCAATCGCGGTCTCCAATGATGCATCCATATCAACATCTTCTTGTTGGACACCACCCTTAGAAATACGCCATTGAATATCAGCCATTGCTGCCACTTGCGGGCTATGCGTAATCGCCAAGACCTGACGTCCTTTTGACAATTGCAGCATTCTTTGACCAATCGCAGCCGCTACTGCCCCGCCAACACCAACATCCGCCTCGTCGAAAATCAACGTCCCAGCCTGTCCATCTTTAGCGAGGCACACTTTTAGCGCCAACGCAAAACGCGCGACCTCACCACCAGATGCAATTTTATGTAATGCTCCAAATTCAGCACCTGGGTTTGTGCGTACCTCAAAAGATATTTTATCACATCCATTGGGTCCTGCTTCCTCAATTGGTACAGGATCCAATACCACACGGAACTCGGCTTTTTCCAGCTTTAGCGGCGCTAATTCTTGCTTCAAAGATGCCGCTAACACAGCGCCCGCAGCACACCGTTTGGCGCTCAATGCCTTACCCGCTTTCACGAATGCTTTTTGCGCCTCTATTTCCGCTGTTTTTGCTTTTGCCAAAGCTTGATCAGAATGTTCTATCTCGTCCAACTGCATCCGCATTCTATCACGCACTGCTGCAAGCTGATCGACATCCACATCATATTTACGCGCTGCTGCTCGCAGAGCAAAAAGACGTGATTCTGAATTTTCCAACGCTGTCGGACAAAAATCCGAAACAGAACTTAAACGTGACACACTCGCATAGGCCTCACTCGCCTCTATCAAAGCACGCTCAAGAGCATCCGCCGCTGCGAAAAGCTGCATTTTAAGCGGTGCATCATCAGGACTATCCATAATAACAGGCATGGACGCGGCACGCCCTAAAGCACGCGAAGCTGACGACAACGCCTGCTCAGGATTAGACTTATCCAATTGTTTGAGTGCATCTTCTACAGCATCCGCAACGCGCTCTGCCGATTGCAACTCTAAACGCTCCTGCGCAAGCGCCTCAGCTTCTCCCTCATGCGGGTCAAGCTTGTCCAACTCCTCTACCGCAAATTCCAAATACTCACGGTCAGCTTGCGCACGCAGCAGGCGTGCTTCCACGGCTTTTCGTCCCTCCACAGCCGCACGCCAACCATCCCAAGCAAGACCACACTGGCTTAACTCAACTTCACTCTCTGCAAAAGAATCAAGCAATTTTCGGTGTTGCGACACATCAAGAAGACTATGACCTGCATGTTGGCCATGCACTTCAACTAATAATTCAGACATAGACTGCAACAAACGTGCGCTTACCGGTGCATCATTAAGATAAGCTTTTGCCGGACCGTTACGCCGTAAAATACGACGAATAACAATGGCTTCATCATTGTCCAGCTCTATATCATTTTCATGTAACAGCTGACGGACAGAATGATTTGCTGGGGGATCGAAGGTCGCGATCACCGTTGCAGAGTCACACCCCGCTCGAATAGCTCCTCGCCCCGTCTTTGCGCCTAGCGCAAACCCCAAAGCTGCGAGCAAAATAGATTTACCTGCACCGGTTTCACCGGTCAGAGCGGTAAAGCCCGTTTCCAGATCAAGATCGAGGACACGAACTAAAACAAAGTCACGTATGGAAAGTGCTATCAACATAAGAACATAAATAGCACATATAGAACAAAAGCAAAACAAAAATGTTCCACGTTTGTTTGTTTTATGTGTAGTTATTCTTTTTCAGCTGAGGTTTCTACAACTTTCGCTGAAGGAATAGTGTGCTTTTGCATGAGCTTATAGCTATCGCGATACCAATCTGTACCCACATAATTGTAGCCTAGTACAGATGCAGCAGCATTGGCTTGACCAACCAATCCAATCGCTAGATATGCTTCAACCAAACGATGCAAAGCTTCTGGCGTGTGGGTAGTTGTTTCGTAATTATCTACGACACTTTTAAAGCGATTTATGGCAGCAAGAAATTCAGAGTTTTTAAGATAATAACGTCCAATTTCCATTTCTTTACCAGCAAGCTGGTCACGCACCATGTCAATTTTCAACTCAGCATCACGCGCGTATTCAGACGATGGAAAACGACGCACGACATCTTCAAGAGCCGCAAGCGCCAATTCTGTACGGCCTTGATCACGGCCAACATCTGTAATCTGATCAAAATGCGTTAAACCAATAAGGTAATAAGCATAAGGCGCGCCATCCGCACTTGGATACAGAGCTGTATATTGCTGTGCACTCGCCACAACTTCTTCGAAAGATTTCGAACGATATTGTGTGTAGGCAGTCATAAGCATCGCACGCTCAGCCCACTCAGAATAAGGGTGCTGACGCTGAACTTCTTGGAATTGAAGGGCGGCACGATCCCATTGACGACGCTGCAAGCTTATAGTGGCATCATTATACAATTGTTCGACTGGCTTTTCGACATACGCCAAATCGGCTTTGCGTTTTGATGACGCACAACTCGTGAGTACCAACGCTGACACGCCGATAGATAAAAGCAAGATTGAATTGCGCTTGATTGCCATCCGTAAACTCCATTCGATATTCTACAATGTCTAGCCTAGTGATGCGCACACGCCAAGCTTTCCCTGACAGAGAGTCTGCAAGTTTATGGAATGACAGCCATTTATGGCGAAATTACTGACTGAAAATCAGGTGCGATCTCAAAATTGATGAGTGAGACCAGCTTTTATAGCGCAGCAGGAGCTGCAAACTCATTCTCAACACGCTTCAAGCCAGATGCATATTTTACTGATTGCGGCACGGCTCGAACATCATCATTGACCATTTCCCATGCACTTGGGTCAGCGAGCAACGCACATACGAGCTTGTTGTTAATCGCATGACCTGGGCGGTCGCCTTCAAAAATACCAGCAATCGCATGGCCCGCAAGAAACAAGTCACCAATTGCATCAAGAATTTTGTGGCGCACAAACTCATTCTCAACGTGCAAGCCTTCAGGGTTCAACACTTTATCACCATCAAGAGCAACAGCGTTTTCCATAGATGCACCACGTGCAAGTCCCATAGATTTTAGTTTTTCAAAATCACTTGTGAAGCCAAACGTGCGTGCAAATGCAAGATCACGCACAAATGCACCCGGTGTGAGCTTGAATGCAAAGCTTTGCTCACCAATCGCAGCACTATCAAAATCAATACGAACACGTAGCTCAAAAGGTGCCCCCACCACATCAAGCGGACGCAAACGCGCGAACTTCTCGCCGTCTACAACTTCAATTGGCTTGAGAATACGAATACGGCGGCGCGGTTTGGCCAGATCTTTTACGCCAACCTGAAGCATAAGCTCACAATATAGGCTGGAAGACCCATCCATAATAGGTGTTTCTGGACCATCAATCTCAACGATGAGGTTATCAATACAAAGCCCCGCACATGCTGCAAGCAAATGCTCAACGGTTGAAACAGATACACCCGCTTTATTTGCAAGAGTAGTTCCCAACTGTGTTGTGGTTACATTCGTGCCGATTGCTTTGATGGAATTATCTCTGTCCTTGATATCAGTACGTACAAATACAATACCCGTATCAGCAGCAGCCGGCTTCAACACCAAACGTGCACGCTCTCCGGTGTGTAAGCCTACACCTGCACATACCGCAGGTCCCGCAAGAGTTTTTTGATACGCCATACTTCAACAAGTCCTCTGGAAATACTCTACATGCACGGGTTACGCCGCACTGTTCCAAGAACGTCTATATGAGTTGCTGGCTGCATAAACTCAATTAAATGATTGTTTCGGGATGTTGCAATCATTCGCAATTAATCAAAAAAACGCCCTTGTTTCAATGAACAAGGGCATTCGAAGTCTTCTCAAAATGTGTAATTTAATTAAAAGTCTAACGCTTTAATTGTTTGCTGACCGACGCAAGAAAGCAGGAATTTCTAGATCATCGTCTTCATACTCATCTGCATCTAGCTTAGGGCCACCGTCTGGCGACGCCTTGTCACCATCACTACCTTTACCCCAACCAAACAACGAAGAACGACCTTTAGAAGAACGCTCATCCTGTGCAGGCTTATGTTCTTCTGTATCTGTTGCATATTCGGTATTATCGTCGGCTTCTTCAGCCTCTATAGCTGAATCTGCATCGTCATCTTCATCCTGAATGCTTGGACGACGATTTATAATCGGGGGCTGTACAAAATGTTCGTCTTTCGCAGACTCAACTAATGATGTTTCAGCCTCATCCAATTCGCTCTCTTGCAATTTTGGCTCAGCATCCAACGCCGCCGAAATAGCATCAGCAGCGGTCGGCTCTGATGGCTTCACAACCGGTTGGGCGAATGATCGGGAAGGGACCGCAGTCTCCTTAAGCCCTATTTGATATGAAATCCCAGTTGCGACTACAGATACACGGATCTTACCTTCAAGGGAGTGATCAAATGTCGAACCAAGAATAATCTGCGCATCAGGATCAACTTCTTTGCGCACTTCATTTGCGGCTTCATCGACCTCATAAAGTGTCATGTCATAGCCACCGGTAATGTTAATCAACACACCCTTGGCACCCTTCATGGAAACATCATCAAGCAACGGATTGGCTATTGCTGCTTGCGCAGCTTTCAACGCACGTTGCTCGCCTGCCGCCTCACCCGTTCCCATCATGGCTGCTTCCATGCCAGACATAACAGTCCGCACATCCGCAAAATCAAGGTTGATAAGGCCTGGCATGACCATAAGATCGGTTACACCGCGCACACCTTGGTACAACACTTCATCTGCCATAGTGAACGCATCAGCAAATGTTGTGTTTGCATTCGCTATGCGGAACAAATTTTGGTTTGGAATGATAATCAGCGTGTCCACGTGGTTACGAAGCTCTTGGACACCTTCATCCGCTATCGCCATACGGCGCTTACCTTCAAAGTCGAATGGTTTCGTGACCACACCAACTGTAAGCACACCCATCTCTTTTGCAATGCGCGCAATAACAGGTGCCGCACCTGTACCTGTACCACCACCCATACCTGCTGCGATGAAGGCCATGTGCGCACCTTCAAGCTGTTTTTTAATTTCTTCAATAGATTCTTCAGCAGACTCAGCGCCAACAGAAGGCTTTGCTCCCGCACCCAGTCCCTCTGTTGTTTTCATCCCGAGCTGAATCTTGTGATCAGCTTGAGAATGAAGAAGTGCCTGACTATCCGTATTAGCAACAATGAACTCCACGCCCTGAAGCTTGGATTGGATCATATTGTTGACGGCATTGCCTCCGGCACCACCGACTCCAAAAACAATTATGCGTGGTTTCAACTCTACCGGCATGGTGCCGCACCTCGTGAGATAGTAGTCAGAACTAGTCGTACCAATTAAGAGCACAAACTAACAGAAAAAGGGTATTAGCTATATTAGTAGACAAATATGCCTAAGTGCAGGTTAACCTAACATGGTAAATCCGCAATATATTTTACGTCCCAATACATAGGACAAACCGTGTTATCTGCTTAAAAAATGGCAATATTGAGATATTGCTAAAAATTCTCACGCAACCAATTCGCTGCTTTCTGGAAAATAGATCCACCAGATACCGCAATTCGGCTTTTACCGTATAAAGGCGCTACAGCGCCTGCACCACCGTTAATCTCCCATTTCAGCAAACCTGCCGCCGATGAGAATGCTGGAATCTGATATGTCTCTCCCAGTCCGGTCGTACGAGAAGGTCGCGCCATACGTACAGGTGCTCTAAACACTTCCTCCGCGACATCACGCATTCCCGGCATCTGACTCGCACCACCAGTTAGTACGATCCGTCTAGGCAAAGGACGATATTGGGCCGACGCTTTAGAAAGACGCTTTTCTAGCAACTCTAACATCTCCTCGAAGCGCGGACGCAACATATTTGTCAATTCAGCTTTCGACGTTGTCCCAGCTTCAAGACGGCCGTCCTCACCAAGTCTTGGTGCATCCACCACATCAAAGGCATGCACCTGTGATAAAGCAACCGCACCATGCAGCGTTTTCAAACGTTCCGCAGCAGCAAATGTCGTCCCTAAACCCTGAGCTAAATCTGAAGATGCCCGAGATCCCCCCACTGGGACACTGTCCAGATAAATCAGATTACCCTCATAAAAACAGGCCGCACTCGTAACACCGCCACCCATATCTATAACGGTCGCACCTTGTTCGATTTCGTCTTCCACAAGCACCGAAAGACCCGCCGCATATGGAGACGCCACAATCGCAACAGGGTTTAAGTGTGCACGCGTCACACACTGCGCTATATTTTTTAAAGGTGCAGCTGGTCCAGACACAACAAGCATCGTCACAGTCAACCGCGTCGCAATCATCCCGCGCGGATCTTTAACGCCGCCTGCACCATCTAATGCATAGCCCAATGGTGTCGCATGTAAAATTTGACGATCAGGCTGCTGAAAAGTTGAAAGTGCAGCATTATTGGCATCGCGAACATGCATCTGCGTAATCTCGCGATTACCAATATTCACGCCACCTTGAAGATAAACACTTTTCAAATTAGGGCCAGACACACCCAAAATGACATCACTAATACGCGTTCCCGCTGCACGTTCAGCTTGCTCAACTGCCACTCGGATAGAGCGCTCAAGCGCATCCATATCCGTCACAGCACCATTCTTGACACCACGTGACAATTGATGTCCCGCACCAACAATGTGTACGCTTTTAGAGCCTTCTGGATTTTTCGAAATCAGACAAGCCACTTTTGAAGAGCCAATATCAAGCGCAGCCAGAAATGGCGGCTTGCCGGCAAGTTTATCGCGCATAGTTATACGGCTTGCCAATGATGACATGGATTAAGCCCCCCCGGACTTGTTTTCTAGACCCGAACTTTGTTGTTCGGCGCGTGTTTCTCCCAAGCCCACAGCAAAACGCTCTGGGTCACGCGCATCTATTCGAGTAACTTCTGAATCTTTAGCAAGAACGCCTGTCGCTTCATCTAAATTATAAACGGCCAACAAAGCTGCATCTACGAGCTTATCTTCTGGCAGCGCGATCTCAAGGCCTGTATCCAACCGCAAATCCCAACGACGTCCACCAACACGCATCGCCACCTCTAAGTGTTCAGCGATTTGAGGGTGAAACTCTAATTGGGCAAGCAATTCTGGTGCTGCATATCCGGCAGCAGGCCCGACGACACGCGGCAGATTCACAAATTTAGTTGGGTCTTCACCTTCCATAGGCTTACCCACTTGGTCCACAACAGCCCACTGACCTTCTGTTTGCCAGAGCGCAAGTGGACGACGATTATCAGCTAGAATCCAAATATCATTGGGCCACTGTCGCAACACCCGTACTTCAGAGACGTTCGTCACCTTTTCTTCGATCCGTTTTTTGATCTCGAACGGATCAGCGCGGAACATATTCGAATCTACTGGAATAGCCACAGCGTTTAAAACGTCGGCTTTTGTGCGAGGATCTAAACCCTCAATTGAAATTTTAGTAACTGTAAATCCGGCAGATTTAGCCGTTGCATCTAAACCTGATTGGATACGATCATCAATCGAAGCTAACGAACCACCCATCCACGCAGCAACAGCCACCATTACAGCACCCGCTGTTACAGTTCCAAAAGCATATGTTGATAATTGCTCAGACAATATCGTTGTGGGCACAGCCTCTTGTGGACGCGCGCCTTGCTTACCTTTTTGTGACTTGCTTCTCACCTGTGACATGAAGCGTCCTCTATCATCCAACCTACCAGCTTCTCATAGCTTATCCCTTTATGTGCTGCCTGTTCCGGAACAAGCGAAGTGGGGGTCATGCCTGGCTGGGTATTTGTTTCCAATATTACCAATCTGTTTGTCTCGTCGTCATAGCGAAAGTCAGAACGTGATACTCCGCGACATCCTAAAGCATTATGAGCAACAAGGGCGGCATCTAGCGCGGCTTGTGTCACTGCTTCGGGCAACTCGGCGGGAATGACGTGAATTGATCCTCCAGCCTCATATTTGGCTGAGTAATCGTAATAATCTCTTAAAGTCGTGATCTCTGTGACTGCTAAAGCTTCATTTCCCATCACAGATACTGTTAATTCGCGTCCAGGAATGAATTGTTCGACTAAAACTGAGTCTCCAAATCCCCATTTTGGATCAAGCAATTCAGCAGGAGGACGATTCGCCCCTTTTGGCACAATCAGCACGCCAAATGATGAGCCTTCCGCAATGGGTTTCACCACATAAGGCGGCTCCATCACATGATCAGCCGCTACATCCTCTTTTGCGTAAACGCCGCCATCAGCAACCTTCAGCCCAACGCGCGCATACACATTGCGAGATTTAGCTTTATCCATCGCCAAAGCAGATGCCAGCACACCAGAATGAGAATACGGAATTTCAAGAATTTCCAATAATCCCTGCACACAGCCGTCCTCTCCATAGGGACCATGCAGCGCATTGAGCACAACATCAGGCTTAGCATCTTTTAGCTGCTGGGATAGATCACGCGTAATATCAATCTCGACAACTTCAAAACCTTCATTGCGGGCAGCTTGCGCCATACCACGGCCTGACGATAGCGAGACTTCTCGCTCCGATGACCATCCACCCATTATGACTGCTACGCGTTTCATTCTTTGATCTCCTTGGAGCTTCAATTTTGACCGCTTAAGGTTAAACAAACCTACGCAGAAATGCATAAAATTTGATCTATTTTTTCAACACTAGCGCCAAAATACATTTATACTATATTTTTCAATGCATTACGAAGAAGTTACATACACTTAATAATCACGCTTTTTTATAGAAATAACCCAATACCTGACTTTTCTCACAGCACACTCCCGCCAAAGGAGTTAACATAGCCTGTCACGCAATTAACTTCAGAAATTCACGCCGCAAAAAGTTAATCCTTTTCCTTAGCTCTGTAAGCTTGATATTTTCATCTGAATTTTTACAGCAACATGGAAATTCTTTCCATTGACACAAAAGGTTACAGATGTAACACATACGCCACTTAAATAACCAAAAGATACACTCGGGGAGCACATGTCCAGATTATTTTATTCCGCTAGTTTGGCCGCTTTATGTCTGTCAGCGCCTTGCGCCTTCGCGCAAAACACCCCTCCCCCGCAAACAACTGCATCGTCTTATATTCCTGATGATTTTAAGCAGTTTTCTCCTCGTACAGCGATGGATTTGATCGCCAATGTCCCTGGTTTCAACATCGTAGAAGCAGACCAAAAACGCGGCCTTGGCCAAGGCGGTGGCAATGTACTCATCAATGGGAAACGTATTTCAACCAAGTCAAATGACCTGCGGGACATTCTCGACCAAATCCCCGCAACGAATGTTGTGAAAATCATAGTCCAAGACGCATCCCATTTTAATATTCCCGGTCTTTCAGGGATCGTTGCGAATATTGAAACGCAATCTACTGGGTTCAAAGCTCAGTGGGAATGGAACCCTGTGTTTCGCAACCACCGTGCACCTTGGCTAGGTGCTGCCAAAATCACCTTAACAGGACAAAAAGGGCCCTTTGATTTCAATATCTCACTTGAAAATGAAGTTCGCCGCAACACCGCACGCGGCCCAGAAACACTACGAGACAAAAACGGTATCTTATTTGAAGCGCGTGACGAGTATTTTCACTATGATGAAGATGCACCATCAATTTCAACGCATATCGGATATGAAAGCGAGACGGGAAATGTAGGCTCTCTCAATATCAATTACGCCAAAGAAGATTGGGCTTTTACAGAATGGTCCAAACGCTCTCCCACTGCAGCCTCCCCTTACCTACATATCTATAAGGAATCAGAAGATGAGTGGGCCGCAGAGATAAACGCTGATTATGAATTTGCGCTGGGTGCTGGCCGCTTAAAGCTAATTGGACTTCATAGCCAAGAAGATAACCCCTATTATAACCAGGTACATATCGCTCTCAATGACACCGACTATGAGAAGGGGCGCGCCTACTCCAATCACTCTAAGGAAGCTGAATCTATTCTGCGAGCTGAATATTCTTGGGCAGTAGACAACACGAAGGATTGGCAAATTTCTGCCGAAACAGCGTTCAATAGTTTAGAGAGCAATAGCATTGAATATGTACAATTCCTCGATAGCCTTAATTTCAATGCTATCGCCGATACTGCCTCGTTTGACGAAGTCAAAGAAAAGCGCGCAGAATTAAATATCACACATGGTCGTCCCCTCACCGAAAAACTAAAACTGCAAGCCTCTGTTGGCGGTGAGTTCTCACAAATCACTCAATCTGGAAGTGGGCAAGCAGAACGCGAATTCTTCCGCCCCAAAGGATTCTTAAATCTCAGTTATGCGGCCAGAGAAGACCTCGCCCTCTCTGCCCGCCTTGATCGTCAAGTTGGACAGCTGGACTTTGGAGATTTCATAGCCTCTCGTGATATTTCTGAAGGAAATGACAATGCGACCAACACAGATATTGTCCCTGAGCAATCATGGAAACTCGCATTTGAGATGACCAAACACCACGGCCCATACGGTTCTGTTACGTTGGGCGTATTTGGTGAAGAAGTAGAAGACATTGTCGAACAAATCCCATTGGATGCCAACAATGAAGCTCCTGGGAATTTAGATTCCGCACAACGTTATGGTGTTGAAATTACCGGTACTTTCAACTTTGATCCACTCGGAATTAAAGGATTAAAACTTGACTATCAAGCAAATGCCAATGACTCACGCTTAAAAGACCCATTGACCAACAAAAATCGACGCATTGGTGGTCAAACCATGTCCTACCTCGAACTCGATATGCGGTATGATATTCCGAACACAAACTGGGCCATATCCGGGTATTACGAACGTGTGCGCTGGGCATTTGACCCCCGCCTAAATCTAAATCTTCGCCAATACAATGATATCCCTTTCACGGGTCTAACAGTTGAACACAAAGATATTTTCGGCATGCAAGCGTCATTGGGAGTACGAAACCTTGGAAATCAAGAAGAAAGTATTTTTAAGGAAGTTTATGTTGATCGTCGTGACGGCCCAGTCGCACGCACAGAATACCGTATCCGAAGATATGAGCCTTACATCGTTTTCTCGCTCAAAGGTGAGTTTTAGGCTAAACGCATCCCATTCAGTTCTCATTTATATGATATTTGATAAATATCAGTGTGGTTATACCTCTTTAACTTGACTTTAATCGCTCCAATTATATTACCATCAAACATGTACAAATTTTAATGTTTGCAGGACGCACGAATTGAGCTGGTTCAAACCACTGAGTACCACAAGCCTTCTAACTGTCTGCATTTTTGCACAGGCTGCGCATGGCGCGACTGCGCTCGACCTAAAATCTAGAACGGTTACACCTGCTGAATTTCAACATTCATCCCCGCGTACAGCATTAGACATTGTAGAAAACCTCTCTGAATTTTCTATCATTATTGACGCTTCCTCCGGCGGCATAAACCACGCCCTTGGAAATGTGTTGATCAATGGCAAGCCCATATCAAACAAGTCAGGAGGATTGCGCGCAGCCCTCAGCCAGATCAATGCTAAAGATGTCACCAAAGTTGTGATTGAGGACGCGTCCAAATACAATATAAATGGCCTCAAAGGGAACATCGCGAATATTCACACCAACATATCTAAAATTTCGGGCAATTGGTCTTGGACACCTCGCTTTCAGGATCACCGACCTGGCGCGATAGGCAATGCCTCTCTCAACCTTTCGGGTCAAAAGGACATTTTCGAATACCAAATCGCATTGAAGAACTTATCTCGCCGAGATGGGGCCCGAGGATTGGAAACCGTTCGCAATGCACGAAACATCGTGACAGAATATCGACACGAACAAGAAATTTCCGATGTCGATATCCCCTCTATCAACACACATGTACAATTCGAAACCTCCGACGGTAAACTTGGCTCATTCAACATAGACTACAAACGGCCACATATTTTTTCAAAAGAAGTCTCACGCCAGAACTCAGTTTCTGGTCGAGAAAAAATTCGCATCTCCACCAGCGAACGAAAAGAATGGAACGGAGGAATTGGAGGGGATTATGATTTTGCTTTCGCGGATGGTCGCTTAAAATTCATAGGATTATACCAATCCAATCATCGCCCTTATACCCAACAATTGCATACATTAACTTCCGACAATACTTATATAGATGCTACTGGCAGCAATAGTCTCAACATTGAAAACGAGCATGTCGCGCGCGCTGAGTACACATGGTCCACCCGCCCCCAAGAGGACTGGCAGCTGGTCGCCCAAACCGCCTATAACAGTCTAGAAAAGCAGAATATCCGCCTCAAACAGATAGAAGGCAGCCTAGCACTACAAGGCATTCAAAGCACCGCCACTTTTGATACTGTAGAAGAAAACAAGTCAGAGTTCGCAATCCTTCATGGTCGCCCTCTTTCTTCTCATATATCACTTCAATCCTCATTGGGCGGTGAATTTATTCAAATATCTCAAATGGGGACGGGACAATCCAACCGTGACATGTTCCACCCGAAAGGTTTTACGTCTTTAAATTACACGCCTGTTCGCGGCATGAGCATCAACACACGATTGCAACGACATGTTCGTAAGTTTAATTTTTCAAATTTTATCGCATCCCGAAACCTTGAGGAAAATAGCGAGGACGCAACAAACTCCAACATTGTTCCCGAAAAATCATGGCTGCTATCAATCGACCTCAAAAAATCGATCGGGAATTTGGGCGCAACGCGGTTCAAGATATTTGGCGAAGAAGTTGAGGATATCGTCACACAAATTCCCATTGGGACATCCTCAGAAGCACCGGGAAATATCGAAAGCGCCGAACGCTTTGGAGCAGAAATGTCTGGCTCGGTTAAATTCGCTCAGTTAGGCTTTGACGGATTAAAACTCAATTATTTCTTTGCAACTCAACACTCCAGCATGATTGATCCTGTAACGAATGAATCCCGCCGCATCGGTGGTGAAAAAATGTCCGATATGAACATGTCTTTGCGCTATGACATTCCCAATTCAGATTGGGCGCTAACCGGCTTGGTGCAAAAGTCTCGCTGGGCATCTAATCCACGCATTAGCCAAGAGCAGATGAAAGCTGTCGATACACCTTTTACACAAATCACAATAGAAAACAAAAACTTCTTTGGAATGAATGCCACCCTAGGCATTCACAATCTTAGCGACCAAGCTGAGATATTATCCAAAACCATCTATCCAAACCGCCGCCTCGCTGCCCTCTCAAGGTCAGAATACCGCTCGCGCACCCGTGGCACATCCGTCAGTTTCAGCTTACGCGGCAGCTTCTAGTCGGTTTGACATTTTACTTTTTCAATCATATATCCGGCGCAAGGTTTGAAGCAGCCTGCCGCTCGCTGGGATATTCTCAACGGTAAATCGCTCGGTCAATTTGCAAATTTTGCAGCATGATCTTTTCTCAGAACACAGCCTTTAAACAGGCGGTCTTTTGGCAATGTGAGCACCAATTCACAATGACCGCGTTTATAAAGGATGAGTCTGATAATGACCTCTGCTAAAACAACGCACACTTCTAACAAGCGCGCACGTTTACCCAAAACAATCGCAGGTGCCAAAGCCTATGCGAAAACAATGCGCAACAATCACAAAGAAGCCAATGCACCAATCACGCACGCCAAAGCTCTTGAGCTTACTGCCCATGCTCTTGGTTTTTCAAATTGGAATATAGCTGCTGCCCGCCTCTCTAATCGCCCCTTATTTGAACCTCAAATAGGCGATCGCGTGACAGGCAAATATCTCAAACAAGACTTCACCGGAGAAATTGTTTCGGTCACACGTTATGATCAAGGCAGTCATTTCCAAGTCAGCATTCACTTTGACTCGCCTGTAGATGTGGTCAGCTTCAGCTCATTCTCTGCCTATCGTCAGCGCGTCACTGCCCTGCTCGATAATGAAGGCATATGTGTAAAATCCACGAGTGATGGCGACCCGCATATGACAATTTTCTCAACGCATTCAGCAGTCATTTAACCAAAGCGGCCCGCGCGCTCTTGCCCTAGAGCGTGCGGCCAATGCGTTTAATTTCCCAGCGCAACTCAACGCCAGAATTTGCCCTCACTTTTGCGCGCACATCCTCGCCAAGCCCTTCAATATCAGCTGCTGTCGCATCGCCAGTATTGATCATGAAGTTACAATGCTTCTCTGAGACTTGAGCGCCGCCACGCATCGCGCCGCGCATGCCTGCCTCATCAATAAGCTTCCAGCATTTTCGTTGATCAGGTGTCCCTGGTGGATCAGGATTTGCGAAAGTCGAACCGCCCGTTTTTTCACGGATAGGCTGGGCCTCTTCGCGACGTTTTTTCAGCGCTTCAATACGGTCTTTCACAATTTGAGGGTCTATAATTTCACCCCTAAATACCGCTTCGACAAATATCAAATCTTCAGGCGCATCTGAATGACGATAGGAATACCCAAACTCACGGTTTTTCAGCGTCACCCATGTCCCTTGACGCGTAAGCGCAACCGCTTCCACCAAAACATCAGCAGTTTCTTGCTCATAGCATCCCGCATTCATGCGCAACGCACCGCCAATAGTCCCGGGTACGCCAGAGAAAAACTCCAAACCGCTAATGCCAAACATCGCTGCCTTTTGAGACACTTTACTATCAAGCGCCGCTGCGCCCGCAACAACCTCATTGCCGACAATGCGAATTTTTCCAAAGGCAGGTGTCAATCGCACAACCACCCCTTCAACACCGCCATCACGTATAATCACATTGGAAGCAGCGCCCAGAACAGTCACAGGAATATCCTCTGGCAATGCTTTAAGAAAATCAGCCAGATCTTCTGGGTCTGCGGGTAAAAACAGCACATCTGCTTTTCCCCCCACCCGAAACCATGTGAAAGGTTTTAATTCTGCATCAGCAAGCAATTTTCCGCGTACAGGCGGCATTCTGGAAATCAAATCTGTCATATGGCTGCAAATACCCTGCTTCTATGCATCTTGCTAGCCTTTCCTAGCATGAACCCAAGGCTCAACTCACACAATCCTCGCAATCGCGTGATGAAATGTTGCCAAAGCGTTTAGTGACAAAACTAAGGCCATACTTCACTCTCCTTTCAGTTTAAAAGCTTGGGAGACTAAAATATGACCGCTGTAAGCAAATGGGGCGCATACGTCCTCGCTGCCTTTATGGCCTTTATGGGGATTCAGAAATTCATCGGCGATGTGCCTATTTTCATCATTATCGAAGACAACCTCGCCGCAGATTGGGGGCTTACCCTTCCCTTTATTGATCCAATGCTCAAATACGCAACTGGGTTGGGCGAGTTAGCTGCCACAGTAATCCTTGTAGCTGGTCTGCGTCTCATTGGCGGCGGTTTATCCCTCGCATTAATCGGCGGTGCAATTTTGGCGCACCTCACTGTATTAGGCGTATACACCCCCATGAGTTCCGCACCCGATGCCGAAAAAAGCCCGATGCTCTTCATTATGGCACTTGTATTTTTCGCACTATCAGCAGCTGTCACATATGGTGCCTTTAAAGCGCGCCGCTAATCAAAATACTGGATCATCAAAAAAGCCAGCCTCCGTATTTTGGAAGCTGGCTTTTTCTATACACAAGAGCGGATATTCTCTATTTCGCGTCTGGTTTCGTCCACGCAAATTTAGAGAAAGCCTCATCAACAGGTGTGTTCGCAACATGGTTTGTGTAATTAGATAGCGTCTTGTGCGCCAATCCAAGGATCACATCCAAAACCGTGGTGTTGTCATACCCGTGTGCAAACAAAGCTTGGACTTGCTCATCTGTTACAACACCGCGTTGGTTTAGCATTTGGCGCGTAAACTCTGCGAGCGCTTCTAGTTTCGCATTCGGAATTGTCTTGCCATCACGGATCGCATTGATGATGTCATCAGATACGCCTTGTGATTTAGCGATTCCTGTATGAGCAGGCACACAATAGTGACAATTGTTTTCATAATTGATCACCAACCACACAACATTACGTTCATCTGCATTCAATGAATTGGAAGCAAATGAGTCAGCCAGAAATTTATAGGATTTCAGCAATTCTGGGCTTTGAGCCATCGTCGCATACAAATTAGGGACAAAGCCCATTGTTTTTTTAGCGCCAGCTAAAATCTCTTTTGCCTCATCAGGTGCTGTTTCAGGTGTGTGTAATGTGTAGGTGCTCATCTCTATTATCCTTATAGGTTAGCAATTGTTCCAGCTTTGGATATAGTTATGTACATGCCTGAACATAAGTGCGTCACGCCTCACTTTTACGTGATTGTTTCAAGAAACTATGTTAGCGCTGAATCGACGCTCTGTTTTCACAATGAGGCATAAGCTCAAGTTTGGAAGGACGCTTTATGAAATTCGCCCCTTTTATAATTCTCATGCCCATTATCGCGCTGGTTGGATGCGCCAATCAAACAAGTACGAAAATGCCCAAATCTCCCGCCCTTCCGCCGCCACCATTTACTGCACCAAGCGAAACAACCGACAATACGCCGAACGAACTGGAAGAGAATGTGGACCATAATATGATTGCCGGCGGATATGCGCCTGCTGATTTAAGCGATGAAAACGCATCGCGCGCTAAAGAATTGATGATTGATACAATCTACAGAAAATTCCCCACCCGGGCGCTCGTCGATAAGGTCAGCGCAGAAGTGCAAGTCGTTGCGGGATTAAATTACCGCTTCCGCATAGAAATGACGGGTATGCCTAAAACACGCGATATATTCACTGGCGTTGTTTATATGGATCTCAAACAGAAAATGACTGTCACCAGCCTAGAACAAATCCAAGGCAAATAGTCGCAAAATATTAAACCTTCACCGACACCATTGTTCCTGCAATCGGTGTCGCTTTGCGTACTTCGACTTCAAAATCTGTAAGATCTTCCTTTAGCTCATCAAACACTTCATCAGCTTCTAGAAATTCATCACTTTTATCCGCCTTGCCTTCACCCGAAACAATGGCTTTCTTTTTCATATAGGTTAGCTCATCTTCCATCTTCTTAGCGATACCACGCACCTTGCCGATGAACTCCAAATTTTCTCGTGTAGCAGCTGCTTGGGGTGAATTCTCTGCTTTCACCCATTTCGTATCTGAATCTCCATACGCATTGACAGCACGCTGCGACAAGGCGCGCTCCTCACCTGCAGCAGACACATAGCTGGCCTCCACCTCTTCTCCATCAGCAGCAAACCTCTCCCCCTCCACAGCACTAGCAGAGGCTGTTTGTTCCGCTTCTTGAGCCGCTTCAGCATCTTGGTCAGCATTGCGCTCGTCAGCTTCATTTGCATTAGAAGAAGGGGCTAATGTCCCCACACTCATCATAGACACATTCGGTGTTGCGCTCGATAACTCACCCAGAGCTTTGGCTGCATCAGCATATATTTTGACTGCGTCTTTAAGGTCTTGCGCTAATCGCCCCAGCTGGCGCGCCATCTCTTTGGGATCGTTCGCCCACACAGCTTTGATAATTTTAAACTGCTTAACAATACGATCTAGCGACTCTCTTGCCTGATTTTTCTTGCGCGATAAGGCTTCTCTTTCAGGATCAGATTGAACTTCCTTAGACGCTTCTTGTGCCTCTAATTCAGCAGCCTTTGCATGTGTTTCTTTTGCATTCAATTGCGCACGGATAAGTGCATTTAAATCTTGCTTTGGCTCAGCCACAGATTCGCGCTTTTGCGTCTCACCCGATACAGGCGGACGATAAAAAGACACAACAGACTGTGAGACCATCAAACTCATTATAAACACCCAATACTGAGTGCTTATAAAAACATAAATGCCTTAAATTGAGATGGAGTTGGATCTAAAAACCTAAGGGCAAAGCTAATAAATTATTAATCTACTTGACGCTGCGCTTTTCGACGTAGACGCCATTCGTCCGCGCTTTGTCCCCAGATAAAAAAATCAGATTTTGTATCAAAAGGCGCAGGCATATTCGCTCGGATATTTCTATTGTGAGACCCAAGACGTTGCGCCAACTTTTCAGAAGCAATATTTCCTGTCTCAATCGTATGAATAATATCGCGCCATCCAAGGATATCTACTGCATAATCTATGCTGGCAATAGCAGCTTCCAAAGCGTATCCCTTACCATGCGCAATGGGTAATAGCCCCCATCCCACTTCAGTACCCGGCCACAATTCAGGCTTCCACGGGCCAACCCGCCCTATCCAGTTCCCGCTAGACTTCTCGATCACTGAGAAAAAGCCTACCCCGATCGCGGTCCAACTTCCTATCACTACCATCATGTTGCGCCACGCTTGGGCACGCCCCATGGTGCCGCCAATAAAACGCGTTGCCTCGTCGTCTGCCATGAATTCAGCCCACCCCTCAAAATCTTCCATTTGAGGTGGCCGCAATATAAGGCGTTCCGTTTCAATGAAAGGCATCATTTAGAGCCTGTCTCAACTTATTTAGCTAAATTCTCGGCAAGTGCATTTGCATGATAAGTGATATCACCCGCGCCTAAACACACGACCATATCACTTGGCTTTGCAAACGCCCTGATAGCTTCCGGCAGAGCCTCTAGGCTTTCAAGAATACGAACATCTTTGTGTCCGTGCTGGCGGATAGATTTCACCAATGTTTCGTGGTTTATGCCTTCAATTGGGCTTTCACCTGCTTCATATACAGGTGCAACAAACACAGTATCTGCCTTATCAAAACATGTCGAAAACTCGGTGAACAAATCATTCAATCGAGAATAGCGGTGTGGTTGCGCCACTGCAATCAATCCGTTTTGCCCCTGCATCGCGCGAGCGGCTTTTAAAACAGCTTCAATCTCAACAGGATGGTGACCATAATCATCAATTATGCGGACTGGCTCTTGCCCTTCTACCGGCACCCATTCACCCGCCGGTGTAAAGCGACGCTTCACGCCACCAAACCCAGATAGCCCTACACGAATTTGATCGTCACTCGCGCCAAGTTCTAATGCCACTGTCACAGCCGCAAGTGCATTCTGCACATTGTGATCTCCCGCCATTGGCAGAGTACAGCCACTTATCATTCGCGGCGTAGCAGAACCAGGACGACGCAAAGCAATATCAAAGTGAGACCCTGCTAGATCAGTCATTAAATTCATAGCGCGCACATCAGCCTGACGGTTAAATCCGTAAGTTATCCGGCGGCGGTCAATAATACGCGACGCAAGCGCCTGAACTTCAGGGTGATCCGTACACAGCACAGCAAAACCATAGAATGGAATATTTTCAACAAATGTATCAAAAGCAGCGCGCAAATTATCCATAGAGCCATAATGCTCCATGTGCTCAGGATCGATATTTGTAACAATTGCAGCCGTTGGCGAAAGCTTAGTGAAAGTCCCATCACTTTCATCCGCTTCAAGCACCATCCAGTCACCAGCTCCCGCTTTCGCGTTGGAACCATAAGCGTTCACAATGCCGCCATTAATAACGGTAGGGTCAATATCTGCAGCATCTAACAATGAGGCTACCATTGTTGTCGTTGTCGTTTTTCCGTGCGTTCCAGCTACACACACGGTCCACTTCAAACGCACCAATTCGGCCAACATGTTCGCGCGACGCACAACAGGAATCCCGGCTGCACGCGCCGCATCTACTTCAGGGTTTCCAGCCTTAATTGCAGACGAAATAATAACAGCCCCAGCACCCTGCACATTCTCCGCAGTGTGACCAACAAAAATCTGTGCACCTTTTTTGCGAAGTCGATCCAAATTTGGACCTTCACGCATATCCGAGCCTTGAACCTTATAGCCCATTGTCAGCATAATTTCAGCGATACCCGACATTCCAATTCC
This sequence comes from uncultured Hyphomonadaceae bacterium, assembly GCA_964351655.1. Classification (GTDB taxonomy): domain Bacteria; phylum Pseudomonadota; class Alphaproteobacteria; order Caulobacterales; family Hyphomonadaceae; genus Hirschia. The sequence continues at coordinate 137,068 of CAYGPD010000004.1, read as the reverse complement.
GCCAATACCAACAAGGTGAGCGGGGCCAAGATCAAATGGAGATGGGTTTTTCATAAAAATTATTCTTCTGGTCTAGAGGCTGTATAATGGCTAAATATCTAGGTGGGTCGTGTGTCTGTATTTGGGCAGAATACGACATATCCCTTAGAAAGATTCGCCGCATTAATCGCAATGTCTGCCAATTCCTGTGCCGCCGTCAATGGTCCTAGCTCACGCGCTGCACTCGCACGTAGCGCTAAATCACCATTTGGCCCCAAGAGTTCTTCCAACACATGAGCGAGAGATGTCGGATTAAACTCTTTTTCAAGGATGATTTCTGCCCCTCCTCCCGCTTCAAGGCTTTCAGCATTTGCTCGCTGATGGTCATCCATTGCAATTCCCAATGGTATCAAAATCGCTGGACGTCCTGCCACACATAATTCTGTGACAGTCCCCGCACCAGAACGCGCAATAACCAAATGCGTTGCTGCAAGTCGTTTGTCCATATCCGAGAAGAATGACGCCAATTCACAACTCACCCCTGCATCATCATATATTTCTTGCACAGACGATATTTGATCTTCCCGCACTTGCTGCACCAAATGCAAATTATTGCGAATTGCATCTGGAAGTATTTTAATTGCGGCAGGTACAATCTCACCAAACATTTTCGCGCCTTGGCTCCCTCCCGTCACAAGCAAATTCACTTTACCAACCTCTAGAGAGGGGTATGGAACGGCGCGTACCTCTAATATAGATTCACGAACAGGGTTACCAACTTCAATACGGCGCGCATTGGCTTGTGGTGGCATTTTATCCAACCGCCCAAACCCAGACGCAACCGTCACTGCAGATTTTGCAAACAAACGATTTACTCGTCCAAGTACCGCATTTTGTTCGTGAATGATAATAGGTACTTTTAAAGCTTTCGCCGCCGAAAGTGATGGAAAACTTGGATACCCACCAAACCCTGCGACAAGGTCTGGTTTCACCTTTTTCATGTGTCTTTTAGCTGCGGATATTCCAGATCGAATTTTCAACGCAGACACCAACAGTTTATCAGGTCGTTTTGAGCCTATCGTGGCAGCTTTTACCTGCTCAATCCATTCTGCTGGAAAATTCTCAGCATACCGCAAACCACGATCATCTGTCACAAGCCCCACCCGCCAACCTCGTTTTATCATTTCCGTTGCAAATGATTGCGCCGGAAACATGTGGCCACCTGTGCCGCCAGCTGCAATTACTACCAAAGGCGCAGCGGTATTTGGAGTGCTATTTGTCATTATGGAATAAACCGTCTCATTGAGATTTCAGGGCGTCGGCGCGTCAAAGCAAGTGCAAATCCTAATGTTAAAGCCGATCCCAACAAAGAGGAGCCACCGTAGGAAATAAACGGCAATGTCATTCCTTTGTTTGGAATAAGCGCGATATTTACACTAATATTAATCGCTGCTTGCAAACCAAACAATGTAAACAGCCCTACACCAGCTGCTCGCGGATACGGGTCTGGGTGGCGAGATGCCGTTAAAATGCCCCTCACCGTAATAAGTGCAAATAGGATGATGAGTGCAAGGCACACCAACAAACCAAACTCTTCCCCAATTACTGAATAGATAAAGTCGGTATGAGCGTCAGGCAGGTCATGTTTAATCTGCCCCTCTCCCATACCAGCCCCCAATAAACCACCGCGCTCTAAGGCCTCGCGAGCTGTATCGACCTGATATGTGTCATATTCTGATGGATTGAGAAAAGCATTCACGCGATGACGCACATGTGGAAAGAGTGCAAACAATCCCCCGCCCAACGCCAGAAACCCAAGCCCTAAAGCGATAACCCACCCAATTGTGATACCAGACACAAAAAAGGTGACGAGGAACCCCGCGGTCAACAAAGCAGACTGCCCGACATCAGGTTGCAACAACAACAAGCCAAGCGTCGCCGCAAACAATACAAATGCAACCAATGTCCACGGAGCTTGGGGAAAATGTTCTCGCTGAGCTAACAACCAGCCAATCATCAAAACCAAAGACGGCTTGACCATTTCTGATGGTTGAAACGTCATCCCTGCAATGCGTATCCAGCGCTGCGCACCTTTAGCCTCATGCCCAAACAAAAGCACGTAAGCCATGAGCAGGAAACTACCTATAAAAACCACGCCGGCTGCACGCCTTGCCCACGGCGGGGTCAAGATAGAAGCTCCCACTAACAAGACAGCCGCCAGAAGCATAAAAGCCGCCTGCCTGTATACAAAATAATAGGGGTCTGAAAATCCAATACGGTCAGCCGCAGCTGGGCCTGCCGCCAAAGAAACAAGCAAGCCTACCCCCATCAAAAGGAATAAACTTGTGAGCATCATCTTATCTACGGTGCGCCACCATTCTGCCAGCAAAGACCGATCAGAACGCGCAAAGCTGGTCATATATCGCCATCTCCGGGTTCGTCCTCACCCTTTCAGGCGATGACCTTACTCACCTGCTCTAATTCCAAAGCATGAACATGATCTTTAAAGGCATCTCCACGCGCTTCAAAATCTTTAAACTGGTCAAAACTCGCACACGCTGGAGAAAACAAAACGACTGGATTTTCAACACCAGACATCCGCGCATCACGATATGCAGCTGCAACTGCGACTTCTAAAGTCTCACAATTCACTGTCTCAACCTTGCCCTTCATAGTATTCGCAAAGTCAGCCATTGCATGACCAATCAGATATGCTTTGTGTATGTCACCAAAATAGGGTGAGAGAGAATCAATGCCATCATCTTTGGCGCGTCCACCGGCTATCCAGAACGATCCTGGATAAGCACGTAGGGCTTGTTCTGCCGCCTGTGCATTCGTAGCTTTTGAATCATTTACAAACGCCACATTTCCAACACTGCCCACACTTTCAAGACGATGCGCTAACCCTGGGAACGAATTGATACCGTCCAATATCTCAGCGGCATCCAAACCAAGCGCCTGACATGCGGCATACGCTGCTGCTGCATTCTGATGGTTGTGTTGCCCTGGTAAAGCGCGCGCACCTGCAAGGCTCACTGTTGTATCAGTGTGTCCCGATAAACTATCTGATAAAACACCATCGAGCACAGACACACCGCGCCCAAGCGCCATTTCAGCCGAAACAGGGCACACTCGCCGCGTATTTTCAGCGGCAAGACGCGTGCACAAAATCTGCGTACGCATATCATCAACACCGATAACAGCCGTGTCCATTTGTGTTTGGTTGCGGAAAATACGCGCTTTAGCAGCAACATAGCCTGCCATACCGCCATGACGGTCTAAGTGATCAGGCGAAACGTTCAAGAAAACTGCAACATTGCAACGCAAACTATCAATTAAATCAAGCTGATAAGACGATAGTTCGAGCACGTAAATAGAGTTTGCATTCATAGGCTTAAGATCTAATACGCCCACACCAATATTTCCGCCAACGCGGACATCTTTACCTGCGCGTTCTAGAATATGTCCAATCAATGCAGTCGTCGTAGACTTACCATTTGTTCCCGTAATACCAACAATTTTAGGACGGGCATGTGCTGGTAAAGCTGCAACAGCTTGCGCAAACAGCTCCATATCTCCCACAACAGGCACACCTACCATTTGCGCCATCTTCACCACACGATGCGGCTCAGGATAGCGATAAGGCACGCCTGGTGATAGAACGAGCGCAGAAAACTTCTGCCAGTCCATCTTATTGATGTCAGAAATTGTCAATCCATCAGCGGCTGCACGTTCACGAGAGACTTCATTGTCATCCCACGCGTGAACACGTGCGCCACCAGCAATTAACGCCTTCGCAGCGGATATACCTGTCCGGCCCAAACCGAAGAGAGCAACATCCTTACCTTTATATGCGGAAACAGGGATCATGCCGGCACTACCTCAGCTTCAATGTGGCAAGGCCAATCAGCGCGAATACCGCTGACATGATCCAAAAGCGCACAACAACGCGCGTTTCGGGCCAACCATCTTTTTGAAAATGGTGATGCAAGGGAGCCATTTTGAAAATGCGCTTGCCTTCACCTGTAAGTTTACGAGTTAGTTTGAAATACCCAACTTGCATCATCACGGACAGTGCTTCCATCACGAAAAGGAAACCAATAATCACCAATGCAAATTCATATTTAACTGCCACTGCTACGACGCCTAGCAATCCGCCCAAACCAAGCGATCCCGTATCGCCCATAAACACCTTAGCGGGAAATGTATTATACCATAAGAAGCCCATTCCAGCGCCAATAAGACCCGCCAACAAGACTGCTAGCTCACCTGTTCCTGGCGTGAATTGAATGCCCAAATACTCCGCAAACACGAAGTTACCTGTAAGATATGCGATCAATGCATAAGCCATAGCCGCAAAAATTGTCGGGACGATTGCAAGGCCATCGAGACCATCTGTGAAGTTTACAGCATTTGCAGACCCCACGATCACAATCATACCAAACAGAATAAAGAACCCACCCAAAGGCAAGAAATAGTCGTTCACAAAAGGTATCGCGACACCACCTGCAAAGCTCTGCGGGTTAGGATCAGCGCTTGTTGTCGGTGCCCAAGTCGCAATTAATTGAGACACATCATTTAATGGCCCCCAATCTGCATATCCTAGTGGCGTGTGCGCACCGTGAAGCGCCATTATAAACGCACATGCAAGACCTGCCACAACAGCTTCTACACCTAAACGTACCACGCTAGATACACCATCAGTCGATTGTTTTGCGACTTTTGCGTAATCATCGAGAAAGCCAAGCACCGCAAACGTAGCTGTCACAAACAAAACCACCCAAATGTATGGATTTTTTAGGTCAGTCCAAAGCAAAGTTGCGACCAGAACAGACAACCAAATGATGAAACCGCCCATTGTCGGCGTGCCTTGTTTGGACATTTGTGCTTCAAGTGACAAATCACGAATAGGCTGGCCCTTACCCTGACGCGCGCGCAACCAATTAATCATCATGTCGCCAAAAACAACACCCACAAAAAGCGCCGTCAGAAGAGCGCCTCCAGACCTAAATGTCAGGTAGGTAAAGAGGTTGAAAAAACCAAAATCTTCCGCCAGAGGTGTAAGATATAGATATAGCATTTATGCACCTCCTGTTTTTGTTGTGGGCATTTGGTCGTTTCTTTCTTCCGGCTCTGCGGCCTGATTTTTTAGTGTCTTTGCAATTACCCCTATACCGGATGCATTCGAGCCTTTAATCAAGACGACATCACCTAAAATTAACGATTTATTAACCATTAATAATAGCTCTTTTGCAGTTGACGCCCAGAATATCCTCGGTTCGTTCTTTTGATCACTGAAACAGTTCCGTAAGGGCAACATCCCCTCGCCTGCCAAATACACTTCGGACACACCCGCCGCGGTCAATGGCCCCTTCAAATCAGCGTGCAGTTTCTGCGCGTCTGAGCCCAGCTCGCGCATTTCACCCAAGACCGCGATTTTGCGACCTTTGCGTTGCCCCAGCGCCGCAAGACCAGCCCGCATACTTTCGGGATTTGCATTATAAGAATCATCCAGCAATGTGATTTCACCTGCCGGCAATTTCAGTTTTTCTGCTCCACCACGTCCTGCGGGTGGCACATACCCTTTCAGCCCATCTGCAGCTTCCTGTGCAGTCAAACCCGATAACCGCCCAACCAATATAGCCAACACCGCATTCATCCCCCAATGCGCACCAATTGCATTGACTTCAAATGCGACAACCTCACCTAAAATATCAGCTGTCCCCCGCGATACATCGCCATCGGCTTCAAATGTTAGAAGACATGCATCCGCGCCACTTTCTTTACCACCGAAAGAGAGCAACTGTGCTTTAGGCTGAAGATCAAAAGCACGCGCCTTCATATAATCAAAAAAGGCATCTTCACGCGGTAAAACGGCAACACCATTTGCTTCCAGACCAGAGAAAATATCAGACTTTTCATCTGCCACGGCCTCAATGGTTCCCATTCCCTCAAGGTGGGCACCCGCAATTTTCGTTACGATAGCAATTTGAGGACGCACCATCTTGGATCGCGGACCAATTTCGCCTGGCGTATTCATACCAATCTCGAAAATCGCACGCTTCGTATCGCGCGGCATACGCGCTAAAGTGAGCGGCACTCCAAAATGGTTATTGAACGATTTAACATTCCAGTGCGCTTTACCTTTTGACCTGAAAATCTGCGCAATCATTTCCTTCACACTGGTTTTACCAACTGAGCCAGTGATCGCCGCATGTATGGCTTTAGAACGTGCGCGCGCAGCAAGGCCTAGTAACTCCAAGCCCTCCAATGTATCATCTACGCATACATTGGCCGCTTCTATACTCTGTTGAGACACAAGGCACCCGCTGGCACCCGATTCCATTGCTTTCGAAATAAAATCATGACCGTCGCGCTGATCTTTTAACGCGACAAATAAATCACCTGCCCGAACCTCACGGCTATCAATGGCAATGCCTTCGACACTCCATTTTCCACTGGCTTTTCCACCAGTGGCATCCGCTATTTCTTTAGAAGTCCAGAGCGTGTGGGGCATTTATTTATACTCCACTTTCAATTCAGCTAGCGCAGTTAATACTGCTTGCTGATCCGAAAACGGCAATGTCACACCATTTATAGTCTGGCCTGTTTCATGGCCTTTACCAGCAATCATCAGTACATCGCCTTTTTTCAAGCGGCGGATACCCTCTTTAATTGCATCAGCGCGGCCATCAATTTCAGTCGCATCAGGTGCCCCAGCCATAATTGCAGCGCGAATTGAAGCTGGCTCTTCCGAACGCGGATTGTCGTCGGTCACAATCACTTCATCGGCATATTTGGCAGCAATTTCACCCATAATCGGGCGCTTGCCTGCATCACGATCACCACCGCACCCGAACACACAGATCACGCGACCAACAGCATGGGGGCGCGCAGCGCGCAGAAGGGTATCTAAACCATCAGGTGTATGTGCAAAGTCAACATATATACCAGCGCCAGATGTCGTCTCCGCCACCAATTCCAAACGCCCTTTAACGCCCTTAAGCTTTTCCATTGCCGCAAAAACAGCCTCTGGGTCAGCACCGATTGACATTGCTAATCCAGCAGCAGCCAATGCGTTAAGCGCTTGGAACTCACCAATTAATGGCAATTTCACAATGGTCTCTTTGTCACCCTCAGACGTTTCCCACTGTAGACGCAGGTTTTGCCCGGTATTGCGCGGTGTTATCTCATCAATCCACAAATGATCCCCGCGCCAACCTACTGTAAATGGAACCAATTTCGCCTTTTTCGCGATCTCTAGGACTTTATCCTTCATATCACTATCAGCATTGATTACGGCTGGCGAACCTTCCAGAAGAAGCTCAGAAAACAACTTCATTTTCGCATCAAAATAGTCGTCTAAATCCTTGTGATAATCGAGGTGATCTTGTGACAAATTCAAAAAAGCTCCCGCAGCCAGCTTCACGCCATGCATACGATATTGCGCAAGACCATGCGAAGAAGCTTCCATCGCACAATGGGTCACTCCCTCATTTGCTAAAATGGCAAGCGTCGATTGAATCGCCACTGGATCAGGCGTCGTGTGCCCCAACTCCACAGCGCCAGAAGGCGCTACTGCACCTAATGTTCCTAAGGACGCAGCCTCATAACCAAGTTCAGACCAAATTTGACGCAAGAAATCGACTGTCGAAGATTTTCCATTCGTGCCCGTCACTGCCACCATGACTTCAGGCTGCTTACCATAAAAAGCAGCTGCAGCTTTCGCGAACGCCAAACGCGGCTCAGCTACTTTGATGACCGGCACATCCCATTGCCCCTCACGTTCATCTGTGAGAATTGCAATAGCACCCTTATCGATCGCTCCTTGAATAAAATCACGACCATCCGAAACAGTGCCTTTAAGGGCAGCAAAAACAAAGCCCTTGGCCACTTTTCGGCTATCACAGGTAATCCCTGTAAACTCCCAATCAGGTGCACCATTAAATACTTGATTCAGTTTCATAACGCCCTCTTATCTGAGACTGCGCGAACGCCAGATGATTGTTCGGAAATTGAGGGGTGCCTCTCCAATACAGGAGCCACACCTAACATTGGAGCAATCCGCGCGATCAAACGCCCCGTAACAGGAGCCGCATTCAACGCTGCAGTTTTACCTTCACCCGCGAGCGCTTCAGGCTCATCTAATACGATCAAAATGACATATTCTGGGCGAGATGCCGGAAAGAGAGACACAAAAGAACACAAATTACGATCTGCGTCATATCCGTTCAGGCCAGGCTTTTCTGCTGTTCCAGTTTTCCCAGCAACTTCATAGCCATAAACATCTGCTCGCGTGCCCGTACCCTCTGCTACTGTCACCCGCATCATTTCTGCGATCACACGCGCTGTAGGTCCAGATACAACCCGCTTGCGCTCGATCTCATCGCTTGGCTCAGCTTCAACAAATCGTGGTCGCACCATCTCGCCGTCGTTTGCAAATGCAGTATATGCAGCCGCCAGCGCCAGTGGAGACACAGCCAGTCCGTGGCCATATGAAATAGTCGCGCCCGTTAATTCGTTCCACTCAGCAGGCAGAAGCGGCGCAGCAGTCCCCGGATACACCACTTGCGGACGCGACAATAATCCGAGGCTTTCAAGAAACTCTTTATGACGTCGCAACCCAACCAACTGTTCAATTTTCACAGTACCAACATTTGAGGAATGCGCCAAAATATCAGTCACGCTCGCAATCGAACTAATAGGATGGTCGTCCTTGATCGTCATTGATCCGATTTGAACTGTTTTTTCAATATTGAAAGTCTGGGTCGGGCGCACAACACCCGCATCGAGCGCAGCAGCAACAGTTAAAGGTTTAAAAACAGAACCCAATTCAAACACAGCACCAACAGCACGGTTTAAACGCTCATGTTCAGTTGCATCGCCTGCTCTGTTTGGCTCAAGCGGCGGCCACGATGCAATCGCACGCACAGCCCCTGTTTTAGCTTCAATAACGACGCCAGAGCCGCCTTTAATGTTATAAGCATCCGCTGCAAATTTCAGCTCATCTTCCAACGCAAACTGCACACCGGTATCAATTGTTAGACGCAGTGGGCTTCCGCCAGCAGCCAATCGTTCTTGGTGCGCCAGCTCAATACCCGCAATTCCTTTAGAATCAACATTTGTATAACCAATCAAATGTCCAGCAAGTGGACCGCCTGGATAGATACGTTGAACTTCCTTTTCAAAGCGCAAACCTTCAAGCCCCAAGTCATATACAGCCTGACGTTGGCGCGGTGAAAGCTTACGACGTATCCATACAAATTTGCGGTCGGGGTCTTCCAAGCGTTTAATTAAAGGCTCGATGTCGAGATCTGGAAACACTGTTGCCAAGCCCTCAACAACTTCGCGCGCATCCCAAATTTCATTTGGCGCAGCAGCAAGACTATCAATCGTCAGCGAGGTCGCAAGCAAGTCACCATTTCGGTCAACAATGTCTGCACGTTTTGCAGCAGCCTGCACACGCTGAGATGCAACACTTGTTTCGCTTACGCCGCCAACAGCAATTGTGGTTGCGCGCCACGTTACAACACCAAACACAAGCGCAACCATACCCGCAACGCTTACTGCTCTTAGTGCTGCCCAACGGTCTCCAGCACCATCAAAGCGCAAAGTTCCCATTATGGAATGAGCAAGCCTCATAATTGCCCCCCCGATGTTGCGCTCGCCGCTTCATTGGCATTTTCAATATCAGTTTCAGTCAATTTTTGCTGAAGCGCCGTCTCACCTGTAATTTGCTCAGGACGAACAGGGCCCATATTTAATTTTTCAACCGCAAGCGGTCCAATTCGTTCAGGACGGGCAAGGTGCGCCTCTTCCGCCTTTAGAACGCGCAATTCTTCTTTCTCGCGTGCAATCTCTCTTCTGAGCTGCTCAATCTTGAGCTCAGATTCTTGTGCACCTTCCTTCGCGCGATACACAGACACCGCAAGAAGGCATGTCACAACAAGCGCAATTGCAATCAACCCCTTCATGAAAGTAGCGCCTCCAATACATCCAATGTCGGGATACGAGAATTGAGGCCCGTTTTATCGCCCCATGCAGGCGCGTCCGTACGGATCGCCCAACGCAGTTTTGAAGATCGAGAGCGAGGGTTCTCGTTTACTTCTTCATCTGTTGGATCAATGGCTTTGCGTGCGATTAACTCAAATGTCGGCTGGGAACCCACCGGCGCTTCCGGCGCATGGCGTGATCCACCGCCCATCGCTCCCGCGCGTTCACGTAAAAATGTTTTCACAATACGGTCTTCAAGAGAATGGAATGTCACCACAACCAAGCGGCCACCCGACTTAATTACCTCTTCACTCGCGACCAACGCTTGCACAAGTTCGCCAAGCTCATCATTCACATATAATCTTAGCGCTTGAAAAACACGGGTTGCAGGATGCGTCTTTTTTCCACGACGCCCCCCAACACTCGCTTCAATCAAATTTGCCAGATCAAGCGTACGTGTGAATTTTTCTTCTTCACGGCGCTTCACGATAAATCGTGCGATTCGGCGAGAAGCCGGCTCCTCACCATAATAGTGAAAGATTGCAGAGAGGTCTTTTTCAGACATTAAGTTCACAGCATCAGCCGCAGTAGGACCACGCTGCTCCATGCGCATATCCAGCGGCCCATCACGCATAAAGGAGAAGCCACGCTCGGCCTGATCTATCTGGTAGGAGGAGACCCCCAGATCAAGCATTACGCCATCCACATACTCATATCCTGCTGCGCGCGCGGCGAGATCAAGCTCACCAAACCGCCCCGGAGCGGGCTTTAGACGCGCATCTTTTCCAGCATGTTCCCAAGCGCGCTTCATCGCATCAGGATCACGGTCCACACCTATCACTGTACAATTCGCAACAGCGAGCACAGCCCTAGAATACCCGCCACCACCATATGTTCCGTCGATATAAACACTCGCGTCAGTTGGAGCCAAAGCTTCAACCACCGGCTCTAACAAAACGGGGATATGAGTACCTTCAGTGGTCACGCAGCATCCTCACCATCTTCAAAATCAAATTCAAAATCAAGAGCTTCGATTAGATCTCCGCTCTCAGCTGCCAACTCCATAAACTCAGCTCGTTTGGCCTCTAAACGCTCTTTTGACCAAATCTCAAATCGCTCTCCAAGCCCCACAAAAGCAACCTCACCAGTAATTCCAGCTGCATCTACAAACTTCTGTGGAAGCACAATACGGCCAGTACCATCAAACTGGAGCTCCTTACATTCTCCCAAAATACCATACTCCAACGCCTGACGACGCGGATCCATCGGTTTCATTTTTCGGATAGATTTATAAAGACCATTCACCAGCTTCTTGCTCCCGCCTTCTAGGCAATCCTTACTCTTCCCAAACGACGGCCACGCACAAATCACATCATCACCACCCAAAGCTTTCCTGAAAGACGCAGGGACGGAAACCCTGTTCTTAGCGTCAATCTTGCTTTCATACGTGGATAGAAACATGCCCCGTGATTAGCCCTAATGAGTGATAATATTGCCCAAAAACGCGAGCGTTTACACATCCACCTAAAAGCAACAGCCCAGCCTCAAGCAGATAATTAGGGATACCATGGGAACTTATGGGACGTCGACCCTTTAAAGGATTTATTAACTTTATTTAGCAGAGAACATATAGCAAACATAGCAAGAACCACGAACTTTGACTGTGAATAGCCTGTGGATATTAAGAATTTCCGGATGAAAGACATCGAAATTCTCAACTCTCAAAGCACCCCTGCTCATCTTAGCCAGAATAGCCATGACAACTTCAAAAAAGTGGCATTTTATCTATATATAGCGCAAAATATTACTTTTAAGCCCCACATATAGATAAATGACTTGCGTTGCAGATTTTCAGAATCATACCACTCAAGCGAATACATATCACTTTCCCATGAATTCCCCGCAATCCCATTGTCTTCACACACAAATATTCAAAATTTTTATTAAATTTATACTTTCGGGAGGCATTTCAACCGAAATTGGCATATCATTCAGTTGCCAATAGAAAATTGCTGACTAGGCGACCTATAAGCCGGGTTCTGTCTTCCGTAAAACGGATAAGCGACCATTCATCTAGGGTGACCCTCGCAGATCACCTCGTGCAACCAACCCGAACAGCGCGCAGAAACGCGCGTGGAGTAAACTCCACCTGTTCCTATTCGGTCTTGCTCCAAGCGGGGCTTGCCATGCCAGCTTTGTTACCAAAGCCGCGGTGCGCTCTTACCGCACCCTTTCACCCTTACCATCGGCTTACGCGTCAGGCGGTATCCTTTCTGTGGCGCTATCCCTCAAGCCAAACACCTTTGTGCATATAACTTGGGCGGGCATTACCCGCCGCCTTGTTTCTGTGGAGCCCGGACTTTCCTCTCGCAATAAATTGCCAGCGGTCGCTCAGCCACCTAGTCAGACACTCCCCTTAACAAAACCGTTTTGGAAAAGCCAGTTAATTTCTATACGCGTGATACAGTTCAGCAATCTGAGATATTCGGCACAGCGTATCAACACACGCCTCTCCCGTCACACCTTCCGGCATCCAACGCTGCTGAAAAGCTATCACAAAGTCTCGTATTTCTTGCGCATCTGGTTGCGCGCTTATCCCGTATCCGATCGCTGAGAGCATTTGCAAATGCCCGACACTCAACGCAACCGAACCATCATCAGGCCACAATCCAACACCGTTTTCGGCCAAACTTCGCCAAGGAAATTTCTCACCAGGATCAAGCTTTCGCCCAGGTGAAATATCTGAGTGCCCAACAATATTGTCCGCACTAATGGAATGACGCCCTAATATTTCCAAGCATAATTCTACAACCGACCGAACCTGCACATCTGAGAACTCTGGCAATCCATAGTCATGACCACCATTTACAATCTCAATACCAATGGAGCGAGAGTTTACATCCTCTAAGCTACACCAACTCCCAACTCCCGCATGCCAAGCACGCTTACTTTCATCAACAAGCTGGAAGATACGACCATCCTCTTCAACCATGTAATGAGCAGCTACTTTTGACTTCGGATCACACATACGTTCTAAAGCTGCACTACCAGTTCGCATACCCGTATAATGCAAAACGAGCATCGACAAAGAATGTCGACGCTCGTCAAAATTTAGGCTCGGCGATTTAATTATATTCAAAGCAACTCCACATGCTTTTCTTAATTGCGACTGTTAAGCATCGGGCTCAATAACCCAACCATTAGCTGTTTTATGCGCTTCAAGCGTCTCACCAGCAGCTGTGGATTTAGGCTTACTTTGCTTTTGAGCACCAAAAACATGCGCCCTAGAAAATGAGGAAAAACCAGCTCCTTTATCCATCGGTTCCGCCGTTTTTGACCCCCGCGTCACGCGGACAGCTAAATTCAAAAAAACGGCCGCCATAGCTATCAATAAACCGATAAAGGTCGTCGCAACAAGCGCAGCACCTGCCGCAAACACCACGAAGAAACCAAATCCTGCGCGCGCTATCCAACCACTAAACCGGCGGATATAAAACGCAAAGCGTGAGAAAAAGTCATGAGTAGATGCAGATAGGGTCATTATATATCTCTGAGTTGGGGATACACTTTAAGATGTGTTCTCAAAGTCGTTTCGTCAATTGGGGCTAATCAGAATTCCTCTTTCCGCACGTATTCTCGCGAAGGCCGAGGTGATGGCCGCTGCTTTTTCATGTGCAACGCCCTCATAGTCATGAGAAGCCTTCTTTGTGGCAACAATACGATCAGGATGGTGATCCATCATTAATTGTCGATACGTGCGCCGCACCTCATCATAGTCCGCCCCATGCGGCAAACCAAGCACTTGATATGGATCATCTTGGTCGGTTCCCATGTGTGTTGCCTGAATACGTCTGAAGTCATCATCGTTGAAGCCAAACGCATCTGAAACCGATTTCAGATATTCAAGCTCATCTAACGTCATGATATTGTCAGCAAGCGCGATTTGAAACAAGCCGTCCAAAATACCTTCAAGCAAACAAGGACGATCACCATAACGACGTGCAATTTGACGCGCATAGGCTTCATAGCCGCGCACCGTCTGACGCGCGAGATTAAACACACGCCGAACGGAATCTTGATCTTCGGGCGCAGCCCTGAAGACACGTGAAAACATTTCCACCTCATCCTCAGTCACCAAACCATCGGCTTTCGCGAGTTTCGCACCCAAGCCAACAATCGCTGCTGTAAAGCTCACATCTCCAGGATCCGGACCACATGAAGCATCAGCGGGCACGATCTGACGACCACACCCTGAACGCGCATCATATTTACTGTACGGCACACGCGCCATAGCTGTAGAGCCTGAAGCAGGCACATCAGTTACAGGCGCAAAAAGCGTGTGGGCGATACTCGCCAATCGAGTCCATATGCTCATAAAATAACTATGCCCGATAATTTCGTGCTTTTTAAGTCCCATTCACGTAATTTTGATAGTTTAACGCTTCTGTCGCACCTTTGCGTTGCGAAGCGCCTCAGAATTTTCTGTCACCACATCTTTAAGCTCAGCCATCTCTTCGCGCATTGACTTTATCAACATCAAAAGTTCTGCACGCTCAATATGCGCCTCTTCTTGCCCCTCCTTGAGGTCATCAGCGACATCTTCCATTTCCTGAACCTCTTCACGAATATCGTCATTTAAAGATTCAACGATAAGCGCCATAAACAAGTTCAAAACGGCAAAACTCACAAACACAATGTAGGTCAAGAAAAACATCCAAGCATATGGGTGGCCAGCATCCATCACAGGCTGCACGACTTCCATGCGCCAACCATCCATAGTCATGACCTGAAATAAAGAAAGAGCACTTGCAGGCAAGGAGCCAAACAGCACAGGGTTGGTTTCTGAATATAGCGTAGTCGCCATCACAGCAGCCACATAAATCATCAACCCCAATACTGCGAGAATTGCCCCCATACCAGGAATAGCACGCAACAATGCTTCAACAATCCGGCGAAGCATCGGCACTATTGAAATTAAGCGTAGCACACGCAGAACACGCATTGCTCTTAAAACTGACAGAGGCCCAACGCCTGGCACCAAAGCAATCGACACAATTGCAAGATCAAACACATTCCAACCGCTCTTGAAGAACTTCCAGCGATACGCGATGAGCTTCAACCCGATTTCCACAACGAAAATACTGGTCACAACAGCGTCAAAAATATACATCCCGGCGATCACTCCGGCAGGCCACACATCATACGTGCCCATACCCAATGTAATCGCGTTTATAACGATGATTGCTGTAATAAACGGCGCAAACCATTTGTGCTCCACAACAGTAATTGCCCATCTGCGGGCACCTGTCATGTTTTCATCTGTGACCAAATCTACACTACTCATTTTATGAACCTACCCAATAGGCTGTGTTGTTGCGACTCGTTCCATACCTGCAATCAATGGTCGCCCCGCTACAATTGCCGCCTGCACAGAAGGCAACTGTAATGATGCTGCATGACTTGCTTCGTCTTTCCAAACCTCAGTCACCCACAGCACATTCACGTCGGTAGTGCAGCGCGCGATCACATAACTAATGCAGTGTGGCATGCTCAAAGTGCCATCCCGCAGAATTTGTGCGAGTTGATCGCGTTTCCCATCAATTGATGTGATTTTTCCAATAAGCCCAAACATGACAATCCCCCGCAGTGAACAATAATTCAATTATTGCGGGTGACTATGCAAAATTGCGCAAGGAAAAACTAGTCATCTCAAGCAGACTATTTGC
This sequence comes from uncultured Hyphomonadaceae bacterium, assembly GCA_964351655.1. Taxonomy (GTDB): domain Bacteria; phylum Pseudomonadota; class Alphaproteobacteria; order Caulobacterales; family Hyphomonadaceae; genus Hirschia. The sequence continues at coordinate 121,370 of CAYGPD010000004.1, read as the reverse complement.
GCCTTACAGAGATGTAAGAATTAACAGCAACAATCTCAGATGCTACGCATCCCCCCTAGGAAGTATGGTCAGCAACGATGAGCCATTCGCCCGATTGCTTTTCAAGAATAAGGGTAAACAATCCGCCCACATCCCCTTCTTTGGGGCGCGCTAAAAACCATCGACCAAATACCATAGCGTCGGTATCGGTGAACACGCGCACCTCCTGAATTTCCATGGAGATTTTTCCCATTTTTTCAGGCGTATCATAACGTGATTTATAGCGACTGAGCGTTTCATCATATCCCCACGTGATATTATCACCGGACGCGAAACGTAGATTTTCCGAAGGAAGATACCCTTCCATAAAGCCTTCTATATCACCCTTATTCCAAGCAGCATCTTGCTTCTTCAGCAGTGCACGAATATCAAACTGTGCCTGCTTTTCTACCTTTTTGAATGCCGCAATACGCTCTTGCTCAACAACAATTGGGTCTGGCGCAGTTGCACAGCCGCCCAATATCGCAAATCCCAATACAACTGAACCCAAGACGAGTAATGCACGCTTCATGAAATCTTCCCCTTCACAATTATTTCAAGGATAAACGGATTTCATACCAAAATACTAGCTGCATTCACTTTAAAACGACTCTCAGCTTTATCATGCCCTTTATTGGATATTCACTTTCAGGAAAAACGCCTCCTGAACAACAGGCTTCCCATCCGAGACCTTCGGAGCAAATAACATTCTAGGCACATGTTTCTCAATAGACCTCGCAACCGCTTCTTCCTCGCAGACTGCATTCACATTCATTGGTCGCCCATATTCAGAAATACTGAATAAAACATCACACTTAGACTTTGGGATATCTCCCCCTCGAAAATCCTGCCTTAAATAGAAAAGCGTTCTATCGCGTAGCGCAATGGCATCTCTATCAGCCACGAATATAGACGCATCATGTGCATCTCGATTAGCGTCTACCCATTGGATCAATTGATCAAAGAAAACAACGTCTCTGCCTTTTTGCTCAAGGAACTTCCGCATAACTGGCATAAATTTTTGAGCGGAGGCAAAATCGCTTATCGCGACCGCAGACTTATACCCAAAGTCCGCAATATCATAACGTTGCTGACATCCCAGCTTATCATCCATTAATTCGCTTGCGATCGTGAGGGCCTTGGAAAACTCTCCCTCATCATGTGCAAGCTTTAGGGCCAGCTCGACGGGGCTTACATCCTTGTTAGACCGAAAATTCATGCACTTTGATTTAGCCCAATTTTGGTCCTCAAATTCGCTTTTAGCCTCCGCAACTGCCGAAAGCATAGAAATGCATATCAGCCCAGCCAAAAGCAGCAAACACGTGCGTAAATTCATCCCCCCCATTAGCCCATTCTCAAATCAAATGGATACATCACCCTAAATGTCTCAACAGGAACACCGTCTTTATACTTTGGTGAAAAGCGCGCTTTGGATACTGCCTTTACAGCGGCTTTCTCAAACTTTTCAAAACTACATATAGCATTGATATTGTATGGAATTCCGACTTCCGTAACATCTAAATACACAAAGCATAAGGCATTCCCATTATACCTTCGCATTGCTTGTTTTAAATATTGAATTTTAGGCTTTTCGATCTCATATGCATCTCGATCAGCGACCCCGAGCGCCTCATCTTCTCGCGCCTGCATTTCTCGCTCAGAAGCCGTCTGATATTTCCAATCTCCAGCATTCAATTCCGCTTTAAACTGCTCAAGGGATTCGACTGCATTAGCGCCTAACCCATTAAAAGCTAACGCCTGATCTAAAAAGCTAACTGCCTTATCAATCTCACCTGTCGAACCGAATATCATCGCATACATATGAGCGAGTTCGGCTCTCTCCCAACAGGTTAATCCCACTCCATCTAATGGAGCCGTTTCATCAAAAGCGCCCTGCCAGTCCCTAGCACTCATTTTTTCATATACAACACTAACCTGATAAAGCACTTGCCACCGTGCATATTCCGATTTGCAAGTTTCTTCCCACGGCACTTGAGTTAAATCGGTTTTATTATCCGCAAAAGCAGCACCGCCCCACGAACAAGCCATGCTCAAGAGCGCTATCCACATCATTCTCATATGCATCTTCCTCAACAAAGTTTGGGAAAGACTAACAACCCTAAATGACACGTCAAGGTAGTTTTATGCTACCTTAGCGACAAATTTACAGGGCGTTAGGGTCGTAATTCAGGATCGGCCCAAGCCAGCGTTCGGCTTTACGAAGCTCCCACCCCTTACGTTCCGCATAGCTCTCAACTTGGTCTTTTTCGATCCGTCCAACAGCAAAATATGCTGTCTCTGGATGTGCGAAATAAAGCCCTGACACAGATGCAGGCGGTGTCATCGCAAAGGATGTTGTCAATTCAACCCCTGTACGCTCTGCTGCTTCCAACAACTTAAACAGAGTTTCTTTTTCTGTATGGTCCGGCTGAGAAGGATAGCCCGGGGCTGGTCGAATACCATCATATTCTTCCTTCACAAGCGCCTCATTATCAAACGCTTCGTTAGGCGCATAACCCCAAATGGATTTACGTACACGCTCATGAAGCATTTCAGCAAATGCTTCCGCAAAACGATCCGCCAATCCTTTTACAAGAATAGAAGAGTAATCATCTCCCGCTTCAGCAAACTCTTTAGCTTTTTCATTCTCACCATGCCCAGCAGTTACCACAAAACCACCAAGCCAATCAGCGCCCTCACCTTTGGGTGCCATATAGTCTCATAGTGCTGTCTGCCCCCGATCATTTTCTTTGATCATTTGCTGACGGATTGTAAAAAAGCGTGCAGCTTCTTCATCGCGTTCTTCCGAATTCCAAACAACAATATCATCCCCATCAGCATTTGCAGGCCAAATGCCAACCACGCCCTTACAAGTCAGCCATTGCTCACCAATCAAACGCTGCAGCATAGCTTGTGCATCGGCCCACAATGTACGCGCAGCTTCTCCGCGTTTTTCATCTTCAAGTATCGCTGGGAAAGAGCCTTTCAAATCCCAACTCATGAAAAACGGTGTCCAATCAATATAACGCGCCAATTCAGCTAGATCGACATCTTCAATCGTGGTCAGTCCAGGTTTTAATGGTTTGGGCGGTGTGTAAGCAGACCAATCAATCTTCGTTTTATCAGTACGCGCCTCTTCAATCGGCATACGCGGCTTGGCAACACCACCTGAACGACGTTCACGAATGCGCGCAAAATTGGCTTTTGTATTTTCCCAAAATGCTGGACGATCTTCATCTGACAATAACTGACCAACAACAGGCACAGCACGACTTGCATCTAAAACGTGAATAATCGGCGCAACGTTGAAGACTGGCTCAATCTTTACCGCAGTGTGCGCAGGACTTGTTGTCGCTCCGCCAATCATAAGGGGCAAATTGATTTCACGGCGTTGCATTTCAGCCGCCACAAATACCATCTCGTCGAGCGAAGGAGTAATCAGACCTGATAGCCCGATTATATCCACCTTTTGTTTGATGGCCTCTTCCAGAATTTTTTCAGCTGGCACCATCACACCAAGGTCGATAATCTCATACCCATTACAAGCTAAAACCACACCCACAATATTTTTCCCAATATCGTGCACGTCACCTTTCACGGTCGCCATCAAAACTTTACCGTTAGACTCGTCTTGCGTGCCCAGCTCTTCTTTCTCTTTTTCCATGAAAGGAAGTAAATGCGCGACAGCCGCCTTCATCACACGCGCAGACTTCACCACCTGCGGAAGGAACATCTTACCAGCCCCAAACAAGTCCCCTACCACATTCATACCGTCCATCAACGGCCCCTCAATCACATGCAGAGGACGGGCAAAGCTCAAGCGAGCCTCTTCGGTATCTTCAACGATAAATTCTGTAATCCCGCGCACTAATGCGTGCTCAATCCGCTTCTCTACAGATTGTTCTCGCCAAGACATATCCTTGACGACTTCAGCGCCTTTTTGTCCGCGATATTTTTCAGCCAAATCAACAAGACGCTCTGTACTATCAGCACGACGGTTCAGTATAACGTCTTCAACAGCCTCACGTAGGTCCGCATCAATATTATCATAGATATCAAGCTGGCCTGCATTCACAATCCCCATATCCATTCCCGCGGGAATAGCGTGATATAAAAATACAGAGTGCATTGCGCGGCGTACCGGTTCATTCCCACGGAAAGAGAATGACACGTTTGAAAGACCACCAGAAATATGACAGCCCGGGCATTCTTTACGAATCCGGCGCGTAGCTTCTATAAAATCTACTGCATAATTATTGTGCTCTTCGATACCTGTAGCGACAGCAAAAATATTGGGATCGAAAATAATATCGTTCGGATCAAAACCTACTTTTTCGGTCAACACCTTGTAAGCACGAGTACAAATTTCAACCTTGCGGTCTTCTGTATCCGCCTGCCCAACTTCGTCAAATGCCATCACAACCGCAGCAGCACCAAAAGACATCACCTTACGGGCTTGCTCTATGAATTGCTCTTCACCCTCTTTTAGAGAGATCGAGTTCACAATGGTTTTACCCTGCACACATTGAAGTCCCGCTTCAATGACCCTCCATTTAGAAGAGTCTATCATCACAGGAACACGTGCGATATCAGGTTCCGCCGCGATTAAATTCAGGAATGTAATCATGGCTCTTTCGCCATCAAGCATTCCTTCATCCATATTCACGTCAATGATCTGTGCGCCATTCTCTACTTGTTGACGCGCCACATCTACTGCCTTGGCATAATCGCCTTCAAGGATCAGTTTTTTAAATTGAGCCGATCCTGTGACGTTCGTACGCTCACCGACGTTGACGAAGTTTGCGGTTGATTGGGTCATATATCGTCTTTCGTTTCGGTCTTATCAGCAGGTCTATCACCCACATTATCATGATTTTTTAAGGGCGTTTCAGGGCCATAATTGCCTAGCGCCTGAACAAATGAGACAATCGCCATAACACTTGCAAACCCAGCCAGAACAACCTTCATTGTGTAGGAAATATCTAAACTCTCAGCGCGCGTAAAAACGATCCAAGCAGCCACCCCCCAAGCAACAGCCAGAGCCATGCGCAGCAGAAATCGCCCTATTTTAGCCTCACCCGATTCTAGAATTTTGGAAGGGTCACCGTTCATTAATTTAGCCTAACTTAATACAAATGGCTCCAAGCCGGCCAAACGCATTGCCGGCTCAATAGCTGGCACTTGCCTTGGCTTACTTGCTCTCACCGCTTTAGCAATAGCTTCAATATGCGCCGGCGTCGTGCCGCAACACCCACCCAACACGTTCACAATGCCATCTTTTGCCCATGCTTTTAGATGAGTTGCTTGCTCTTCAGGCAACACATCATACTCTCCAAATTCATTAGGTAGCCCAGCATTTGGATAAGCAAGCACGCGTGTATCAGCCACGCGAGACAATGCGGCTACGTATTGGCGCATCAAATCTGCACCCAATGCGCAGTTCAGGCCAATTGCCCAAGGCTTTGCGTGACGCACAGAATACCAGAATGCTTCTGTCGTTTGACCTGACAAAGTACGTCCCGATGCATCCGTGATTGTGCCTGACAACACAATTGGGCGTGACTCGCCAGTATCAAATTCCCAATCTTTTACAGCCTTAATCGCTGCTTTTGCATTTAGCGTGTCGAATATAGTTTCGATCAAAAACACATCCGAAAATTCCGCCATTGCCGCAACTTGTTCGTAATAGGCTTTGCGAACATCCTCAAATGTCACTTCTCGAAATCCCGGGTCATTTACATCCGGCGACAATGAAAGCGTCTTGTTCGTTGGTCCTATCGCAGACCAGACAGCTTTAGGGCTATCTTCTGTCTCGAACTCATCCGCGACTTCCCGCGCCAATCTAGCACCTTCACGCGCGATTTCGGCCGCAAGGGATTCAAGCTTATAGTCAGCCTGCGCTATCGTTGTTGCCGAAAAAGTATTGGTTTCAGCAATATCGGCACCTGCATTGAAATAGCGGCGGTGTACTTCCTGAACAGTCTCAGGTTTGGTCAGATTTAGAAGATCGTTATTGCCTTTTAGAAAACGATCCACATCCTTAAATTGCTCACCTCTAAAATCTTCTTCAGTCAGCTTAAAGGTCTGAAGCTCCGTCCCCATTGCGCCATCAAGGATCAGAATACGTTCGTTCGCTATCTTGGTTATTTTCTCAAGTCGCTGTTCACGGTTCATGTGTTTGCCTCTTTAGCTGCACTGGCTGGCTTTACGCCTAGCAAGCGACATGTCGCAAGCGACAGTCCCGCGCGGTTCATTGTATAGAAGTGAAAGTCCTTCACACCTTCTTCTACCAGCTTGTTGCAAAGCTCGGCAGTTAAGTGTGCTGTTACCAAATCTCTTGTCTCGAGGTCGTCTTCTAAGCCCTCATATAAATCTGCATATTTGGGCGGCAGATAGGCACCACACATCTCTGCCATACGTGCTAAACCGCCAAAGTTGGACTGCAACATAATACCGGGCACAATAGGTTTATCCATTCCCGCCGCCTGTGCTTTGTCACGGAAACGTAAAAAAGTTTCAGGCTCAAAGAAAAACTGCGTAATCGCACGATCTGCGCCCGCATCAAATTTGCGTTTTAAATTTGTAAGTTCAGCTTGCAGACTACGAGCCTCGGGATGACTTTCTGGATAGCAACCAACAGAAATATCAAAATCTGCTATTTCCTTAGCACCCTCAATCAGATCTGAAGCATAGCTGTAGCCTTCAGGATGTGGAGCATACTTTGCTCCAATTCCTTCCACAGGATCTCCGCGTAGAGCAACAACGCTTTTAACACCCCTATCCCAATAGCTCTGCAAAACGCTATTTACATCACTCTTACTTGCAGCCACACACGTTATATGTCCTGCAGTTTTAATTGCATTTGTCGTATCTGCTGCAATCTTCCCAACGACATCTAACGTCCGCTCACGCGTAGACCCACCAGCGCCATAAGTCACCGACACAAATTTCGGCCCCAGAGGCGCAAGCCGCTGAACGGAATCCCATAAACGTTGTTCCATCGCATCCGTTTTAGGCGGAAAAAATTCAAATGATATATTGAGATTGCTCACGCTGTTTCTTCTTTCGGGGTCAAATTCGATAATTTGGGTAACGCTAATTTGGTGGCTGTCCAAATATTAACGGCAAGTCCCTTTTGATGGACGGCCGATTGCGTATTGGGAGCTTCAAACGTTTGGCTAAGACCTAACTTTAGATCGGCCATCTCACACCAATCTGCAAAATAACTTTCATCAAATCCTAAATGCCTATGAGCTTGATCACGTCTAAGATATTCAAGCTCGTGAGGAGCAAAATCAACAACCAACAAGCGCCCTTCCGGCTTTAACAACCGACTGGCTTCCATAATTGCGCGCTCTGGCTCATCTAAAAAATGTAGAACTTGGTGAATTACAACTAGATCCGCGCAGTTATCATCAAAAGGCGTACTGGTCGCATCTCCATGACGCACCTCTACATGGTTGAACTGCGGACTCGAAAGATTCGATCTCGCAATAGTCAACATCTGATGGGACAAATCAACGCCATCTGCTGCATGTGCTTTGGGTGCAAGTAAAGATAGCATACGCCCTGTGCCAGTGCCCAAATCAATCACACGTTCAAAAGTACCTTCACCCGCGAACTTCAATACTGCTGCTTCAATATCACTCTCAGGATAATGCAGTGCGCGGATAGCATCCCATTGTTCAGCTGAGCGTTCAAAAAAAGCCACAGCCTCTTTCTGACGTGCAGCGCGCACTTCTTCCAGCCGAGATAAGTCTCGCAAGACCCCCTTATCTTCAGCATTCACTAGCGATAATATAACATCAACGAGTTTTCGCCCTGCACCTTTACGCGGCAACTTATAGAATACCCACGCGCCTTCAGGCATACGTTCCACTAGTTCCGCAGATGTTAGAAACTTCATATGACGCGACAAACGTGGCTGGCTCTGACCTAATATTTGCGCTAATTCACCAACAGAAAGTTCACCCCGACTTAAAAGCACCAGCACGCGAGCACGCGTTGCCTCACCAGCCGCGCGCAAACTATCAACCATGTCATCTAGAAAAAAGTGTTCCATATTCGCATATAAACATATCTTTATATGATCTATCAAGCGAAATTGTTTGCATTCATTACAATGACGACACTATTCGATAAACTTCTTTGATCTATACCTACTGACATGTTTCAAACACCTTGTCTGATATTGTGACCTTTTAGAAACAACAGACAAAGAGATACGTCACAGCCTATTGAAATTAGTTTCCATTAGGCACATATGCCAGCCTAACGTGAGGGGAATATTGGTTTATGATGAAAATAGCATCGATTTCTGCCTTAACAATCTTAGGATTGGGCGGATGCGCTTCGACAGAGGTTGCAGCGCCTGGGACAGTATATGACCCTTATGAAGGGTTTAACCGTCGTATGTTCGCGCTAAATAATACGCTCGATAAAGCAATTCTGGAGCCGACGGCGAAAGGATATCGCTTTGTTACGACGGAAGACATGCGCGAAGGAGTATCCAATGCTCTCGCAAACCTCAAAGAACCTGTAACGTTTGCAAACGAACTCTTGCAAGGTGACGTGCTAAACGCAACTCACACAGTAGGACGGTTCGCTCTGAATTCAACTCTTGGCGTTGTTGGCTTCGTGGATGTCGCAGGCAGCATGGGAATAGAGCGTAAGAAAGAAGATTTTGGGCAGACACTCGGTAAATGGGGTGTCAGTGATGGCCCCTATCTTGTGCTACCAATCCTAGGCTCAACCAATCCGCGTGACCTGCTAGGATCCGGAGTTGACATTGCCTTCCAACCCCTCACATATGCTCAATTCTCTGGCGATACCGAGTTTAGAACTGGCCGTAGCGTACTTGGCGTTCTCTCTGGCCGTGAGAAAGTAATCGAACTCATTGCTGATTTCCGTGAGCAACAAGCCGACCCCTACACTGCAGCAAGGCGAATTTATGGCCAAACAAGGGACGCCGCCATAAGAAATGGCGAAGAAAACCCTAATGCGTACGAAGATTTGCCTAGTTATGATGAATACTGACGATACAAACTGTTAAGGGCCTCTAGGAGGGCTTCCATGTCTATTCTTAAAAAGATTACCACTCTCGCACTCGCCAGCACTTTTATAGCAGGCGCAGCTTTTGCAGACCAGAAAGCTGAAGCATATGTCGAAAAGAATGCAAATATTGTTCTACACACACTAAACCAACCCTCTTTGACCCGAGAAGACCGTACAGCACAGTTCAACAGCTATATGAACACATTTGCAGATATGGATAAAGTCGCACGATTTGCAGTTGGACGTTATGGTAGACAGTTCACTGACGCCGAATTCAAAGCGTATTCAAAAGCCTTCATTACATACGCGCTTGCAGTCTACGAAGTTCAATTGGACCGTTTTCGCGGCGAGGAAATTGAAGTTGTCGGCTCAGTAGATTTACGTCCTGGTGACTCAGTCGTAAAAACACGCATCCTAGCACCAAGCTCAGGCAAAAAATTCAATGTTGAATGGCGCGTCCGCCAAGAAAAAGGGGCCGATACCTACAGTGTACTAGATGTCGCCTTGAATATTGAAGGAAGCCAAATCTGGCTAGCTCAAGAGCAGCAAGCTCAGTTTGTGTCTTTGCTCGACCGATCAAACGGTAGTGTAGAAGCCCTCATTTCACGTATCAATGAAATGACTGAGAAGCTGAATGCAGAAAAAGATAACGCTTCTGGTGGATCAAGCCTAAACTTGAACTAATTCTCTTGCCTTGAAATCAATTTATAGCCCCGAGACATAATGTCTTGGGGCTTTATTGTATTTTAAACATCCAGATACACGCTATTGCGATTTCCACCAGACGCTATCTTGCGAGCTGGGACAGACACAGGCCCATCTCCATTTATCTCGCTCTGCTCTTCTAACGCATGCCGAACAGCAGATAACATTTCTTCGGCCCCATATGGCTTAAAGAGCAAAGCATTTGCTCCATGTCCACGTGCAGTTTTTAACTCACGCCCTGCAATGTCAGATCCATCAGTGCCTCCAGTCATCGCAACAAGAGCAACATGCGGCCAGACATCTCTCACCAGCTTTATTACTTCATGCCCATCAGTACCCGGCATGAACAAATCCGTTATCACGACATTGACCTGATCATAACTCAAACGCTCTATCGCATCTTGAGCATTATCAAAAACCGTAACTTTATATCCGCTTGGGCGCAGTACACCTGCTGCTACCTTACCGCATGTCCTACTGTCATCAATCACAACAACATGTAGACGCGCAACGCCACTAGCACGAATAGATACAACATCAGATGCTACTGATCGAGCTTCCTCTAATCCAAACGGCTTTCTCAACACGATCTTAACACCGCGCTCTCGCGCCTGCACTAAACCACTGTAATTATCTGTAGAATCAGCCGTCATAACGCCGATTACAGCTTGAGGCCAACGCTTACGAACGTCATCAATCAGCTCAAGTCCAGAAACACCACCATAATTAATATCAATCAGAACAAGATCAAAAGTAGCGTCAAATAATTCTGGCTTGCCTTTATACTCCCGAACGGACAACGCAATCATGCACTCAAAACCTGCCTGCCCTAATATGGACGACATGATCTTGGCTTGCGTCGCGCTATCTTCTAATAATAGACACTTAATTGCTTGCATCAAACTTGCCCCAAAGCAAACGCCAATCTGGCACTCTCAAGACGGCACTATAGTAAAATTGCCCTAATATAGAGCTAACCAATTCGTAAAATTCAACATACTTTACGGCATCCAACCCATAATTTTCGCTTCATTTGAAAAATTTACGCCAACTATCTAACTTTGATTGTGTGAGTATTTTTTTGCAACTTTAGAAAATTGAACGCTTATTTTGCGGGACATCATGACTAAAATACGCGCGACAGCGTCCAATTAAGATGTCATCACGCTCAAGACCAAAATCGTGCTTGCTTTCCACTTCAAATGCGACTGAAATTCTATTTCTAACACATCGCAACAACCTACGGCATCAATGGAGATGAATATAATATGGTACATGCCGGACAAGACATTCTAATCAAAGATGTGATTGTTTTTCTCTTTGCGGCCGGTCTTGTTGTACCGATTTTAAGATACCTACGTGTTCCCGCTGTGCTTGGTTTCATATTAGCGGGCATTGCGCTTGGTCCAATGGGCATGGGCGCGCTCACACACCATTGGCCAATGCTCGAATATGTGACGATGAGCGAGTCAAAAGCTGCAGAACCCTTCGCTGAACTTGGGGTTCTCTTCTTACTTTTCTTAATTGGTTTAGAATTATCATTTGAAAAATTATGGGCCATGCGCAAATTGGTTTTTGGCGCTGGAGGTCTACAATCCGGCATAAGCGCCATTGTGCTCGCTATCGCCGCATACATGTTAGGATTAACGGCTCCAGCAGCTACTTTGATAGGCCTTGCGCTAGCCCTCTCATCTACAGCGATCGTTATGCAAATCCTTATTAGTGAGCATCGCGCTGCCACGCCCGCAGGACGCACAGGATTTAGTGTACTGCTTTTTCAAGACATTCTCGTCGCACCTATCCTCATATTGGCTGGCTTTCTTTCGCAATCTGCAGCCCCCAATTTGTCAGGAGCCATTTTTCAAGCTGTCTTCAACGGTATATCCGCAATTGTAGTTATTTTGTTCATCGGACATTTCTTACTACGTCCACTTTTCAGACTCGCTGCAAATACTGGCGGACGTGATTTTCTAATTGCAACAACGCTGCTTACCGTTGTTGGAGCGGCAGTCCTAACTGCAAGTGCCGGCTTATCGCTGGCTCTGGGTGCTTTGCTGGCAGGTCTTATGCTGGGTGAGACCGAGTTTAAACACCAAACAGAAGTGGATCTTGAGCCTTTCAAAAGCTTGCTACTAGGCCTATTTTTCATGACCATTGGCATGGCGCTAGACCTACACGCAATATGGAATCAATTTCCTATAATCCTGCTGGGCCTTATCGGCCTTCTTTCGATAAAGCTTGCAATAGCTGTTATAGCATGCCGCCTTTTTACAGGAAAAATGTCTACCGCCCTTGAAGCAGCATTTCTACTCGCCCCTGCTGGAGAGTTTGCATTTGTCGTTTTGGCTGCTGGTTTATCCGGCAATGTCATCTCCCAAAATGACGCAACTATTGTGACTGCAATTGCAAGCATTTCTATGATGATAGTGCCCGCATTTTCAACGTTAGGTCAACTTTTTGCTAAACGGTTTGATAAACAAATACCAGAAAGTGCAGAACCTCTTAGTGATTATTCAACCCTTGAGGGGCATGTTATCATTGTGGGGTTTGGCCGAGTGGGTCAAACTGTTGGCCACATTCTCAAATCAGAGAAGACAGAATTTGTATCTTTGGAGAACAGACCTCATCGCGTAAACGCCCTTCGTAAAGAAGGATGGCCCGTGTATTTGGGAGATGCATCTCGCAAAGAGATACTAGAAAAAGCGGGAATTATGGGTGCAGCAATGACCGTACTCACACTCGATGACGCCGGTTCGGTAGAATCCATGGTAAGAGCAGCACGCCAGCTACGGTCGGATATTCCGATCATCGTTCGTGCTAAAGACGCCATCCACGCACGTGAACTATATAATGCTGGTGCAAATTTTGTAGTTCCTGAAGCTATTGAAGCAGGTCTACAGCTTGCATCACGCACTCTAAGAGAATTTGGGTATGACGGGGAAACATGTCGCGGTCTGATCGCGCATGAGAGGGACAAAGAATATCAACTTGCAACACAAGAAGTAAAAGTCAGCTAAAACAATGACCGACCCCGCAACCTCCCTTAATTCGGGCAAATTAAAAAACGACATTCAAAACTATTTCAACGCATATGCTGATGCCTTCTCCAAATATGACTTTAAAAAAGTCTCTAAAATGTGGGCGCTCCCCTGCCTGGTGACATCCAACAGAAAAAGTCTTGCATTCACAGATATTAAGGCCTTTGAAGAAGGCCTTGAAACTATGGGTGAATTTGGCAAATCGGTTGGTATTACAACTGTGCAGAAAATTGTCTCAGAAATCTTCAAGATCGCCCCAGATACGCTTAGCGTCAGAACGCGAGACACCAGTTTCAATAAAGATGGCGACGCAATTGTTGGCTGGGAACAAACATATATTTTGCAATATATTGATGACCAATGGAAAGCCATCGCAACCGTCGCCAGTGGAGAAGTAACGAGTTGGGCCGCAAAAGATAGCCCACTCGCACCCAAAATTGCCACATCAGACAATATATTAATTGATTAAAAAAGGGGATGTAAGCCAAGCTCACATCCCCTTTTATTCAAATTTCAAAGCAGCAATCTAATCGCGGCTAAATTTCTGGAAGGTTGGACGTTTAGGAGCAGCCCCCTCTTCACCCAAGCGTTTCTTCTTGTCTTCAAGGTAGGATGAAAAATCACCCTCAAACCACTCCACATGGCTATTACCTTCAAACGCAAGAATGTGCGTACACATGCGGTCAAGGAACCAGCGATCGTGCGAGATGATAACAGCACACCCAGGGAAGTCATCCAGACCTGCCTCAAGCGCTTGCAATGTTTCCACATCAAGGTCGTTTGTCGGCTCATCGAGGAGAAGCAGGTTTCCACCCTCTTTAAGCATTTTCGCGAGGTGAACACGGTTACGCTCACCACCCGATAACTTTCCTACAATCTTAGACTGATCCGTTTTGCGGAAGTTAAAGGCAGACACATACGCACGCGATGCCATCGGCACTCCGCCAATATCAATATAGTCTAGACCATCAGAAATTTCCTGCCAGACATTGTTCTCGTCATTCAAGCTGTCACGCGATTGATCAATATAACCCATCTGTACAGTATCACCGACCTTGAAAGTTCCCTTGTCCGGCCCTTCTTTACCAGTGATCATTTTAAACAATGTCGTTTTACCTGCACCGTTTGGACCGATAACACCCACGATACCACCCGGCGGTAGGCGGAAGCTCAAGTCCTTAATTAGCAGACGGTCGCCATAGCCTTTGTGCAGACCCTCAGCCTCCACAACAACACTTCCCAAACGCTCACCGGGTGGGATACGAATTTGAGCTGTTGTAATTTTCTCTTTTTCCGCTGCTGATGCTTTTTCATTATAAGCAGACATACGTGCTTTGGATTTAGCCTGACGCGCTTTTGGAGATGAACGCACCCACTCAAGCTCTTTATTCAACGTACGTTTACGACCCGCTTCTTCACGTGCCTCTTGCTCCATACGTTTAGCTTTTTGCTCAATCCAACGAGAGTAATTGCCTTCATATGGAATTCCTTGGCCGCGATCTAGCTCCAACATCCATGTCGTAATCTGGTCAAGGAAATAACGGTCGTGCGTCACGAGGATCACACAGCCAGGGAAATTCATCAGATAGTTTTGCAGCCAATCAACGGTCGCGGCATCAAGGTGGTTGGTCGGCTCATCCATCAATAGCATATCAGGCTTAGACAGCAGCAATTGACAGATCGCAACACGGCGCTTTTCACCCCCAGATAGCGGCGCAACCAATGCATCGCGTGGCGGACAACAAAGCGCATTCATCGCCATCTCAATCTTGGAATCAATATCCCAAGCATCCATCTGGTCCACTTGTTCTTGTAGAACCGTCATCTCTTCCATCAATTCGTCTGAGTATTCCTCAGCCATTTTCATGGAGATTTCATTGAACTTGTCGAAAGCTTCTTTTTCAGGACATCCAACAATGATGTTTTCCCAAACGGTATCACCATTCGTAAGTTGCGGTTCCTGCGGAAGATAGCCGATTTTCGCACCTTCAGCAGCGCGCGCTTCACCGCCAAAGTCTTTATCAACGCCCGCCATAATGCGCATCAGCGTTGATTTACCCGCACCGTTGGAACCCACAACACCGATTTTCGCGTCTGGCAAAAATGATAGGTGAATGTTTTCAAATACTTTTTTGCCACCTGGATAAGTCTTGGACAAACCTTGAAGCTGGTAAACGTATTTAATAGCCATGTGCGCTGATAACTCTTCTAATCGGGGATGAATTGAGACCAGAGTTAATGCCGGAAATGAGCGCGGAAAGCAAGTGGAGGCTTACAGAAACAATATTTCAAAAATCCCCTTAAAAATCTCCGTTAACCAAAACTCTCCCATACCTTTTTAACGACATGTAAAACACATTCGAGCATATGTAATCGCACGATCTAATACTTGATTTCATTTTAAAAACTAGGCTCGCATTTTAATGTCTCGCATTCAAAAACTCATAATTGCGATAAGCATTACACTCGCTGTCATAGCCGCCGGAATTACATGGTTCAATAAAGGGTCACCAGCAGCCTACCAATCTGTAAAAGTCCAACCTCAATATTACATGCCGCCAGATATTCAGCCCAATTGCGTCAATGAATTTGGGTGCAACATCAAAACACGCATTCCCTTATGGCTTCAAAAACACCTCACCGAAGTGGAAGTCGAGACACAAAGTCAAAATCAGGTTGTTATTGTAAAAACGAACATGGCGGTTTTAAAAAGCCTCGCCCATGGTCTATTCATAGGCTTACTCTTCTATGGCATCCTTTATGGTGCCAATCTCACGATACGTTTGATCATCAAGCACAGAAGAGCAATTATAGATTACTTTAGATCACAGCTTGCATGGGCAAGAGTATAACCCCAACCCTTTATACAACCTGTTTGATCGCCATATCTAAAGCCTGCTTCATGTCATCAGAGGACAGTTTCACAGTAAGTCTGTCCACTATCTCCCCTGTATCGGCATCAATCAGAAGCGTGAAACCTGTTCCGCCCTTATATTTTTCGTAAACAGGTATGAAGTTAAGATCTCGCGCAGTCTTTTCGGGCGCACCGCTTTGTCCAAGGCTAAAATCCAATTTCACAAATTTTACGGGCTTATTGGCAAAATCGGGTGCGACTTCAGCAAGTTTTGGTTCGAGTATTTTACATGTCGAGCACCATGCGGAAGAGAATGTCACAGCGTATATCTCTGGACGGCCATCATACACATATTCAGATTCAGACGCTGTTTTGCCAAAAAAGCCAACACCGTTGAACGCCACAAAGCCACCTACAGCCAAGACCATCACAAGTGTGAACCAATATTTTTTTACAAACGCCATTTCATCTCTCTCCGATAATTTATCCACCTGCTACATGCAAAATCCCCGCAAGCAAATTAACATGACCTCACAAATGCGTGTTCTCACCCCTTATCACAGTAAAATAAGCACCAGCGCTTGCTCGCGCCCATGTTTGGGATAGATTACCCGTTAAATACGCAATTAAAGCATATCTCGGGGTCAAATTCATACTATGATGAAACATGTTTCTCTTATCGCGCTCAGTTTCGCACTTACTTCTGCATGCACTTCAATACCAAACACCGGACAATCCTCCACAAACTCCTCCACCCCAATTGAAGCTGCCACAAATAACTCTAATGTCGCGCAAAACCTTACCCAAGAAGCAGCAAGCATGACACTCCTCACCCCTGAACGCCTCGCCGGATCACCATCTATAAATGGTCCGTCCCCAAGCTCCGTAAGCTTCTCACCGGATGGCACCAAGCTCACATTTCTGCAATCACGTGAAGATGACAAACAACGCCAAGATTTATGGGCCTATGATGTGGCAACCGGCAAAGCCTCCCTACTTGTAGATTCCACTTTGCTAGAGCCTGAAGGCTTTGAACTTTCAGAAGAAGAAAAAGCGCTCCGCGAACGCAAACGTATCGCCGGAACAACGGGCATAGTCTCTTATAGCTGGGACACGAAGGGCGAACAGATTCTTATCCCGATTGGCGGCGATCTCTATATCGTAAAATTACACGAAGACGGCCCGCAGGTCACGCAGCTCACCGCTACTGAAAGTTTTGAATATAATGCCGAAATTTCTCCCAATGGCGGCCAAGTCTCATTCATCCGCGATGGCGCACTTTACGCAATAGACCTTGCAAGCGGTGATGAAACTCAAATCTCGCCAAGTGCTGATCCAGCCAATGCAATCACCTATGGCGTTGCCGAATTTGTCGCCCAAGAAGAAATGAGCCGCTATGTAGGTACGTGGTGGTCACCCGATGATGCCCACGTCGTATATACCCGCGTCGATGAAAGCCCCGTTGCTATCATCCCTCGTTTTGACATTTCCGCCAGTGATGTCACCGTCATTGAGCAACGTTACCCGCGTGCAGGTGAGCCAAATGCGATTGTAGATCTTTTCGTGAAAAATCGCGCCACCGGAAAAAGCGTCCAAGTGAAACTTGATGCATCGCCCGACACATATCTTGCTCGCGTAAATTGGGCCGGACCAAACACGCTTTTCGTGCAGCGCGTCAACCGCGACCAAACTCGCATCGAACTTTTGCGCGTAGACCTAAAAACAGGCGACACTTCTATAGCGTATGTCGAAGAGCAACCAAACTGGATCAATCTATCTTTTGACTTCCGCGCGCTATCAGATGGCCGTTTCCTTTGGTCCACTGAAGAAAGCGGATATCGCCACATCACACTGCACAATAGCGATGGAAGTAAAGTTACTCAAATCACATCTGGTGAGTGGGTCGTTGACGCTATTCAGGCCGTAGATGAAACAAATGGATATGTCTATTTCACAGCCAACAAAGACACGCCTCTTGAAACAAGTCTCTACCGCGCATCTTACAAAGACACCGACGCAGCCATCACGCGCATAACAAAAGCAGGCGGCCAATGGTCCATCAATATGGCATCTGACGCTCAAAGCTATGTGGGCACATTCCAATCCCCAACCACGCCGCCTCAAACAGCCCTCTATAAAGCTGATGGGGAGCGCATTGCGTGGGTTGAAGAAAACAAACTCGATGACACGCATCCCTATGCTTCCTATTTGGATGCGCACGTCACCCCAGAATACGGCACGCTCACCGCCGCTGATGGCCAAATACTGCACTACTCCATCACCAAACCTCATGACTTTGACCCATCAAAATCATACCCAGCAATCGTCGAAGTCTATGGCGGCCCACACGTCCAGCGCGTTAGCAAAAAATGGCTTCTATCTGACGTCATGACAGCACAACGCGGCTATGTCGTCTTCCGCCTTGATAATCGCGGCACATTCAATCGCGGTAAAAAGTTTGAGGATGTTATCTTCCGTCACACAGGTGAAGTGGAAGTGATCGACCAGCTCCAAGGCGTGGAATACCTCAAATCACTGCCCTATATTGATGCAAACCGCATCGGTCTAAATGGTTGGTCTTATGGTGGCTATATGGCCCTTATGACCACACTAAAAGCTCCCGAAGGCACATTCGCAGCTTCTGTCTCGGGTGCGCCCGTATCCGATTGGGCCTTGTATGATACCTTCTATACAGAGCGCTATATGGATACGCCCCAAGACAATAGCGAAGGCTATGAATTATCCTCGGTTTTCCCGCATTTGAAGAACCTAAATTCCCCCATGTTAATGATCCACGGCATGGCGGATGACAATGTCACATTCGACAACTCAACTCGCGTTTACGCCGAACTTCAAAAGCTAAGAAAACCGTTTGAGATGATGACTTATCCAGGCGAACGCCACGGTGTACGCGACACAGACATGAGCATCCACCTCATGAACACCCGCCTCGCCTTCTTCGACCGTTATTTGAAACCGGGGGAATAATCTCCCCTATTAAGCTCTCAATTCATAAGTTCGTTGAGAATTGAGAGCTTAATACAAGAATTTTGACATGCCTTGACCTAGCGTTAAATTTCAACCAAAATTTTTCAAGCAATGGGGAGGCGGCAATGTATTTATCAAAATCTACGCTAGCAATTGCTAGTGCAATCACACTAACTGCATGCGGTGAAGCACCCAAAAGTTCGGAAGAAAAAACTATCCCTCCAGTTATTTTAGACAAAGATGAAGGTACATTAATAGCCTTTCCTTTACATGAAACGCGAGAACTTGCTGGACCCAATACCAATATTGCCGGAATGAGTTTTTTTGAGCTGAAAATTCCTGCAAACTCAGCTGGCGCTCCACCCCACACCCACTCAAATGAAGATGAATTTTTCTACCTCCGCAAAGGGTCTCTTACATTCATGGCTGGTGACACACGCAGAACTATAACGGCAGGTGGTTTTGTGATGCTTCCAAGAAATGGCATGCACGCATTCTGGAATGATACCGAGGAAGAGTCCTTCGTTCTAGTTGGCACATCGGAAGGCAAATTCGGAGATTTTTTTGACGCTGTTGCAATAGAGGTCCGTAATACTCAAGCTGCTTCGCCACAGGAAATTGGAGAAATATTAGGCAAGGTCAGTGTTGAGCGCGGCATCACGATCGACATGAGCAAACTTCCTCCTGACGTCGCTACTCTTTACGGCGCGCCATAAGGGTTTCCAAATATTATCTTGCCTACACGATCAAACCACCAATAGCTTCCCGCACAATGCCTCAAGCTTCTCTTTGTCGATTTCATCGAAAGAAGCGTGCTGCTCTGAGTCCACATCTAGCACTGCTGCCAAGCTTCCATCTGCGTTGAACACAGGCACCACGATCTCAGAATTTGAGCGGCTATCGCAGGCAATGTGACCGGGAAATGCATGTACGTCTTCAACAACCTGTGTCTCACACGTTGCTGCTGCTGCCCCACACACGCCGCGTCCAAAAGGTATCCGTAAACATCCCAACGTGCCTTGATACGGTCCTACGACAAGCTCATTTTCTTTCAGCGGATCAACCACATAAAACCCTGTCCAGAAATACACTGGCGCAAACGCTTGTGCCAATAAACAAGACGCTGTCGCATAACGTGCTGTGATGCTTGTTTCTCCCGCAACAACGGACAAAATTTCCGCGCTCACTTCATCATAGCGTGTGGCTTTATCCGATGAATAATTGCTTGGCGCGTGCGACATGGAAATGCTTCCTTAAAAAATGATCAAGCGCTTACATAAGCAGGTCTTGAGCAAAAACCAACACCTCATCATGAACTCGCCCCAATCTAAGTTAATGCTTAACCAATTCCTGCTTTTTTATTGTCAAACCAGCTCACTTTTAAAGGCGTCGCGCCATGTCTCTTTCGTCAAAAATCGCTTTTTCAATCGCCATTGCAATTTTTGGAGTTGGAAACGCAAACGCACAATCACTTATGGTGCCGATGCCGGATGAAGAGCGACAAGAACTGGCACAAGCGCGTTTACGCCAAGCTCAAAACGATCAAATGGTGCCGCGCCGACCGACTTTTCAATCAGGCACTCCGCTGGGAAGACCCTTGGTAGAAGCACGCCAAGAGCAAAGCATCACCACACCGACATCAGAACCATTGCAGAGCCTACCCACAGGAGCAGCAGGCTACATGATAAAGGCAGGTTCATTCCGTTCATTTGCCAATGCTCAAAGTCTTCACGCCAAACTCTATGCAATTGGTTCAGCGCGCATTATCCCCCGCCAAGCCAACGGAATGGACTTTTATGGCGTTTATCTCGGGCCGTGGGCAACCGAAGCTGAAGCTTTTCAAGCCTACTCGCTTGCAATGGATGCAGGCATGGAAGACGGCAAAATAATTGACGCAGAATAGCAAATCAAATCAGTGCTTTGTGAATTTTTCCGATAGCATCTTGAAGCGTTATTTGTGTCCCCTCATCAAGGGCTGATATCGCATTTTCTAACCGTAAAATAGGATCATCTTTAAGCAATGATTCGCCCGCAGCGGTCAGATTTATCCGCCGCTTGCGTCGGTCACTCTCCTGAACGATTCCAACCACAAGCCCCTTGGCTTCCAATGCTGCAATTGCACGCGATGCTGGCCCCTGCGTCACGCCCAAATGCGCCGCTACACCATTGACATCACTTAGATTTTCAGTCGCGCTCGCAAGAAACCGCAACACCGACCACTGCCCCGGATGCATCTCACGTGGTCCTCGCACATCATATACAGCCCGTGCCGTCGCCTCTAACATTTGAGCAAGAGATAATGCATTGATTTTAGACATATTTATCCTCACTCACGCTCATTCGCACAGCATTTAACATCATTGTGACTATGCAAATAAAATCCGTCCTCTAAAACACATATTTATGAGCAATACCCACGTCACACTTAAAAAATTCGATGACCCTCGCATCACTGCAAAAGGTGAGACGAGGGCAAAAGTTCCATTTAAACACATGAAAACATTATGGTTTAATACAGGAACACTCTGCAATATCGAATGCGTCAATTGCTATATTGAAAGCTCCCCCACAAATGATAGGCTCGTTTATCTCACCAAAGCAGATATTCTCCCCTATCTGGATGAGTTGGAACACGCCAACGAAAGCTGTATCGAAATTGGCTTTACGGGTGGTGAACCCTTTATGGCACCCGATGCTATTGCCATGATTGAAGCGGCACTAGAAAATGGCCACACAGCCCTTGTCTTAACGAATGCAATGCAGCCCATGATGCGACCTCGTGTTCAATCTGGTTTACTGGGCCTTAAAAACCGCTTTGAAAACAAACTTATAATGCGCGTAAGTTTGGACCATTTTTCTGCGGAATTTCACGACAAAGAACGCGGTGTAGGCAGTTTTGATATAGCGATGGAAGGCCTGAAATGGCTTTCAGCAAACAATTTCAACATCGCAATAGCTGGCCGTGCGCTATACAATGAAGATGAGAAACTAGCCCGCCAAAGTTTTGGAAATTTATTCAAAAATCACAACTTTAACATTGACGCCAACAACCCAACTCAACTCGTCATCTTCCCCGAAATGACACCCGATTCTGATCCTCCTGAAATTACGACGGACTGCTGGGGAATTCTAAAGAAGTCTCCAGAAGACATCATGTGTGCTGACCAACGCATGGTCATAAAACGCAAGGGCCATACATCCCCCACTGTATTGCCTTGCACGCTCCTACCTTACGACCAACGCTTCGAGATGGGGAAAACTTTACAAGATTCCCGCAAATCTGTTCCGCTAAACCACACATATTGCGCGACTTTTTGTGTTTTAGGTGGAGGCTCATGCTCCGCATAAGTGAGTATTATTTCGATCCAAAGTGTTTAGATAGCTTCAAGCCTTGCCCTTGATAATTGGCAAATGAACCTGCTGCACCATAAGGCACACGCGGTTTATCTGCCATTGGTTCAAAGACAAGCCGCCCCATTGGCTGACCGTCTGTGAGAATAAACGGTACTTCGCGAGAGCGCACCTCCAAAACAGCTTTCCCCTCAAGCCCTTCTACACCAAAGCCGGGGTCAAAAAATCCAGCATAATGTGCACGAAATTCACCAAATTCAGGCGCAATCGGAGCCATTTCAGCAGCTTCATCTACGGGAATAACCACTTTTTCTTTTGATGCCAGAATATAAAATTCGCCCGGATCAAGAACCAACGCACCATTGTAGGGACGGACTGGCTCCCAAAAATCATCTATTTTATGGCCATTAATGTTTTTCAAATCCAGCACGCGCGAGTGTCGTTTAGCGCGATAGCCAGCTATGTCATCATCACCTGGTTTAAGATCAATCGAGAAGATTTCTTCTCGGATTGTTTCTTGCTGCCCGTGGCGCAAGCGCAACTGCAACAATCGATCGCCTTCACGCGCAAGAATGGAAAATGTCCTCGGAGAAATTTCAACATATAGCGGACCACTATATCCCTCACGTGCAGCATCAAACCGGTCGGAATGGTCGGAAATCATCCTCACAAATACATCAATACGCCCAGTCGAGCTTTTGGGGTTTGCAGCTCCTGACAACCCAACAGGTAGATTCAGCACCTCTTTTAAAGGCACCAGATAGACACATCCCGTTTCCAGCACCGCGCCTTCAGAAAGGTCAAGTTCGTGCATAACGAGATCATCATCAAAATAATCACGTACGCATTTTTCAGGTCCAGGCAGGAAACTTGCTCGCATGCGATAGGCTTTTGCACCTAAACGTAAATCAATGGATGCAGGCTGAACCTGATCTTTTTCGATACCGCCTTGAGCAGAAATGACGCCAGAGTCACACAATGCATGAATTTGCGTGTCCGGAAGTACACCAATCGAAGTTTTTTTAATTTTGCCGTCGGTCATGACTTGACCCTTT
The DNA here is from genome assembly GCA_964351655.1 of uncultured Hyphomonadaceae bacterium. GTDB lineage: Bacteria > Pseudomonadota > Alphaproteobacteria > Caulobacterales > Hyphomonadaceae > Hirschia. Next base: position 98,307 of record CAYGPD010000004.1, on the reverse strand, counting down.
GTAATTATCGCGATCCCTATGCAGACCATTAAACAAGGAACATCTTCCCTATGGCTGACAACAACGAAAAGTCAAACCAAGACACCCCTAAACTTGCAACAACTTTAGTGCATGGAGGACGGATGCGCTCTGAATATTGCGAAACATCCGAAGGTTTGTTCTTAACGTCTGGCTATTGCTACCCAAATGCTGAAACAGCACAAGCGCGCATGGCTGGAGACGAACCTGGTTTCGTATACTCTCGTTATGCCAACCCTACGATTAAAATGCTTGAAGACAAGCTCGCAATGATTGAAGGCGCTGAAGCTTGTCGTTGCACATCATCGGGTATGGCAGCTATATCAGCTGCTTTGATTGCTCCTTGTAAACAAGGCGACCGCATTGTTGCGGCTAAAGCTTTATTTGGATCCTGTACGTGGATTCTGAAAAATCTGATGCCAAAATTTGGAATCGAAGCTGAATTTGTAGATGGTGATGATTTAGATGCATGGAAGGCAGCCCTCAGCAAGCCAACACGTCTTGTGCTGATAGAAAGCCCGTCTAACCCACTCCTAGATGGTGTGGACATCAAAGCTATAGCAGACCTTACCCACGCAGCAGGCGCAGAACTCGTTGTCGACAATGTTTTTGCAACTCCGCTTGGCCAAAAACCACTTGAACTGGGCGCAGACTGGGTTGTTTATTCAGCAACAAAGCATATGGATGGCCAAGGGCGCGTTCTTGCAGGAGCTATTTTAGGCAAAAAAGAAGCTATGGATGAAATATTCGATAGCTACCTAAAACACACAGGCCCAGCAATTTCACCTTTCAATGCTTGGATTGTTTTAAAAGGACTTGAAACACTAGAATTACGCGTCAGCCGCATGAATCAAACAGCTGCAACACTCGCTGATTTCATTGCTGACCATCCCGCAGTAGCTGCTGTGCGTTACCCAGGCCGCAAAGATCACCCACATTATGATATCTTCCAGAAACAACAATCGGAAGGTGGGTCTCTTATCGCGATCTCTTTAAAAGGCGGAAAAGAAAGCGCATTCAAGCTCCTAAACGGATTGGATATTGTCACGATTTCCAATAACCTTGGAGATGCAAAATCACTCATCTGTCATCCAACAACTACCACTCACCGCACACTTTCTGATGAGGAAAAAGCGGAAGTGGGATTGAACGATAGCTGGGTACGCTTATCAATTGGCCTCGAACACCCTGATGATTTGATTGCAGACTTCTCAAAAGCGCTCGATTTAGCACTTTAAACGGTCACGTATAGATAATGGCAAGACATTTGGTGGCATGACTAATGCAATGCCTATACAATTAAAGCGAAGCCAATCGCTTTACAAAGGAGTTGTTCTGGAATGAGTCCTGTACACACATATGAACGTGAAACAAACGGCGTTGTCATTCGTGTGACGCCGCGATTTCTCGATGCCGAGTCTTCCCCCAGCGATCACCGATACGTCTGGGCTTATGCAATCGAAATAAAAAACACCAACGATCATGCTGTTCAACTCATGACGCGCCACTGGAAAATTTCAGACCGCAATGGTGGGATGCACGAAGTAGAAGGCGAAGGCGTTGTAGGACAAACCCCAGTGATTGAACCTGGAAAAACATTTCAATACTCTTCAGGGGCACCACTAACAGCTCCTTCAGGCATGATGCAGGGACAGTTTTTGTTTTCTAACGGGTGCGGCGAAGATATGTTTGTTGATATTCCCGCCTTCTCACTGGATAGCCCTTACGATTCCTCCAGACCGAATTAAGCAACGATCTTGAGCTCTAAATTAAAACTGCGCCCAATATTATATGCAAATGGCTTGATGACCTTATGCCTTGGGCTATTCATGTTGCCGTGCGTTGTCGCAGACCTTGCGGCCGGTCGCGGCGAATGGCGTATTTTCTTTTTACTCTCAATCACCGCTATTACTATAGGATCAGTCACAGCACTCTCCTCACGCCATGACAAAATGCCTATCAGAACGCATGATGCGTTCTTATTGACGGTATTACTTTGGGTTTTCATTACGATAATTGCGTCTACCCCATTTTCTATCGGGTTTGGGATGAGCTTTACTGATGCAATGTTTGAAAGCATGTCCGGACTCACAACAACCGGCGCAACGATTATGACCAATATTGAGTCATATCCTCCAAGTTTGCACCTGTGGCGTGCCATGCTTCACTGGATTGGTGGCATTGGTATCATTGTGATGGCAATCGCCATCATGCCGTCATTACGTGTTGGGGGGATGCAGCTCTTCCATCTGGAGAGCTCAGATAATTCCGATAAATTTTTGCCTAGTATCGGTGAGATTGCCTTACAAACAACATATGTCTACATCGGTTTAACTGTCATTTGCGCGGGCCTCTATCACATGACGGGCATGACGCAATTTGACGCAATCGTTATGGCTATGTCGACAGTTTCGACTGGTGGATTTGCCCCCTCCGATGCGAGCTTTGCACCTTATGTCGAAGGACATGCTGACATCGTTGCGATATTCTTCATGGCGATATGTTCCTTGCCATTTGCATTGCTCGTTATGACAATACATGGAGACTGGAAAGCTTATAAAAGGGATCCCCAGCCACTCGTTTGGATGTGTATGGCGCTGGCTGCCTCCATCGTCGTTGCAATCTTTGTTGGAACCCATCCCTCTCTCGAAATTGGACCTGAAGGGGCATTTCGGATGGTGATGTTCAACATTGTCTCTATTTTGTCTGGGACAGGGTTTGGTACTGAAGACTTCAACCAATGGGGAGCCTTTCCTGCAACAGTGTTCATTCTCATGATGTTTTTAGGGGGCGCTGCTGGGTCTGCATCATGTGGCCTCAAAACCTTCCGAGTACACATCGCTTGGAAAGCAATGATTTCCTACACCAAACAAATGATCCGGCCCCACCAAGTTTCTCATATTCTATATGCAGGCAAACCAGTTTCAGAAGCTACGCTTCAATCGATAATGATCTTTATGTTCCTATTCTTGGCCACATTCGCTGTGCATGCATGTGGACTAGCACTCACGGGACTTGATCCACTGACAGCCATATCAGCGGCCGCAGCGACCATTTGTAATGTGGGACCCGGCCTTGGTGAAATCGTCGGTCCAGCAGGAACATATCAGCCCCTGCCAGACGCAGCAAAATGGATGTGTACGGTCGCTATGCTACTTGGACGATTGGAGTTGATCGCAGTATTTGTGATTCTTTCACCATCATTCTGGCGCAACTAACCGACATATTTAAATATGTCGTCCGTTGGAAGATGATATATCCGACCGCAGAACTGACAGTCAGCAACAACTTCGCCTTCGCCTTTCGCCATATCTACAATTTCAGATTCTGGCATTCCTGCTAGCACCGCAGTCAATCTCTGAGCAGAGCAAGAGCAACTATCAAGCAATTGCAACGGCATTTCCAAACGCACACCCTCTTCATGGAATAAGCGATAGAGCAGATCTGCCGATGGTAGGCTCTCAGAGGTCAACTCTTCAACAGAGAGCGTATCAAAATATGCACGTGCAGTATCCCACTCATCGCTCGTATCACCACGTGCTTTGTCGCTGGCAACTTGTTGAATAATCATACCACCTGCACGCCAACGCACGGTGCCACCAATTTCCTCAACCTGCTTAACAGCCAATTTGACACGAGTCGGGATTTGTTCGGACTGGTTGAAATAAGCTTGTGCACATTCCGCAAGCGTATTGCCTTCAATCGCCACAACGCCTTGATACGGAGTTGTACCCTCTTGATCCTGAATAATGATCAGTCCTATTACGCCTTCCCCAATCAATTCAGGTACAGATGGAGCAATATCTTGATGGGTTTGGGCGAGTGTAGCCCACTTTGCATCATTCAGGCGTACATAACCCCGCACGCCGCCATCAGTACGCGCCTCAGCAACAAGCAATTTAATCGGGCCATCCCCTTCAGCTTGCACCATAATGCGCCCAGAAACCTTTACAGTCGCCGCAACCATAACAGCTAAGGCAAGCGCCTCTCCCAATATTTGGGCAGCCCACACAGGATAATCGTGGCGCTTTAGAATGCTATCAATCGACGCATCGCCAAGCTTAGTGACGCGACCACGCACTGAAGAGTTTTCAAGTTGAAAACTCGCCACTGAATCAGCACCATTAAATGCTGATGTATTATTTGAAGAAAATTGTATCATGCTGGGCAGATAACACTTCACTCACCCATTTTGCAGGGGTGAGTGAAGTTTTTTTTGCAATCTATATCAAACGTCAGGTGTTTCAAACAAAACAGTAGAGAGATAGCGCTCCGCAAACGACGGAATAATAACAACTATTGTCTTGCCTTTCATCTCTGGGCGTTTAGCAATTTCAAGCCCTGCTTTCACAGCGGCACCGGATGAAATACCAACTGGAACCCCTTCAAGGTGTGCGAGGCGGCGCGCCATTCCCAAAGCATCAGCATTTGCAACTTTTACAACGCCATCCATTAAACTGGTATCCATATTCCCAGGAATGAATCCCGCACCAATACCTTGCAGCGGATGAGGACCGGGATCACCTCCGGAAAGTACAGGGCTTGCTTCTGGCTCAACAGCAAACATTTGAACACTTGGTTTCTGCGCCTTCAAGAAACGCGCACAACCCGTAAATGTACCACCCGTACCAACTCCAGAAACCACAGCATCAACAGCACCTGCTGTGTCGCGCCATATTTCCTGTGCTGTTGTTGCCTCGTGAATGGCAGGGTTCGCACCATTATCAAATTGGCTAGGCATAATTGCGCCATCTATTTCAGCAACCAATTCATTGGCCTTAGCAATTGCACCGCCCATACCTTTTTCTTTCGGCGTGAGCACAATTTCAGCACCTAAAATTGTCAGCATTTTGCGGCGCTCAATCGACATGCTTTCGGGCATTGTCAAAATCAGATGATAACCTTTTGATGCAGCCACAAAAGCCAGACCGATACCAGTATTTCCGGATGTTGGTTCTACCAAGGTCATACCCGGTTTCAGTTTACCTGTAATCTCCATATCGGTAATCATACCCAATGCAATGCGGTCTTTTACGCTTGCCATCGGGTTAAAAAACTCAAGCTTCAAAAGGAAGTCACACTCAAGGCCTTCCGCCTTTGAAAGCGACGGAACCCGCACAAGCGGTGTGTTTCCTACAGTTTCGAGAATTGATCCGTATATACGGCCACGCCCCGCTTCATCGAGTGTGATGCCGTTATAATCACGTGTACCTACCATGGTCTATTCCTCACTGTATGGGTGTCTATCCAGTATATCTGGTCTATTTTACAATGATTGCAACCCACTGAACAGGTCTAGCGGCTAAACCGAGGCATGAGTTTATATACGCAAAAGGCACCGATCTCTCGGTGCCTTAATTATTTTAGATTTTATCAAAAATATCAGGCAGTCAAACACCACTCAAGTACAGCTTTTTGAGCATGTAAGCGGTTTTCAGCTTCATCAAAAATAAGCGATGTCGGCCCATCAATTACTTCCGCCGAAACTTCTTCGCCGCGATGAGCTGGCAAACAATGCAAGAATTTAGCACCACTATTGGCTTTATCCATCAATGCTTGCGTCACCTGAAATGGCATCAAATCTTTTAGCTTTTTCTCGGCATTTGTATCACCCATAGATACAAATGTATCCGCGACGACAACATCTGCGCCCGCTACTGCCTCAGCAGGGTCACTGTAAATATCAATACGACCGTTATCTTGACGACCACGCTCTAAATCAATTTGAGGAAGCTCATATCCTTTTGGCGTACCAATCGCGAGTGAGAAGCCAAATTTTGACGCAGCGTGCGCAAAACTTGCAGCCACGTTATTTCCATCACCAACCCACGCAATACGCGCCCCTTTAAGATCGAGGCCATGCTCTTCAAGCGTTTGAAGGTCAGCCATGATCTGACATGGGTGAGACTGATTGGTCAGCCCGTTTATTACAGGTACATCCGCAACAGCTGCAAACGCTTCTACATCTGCATGCTTGTTCGCGCGGATCATTACAGCATCCACCATGCGAGATAGCACACGAGACGTATCTTCAATAGTTTCACCACGTCCAAGTTGCATATCAGCCGCATTGAGCACAATAGACGTACCGCCCAATTGACGAATCCCCATGTCAAAAGACAAACGTGTCCGCGTTGAGCTTTTTTCAAAGATCATCGCAAGTGTACGGCCACTAAGAACGGCGTCGGGATCAACAGCCCCTTTGGGCATTCCCAAGCGCGCCTTTTTGCGACTAATCGCGTTGTTTAAAATGCTGCGAAGTTCAGAAGCAGGAAGTGGAAAAATATCTAGGAAATGGCGAACACTCATGCATTGTTCTCCTTTTGAATTTCAGCTTGCACTTCGGCAAGACACGCATCCAACACGTTAATCGCTTGAAATACATCATCATCGTTAATGATCAAAGGTGGTGCCAAACGCACAACCTGACCACCAGCGGTGCCAACCAGCAAGCCTTTATTCAAGGCTTTCATACGAATTTTCATAGGGTCAATCTTTAACGCCAGACCGCGCAACAGGCCTTTACCACGCAGACCATCCACAAGATCAGGATAACGGTCTACTAAACTCGATAAAGACTGCGTTAGCACTGCGGACACACGCTGAACATTCTCGAGGAAACCATCACTCGTAAGTTCGTCCCACACAGCATTCCCGACGGCCATAGCCAATGGGTTCCCACCATATGTAGATCCGTGAGATCCCGGCTTCATGCCCTTCGCTGCTTCTTCTGTTGCCAGACACGCACCCAACGGGAAACCGCCGCCAACACCTTTAGCCACAGCGATAATATCTGGGTTCACATCAGAAAACCATTCATATGCAAACAACTTACCTGTACGACCTGCACCGCATTGCACTTCATCATAAATAACCAATGCCCCAAACTCATCACACATTTTGCGAATGAGCTTTAGGAACGCCTCAGGCACTTCTCGACAACCGCCTTCACCTTGCACAGGTTCAATTAATACAGCAGCAACATCATCACCCATAGCGGCTTTAAAAGCCTCAGCATCATCAAACGGAAGGTGCGTAAAACCTTCCATTGCAGGACCAAACCCTTCGCGGTAATTTGGATTTGCGCCAGCATTCACTGCGCCTAATGTGCGGCCATGGAATGAACCTTCAAACGATAGAATGCGGATTTTATCGACATTGCCGTTTACATAATGATATTTGCGCGCCGTCTTAATTGCGCACTCAATAGCCTCAGTACCAGAGTTCGTAAAGAAAACACGGTCCGCAAATGTATCCGCAGCATAGCGCTCAGACAAACGTTCGCCTTCAGGAACCCGAAACATGTTCGACAAATGCCAGAGTTTTTCAGACTGCTCTTGCAGTGTTTTCACAAGCTTTGGATGCGCGTGCCCCAAACAGTTTACAGAAATTCCTGCGATAAAATCGAGATATTCTTTTCCCTCAGATGAGTATAGTCGCACGCCTTCGCCGCGTTCAAAAACGACCTCAGGGGGACCATATACTGGCATCATAGCTTCGCGCATTGGGGTATCCTCTTATCTCTCAAGGGAAAAAGCCTACGGAAGCTCATGGTCTATGAGCGCCCATAGGCTATCTGTCAATGTCTGATTTTTTGGAAAACTAAGCCTTCAACTTGTAGCCCGAGCTTAACATCGCCCAACAGGCACCGCAAAGCACAATTGCTATCGTAAGAGAGGCTATCGCACCAATCATCAATGAGCCTTCCGCCGCTCCTGTAAATGCGTATCGAAACCCATCGATTAAGTGGAAAAATGGGTTGAAGTGAGACAATGTTTCAAACGGTTCAGAAAAAACAGTGATCGGGTAAAACGTACCCGACAACATTGTTAATGGCAAAATCACAAAGTTGGTAATTGCAGATAGGTGATCAAATTTCTCTGCCCATATACCGCCCATCAATCCTACTGCAGCCATCATAAAGGACGCTACAACTGCATAGAATATAAATGCAGGGATTGAATGAATAGATATACTCGCAACACCAATCAATCCAATGCAGACCATCGTTATAGCACCCACGAGAATACCTCGTGCTGCACCGCCCGCTAAAAATCCGAGCGTTAATTCTAACGAAGAGAGCGGAGCCATCAAGAAGTCGGTGGTACTTCCCTGAACCTTCGCAATCGTAATCGAAGAAGATGTATTTTGGAACGCATTATTCAATATTGCCATCATGATCACACCCGGTGCGATAAAGTCAGCAAACGCAACCCCATTTACCGCTCCCCGTTCAGGAAAAGCCAGCTTAAAGATCACCATGAACAAAAGCGCGGACACGACTGGCGCTAATAAAGTCTGCATCCCAACTTTTAAAAAGCGATCAACCTCACGTTTATAGAGTGTCTGAAGGCCGACCCAATTAAACGCACCAAACTCCCTTGGTCTTGCAAAAGCATTATTTTGGGTTGTTTTTGATGTATCTGTCATAGCAATTTCAGGTTTGGCGGTGTGTTCAATCATTATTTTCAACTCCCTGCAGCTACTCATTTAGAAACAGAATCGCATTTGCATAGGTCTAAAAGCAAAAAATGATGGATCAAAAGGTAAACATTTGGTTTATCCCCACCTATATCTTGAATCAGCTGTGAATAACCCTAACGAGATATTGTGTCTCACGTTTTGTTAACTACAATATATTGGATACAAGGGCGCGGTATAGGCGAGTCAAAACAATATCTTGATTTACCAATTACTGCTCGGGCTGATGGAGAGAACCTAATGGCGTGGACAGAAGAACGTGTAACTGAGCTTAAAAAGCTTTGGGCTGAAGGCCACAGTGCAAGTCAAATCGCAAAACAATTAGGCGGTGTAACCCGCAATGCTGTTATCGGAAAAGTTCACAGACTAGGACTTTCAGGAAGAGCAACACCTTCTCGCCCAGTAAAACGTCCACCGCGTCTGGCACGCCCAAAGCCACAAATCACTCAACCAATTGCAGCAACTGCCACAAAGGCATCCCCTGCTCAAAAACCTGCAAGAGAAGCGTCTGTACCCGCACTTCCTTCGCGCATGGCTCCTGCGGCATATGTGAAACCAAAGCGCCTCGGCAATGGCGACATGGTTACAGTCATGACCGTGCAAGACTCAATGTGTAAATGGCCTATCGGAGACCCAGCAGATCCAAACTTCGGTTTTTGTGGACATGCGTCCGACGGCGATTCACCTTACTGTTCAGAACACGCAAAACTTGCATTCCAACCTTCACGTCGCAGCCGCGAGCGTCGCGAGACATACGGACACTCTGTTCGTAAAGCTGGGTAATTCCAGCACACAATCTTACCAAACTTAAAAAGCGGCGCTTCATACACCCAGAAGCGCCGCTATTTTTTTGCAGAATTCACAATTTAAACTGAAGAAATCTAAGCAGCTTCACCCGTATTCAGAGCATACCCCGCAGAACGTACAGTTCGGATGGGATCTGGAAGCCCCTCAACTTTCAATGCCTTGCGCAAACGCCCCACATGCACATCCACGGTGCGAGCCTCTACATAAATGTCAGACCCCCACACAGCATCGAGCAGACGCTCACGAGAGAACACGCGGCCGGGGTGCTGAATAAGATAGTCAAGAAGACGAAACTCTGTTGGCCCTAAGTGAATTTGCTGACCAGCACGGGCTACCTTATGCGCGGTGCGATCAACTTCAAGATCACCCACGAGCACTTTATCTTCCGTCAACCCCGGACGAATCCTACGCATCACAGCGCGAATTCGTGCCTTTAGTTCGGTCATAGAGAATGGCTTAACAACATAGTCATCTGCGCCTGTATCAAGCCCCCGAATGCGATCAGCCTCCTCGGTACGGGCAGTCAACATTACGATCGGTAGGTTGCCCGTTGTATCGCGGCTACGTAAACGGCGACACACTTCGATACCTGAAAGCTTTGGCAACATCCAATCAAGCAACACAATATCAGGCTGGCGCTCTTCAACCATTAAAAGCGCCATTTCACCATCCATGGCGACACCGACCTCATAACCTTCACTTTGAAGATTATATTTCAATAGCTGAACTAAAGCCTCTTCATCTTCAACAATCAACGCATATGGCGTCGTCGCTGAATGCTTGTTTCCAGTGCTTCGTGTACTCTCTGCAAAATTATAACTCATCTACTTTAGTCCTTTCGATGGCCGGATACTCTCCAGTCACGGAATAATGGATGATCTCAGCAATTTGAGAACAATGATCTCCTGCACGTTCCAACTTTTTTGCCATAAACATAAAGTGTGCACAGGCACCAATCTTACGTCCATCTTCGATCATATAAGTTACCATGATACGAAATATGGAGTTGTAAAACTCATCAACTTCTTCATCGCGTTCGCGAACATCAAGAGCAGATTCGATATCTTGCACCCCATAGGCATCAAGCACGCGCTTCAACTGCGAAGATACCAACCGCCCCATACGCGCTAATGATTTGGTTTGATCAGAACGCTCATAGTCTTTGAGCTGAGATGTGCGTTTAGCGATACTACGTGCCAAACCACCAATCCGGCGAAGCTCAACCGCAACCTTCATGGAGGCTAAAGCCAACCTAAGATCTTGCCCCTTAAGCTCACGTCTCTCAATCAGATCAAAAATCTTATGTTCGACCTTAGCTTTGAGCTTATCGAGCTGACCGTCACGATCAACAACCTCCAAAGCCAATTCAACATCATAGGTAATTACTGCCGAAAGAGCATCACTGAGCATATCTTCAACAAGACCGCCCATGCCTGCGATTTCACCGGTGAGCAATTCAAGCTCGTTGGATATTTTTAATACAGATTGGCTGTTCATAATGCCCTTAATATATGTTTGCTGCTTCTGACCCAAACACACAAGACATGCCAAATGCAATATTCAGCAATCAATTCTCAATACCATAACATACAGTACACTGAGAATTAGGTAACATGTCTTACTCAACTCGCGTTAGCATGTTTTTGCGACAATTTTGTTGCACTGCGCTAGCTCAACTAAAATTCGAGCCTTTTGCACACCCCAATACCACTCTACACTCTATCGTGCTTCAGCAGATACCGCGCGCCGAAATGCACGTTCTTCCAGCAATTGATCCAAATCCGACACCTCCTCATCCTCATGAGACACGGGGAATAAGACACCGAATGCTGTCCCCACTCCCAACTCACTTTCAACGAGAAAAGCGCCTCGGTGCCGATTGACGATGTGCTTTACAATCGCCAAACCAAGCCCTGTTCCTTTTTTGAGGCCACGGCCTGGATCCACGCGATAAAAGCGTTCCGATAATCGCGGCAAATATTTACGATCCATCCCTGGGCCGTTATCGCGAACCCGCAATACAGCATATCGTGTCCCAGATGGCCCAAGGCTATTTGTAATAGAAAATTGCGCAGCCCCCTCCATGCGGCGACCAGCTTTTTCCAACGCCTCATCTTGACTTAGATTGGTATATACCTCGACCTCAATTTCATCCTTGGGGTCTGAGTATTTTATCGCATTATCGATTAGGTTTTGAGCAACTTGCGCCAACTCATCGCGCACCCCCATCACTGCGACCTTTGCTTCTATTCCTGAAATATTGACCTTTATTTCAAGCTCATCTGCAACAGGCCCCATGGCATCAACCACCTCACTCACAACTGCAGCAAGATCAGCATTTGTCGAAGGTCGCCTGTGCTCACTCAACTCAATGCGCGATAAGGACAACAAGTCATTGATCAAGCGCCGCATACGCTCAGCCTGCCCTTGCATAATCTCCAAAAAATGCCCCCACGCCTCATGGTCATCTTTTGCTGGTCCAAGCATCGTCTCTATAAACCCAGCAAGCGATGTAAGCGGTGTACGCAATTCATGGCTTGCATTCGCAAGGAAATCTGCTCGCGCTAATTCTGCCCGCTTAACCGCAGTCAAATCTTCCATTGTAATCAGAACACCTAAACCTGCATTCGTCTTCACAGGTGCTGCAACGCACGCATACGATCGGTCATATTCACCACGCTCGACAAATGCAAAATACTGCGGCTCTTGCTCTGCCAATGCATCCTCTACCGCTCCCAGCATCTCAGGACGGCGCACAACGGAAGACAATACAGGCATTTCACCTGCAAACCGAAAGCTCTGACGCGCCGCGTCATTTGCAACTTCAACTCGTCCTTCAGGATTCACGAAGAGACAAGGCTCACTCATAGCTCGCACCAAAACGGCGCGAAATTCTTTATTCGTCAACTCACCCGCATTGCGCGCAACTCGCAACACTTCTTGTTGCTTAAAGTAGCGATCTTCATAAAAACCGCGCACTAACACACTCAACAGCAGAACAAGTAAGCCAATTATAGCGACATGAAATGCAACGAGATTGAAAATACTCAATCCCCCAAACACAATTAACCCCGTCGACAGAGCCCATATAAAATTTGACCGCTGCATCGTCCAAATGTCTTTTAACAACGTCCCGTCCTATTCTTTCTCGAACTCGCCGATCGGGGCAATGCAATGCTTGCAAAGCCATCCATAATTGATCTTACGCATTATTCGACTGCATTTTGTATCAATTTCGGTTTTTTATTTTTTCTTGGTTAGAAAAACTCCTGTCTTTCTACTTTACGTTAAACGTAATGTCACTTTCATGTCAGATAGAGAAAAAGCTGGGAATTCACGCAATTATTGTTTTTCGATAATTATTTGTTGACAATCGTGACGTAATGTCAAATATATACCCCCATATCCATGCGCACTGCGCACAAGCCTTTTCTGGAACGGAATACCTCTCGTATGAAATATTACTCTACGTCAGCAATTGCAATCTTGGTCGGCGGCTGTTCCAGCATCGGCAGCGGTGATTACGCGGCAGATTACACACTCGCGACAACAACTGTTCCAAACGAATGGGCTGTCACCCTACCTGCCCCCGCAGAACAAACTGATTGGATTTCCCAATTTCAATCAGACACAATGAACACACTGATAGCAGAAGCCATTCAAGCCAACCCCAGCCTGATAGCTGCACGCGCTCAAGCAGATGCCTCAAGTGCAATAGCACGCGCAGCGCGCGGTAGCCGTCTCCCAAGCCTTAGTGGTTCAACAGACGCAGAACGCAATTTCAGTAGTAAAAGCTCAGGTGGCGCAGATTCAAACACCTTTTCGCTCGGGCTTTCAACAAGCTGGGAAGTGGATTTATGGGGACAAGTTTCAAAACGTATTTCCGCTTCTGACAAAGACTATCTTGCAAACCAAGCAGACCTTGAAAACCTAAAACTATCCATTGCTGGCCGCACAGCCAGCGCGTGGGTGAACCTCTCCAATGCACGCGCTCAACTCACACTTGCAAATGATGAGCTTGATGCCCGTAAAAACGCACGCCAACTTACCGAGCGTCGTGTCGCAACAGGCTTGGCCACCACTTTAGATGTCCGTCTTTCCCGCTCGGCTGAAGCCAGTGCAGAATCTTCTATCGCGCGCGCTCAACTCAATGTGAAAGACGCTGCCCGCGCCTTAGAAATATTGCTTGGCCGCTACCCTTCAGCTGAAGTCAACGCTCCAGAAACACCGCCAACATTGGGTCCGATGTCAGATGCAAATATATCTCCAATGGAATTACTCGCAAGACGCCCCGATATCGCAGCAGCAGAAGCTAGAATGGCTGCCTCCGGTCTACGTGCAGATCTGGCACGCCTTGCTATGCGCCCCACGCTTAGCCTCTCAGGTTCAGCTTCCATACGCTCAACAGAAGTAGAAGACCTGCTAGACATAGATCAACTGGCTGGACGTGTCCTTGCCAACCTGACGGCTCCAATATTTAATGGGGGACGCCTTGCCAACGAAGCTAAAGCTGCACGGTATTCTGCACAAGCCGCCGCTGCTAACTATGCAAGTGCCGTACTATTTGCTTGGGAAGAAGTAGAAGGTGCCCGCGCTGCTGACATTTCTTTGGCACAACAAGAGCTAGCCTTGCAAGTTGCGATGGATGAAGCCGAAGCCGCTGAAATAATCGCTGAAAGACAATACCAACAAGGGCTCATCTCTATCTTCAATCTGATTGATGCCCAGACACGTCGGATTAATGCAAACAGCCAACTTATAGCGACGCGAGCCTCACGCGCCGTCAATCGTATCAATTACCATTTAGCGTTGGGCGGCGGGGATGCTCCTGTCCTTAATACCCCCGCAAACAACGCCCCTGCAGGAAATTAAGACCATGAAATTCAGATCAATCCTTAAAGTCGTATTGCCCATAGCTATTATTGGTGGTGGTATCGTTGTTGGAAATGTTTTAGGCGCGATGAAGCCTCCTCCAGAAGAAAAAGACCGCGGCCCTATCGGTCTGGCTGTTCTTGCAGAAGAAGCGCAAATGGCAAATGTGTCTTTGTCCGTAGAAGCTCAAGGGGCTGTACGCCCAAAACGCCAAGTTCAACTCTCCCCGCAAGTATCTGGCCGCGTAAAATATGTATCTCCAAATCTTGAAAATGGTGGATTTGTAAAACAGGGAGAAATCCTCATCCGCCTAGAGGATGCCGACTACAAATTGGCAGCTGTCCGCGCAAGCTCAACGGTCGCAAGCGCACGCCAGGCACTCGCCACCGTAATGGCTCAAGCTGAAGTCGCCAAAACAGAACTAAAAGAACTGGGTATCGAAAACCCAAGTCCACTTGCCCTGCGTGAGCCCCAACTTGCGGAAGCTCAAGCGGCTTTGGCATCTGCTGAAGCGCAAGCTGAAGACGCAGCACTACAACTTCAACGCACAGAAGTACGTGCTCCTTTTGATGGTCTTGTTGAATCAAAAACTGTCGAATTAGGTCAGTTTGTATCTCCCGGCAGTCCTATTGGTGAAGTATTTGCCAAGGACGCAGTTGAGGTCGAACTTGCTATTCCCAATGAAGAAATGGGAGACCTTGGTCTTCCGATCGCATTCAACGCAACAAAAGCATCTCCCGGCCCTAAAGTTTCATTTACTGCAGACGTCGGTGGAAAAACACACAACTGGACCGGAACCGTCACACGAACAGGCGCTTCTGTAGATACAAGAACCCGCCTCGTTTCCATTTTCAGTCAGGTCGATGATCCATTTGGTGCCGGTGCAGACAACGGCACACCTCTCGCACCGGGTCTATTTGTAGATGCTGTGATTGAAGGACGCACACTCAACAATATCATCCGCACTCCACGATCAGCATTACGTGGACTTGATACAGTCTATGTTATCAATGAATCCGAAGAAGAGATTATTGATCGCGAGACGCGCTTAGATAACGAGAAACAGGAAGAAATCAAAAAAGCGCGCGAAGCTGCCCAAAAAGCCCAAGAAGAACTAGGGTATAAAATCCCTCAAGAAGCGATGACGTCCAAAATTGAGAGTATTGAGAAAAAATACGCCGACATTGCAGAGAAAAACAAAAAAGCTGATGCAAAAGCAAAAACGGGTGCCGCACTCAAAGAGTCAGATGCTAAAACCGAGCTCGTTCAGACTCTTGAAATTCGTAAAGTCGATGTCCTTCGTTCAACGAAAGAATACGTATATATTTCTTCAGGGCTAAATGAGGGGGAAAAAGTGATCATTTCCCCTGTGCAGGCAGCCATGACAGGTATGCGCGTGCGCACATTCAAATCAAACGAGACTGAGACAGACACTTCATCAAGCGAAGATATTTTAGCCTCAGCATCATCTGATACAGTAAGCGGAGCAAACTAATGGGTGGTCTCATCTCATTTTGGGCGCGCAATTCTGTTGCGGCCAACCTTCTTATGGTTTGTTGTATCGTGGGCGGATTATTCGGTTTTTCCCGCCTCGAGCAAGAAGTCTTCCCCGGAGGTGAGTTCAATGGTGTCTCCGTCTCCATCGCGTGGCAAGGCGCTTCACCACAAGATGCTGAAGAGCAAATTGTATTACGTCTTGAAGAAGCAGTCGCTGATGTGGACGGGATCGATACAATCACTTCGATTGCCTATGAAGGCGGTGGTACGGTAAACATCCGCGCCCTTAACTCGGTCGATACACAAAAATTCCTCGACGAAGTAAAGCTACGCGTGGACTCTATCAACAATCTTCCGCCCTCAGCTTATCGCCCGCAAGTCCAGCAGTGGAAACAGAACAATGAATACTTTGGTATGGTTGTTGCCGGTGAAGTTGACCCGCGTGAACTAAAACGTATCACTGATACAGTACGCGATGAAATCGCGCGTATTCCGGGTGGTGAACTTGCCGTAGTTCAAGGAACCCTCCCTGAAGAAGTCACAATCGAAGTCTCAGAAAGTGCAATGCGCCAATATGGACTGACCTTTGATGACATCGCTTCAGCTATTCGCAGCAGTTCCATAAATGGCAGCGGCGGCCAAGTACGCACAGATACAGGTAGCGTTACGCTTCAAACACGTAACCTTGCTGACACCGCTGAGCAATTTAACAATTTAATTATCAAACAATCTGAAAATGGCGGCGTGATCCGCATAGGCAATGTCGCCCGCGTGATAGATGGTTTCGTAGACGAAGATCTCTCGACATCATTCGAAGGAAAATCTGCTGCGTTCATCATGATGCGCGCCACAGAAACAATGAACTTGCCGCAATACTCCAAAGCTCTCAAAAGCTATATGGAGGAGAAAAACGAAACACTACCAGAATCCGTACACCTACACTTGCTTTGGTCAGACTATGATTTCATGAGCAAGTTGATCTCGATCATCTCCAACTCTGCGGTGACGGGTACACTTCTTGTCTTGATCGTATTGTTACTTTTCTTGCGTCCCATCGTGGCTTTCTGGGTCGCAGCAGGTATTCTGACAGCATTCGCAGGCGGCTTTTTCCTCCTGCCAATCATGGGCGTATCCCTTAACATCCTATCTCTCTTCGCCTGTCTATTGGTGATTGGGGTTGTTGTGGATGATGCTATTGTTATCGGAGAAAGCATCCATACCGAGGTCGAAAGCGGACGCCATGAAGGTGTCGATGCTGCCATAGTTGGTGCCAAAGCTGTTGCCAAACCTGTTTTGTTTGGTGTGATCACAACCATGATTGCATTTGCACCTTGGGCATTATTGTCCGGCCCAGAGCGTCAATTTACACAAAACTTCACGCTAACCGTTGTTGCTGCTCTCACTTTCTCTTTGGTTGAAGCTTTCTTTATCTTGCCTGCCCACTTGGCACACCTCAAAAAGCAAAACCCAAAAGGTTGGACCAAACAATTTACAAACTTCCAGCGTAAAGTTGCCGATAGCCTGCTTTGGGTCGCTCGCACGATATATATGCCAATCCTGAAGTTTGCGATCCATATGCGTTACGCGACAGCTGCCGCCTTTATTGCACTCTTCATGTTTGCACTCGCACTCGTACAGCATGGCTATGTCCCGTTCAAATTTGAACCCGAAACTGAAGGTGACTTCATCTTTGTTCAAATTGATATGCCGGACGGAACACCTTTCAGCCGCGTCAAGCAGGTTGAAAGCCAACTCAAACTCGGTGTTCAAGCGCTTCGTGATAGCGAGAACGAAAAATGGGCTTCCCTCGATTTTGACATCGTGCGCGATGCATCCATCGTGTCTTCTGAAGGCCAAGTTATGTCATGGATCGGACTTGCAGCGCCAGAAATTCGGCCTCGCCAAGTCTCAACCAAACAACTCGCTGAAGACCTGCGCGCCTTCACAGGAGACATTCCAGACGCACAAGAAACGCAATTTGCTTTCTCCTTCAACGATAGCGACCCGCGTCTCCGCTTTGCCCTCAACCATCCAGACTTGGAAGTCTTGCGCAGTGCAGCTGATGAGCTTCGCGCCCATTTAGGTACCTATGCAGAAGCATATAATGTGGGTGACAACTTCTCAGCAGCTGCTCAAGAAATCCGTCTCACCATGAAATCAGGTGCCGAAAGCCTTGGTCTCAATCTGCGTGAGGTGACCCGTCAGGTGCGTCAAGCTTACTATGGAGAAGAGGTCCAACGCCTCCCGCGTGATGGTGATGACGTGCGCGTGATGGTGAAACTTCCAGAAGAAGCACGTCGCTCTCTTGATAGTCTCAACCAATTCCGCATTCGAACTGCTGATGGACGAGAGATTCCATTGATGGAAGTTGCGAACGTTGAATTTGCGCCGGGTATCAACCGCATTCTACGCCGTGAACGTCAGCGCTCAGTGTCTGTATTTGCTGAAGTGGCGAGTGAGTCACAGCGCGAGATTATTCAAAGTGTAAACAAGAACTTCATTCCAAAACTTCAAGAAGAATACCCAGGCCTCACCTCCGGTGCACTTGGGTCTGCTGAACGTGAAGCTGAATTTTTTGGTGAAATTATCAGTTTACAACTTGGTGCATTCTTCGTGATGTATTGTCTACTCGCCATTGCGTTCAAATCATATGGGCAACCTTTGCTCATCATGTCTGCCATCCCCTTTGGGTTTGCCGGAGCCGTCTTTGGGCATGCCCTGCTTGGTGTTCCAATGGCGATGTTCTCCATCTTTGGTATCGCTGCGGCGGCGGGTGTTGTGATCAATGATAACCTTGTGTTGATCGACTATCTCAACAAACGGCGTGAGCATGGCGTTGGCGCTCTGCAAGCTATCATCGAATCTGGTGTGTCGCGCTTTCGCCCAATCTTACTGACGTCGGTGACGACTTTTATCGGTATTTTGCCGATGATCATGGACCGCTCCATGCAGGCACAATTTCTCAAGCCGATGGTTGTCTCTCTTGGATGCGCGGTGATCTTCGCCCTTTTCCTGAGCCTTCTTCTTGTACCTGCGCTATATGCAATTGGTGTTGAAATTAGCCGTTTCTTTGCCATGATTTTCAAGAAAAGAAAGTTTCAGCCGATCGGGTACACTTTTGACCAAGACACTCTGGACATCACTGGAGATGCAGAGGCCGAAGCTGAAGCTGCAGACCGTCAACGTGGCTTGCCTCACCCAGCGGAATAAGTGGTAATGTTTCAAACAAACGCGCAGATTAATCTTGCGCGTTTGTTTACTTTTCAAAGCGACGCGTATTAGCTCTTGCGCACCAATTAGGAGAATCTCATGCTAAAACACCTAAAACTAGCAACATCTGTGCTAGCTCTTTCTTTAGCGACAGCTTGTGCAAGCGTTCAATCGCATCAAGAGGACTCAGTCGCCAAACAAACAGTCACCGAAACGGCGAAAGTCGTTGAAGATGTCAAAACGGAAGTCGCCGCTAAAACACCGGAATTTGGAAGTTTTGGCTTAGACCTAACTGCAATGGATGAAAACGCTGCTGCAGGTGATGATTTTTTCCGTCACGTAAACGGCAAATGGTATGATACATTTGAAATTCCAGCCGACAAATCACGCTATGGCTCTTTCAATTTACTGGCTGACCAGTCAGAAATCCAAGTCCGCACAATCATTGAAGACCTTGCAAAATCGACACCTGATCTCGCCACATCTTCTGGCAAAATCGGCATGTTCTACAAAGCTTTCTCTGATACAGATGCGATCAATGCAGCGGGTCTAGCCCCTGCGCAGCCTTATCTAGATCGCATTAACGCATTAGACAGCCTAGAAGGACTTGCAAATATCTTTGCATCCGCTGGTTTCGCAACTCCGTTTGACGGCTATGTCTTTGCAGATCCTAAAGCAACTGACATCTATATTTTCCAAGCAAGTCTTTCTGGGCTTGGGCTACCAGACCGGGACTACTATTTCAAAGAAGACGAAAAGTCTGTTGAGCAACGCGCCAAATACGTTGAATATCTAACCTTCCTTTTGACTCAAGCTGGCTTTGACGCACCGGCTGAATCTGCCGCCGAAATAATGGCGTTGGAAACAAAAATCGCAGGTGCACATTGGGATCGCGCCATCTCACGTAACCCTGAAATCACTTATAACAAAATTTCAGTGGAAGCTTTCGCGGGTATGGCGAAGCAATTTCCTGTTGCAGATTATCTCAACGCACTTGGCCTAAATGGACAAACTGAACTTATCGTAGGTGAAATCCCGCCGACTCAAGAAGAACTTGATGAAGCAGGTCTCTCAGCTGAAGACGCAGCAAAACTGGGTGGTGGTTTTCCTGAAGTCTTCAAAATCGTAGAAGAAACCCCTATCGATGTTTGGAAAGCTTACCTAACAGCAAACTTCCTTTCTCACTTCGCAAGCGTTCTCCCGGCATCAATTGATGATGCAAGCTTTGACTTTTACGGCAAAACAATGCGCGGACAGCCAGAGCAACGCGCACGTTGGAAACGTGCTGTAGGTGCAACTGAAGATATTCTGGGGGAGGCTATTGGGAAAGAATATGTCGCCCGCCACTTCCCTGAAGAAAATAAAGCGGCGATGGACGCGCTTGTTGCAAATCTTCGTCTTGCAATGGCTGAAAACCTCAAAGAGCTTGAGTGGATGGGCGAAGACACAAAAGTCAAAGCCAAAGAAAAGCTCGATACATTCAACCCTAAAATTGGGTACCCGAACGAATTTGAAACATATAACACGCTTAAAGTCACAGATAGTGCATTAGATAATGCCGTTGCAGCGTCTGACTGGAAGTGGAAAGACAATATTGCGCAATTGGGCACTGAGATGGACCGCGACCAGTGGTTCATGACACCTCAAACAATCAACGCATACTACAACCCGCTCTTTAACGAGATCGTGTTCCCTGCTGCGATTTTACAACCACCATTCTTCAACATTTCTGCTGACCCTGCCGTAAACTATGGTGCGATCGGTGGTGTGATTGGTCACGAAATTGGTCACGGCTTTGATGACCAAGGCTCTAAATTTAGTGCGGATGGATCATTGTCTAACTGGTGGACAGCCGACGATCTTGAAGCCTTCCGCGGCCTAACCAAAGCATTGGTTGCTCAATACAACGATTTCTGCCCGCTCGATGAAGGCAAAACATGTGTGAACGGTCAGCTGACACTCGGCGAAAACATTGGGGACCTTGGCGGTTTGTCACTGGCATATAAAGCCTACAAACTTTCTCTCAATGGCGCAGAAGACAAAGTCATTGATGGCCTCACAGGCGATCAACGTTTCTTCATGTCTTGGGCACAAGTTTGGCGCTCAAAATACCGTGATGAAGCCACACGTCAGCAACTTATCACTGACCCACACTCACCACCTTACTACCGTGTGAATGGGCCAGTCCGTAACCTTGATGCATGGTATGAAGCATTCGGCATTACCGAAGACCATGCACTTTACCTTCCACCAGAGAAACGCATCAAAATCTGGTAACACCCTAATTTCCCGCCTTCCGGTTTTACCGGAGGGCGGACTTACCCTACTTAGGATTATCCAAAATGTTGATACAGCCCTCAATTCGGATCTGCCTTGCAGGTGCCGTCGCCGCTATCTCTTTGTCTGCATGCGACCTTCCTTCCGAACCAATTTCGATGCATGTCGAAAAACCCGATAGCATTCATTTTGGAACGTCTATTCAAGCAATGGAAACCTCTTTGAATGGGATGTGTACATCTCTTGAAATCCGTCAGATAGAGCCACCCCTTATCGCGGATGTTGAAACCCAGTCACAAATCGATTGCCAGGGATTTCCATATTTTGGCAAACCACGTTTAGCAGAATTTATTTTCGTCAATGATGCTCTCATGCTGACATGGATATTAGTTGAAGCTGATGAAATCCCTGCGCTCGAATCTGCTTTTACCACCGCTTTTGGTGAACCAACATTTTCTAAAGATACAATACTTGCCTACGCACATCATTTTGCGGGCGTGCGAAATGACACGCCAGAAGCGCTCTATTATTCAGAAGCCGCAGCACCTTATGTGATAGATCGGGTCAACCGCCTACCTAACAGAGACTAACCCTCCCTCAGGCGACAGTCAGCCAATCTTCATAGCCTCACCATGTTGCAAGGTCGGAGCTAGCACACATATAACAGGCGGCCAGAAGGCGACCTCCACACCACACGCTCAAAGTGTATTTTTAGATATTTAATGCGGTTTATTAAGAAATGACGCGCTATTCTAAATCTACAACTTTAGCCAAATTACTGGAGAATTGGTCACACTCGGGACAGGTCAAATGCTCAAACCAACAAGACACCGCATCTGTTTAATCGCCCTTGTCACCAGCGCTCTGTTGAGCGCGTGCAATGTTGGCGGCAATCCTAATTCTGTCGAAAAGCCAAAACTTATCGAATTCGGCGCTCCACTAGAAGCTATTGAATCTAAACTCAATTCTCGCTGCGACACGCTTGAAAGCTATCCAATAGACCCGCCCCAATTTGCAGGTCTAAAAAGCCAAGCTCAAATAGATTGCACAGGATTTGTCTATTTTGGCGCAAAGCGCGACGTTGAATTTGTTTTCGTAGATGGTGCGCTAGCTATTGCACATATCAATGTTGAAGACAGCGAATTACCCGCAATTGAACAAGCCTTTATCGACACTTTGGGTACGCCAACCCATTCAAAAGACACGGTTTTAGTGTTTGCAGACCACAATACTGCCGTGCGAAACAATCCGACCGAAGTCACCTTTTTCGCAGCATTCGCAGCCCCGTCTTTAATCCAAAGCGCAAGCATCAGACCCGACCGCAATTAAACCATCTGGTCGCATATTTTGGGGTTTGACACGCTTAGTATAGGGCGCTACCGCGTTTAAATGGATTCAGACATTCTCTATTATATATGTGCGGCAATTGCAGTCATCATGACTGGGCTTGCAAAAGGTGGCTTTGCCGGTGTGGGTGCCGTCTCCATGCCTCTCCTCGCTCTACGGGGTGATCCACTCGCAGCCGCCGCTATATTGCTCCCCATCCTGATCGTACAAGATGCGATTAGTATTTTCTCCTATTGGCGCAACATCAATAAACGTATTGTTTTCATTATGTTACCGAGTATGGCGCTTGGCGTATACTTAGGTTTCCTTTTCGCAGATGCACTGCCGCGCCAATACATAATGGGTATGGTAGGCATCATCGCTCTCTCATTTGGTGCGCATAATCTCTGGAAAAAACGTAGCCGCAAACCTCAGACAGCAACCAAAGGCCATCCAGTCCTTGGCCTTGTCTCGGGCGTCGTCACAGGTTTCACCAGCCAGATTGCGCATGCCGGCGGACCGCCTTTTCATGTGTGGGTGCTTCCTCAAAAATTGCACCGTGATGTATTGGTCGGCACCAAAGCGATCTGTTTTGGCTTTTTAAATTGGATCAAAGTTCCTGCCTTTTTCGCACTTGGCCAAATGACAACCCAAAACCTAAAAACCTCCGCCATCCTGCTCCCTCTTGCCATAGCTGCCACGTTTTTCGGCGTCTATCTGGTCAAGCGCGTAGAGACAGAAAAATTCTACACCATCATTTATATCTTAATGTGTTTGCTAGGTATGAAACTGATTTATGAAGGTTTTTTCTAACTCAGACGTAGAAACACCCCGTCAGATCCCTTGCCAGTAAACTGACATATCCCTCTGGCGGGGTGCATTATTGGCTTTTATAAATCCGCCGGATATGGCTTGTAAGCAAGCCCTACTTCTCACCTCATCAGGTGGGCACTGGCAATAGTGCCGTCAGTCTCCGACCAAGCCAATGAAGCTCGTAATTTTCGTCTAGAGTGACGCTAGGTTAACACAAATTTCAACCAATTTAAAGCCACTTCAATGGCGGGATACCCAATACAAGCAATTGCCTATCACCCCAAGCTAGGCGTATAGATCTAAACCCTTCCATCCAAAAGGATTTTTACATGGCGGTTTTTCTTATTTCCTACGATCTGCGCGATGATCGAAACTATGACGCGCTTTACGAAGCGTTTGAGGAGCAGAATGTAGGCCGCATATTGGAAACCACATGGCTAGGAGAGCTACAAGCCAGCACGAGCGAAGTACGCGAATGGGTCCAAAGCCTGCTTGAGGAAGACGACACCATTCTAGTGATAAAAATGAAACCTAAACACGGCTGGGCCGGCACCCAACTCGTCGAAGGCGTCAGCAGCTGGATTAAGTCACTCCTCAACCCAAGTTAAAGAAATGAGGGTGGCATCCTGCAAACACAAGATGCCACATTTTTATGCAATTTGAGCAGCATTTAGTGCGTTAGGAAAATGTTCCAAAAATGCATTTGGTGTTGCTAAGCTTCCAATAACCCTGGTGCCTTCTGCATTTAACAAATTCAACACTAAAACATCTCTGCTGGGATCTAAAACACCCCGCAAACAAGAGGTTATTTCGTCTATTGAATAACTTGAGTTAAAAACAATAAAAGATGTCGTCTCTGACCACCTGTTGAAACTTAGCTCAACAATTGCAGCCACCAGATTGTTATATCGAGTCTGATACGATCCGTCTTTTCTAATACTAAAAGTAAGAAAATATTTATACATAATTTAGTCTCCTGCTATTTGCAGGTGATTGACGGGGAGTCCCGATTCAAGCGATATACTCCCCTTCAATCGTCCTGCGATTGTTAGATGCACCCAAATGAAACCTTTTCGACGAGCGAATCATTTGGGTGCTTACTTTTACTAGATTTCATACACTTTGCAGAGTCTTTTTTAGAACATAGCAAAAACGTATAGGTTTATTTTCCTCACTATATAGCATATAGTCCCATCATCTCACGACGACAGGACATTTAACATATGCGACATAGCGATATCTGGAATGGTATTGATGCGCTGGCGGCGCGTCATAATCTATCTGTTTCCGCCCTTGCGCGGGCTGCAGGACTAGACCCGACAGCCTTCAATAAATCCAAACGCGCAAGCCCAGACGGAGCAAAACCGCGCTGGCCCTCCACTGAAAGCCTCTCAAAAGCGCTCGCTGCCGTAGGCACGGGCTGGCAAGAATTTGCAGACATGGCACAAGGACTTCAAGGGCGCACCATTCCCCTGATTGGTTTGGCGCAAGCTGGTCATGGCGGATTTTTCGACGATGCAGGCTTTCCCGTAGGTGCTGGCTGGGATGACATCCACTTCCCCGATATGGGCGATGAAACTGTCTATGCCTTAGAAATTTCAGGTGACTCGATGGAGCCTGTCTTTCGCGAAGGCGATCGCATTATCGTTGCCCCCGGCATGGATGTGCGGCGCGGCGACCGCGTCGTTGCTAAAACCAAATCAGGTGAAGTGCTCGCCAAATTATTAGGCCGCAAAACCGCCAATCGCGTGGAGCTAATCTCGTGCAATCCTGCCTACCCGCCGCGCGAAATAGACATGGCCTCAATCGACTGGATCGCCCGTATCGTCTGGGCGAGCCAGTAATAAAAAGCCCGCTAGATTGCTCAAGCGGGCTTTTAAATTCAAATGCAATGTCAGCGCTTAGCCCAACTTACCCGCTAGACCTTTGCGCACAAGAGCAGCTGTTTCCTTCACGCCATAAAGGGCAGCAAACCCACCAAAGCGCGGGCCTTGGGATTGCCCGAGCAACACTTCGTAAATTGCCTTAAACCAATCACGCAAATTCTCAAATTCATGCGCTTTACCAATGCTGAAAACCAAGGTTTGCAAAGCATCCCCGGTCATCTCACCGTCATAGCTTTCAAGCTGACTGGCAAGATCTTCCAAAGCAGCACGTTCCTGATCGGTTGGCGCACGGTATGTCTTAGATGGCTTCACGAAATCTTGGTAATACTCCATCGCAAACCCAACGAGATGATCTAGCAAAGGTGTATTGTCCGGCGTTGCGTCCGGCGCATATTTAGAAATAAAGCCCCAAAGCACTGCTTTGGTGTCAGCATTTGCCGCTGACACAAGGTTTAAAAGCAATGCAAACGAGATTGGTGAGCTTTCACTTGGCGGATTGCCAGAGTGGATGTGCCAAACAGGATTTTCAACCTGTTGAGCTGGCTCTTCTTTTGGAAACTTACCAAGGAATGTCAGATACTCATCCACAGCTTTTGGAATAACATCAAAGTGCAATTTCTTCGCTGTGCGCGGTTTTTGGAATTGAAACAGAGCCAAGCTTTCTTGTGGCGCATATTGCAGCCATTGCTCAACAGTGATCCCATTCCCTTTAGACTTGGAAATCTTCTCGCCTTTATCATCAAGGAAAAGCTCGTAGACATATTGCGTCGGTGGCTCATTTCCAAGGATACGACATATTTTAGAATAAACGGGCGCATTGGCTTGGTGGTCTTTACCAAACATCTCAAAATCAACGCCCAACGCTGCCCAGCGCATACCAAAATCGGGTTTCCACTGAAGCTTCACATTTCCACCCGTCACAGGAAGCGTAACTTCTGTACCATCTTCATCGTCAAATGTGATTTCACCCTTTTGCGCATTCACACTTTTCATCGGCACATAAAGCACACGCCCCGTTTTAGGAGATATTGGCAAGAATGGCGAATACGTCGCCTGACGTTCCGCACCCAAAGTCGGCAACATCACTTTCATAATGTCATCAAATTTTTCTGCCGCTTTTAAAAGCGCAGCATCATAAGCTCCGCTTTTGTAAAATTTCGTTGCCGAGTGAAATTCATACTCGAAACCAAAACTATCAAGAAATGCACACAAACGCGCATTCATGTGATCGCCATAACTGTCGTGAGTACCGAACGGATCAGGCACAACAGTAAGAGGCTGCTGGATGTGTTCAAGCAGCATGTCTTGAGACGGTAAGTGCGGGGGTACCTTGCGCATACCATCCATATCATCAGACACACAGATCAAGCGTACCTCATAGGCACCAGCCGTTAACTGTTTAAAAGCTGACATAACCATTGTTGTGCGGACAACTTCACCAAAGGTGCCGATGTGCGGCAACCCTGATGGACCATAACCTGTTTCAAATACAACAGGCTGATCCTTTGAACGTCCCTGTTTTTCCTCAAGTTTCTGGATACGTTTAAGCAAAGCGCGTGCTTGCTCAAAAGGCCAGGCTTTAGCCGACTCTGCGAGTGGCGAGAGGATATCTGTAGGGATAACAGGGTTTGTCATAAAAATTTGTCTCCAGTTGGTGTATGGCAGTTAACGCTGCCTGCCCTTCTGGTCAATGTCGCGTAGGACAAATGGCGTTTAATCCCGCAATTTATCCAACATCAAGCGCGCTTTCACCTTAAAGGGAAACACAACACGTTTGCTTCCCAATAAGCCTAAAAGCATCGCTGCATCAGCGTAGTACTGGCTGCGGCTAGGATCAGACTGTTGTAGCGGCTATTTTTTGCAAACGCGACGTCATGTGTTTGTACACACTTTGCGCCGCTTTATTCCATCCTATATGTGCCGCAATTGCTGCTGGTAAAACACCCAAAGCCCACGTACATCGCCAAATACGCGCCGCATCAGGCCGCGTATTAATTATCCGCACGATATCCGGCGCAATACTATAGTAATCTTTGACTAAAGACCGCCCTTTTAACGTTGGCTTCAATACGTCATCACGAAATTTTCGAAGCGTTTGCAATTCCCAGCAATCATCCGCCAAACCAATCGCTCCCACCGTCGCCGTAGTAAGGAAACACCCTTCTTTTTCAGGCGGAAGAAAGTCAGGTTCATCAGGAATAGAACATTCCATTCCCTCTTTTGCTAATGCTTTTGTGCGTTCTGAAGCAATTTTGACTGCCTCTTCCAGCCCTTTTTGATCAACCATATTCCCAATGGCAATCGCGTTTTGATCAGACCAGTTGGGGACATATAATTCTAACCGCAATGGTACGTGCTTTGTTTCCAATGAATTAATGAAAGCCTTTGCAATTTTTGGCTTTTCTAGCTCCATCTTGCTATTAAATTTGCCATCAGCAGGATACCAAAATTCATTCTTATCTACCCAATAGCGGCGAGGGCCAAACCCGACCGTCCGGTGGTATGAATGCCCCAATTGCGTACTAAATACCTTGTAGGCTTTGTTATATGAGCTTGTAAGTTCAATCTCTGGCACATTGTACCATACCCGCGTTTCATCTTGATAGACATATCCACCCGCAGTTTGACGCTGCAAGGTTGCCTCAATGAAAAAGCCCTCCGTGACGACTTTGTCCAATGTCGTGGAAATCATCCACTCAATCTCGGTCGTATCGCTCATGACACGCCATTTGGATGCATCATACTCTATCAACCAGTTACCCACGATTTCCTTGCCGCAGGTCACTACGTCATCATCGCCTTTTTTAGGTTTTTCTTCTTTGGTTTTATCACCCGCCGCAAACGCAGCAGGACTCACTCCCGCCAGCAACAGAACAGCAAGCAGACGACGACGATTTTCAAATTCAAACTTAGACTGAAACACAGTTCGGGGCCTTACACTTATGTTTGGAATGTTTCCTGCAGTCTTCCATCTAGATGTTAAGAAAAAACGACCTCGGCTAAATATGAAGTACGGAAATCACGATTTTGTTGTTGACAATCATTCTCATAGGTTGCAAATAGTTCTCATGATCATTTGTATTTGCCGCCGTCTCAATGAAAAAAAGATATCGGAAGCGATAGACGCCGGCGCTGAATCTGCGCCTGCTGTGATGGCTCACCACCAAACACGCTTTAACTGCGGCCAATGCAGACACGATATCGCAGAAATGATCTCAAATCGCCAAGATATTGAAACAGCTAATGATATTGCTGCTGAATGATTTTCATTCGCATCCCGAACTAAGATGCATTCTCAAACCCATTGTTTAAATTAGATTTTTTCGTTAATTTCGTTGCTATCGCAGGCGAAAATAAGTATTCTTTGTGCCAACACATTAAGACACAAAAATAAGGATATGGTCATGAAGGGCGATGCAAAAGTCATTGAGTTCCTCAACAAAGCATTGAAGAACGAGCTTACAGCAATCAATCAATATTTCCTGCATTCCCGTATGCTAAAAGACTGGGGAATAAGTGTTCTAGCTGAAAAAGAATATAAAGAATCCATTGAAGAAATGCAGCATGCTGATTGGTTGATTGACCGCGTTCTCTTCCTAGACGGCCTGCCAAACCTGCAAGATCTCGGCAAATTGCGTATTGGTGAAAACGTTGAAGAAATTCTTGAAGCTGACCTAAAACTGGAAAACCAAGCTATCCCGCTTCTTCGAGATGCAATCGAATACTCAGAAAGCGTCCGCGACTACATCTCACGTGACCTTTTTAACAAAATTCTGGACAATGAAGAAGAGCACGTTGATTGGATTGAAACACAACAATCCATGATCGAGCAAATGGGTGTTCAAAATTACATTCAGCTTCAAAGTAAATCAGCAAAAGAATAGTATATTTCTTTCAGTTTAGCTTCGCTCAGTTGTGGTGGAGCTAAACCATCTCTCTCGCAAATGCATAAGTAGAGTCTGGTCAAACATCTCACTTTGCATTTGTGGTTGATCTTCATGCAATGCCTTCAAAAAAGCTGTGATATTGGCGCGTTGTCGTGTTTGCACAAACCCGTCTCCCCTGTCCTTAATCAACCCCATCCTATATAAATGCTTAGAAGCATATCCCGTCAGTATAAATGACGGATGCCAATTGAGTCCTGCATTCTTTCCCAACTCATTCGTGCAGTTTGAAAACAACGTATTGTAAAGACGCGCTTTATTTTCAATGCGTTTCGTTTGACCTAGCATCTCTTTTAGGAATGAGATTGATTGCTCTTGGCTAATATCCAGTGGATAAATCTCAATGTTTTTATTTAGATAAATCGCGCGCCTCAGAACTAGGTCACGCGCTTCCGCCCACACATAGAGCAACTCAAACTTGCCCCAATTACCATCAAACGCAGAGTATTTTTCACCCACCTCACGCCGGGCCTCAATCGTCAATCCAAGCAAACGGTCGTTAGAAAATTCAAATAGGACAAGTGTGTGCGCCATAGCATCAACACCTGGGTGAGGCTCGACAAGAAACCACGTCTTTTTCAAATCTTCGAATGCATATCCAATCGGCAATTCTTGCCAACTTTTCTGCACTGGACCTATAGAAGAATAACTCCAATTACGTGTCGGAAACACCTCAAAGCTCTGTTCCTCCATCTCCACATGAGGCAAGCGCGATAAATGCTCCACAAAATCCCGATCGTGACGTGCTGGACGCGACACGCCATACAAAGTGGCAAACAATATAACGAGAAATAATCCGACCAGCGCGCTCGTTGCAGGATAGCGGCGTACCTTACCGCTATTGGAGATAACTTTCTGAATAATCTCTTCTTTTAGGATTCTCATCATTTTATCCTGTCCATCGCATTAGCGAAAGCTATCAGATCTTGCTCTCGCCCAATCTTGCGCCAAATAGGTCTCATTGGGAGACGTAAGCAAAGCATCTTTTTCTAGCAGATCATAATATTGAGACGCAGGCACAGATCGCATCGTATCGGCCTTAATCATCAAACGATCAGGGTCCAATTCATACGGGTGCGTCACTCCAGCAGACGCGATCACTTCACTAAGTGCATGCAATGTATTGTGTTGAAAGTGGTAGACTCGGTCAGCTTTATCTGGAACGACCAATCCACGTTCACGGCCTGGATCTTGAGTGGCAATACCTGTTGGACATGTATTATTGTGGCAATGGAGAGATTGCACACACCCTAAGGCAAACATGAAACCACGTGCTGAATTTATCCAGTCCGCTCCAAGCGCCATTGCCGCTGCCATACCATAGCCGGATACAATCTTTCCCGACACTGCCAGCCGGATATCATCTTTTAATCCTGCTGCAATTAACGCATTACGTGCGAGGATTAGTCCATCCCGCAAGGGTGATCCAATATGATCTTGAAACTCCATAGGCGCAGCACCCGTCCCGCCTTCAGCGCCATCAACAACAATAAAGTCTGGTTTAATACCTGTCTCTATTATTGCCTTGATAATAGAGAGAAATTCATAAGCTGGCCCCATACACAGTTTAAATCCAACAGGTTTTCCACCCGATAATTCGCGTAATTTAGCGATAAACTGCACAAGCTCTAGTGGGTTTGAGAATGCTTTATGGTAAGGTGGTGATACCACAGTTTTTCCCACGGGGACCCCGCGCGTTTCTGCTATGGCTTGCGTCACCTTAGCCCCTGGCAGCAGCCCGCCATGCCCCGGCTTGGCACCTTGAGATAATTTGATCTCAATCATCTTTATCTGTTCAAGTGAAGCCACCTCTTTAAAGCGCTTTGCATCGAAATTTCCATCCGGTGTACGGCATCCAAAATATCCCGATCCCAACTCCCACACCAAATCACCATTTCCAGCTTTGTGAAATTGAGAGACGCCCCCCTCACCCGTGTCATGATAAAAGTTACCTTTTGCCGCGCCGCGATTTAGCGCTTCAATCGCGCGACCACTTAATGAGCCATAACTCATGGCGGAAATATTGAGCACGCTTGCTGAATACGGCTTTTTGCAATCTGGTCCGCCTACCATCACCCGCAAGCTTTCAATAGGGGCAGGTTCAACTGCACCGATAGAGTGTGCAATCCACTCAAACCCAATTGTGTTATTGTCGACGTGTGATCCAAAGGGTTCAACACTGCTGCCGTTCGCTGCGCGTTTATAAACTAATTGACGCTGCTCATTGTTGAACGGACGCCCTTCAGTTTCGCTTTCGACAATGTATTGACGAAGAAACGGGCGCAACCAATAGAAAAACCAACGAAACCGTCCAGTGACCGGATAATTGCGGCGCACAGCATGTCTAACCTGCATGAGGTCAGCTACCCCAAACCACAACAACACTGCGAGCGGTATAATCGCTAGCCACGCCCATTCGGTATACAGACTAGAAAGGACAGCAATAGCAAACGCAATACAGACAAGAAAGAACGGAAAATATCTCATGACAGAGCAGCTCACGATAACCTGACGACAATTGCCTCCATCAATACCGAAAGTCAGCACAATTGCACGCTTTAGCGTTGGATAAATTCACCTTCTTCGAGAAATAAATCCATATATTGCAAATCAATGATCGCCCAATTGCAGAATATGCTAGGCATATTTGCCAAAGTCTGGATATACCCTCATTATAAAATCCCATGCACGTATTATGAGGCACCCCATGATTGAGCTCATTCTATTTCGTCACGCTAAAACGCATCCAGCGAGTCATGGTGAAGCTGACCATGAACGTAGATTGACGCAGCGTGGATGGGATGATGCCCGCTTAATCGCCAAATCCCTATACGGAATAGGTGCACGTCCAGATCTCATCATCCATTCAGATGCCGTACGCTGTTCGGAAACACTCGAAGCAATCAGCCCAACCTTCAGCACACCACCCGCCATCTCATCGCCTGAGCTTTATTTAGCTGAATCTCACACGATCCTCACCCACACAAATATGAAAGCTCAGACGTCCGACTGTAAAAGCGTGTTGGTTATTGGCCACAATCCGGGAATACAGCTGCTGTCCTCAAGTTTAGCACTCGGGTCAACAGAGAACGAAGTTCGCATTCGCATGGGGTTCCCCACATCTGCCGCAGCCGTTTTCCGCCGCACCACACCAGAACATGATTGGGTATTACACACATTCGTAACACCTAAAGAACTAAAACACACCGCCAAAAAAGCGTCCGGTAAAAAGCACAAATAGCGCTCTATTTACAGCGATACACCACAGCACCTGCGCATTCAGCACCTTCGATAGCTTCGGGCTTTTCAGCCTCAAACTCACCTGCCACAATTTGCGGATGCGCCATAATACGGTCAGCCATCGTGTTGAGAAAAGTCTCCACCAGATCAAAGTGTTGATTCTCGGCGAGATCACGCGCCGTATCTGAAAACAGGTTATAATCTACAGTTTCCACTAGATCATCTTTTACCGGCTTCACGCTCGCCCACACACGCACACTCAAAATTAATGGCTGAGTACGGCCTTTTTCATGGGTGAACACACCCAATTGCGCCCGAATCGTCAGGCGTTTAAGAAAAATTTGCGTGTAATCTGCGTTATATTGAAATGCCGATATATTCATTTTACTCATAATATTATTCCACGACCCCATCTACATCGGGCGTTTTCCAAACAAGGTGCTGACCGCCATCAACAGCAAGCATTTGTCCCGTCACGGCTTCTGCATCCAAGAAATATAACAGCGCTTTGACGATCTCGTCCGGCGAAGATCCTTCACCCGTCAATGTCGCATCAACTTGTTGCTGAAAGTCTTGAGCTGACTGACGTTCATTTCGCAAGGTTGGTCCCGGTCCAATTCCATTCACACGAATATTCGGTGCAAGCGCCTGCGCCATAGTATGGGTCGCCGCAAGCAAAGCCGACTTAGACAAAGTATAACTAAAGAAATTTGGGTTCAGCTTCCACACTCGTTGATCGATCATATTGATGATCAAGCCCTTGGCGTCATCGCTAACTTGGTTTGCAAAAGTTTGAGAAAGCGCAATCGGTGCCCGCAAATTTACACCCATGTGTAATTCCCAGCTTTTGATATCATGCGTTTTTAAATCATCATCATTGAATGCGGATGCATTATTTACCAGCACGCCCAACGGACCGCCAAGCTGAGCAGTTGCATCTGCTATCAAACCCGCAAGTTGGTCCTCTTCTAGTAAGTCAGCCTGTACAAGTACGCCATCACTACCTGCTGCACGCACAGCATCCAAAGTCTGCTGCGCGCCCGCCTTAGAGGAACGATAATGAATGGCAACTTGAAAACCACGCGCCCCCAAACTGGTCGCCAATGCCTGACCTATGCGTCGACCTGCTCCAGTTATAAGTGCATTTTTTACAATCACTAAATCGGCGTCCCTGCCGCTGAATTAATAAGCCCCGTAAAAGAGAAACCGTTTATCAGACCATAAATATAAGCAGCATATCCAAGTAAGAATACAACACCCATTATACGGCCAATTTTCCACTTGAAGGCCACAAACAATGCGATAGCTACCGTCGCAATGGCCATAACCCAGTGGTTATAAGTATGAAAACTCTCACCAATAGTCTGGGTTTTTACCAGCGCAATCGCGCCACCTGCCGCAAACAAGTTGAACAGATTAGACCCCACAACATTCCCAAGCACAACATCGGTGTGTTTACGCATAGCGGCCGCAATACTTGCGCCAATTTCAGGAAGTGACGTACCAACCGCCAAAAGGGTCAAACCAATAATCGCTTCAGACACATTCAACTCACGCGCGATGAAAACACCTGAGTTAATCGTCAATCGAGCACCCAAAGCCAAACCAAGCAGACCAATCAGAAGGAATACACACACCTTCCAAATCGGCATATCTTTATCAGCAACATCCACTTCGTCAGATACATCATCATGATGAACACCTGAGATTCCAACTTTTTTACGGCTCGAAACAACAATAACGAAGATGTAAGCAATCAAAAGTGCGAGGAATACACTACCCCATATTGGATTTAGACCATAATAATAGGTGACACCTATCCAAAGGAATGTTGCAAACAACGTGACCGCCATGGAACGTCCGGTTCCAAATGCATTGGTCGCAACTGGTGCAAATATGGCTGTAAAACCAAGCACAAGCATAATGTTGGCAATGTTGGAACCAACAATATTTCCATGCGCGAGATCTTCTGCGCTATTTAATGTTGCATCTACCGATACAAGCACCTCGGGCAATGAAGTCCCAAAGCCGATAACGACAATACCCGCCACAAGTGGCGAAAGCCCTGCCTTTAAAGCAGCAGCTACAGCGCCGCGCACAAGCGCGTCACCCGCGAACAAAAGCAATGCCAATCCGCAAAGCAGCCAGATAATTTGCATAATCATGTCAGATAGAAACACCTAATAAGTATCGAGAACGGTTGCGAACGTCGAATACCAAAGGCAACTAGTCTAAGCGTTTGTACTCAATAAGGTTCAAAATTGCGAACACGACGAATGTACCCACGAGTGCATATACAGCTGACATAAGAATTGCTCCGAAAAAACTAAAAAACTAAACCTGTATCATCTCACAAACCAGTTTGAGACAACTTGCACCAACTCATAGTGCTTTCATGCGTTTAGAGCAATGAAAACACGAACAGGAAGCACCATGTTTCCGCAGTTTACCTTAGGAAACATGGTTAAACTCCTAAAACATGAAGGTCCGCTTAGGAAAGGGTCAGTTTACCACGCACAAGTGCGTCATAATCTTCAACCAAAGCCTTGGTGATTTCGCCCGGTGTGTAAACATGCCCTGCCATTTCAGCAACTGGCGTCACTTCAGCAGCAGTTCCAGTGATAAAACACTCAGTAAAGTCAGCCAATTCTTCAGGTTTGATACGGCGCTCTATAAGCTCATAACCACGTGCTTTCGCCAGATCAATCACGGTGCGGCGCGTAATCCCGTCAAGGAAACAATCGGCAATAGGTGTGTGAATTGCTCCATCTTTGATCAAGAAGACGTTCGCACCCGTTAATTCAGCAACATAACCGCGATAATCAAGCATGAGTGCATCTGCATAACCCTGCTTTTCAGCTGCATGCTTTGACATTGTACAGATCATGTAAAGACCTGCCGCTTTAGCAGCAGATGGAATCGTTTCAGGTGAAGGGCGTTTCCATTTAGACATGGTCACACGAATACCCTTCATTTTATCGGCGAAATAATTACCCCATTCCCACATCGCAATTGCGAGGTGAATAGTGTTTTGTTGGGCTGACACACCCATCATTTCAGAACCGCGCCATGCAAATGCACGAATGTAACAATCCTTGAAGCCCATCTTGGCCATCAATTCTTGTTTGGCTGCATTAATTTCTTCCACAGAATAGGGAATCTTATAATCCAGATATTCAGCCGATTTGTGGAGGCGTTTAGTGTGTTCGTCAGATTTAAAAATCTGCCCTTCATACGCACGCTCACCTTCAAATACAGCAGAACCGTAATGGAGCGAATGCGTTAAAACATGGACCTTAGCCTCACGCCACGGCACAAAGACACCGTCCTGCCAGATCCATCCATCACGATCATCATAAGGCAGCATAGACATGAGAAATTCCTCGAATAATTGAAAAACTAACACTAAACGACTTGAGTTCCGCGCAGTGTCATTCCATTCTCTTAGAGTGATTAGACCTGTCAATCAATCCATGAGTCGCCCGGTAGCGCGAGGTGTTAGTAATTCGGCTGATGAGTCGCGTCTATATTTGCGCGAGTCGGATTTGGATCACGGCGCGACGCTTATTCGCCAATCTGCGCGAAAAATCAGATATTTGGTGAATAGTGTTGCCCAGGAAGCGAACCTATTAGAAGCCGAATTGGATACTTTGATAGAACTGCATGACCTTGAAGGATGCGACATTTCAGAGCTTCGTACCCACTTAAATGCGCCTAAACAGTCTTTAGCAAGAAATTTAAATGCGCTCGAAGAAGCCGGTTTTATTCGTAGAATTCCCTGCCCAAAGGATGGTCGCAGGCGCCTTTTACATACAACTGATTCTGGAAAAGAGATTATCAATCAGGCGGCCAAAGGATGGCGCAATGTCCTGCTTGAGGCCTATCGCTCTTCTGGACCAGATGTTGTATCCAATGCAAAGAAAATGCTCCAATCTGTCGTCGACACCCCGCCCCCAAAGGATAAAGATGCATGACTGAAACTGCACATATTCTTGCCATTGATGATGATGACCGTATCCGCGACCTCCTCAAACGCTTTCTTGTTTCTGAAGGCTATGGCGTCACAACGGCTTCAGACGCGCAAAACGCACGCAAAATTATGAAATCGATGGCATTTGATCTTATCATTCTTGATGTGATGATGCCGGGTGAAGATGGGTTTAGTTTTCTGAGTTCCATCAGAGAAACAATCGATACGCCTGTTATCTTGTTAACAGCGAAAGACATCACAATAGACCGTATTGAAGGTTTGCGTCGCGGTGCAGATGATTACGTCACCAAACCATTTGAACCAGAAGAATTATCTTTACGTGTTGGCGCGATTTTACGCCGCGCAGCGCCACCAGAACCAGTGGAAGAAGTCACTCTCTCCGATCAAGTTTTCCACGTCAAAAAAGGCGAGCTCCGTAGAGATGGCCGGATTGTTCGCCTTACC
Organism: uncultured Hyphomonadaceae bacterium; assembly: GCA_964351655.1. GTDB lineage: Bacteria > Pseudomonadota > Alphaproteobacteria > Caulobacterales > Hyphomonadaceae > Hirschia. The sequence continues at coordinate 61,501 of CAYGPD010000004.1, read as the reverse complement.
GAAAACGAGGTACAACTCCTGCGCATCCTTGCGCAACGTGATGGTGAGCCTGTTTCACGCCAAGAATTAGCCAACCTCACCTCTGCGGGTGTAGAGCGCTCCGTAGATGTGCAAGTCACGCGCTTACGTCGCAAAATAGAATCAGACCCACGCGAACCGATACATTTGCAAACCGTACGCGGCATCGGCTATCGCCTTATTGGAGACTAGAGCCACAGCATCCCGCTAGGTTCTCATTTGAAATGACATTTTCACGTTTTTTTCCACGCGGGTATCTCGTTCGATCCTACCTGATCGTCATCATGCCAATTGGCCTTCTTATCGTGGCAATGACAGCCATGTTTTTTGCCTCCCACGTCAAGGAGGTAAATCGCCGTCTTGCGCTTTCAGTCGGATCTGAAATCGAAGTCCTCATCAACACCGCCAATACGGACCGCCCTCTATTTAAAAAAATTCAGGATCAATACTATAGTGCCGCCCTTATGGAGGCTAAAATTGTTTCCAAACCACCGACCACAGAAGGCACAACATGTTGCGACGTCCTAGAAGAAACTCTTGAAACACTCCCCAATCATGCTGAAGTCACCCGCATGCTTGATAATGGCAATGTGCGTATTCTGTATGGCGTGCTAAACCCCACAACTGGTGACACAGAAACGCTCGTGATTGAGTTTCCTCGCAAGCGCGTCATGATGATTACAGCACACATATTTATATTCTGGACGCTTGTATTTTCTGCACTTTTACTTCTGCTGGCACACGGATTTTTAAGAAACCATGTGCGTTCCATTCTCAATCTTGCACATGCTGCCGATGCCTTCGGGCGCGGAGAAGATGCACCAGACTTTAAACCATCAGGCGCACGCGAAGTGCGCCAAGCTGCGCGGTCTGTTATCCGCATGAGAAACAGAATCAGGCGATATGTGGACCAGCGCACGCAAATGCTTGCGGGGGTTTCACATGACCTGCGCACACCGCTTACTCGCCTAAAGCTTGAACTTGCATTGATAAAAAACGTCAAAGGCGTAGATCTAACCGCCGCCAAAGCTGACATTAAAGAAATGGAAAAAATGCTAGATGGTTATCTTGCATTTGCGCGCGGAGAAGGCGATGAACCAGCTCAAGAATTTGACGCGGTAAACCTCATTCAAGACGCCTATCATGCTGCATCCACCCGCGCTAAAGTCACGCTCAATGCACCAGAACACCTTCTCATGCGCGGACGTCCCCTTGCGATCAAACGCGCCATCTCAAATCTAGCAAACAATGCCGCCGATCATGCCGATATTGTCTATATCCATATCACGCAAGCCCAAGGCGTGGTCCAAATTTGTGTCGAAGATAATGGCCCCGGTATTGATGCGGATAAATACCAAGAAGCGATGAAACCCTTTGGCCGCCTCGATCCATCTCGTAATCAAAACAAATCAGGTGTTGGGCTGGGGTTGAGCATTTCAAACGACGTTGCACAGGCGCATGGTGGATTCTTACGCCTAGATCGTTCTGAACTTGGCGGGCTAAGTGCTACACTGAATTTACCAACCTCGATTCAAAAAACCGAAATGAAATAGTTTTAGCTATCTTTCGCCAGCTCAACAGATCGATCTCTCGCAGTGCGTAGCGCTGTTTTCATGATATCCGAAATGCCGCCATCAGCCATCATAACTTCCAATGCTGCTAGTGTGACACCATTCGGCGATGTCACAGCTTTTCGCAAATCTTCAGCAGACGTTGGATCTTGGTCCATTAATACACCTGCACCAATCACTGTCTGACGCGCAAGTCGCTGCGCCATACCTTCCTCTAAGCCAAGCGCCACACCACCAGCCGCCATCGCTTCGACGAGCAAAAATGTATACGCAGGACCGCAACCGGACACGACTGTCACAGCGTCCATAAGCATTTCATTCAATGGACCTTCCACCGCACCAAGAGACGCCAACAAAGCATCAATCACATGCGTATCAGCAGGCGTGCAGGCCGAAGACATACTGTAAGCAGTTACCCCCGCTCCCACAGCGCCAGGTGTATTTGGCATAGCGCGAACAACTTTGCTTGCGCCCGTTTCCCGCTCTAAACGTTCAACAGTTATACCTGCCATCACAGAGACAACCATTGTCCCCTCAGCTACCCATTTGGAAGCATCAGGCGCAACTTTAGAGAACATTTGAGGCTTAACCGCCAAAACCAAAACATCTACTGGATCAATCTCTACAGGGTTGAGTATTGCACCAGTCTTGGCACATAAATCTTTCAATGCGTCAGAGGGGTTGGGATCAACAATATTGACGTGAGCAACACCAGCTGCGTTTAAGTTGGACAACCACCCCTTGGCCATCGCAATACCCATGCGACCACCACCAATTAAAGTCACCGTTGAATTCAAATTTTGATTAGAATCTGACATTTACATAACCTCAATTGTCTCGTGTGGACTCCAGACTATAGGCGTTATGCTTCGCCCAAAGTATCAAACACCGCCACTTCAAGCGCTTCTTTAGGAGATTTTCCAGCCCAAATCACAAAATTGAATGCTGGTAAAAATTTCTCAATTGCTTCGGCAGCAGCGCTCATCATAGCAGCCACTTCGCCGCGCTCAGGAGCTTCACGATCAAGCAATGGCAGGGTGTGGCGATACATAATCACCCCTTCTTCTGCCCAATGTTCAAAATGCCCCATCCATAAGCGCTCATTAACCATACACAGCAATTCAATCACAGCAGCGCGGCGCGTCGCTGGCGCGCGCATATCAGCAGATAATGAAAAATGTACAGCACGCGGCTCATTGCGAAGCATAAACATACCCCCGCACTCACCCCAACGTGTTGGCGCTGCACAATTTACGCTCATCTCGTCATTGCGTTCAGACCCCCATTCAGCCGACGACAGACATTGTTCGATAACATCGAGTGCATCATCATTTGCTTCATACTGAACAGAAGAAAGAGCCGACATATTGGCGTCCTTAACAGGTAGACAAGAATAAGCGATAAATTCGCTGCAAACCGCGTTACGCGCTAATACATTACACGTAAAGTTAACCGCACAAGATTTTTTGTGGACCGATATAATAAAAGCTATTTAGCTGATTTCGCCTCTAGCGCGTTAACTTTAGCTTCAAGCGCCTCAACCCGTTCTTGCGAAGCCAACAACATAGCTTTGAGCACATCAAATTCTTCGCGGCTAACTAAATCCATATCAGCTATCACGCGATCAGTTTGCGCCCGCAATAAACCTTTTGCTTCATCGCCTGCTGCTTGTGCTGCCCCCATCGCTCCGGTGACAAATTTCGCTGCTTCATCAAAAATTGGGTTCTTTGTTTGCATTTCTTAATGTCTCGCCTCTGGACCAAGCGCCTTCCACGTGGCACTGCATCTATTCAACATAGGGGACTATGGTCGCGCTTGCAAAGGCGTTTCTTCATAGAGCTTATTTTAAAGGACGTGGCAGCATGTTTGTGGCAATACCTTTTCCGGAAATTGATCCGGCCGTTTTCACAATACCGGCTTTATCGCTAGGTGATTTTTCTATCGGACCATTTCCGTTACGTTGGTACGCGTTGGCATATATAGTGGGTCTATTGCTCGCTTGGAAATATGCAAGCTACCTCATTTCCAAAAACAAACTCTGGTCAGCAACAGAAGGCAAAGTTCCTGTCTCCCGCGATGATCTTGATGATTTTGTATTTTGGGCGATGATGGGCGTGCTCATCGGCGGTCGACTGGGTTACATCTTCTTCTATCAACTTCCCTTTGAACCAGAGCGCATAATAAACGACCCTCTTATGATTTTTAAAATGTGGGAAGGCGGCATGTCATTCCATGGCGGGCTAATCGGTGTCGCGTTTGCAATGGCCTATACAGCGCAGCAGCGCGGTTTATCCCTGCTTTCTCTTGCGGACATTGGCGCAGCAACTGCACCAATCGCCCTCTTTTTGGGACGCATCGCAAACTTCATCAATGGTGAACTATACGGCCGCCCCACAGACGCACCTTGGGGTATTCGCTTTCCTGTGTATGATTTCAATATTCAAAAATGGTTCTATCAAGACGCGCTAGGCGCTCCATTGGGATCAAAAGTTCCAGTGCATCCAAGTCAGCTTTACGAATCTGCGCTTGAAGGATTTTTGTTGTTTTCAATTATTTCTATCGCAATTTGGAAATTTAAGATCTACCGTAAACCAGGCCTCGCCACAGGTATCTTTCTTGTTGGGTATGCAAGTGCACGTACAATCGTTGAAAACTTTCGTGAACCAGATGCGCATATTGGATTCTTACCGGGCGGTTTCCTAACAATGGGAATGCTTCTTTCAATCCCGATGATTATTGGCGGTATCTACCTCATACAGCGTTCGTTCAAACCCAATGGCGGCAAGCGAACTCCAAACATGGATACGACAAACTAATCGTGACGAAGCCTAATCCAGAGATAAGTCTTACCGACCGTCTGAAGGCCATGATACAAACAGATGGGCCCATCCCTATCTCTGTGTTCATGCAGATTGCGTTGTTTGATCGCACCCAAGGTTATTACGCCACGCGACCGGGGCTAGGTGCTGACTTCACGACAGCACCTGAGATAAGTCAGGTCTTTGGCGAAATGATCGGTATTTGGGCAGCCCACGAATGGCAAAAAATGGGATCTCCCTCCCCCTTTTACCTGATAGAAATGGGGCCCGGTCGCGGCATTATGATGAGTGATATATGGCGGGCAACCTCTAAAGTCGCCGGCTTCCACGATGCTGCCTGTCCATATTTAATTGAACCATCTCCCGCGTTAAGAAAGCTTCAAGCGAAAAACTTAGTTAAACTTAATAACCCCCAATGGGTCGATTCTTTAGAGGAAATCCCAAACGGACCAACTTTACTTCTCGCAAACGAAGTGCTCGATTGCCTGCCAATTCGTCAATATATCCGTTACGAAGGAGCATGGTGTGAACGTAAAGTCGGCATAGACAATACAGGCGCATTTCAGCTTGGCATCTCTGGTCCACTAGCTAAAGAGCACACCATCCGCACAGACATTGCACAGCCTGACCTGACGGGTATCACACAGGATGTGGTGGAGATTTCCACAGCCCTCGATGCCTTCATTGAGCAAATTTCTGACCGCCTAAAACAAGGCAAATCCCGCGCACTCTTTATTGATTACGGCCCTGCAAATGCAACGCCTGCTGACACCCTCCGCGCCTATTCGAATGGAAAACAAGTAGACCCCCTTAGCATGGTTGGCGAAGTCGACTTAACTGCTGATGTGGATTTCACAAAAGTAAAGCAATCGGCTGTTTCTAAAGGGTTAAATGTATCCGGACCAACGCCTCAAGGCTGGTTTTTGAATGCGCTTGGCGGCGTTGAGCGCGTCAACGCACTTATCAACCAAAACCCTTCCAAAACCGATTCCATAGCCCAAGGCGCAACACGCATCATGGCTCCAGAACACATGGGGGAGCGCTTTCAAGCTATTTGTCTATCATCCAAGGATCTACCTGCACCAGCAGGCTTTTAACTCAAAAAAAACCGCCTATAATCAAGGCGGTTTTCTATAATCCAATTTACTGGAAATACTAATTAGCGACGTTTCATAACCATTTCAAAAATGTCATCCATCGCATTTCCATCGCCATCCGCATCTAGCAGATTTCCAATCATGCCCATTGCGCCACTGTTTTGAGATGCCTGTTGCTGCTTGCCACCCATAAGACCACCAAGCAACCCACCAAGCATTCCACCTGATTTATTAGCTGAATTACCAGCAGAAGCGGCACCCATCACAGCGGCAGCAATACTTCCCATATTGCCCATAAGGTTGGCCGGCACATCAGGGTCTTTAGATTGCTTCGCAAGAGATCCCATCGCCATAGTCGCAACCATAGGCAATAACTGCTTCATCAAATCTGAAGACACGCCTGCACGCTCACTTGCTTTCGCAGCAACTTCTCGGCTCACCTCTTTAGAGCCCAATAAGTGCCCTAAAATAGCATTGCCATCCGCAACGGACTCCGGCTGCGCGAGTGTTTCTGGCTGCTCTAGATATTGCGCGTGATTACCATTTTGTAGCGCACCCATTAGCGCCTCAAGCCCACCAGGCTGTGAAACATTACGTTTCAAACCACCTGAAATAGCCGGCAATAGCGCTTTTACTGCAGACTGAGTTGCGCTCTCATCAAGACCAAATTGCTGCCCCAGCTGCTTCAGTGCGCCTTGACCAGCACCAGACGCAAGCATGTCCATCAAATTTAAACCAGCCATAGGATTTTCCCCTTAGAAATTGAATATGTTACCTAAGGGTTAACATGTCCAACCTGACCACGCTATGAACAAAATGAGCTTCAAAACCAAAAAAGCCCAGTAGATTTTAGCTACTGGGCTTTCAAATTTAATAGCAATCAAACTAAACGCGACGCTCGACCATCATTGTTTTGATTTTACCAATCGCCTCAGCAGGGTTGAGCCCTTTTGGACACACCTGCGCACAGTTCATAATCGTGTGACAGCGGTAAAGCTTGAACGGATCCTCTAAGTCATCCAGACGGTCACCCGTTGATTCATCACGGCTATCAATCAACCAACGATAAGCTTGTAGCAAGGCAGCTGGGCCAAGATATTTGTCACCATTCCACCAATATGACGGACAAGATGTTGAACAACATGCACATAGAATACACTCATAAAGACCATCCATTTTTTCACGGTCTTTAGGTGTTTGTTTCCACTCACGTTGTGGCTCTGGTGTCGTAGTTTTAAGGTATGGTGCAACATATGCGTGTTGCGCATAAAACTGTGACAAGTCCGGCACGAGGTCTTTAATAACGGGTTGGTGCGGTAAAGGTGAAATCGTAATATTTCCCTTAAATTCGTCATGCCCCTTTGTACACGCGATCGTGTTCTGACCGCCGATATTCATTGCACAAGACCCACACACGCCTTCACGACATGAACGGCGGAATGTCAAAGTCGGATCGATTTCATTTTTAATGTAGATCAACGCATCCAGAACCATTGGTCCAAACAGCGATGTATCGATTTTATATGTATCCCATCTCGGATTCTCACCAGAATCAGGATCGAAGCGATAAACTCGGAAAGTTTTGAGTGATCCTGATGACGCACTCTCAGGAGAAGACCAAGTCTTTCCAGCTTTAACTTTAGAGTTCTGCGGGAGCGTGAGCTGAACCATGTTGTCCACAACCTTTTTTACTTATTTAAGCGCAATCTAACGACCTAATCGTAAATGCATAGTGTGCTTCCGTTTTGGTAGCGCTAAAAAACAAAGAAATTTGTGCAACTGAAAATCACTCTCATATCAACACATCTAAACAGTGATAAAACTGCCGCCAATTGACGAAATTACTTAATCCCGACCCATGACAACAACTTAGCCCAAAGCAATTGGCCCTTTGGAATCACCGTTGTATCCACACGCTCGATTGATGGACCCACAATGCTTTGACGTTTCAAATCAATCATTTCCGTGACGCCAGCTTTTAGCAATGCCGCACAAAACGCCTCAGGGCCTACTTCAGCTGCAAACTCAATTTCATTTTTAAAAAGCGGTATTGGCGCAATAAAATGTATATCGCTATCAACCTCGCCTTCATCAACATGCATACGACCAAACCCAACATTTGGAAGCTGGGGTCTTACAAAACCAAACCCCGCAAAGCCCGCATCATCAAATACTGGACGCTGCGTATCGGAAAAAATTACGGTTTCCCCTTCTTCCACCGCAACACCGCTAAGATGCACAATTTTTGCAAATTGGCGCACAGTATTTGCAGCAAGATTTAAAGCCGATATATCGTATTCTTTGTCACCATTCTGCTGCGCAGCGAGAACAAACTCGACACGACGTACAATGTTTTGCTCGCGGTAATGCGCCGCTGACAAAGGTACAAATGAGCAGCCAAGACTAGACACATAAGCGAATTTGCGCTCCCCCTCAGGAAGCACGACAAGCACATCAACAGGTACTCCGTCCTCAGACGAATTTCCTGCCCAGCCATCTTCATCCGTAAATACCGTTTGAAACTCACCGATATGGCGCGCAAGATGTAAATCTAGCGCATCACGCATATCATCAGTCGACATGCCAAAATCTGTTTCCGGTCCCCATATATTCATTTATTTATTTTAACGCGCCTAAGTTCAGGGTCAATCAATACTCAAAACTTCACTGCGTTTTCTTTCCCCTGATATACAACAGCTGTTGCCCTATTATCTTGGTTTTCCTGTATTTTAAGCACAAAAAAGCCCGTCTTCACATAGGTAAAAACGGGCTTTACAACTTTCAATGCTTATTGAGTGCTAATACACACGTGCTTTTGGCTTAATGTACTCAATATCTTTTGACATAGTGTAAGTGTGGACTGGGCGATAATCGATTGTCACCTTACCTTTATCATCACACCATGCCAGCGTGTGCTTCATCCACTCTTCATCATTACGCTCAGAGAAGTCTTCGCGGGCATGCGCTCCACGACTTTCTTGACGGTTAGCGGCCCCAGTAACTGTCACTGCGGCTTGCGCAATCAAATTGTCCATCTCAAGCGTTTCGACAAGATCTGTATTCCAGATCAAGCTTTTATCTTTGACAGATAGATCCGGCATCCCTGTGTAACATTCGGCGATTTTCGCAACACCTTCGTTCAATGTTTCACCTGTACGATACACCGCACAATTTGCTTGCATAACTTTTTGCATTTGCAAGCGAAGTTTCGCAGTTGGAGTGCCACCTTTAGCGTTACGGTATTTGTCTAAACGCTCAAGCGCATTGTTACCTGCATTCTTAGGAAGCTCAGGCTGACGCCCATTCACTTCAAGCTTTTCGCCACAACGCAATCCAGCCGCACGACCAAACACAACAAGGTCAATCAATGAGTTTGAGCCAAGACGGTTTGCACCGTGAACAGACACACATGCCGCTTCACCCACGGCCATCAAGCCAGGCACAACCGCATCAGGGTTATCACCCTTCTTCGTGAGCACTTCACCGTGATAGTTTGTTGGAATACCGCCCATATTATAGTGAACCGTCGGGATCACAGGGATAGGTTCTTTTGTTACATCAACACCCGCGAACACGCGCGCACTCTCAGAAATACCCGGCAAACGTGCTGCCAAAATATCTGGGTCGAGGTGATCAAGGTGAAGGAAAATGTGATCTTTTTCTGGACCAACACCGCGACCTTCGCGAATTTCCATAGTCATGGAACGCGACACAACATCACGTGAGGCAAGGTCTTTTGCTGATGGTGCATAACGCTCCATAAAGCGCTCACCTTGTGAGTTCGTCAGATACCCGCCTTCACCGCGGGCACCTTCAGTAATCAAACAACCTGATCCGTAAATACCAGTCGGATGGAATTGAACAAATTCCATGTCTTGTAGAGGTAAGCCAGCACGCAATACCATTGCGTTCCCATCACCCGTACACGTGTGCGCAGAAGTACAAGAGAAGAATGAGCGGCCATATCCACCCGTTGCCAAGATCACACGTTGCGCGCGGAAACGGTGCATTGTCCCGTCATCCAACTGCCAAGTCGTAACACCGCGACAAGCCCCTTCATCATCCATGATGAGGTCCATCGCAAAGTGCTCGATGAAAAATTCCACATCATATTTCAATGATTGGCCATAAAGCGTGTGAAGCATAGCGTGCCCCGTACGGTCAGCAGCTGCACACGTACGTTGCGCAGGCCCATTTCCGTATTCACGCGTCATTCCACCAAAAGCACGTTGGTAGATTTCACCCTTATCTGTACGGGAGAAAGGCATACCCCAGTGCTCAAGCTCATACACAGCATCTGGCGCGTGGCGCACAAGATATTCAATTGAATCTTGGTCGCCCAACCAGTCAGACCCTTTAACTGTGTCATACATGTGCCAGCGCCAGTCATCGCCGCCTTCCATGTTGCCCAATGAGGCCGCAATACCACCTTGCGCTGCAACTGTGTGAGAGCGTGTCGGGAACACTTTAGAGATACAAGCAGTTTTCAATCCAGCTTGCGCAGCACCAAGCGCTGCACGTAACCCGGAACCACCCGCACCAACAACCACAACGTCAAATGTGTGATCTACCCATTCATATTCGCTCATTTTGTCTTGCCTTTCATGCGCCCGCTCCAGATTGTCTGGGGGCGATAAATATTATGCTACTGCAACTTTAAATACGGAAAACACTGTCACAGCGATCATCGCAAAACTGACAAATGTGTTGAGCATCAGCAAAGCGATACGCATGCCGTGACCCGAAATATAGTCTTCAATTACCACCTGCAAACCAAGGCGCATGTGATAAATAGCACTACAAAAAGCGAGCAAGACCAAAATCGCATTGAATGGTTGGCTTAACCAAGCCTCAGCATTGGCAAAGCGTTCTAATGCGTTTGCACCTTTTGTTGCGCAAAGCATGGAGAACAAAAACCAAGGCACCAAAAATATCAGTGCAACGGCTGTTACACGCTGCGCTATATAGTGACCGGCACCATCACGCGCAGAACCAAGACCACGCACCTTGCCAAGCGGTGTACGCATAGAAGAGTTAGACATATCAGCGCTCCCTTAAACTGTCAGGCCAGGCACAAGACCTGCCAAAACCCAAATTACAACAGCACCGATCAATGCGAATGCAAGCGTCACATAAGACCAAATATTTGCAATCTTTGGCGAGAAGCCTTTACCCATATCCCAGAACAAGAAACGTATACCTTGTGACCAGTGGAACATGATTGAGACAGTAAAACCAAATAGAATGATTTTGCCGAAGATGGATGTGAAGAACACATCAAAGCATTCAAACACTTCACTGCCTGATGCAATCGCAAACAACCAGCCCACGAGAAGCACGAGCCCCAATGCATTTCCAACGCCTGTTATGCGCTGCAAAATCGACGTCAGCATTGTCGGGTGAAATTTCCAAACTTGAAGATGTGGCGACAATGGTCGCTTGTCTGCCTCGACCTGATTTGCCATGAATGCCCCTTTTCCGCCTTTTAACCTGCGAACATTATATTCGTTTTTTGCCTACTGTAATTAGACGCTCTCGATACCGTGTCAACGTGTCTAAAAGTCATACAGCCCATAAGTATTCACTATATTTTGCGATATAGCGCTAACATAGAGCTAGCTGCAATTGGTTCGCACAAATACCCCTCTTTTCTTGTCCAGCAACTCTTACTAACTAGTGAACAGACACAAATCCTCAGGTCATAGGTTTACATATGAAAATCGCCATTATCGAGACAGGCTTACCTCCCGAAGAAATCAGAAGCGATTTCGCCTCATACCCTGAAATGATCAAAGAGCTCATTCAGACAGCGTCCACAGAGCCGACATTTGACACATACAGCTTTTGCCATTCAGAATTTAAACAAACTGATATTCCAGACCTGAACGCATATCACGCATTTATCATTATGGGCTCACCTGCTGGCGTGTATGAAGATTGGCCTTGGATGCAGCCATTATTCGCATTTATCCGCGACGCGGCAAACGCCAACAAACCAATGGTTGGTATATGTTTTGGCCACCAAGCTATTGCTCAGGCTCTTGGGGGCAATGTTACAAAATCACCCAAAGGCTGGGGAATTGGCCGTCACACATATAAGATCACAACAACACCAGCATGGATGACGCAGCCTAAAAACCAGCTCAGTTTAGCCGTTAGCCATCAAGATCAGGTCATAACCCAACCGCCAAACAGCAAAATTCTCGCACATTCAGAATTCACCAATTTCGCTGCACTTTACTACCCAGAAACACCAGCGCTGACATTCCAAGGACATCCTGAATTTGCCGATGATTACTCTGAGGCGCTCTACTCCCTTCGGGCGAAGACATCTCTCATAAACGAGGATGTACAAGCAGCGATCGAATCTCTCAATCAGCCTGAAGACAATGAACTTGTTGCAAAATGGATGTGGGAATTTTTCCAGCACCATACTCAAGCATAACGCGCTCGGTAGCCAAAAAGCGGAAATTTACATTTTGGGGATTTCCGCTTGGTACCTCTGGCCCGACTCGAACGGGCACTTCGTTAGAAACTGGATTTTGAATCCAGCGCGTCTACCAATTCCGCCACAGAGGCACTAAGCGAGGCGGGAAAATGGCAGAGAGGCAGGAAAAGGTCAAACTATTTTATTTAGAAATTTGAAATTTGTGCATTGTGTATTTTTTTTACGATAAATTACGCTTTTCCCTTTCAACCTTCCGTCGAGAGTATTACGCATTCACCAGTGCAAACCTTGCTGTTCTGGTTTGATTTTTCATGGAAGACTATCTTGCGATGACGCAACCATCCGAAGACCTGCATACATCCTCACCATCTGCTGAAGCCCTGCACAAGCCGAGCATGATAGAAGCACTCGAGAAGCTGGCAGCAGACTCCCCCGAAGAAGGCATCACACTGAAGGAGCTCACAACAGCTCTTGGAGATCAGGCTTTTGGAACGGCTCTATTCATATTGGCCCTACCCTGTTGTATTCCCTTCCTTTATGTCGTCCCTCAGATAGTTGCCGTCCCAATGGCGCTACTTGCTTTTCAAATGGTTTTAGGGCGCAAACAACCATGGATTCCAAGCAAATATGCCGGCAGAAAAATCAAACGTGAGGGCCTAGAGCAAACTGCAAAAGGTGGACGAAAATACTTTGGATGGGTTGAAAAACTCTCTCGTCCGCGCCTCACATTTTTAACTAGCTCAAAGTTAGATCGTCTTATCGGTTTGATTTTAGTCGTGTTTTGTCTCTCTATCTTGACACCTATTCCCGGCACTAACACAGTTCCCGGCTTCGCAGTAGCGATGGTTTCCTTTGGAATAATGGAGCGCGATGGGCTTCTCACCACCGGTGGATTGATCCTTGGTTCAGCTTGGATCGCAATGCTCCTCACCGTTGGTACAGCAGGTTTAAAGCTTCTCATTGGACTTGCATAAACGTCTATCACGTTTCATCACAATCAAGCGCCAGTGCATTGCTTTTTTGAGTAATATCAAGTCAAGCTAAACCCATGATTTCAAAACTATTGTCTCATCGTACATGGCCTTATGTCGCTATTCTCGTCAGCATTTTAATGTTGGCGTCAGCGCATGCCTTTGAAACTTTTGGGAAAATGTATCCATGTGACCTTTGCCTAAAACAAAGAGAGCCATATTGGGTTGCGATAGCAATCAGCATTGCTGGGCTAATACTGGCCCGCAACAAACCTCAATGGCCCGTTTTGAAAATAATTTGTGCGATTTTGGGCGTGGTTTTCCTATATGGCGTAGGGTATGGATTATACCATTCAGCGGTGGAAATGGGTTTAGTTTCAACAGGTTGTTCGAGTGCTGGATTTGACCCGACTCATTTTCAATCACTTGATCAGCCCATGGTTGTTGGCAAGTGCGACGAGCCGCCACTCGTGATTTTTGGCGTAACTATGGCCAATATGAATGCATTCGCATCTCTGTGTTTTATGGTATGCTCATTTATTGCTGCAGCAAAGAGCACTAAAAACACAGCGTAATCAGGGAGTTATCTCTATGCCTCGTCATGCCCCTTTACCAAACCGCACCCAAGAAATGGTCCGCGTGGATCACGCTGGGGAATACGCCGCCGTTGCTATTTATCGAGGACAACGTGCTGTTTTTGAAAGACAAAACAACACGTCGGGTATCGTTGAACAGCTCACTGAGATGGAAGCTGAAGAGCAACATCACCTAGCAGCCTTTGACGAACTTATTCAAACAAAGGGCGTGCGTCCTACCGCTATGACCCCCATCTGGGGTGTAGCTGCTTATGGTCTGGGGGTTGCCACCGCCCTGCTTGGTGAGAAGGCGGCCCATGCCTGTACCGAGGCTGTAGAGACTGTGATCGAAAAACACTATGATGATCAGGTAAAAGAGCTTGAAGCGAAAGGTGAAACTGAATTGTCACCTATGTTCGCTCAATTTCGAGACGAAGAAGCCGCTCACAAAAACCTCGCGGTTGAAGAGGGTGCGCATGAAGCCCCCGCCTACCCTTTGCTATCAGCATTTATAAAAGCAGGTTGCCGCGCAGCAATCAAAATTTCTGAAAAGATTTAAATTGATACAAAAAGAGCCTCATTCCAAAAGAAATGAAGCTCCGGGGTCGTCTTGATTCTCTTCAGTTTGAGAGGAGTCATTTTGCAATTCAATATCCCAGTATAGATAGTCCAACCAAGATGAATGCAGATGGTTTGGCGGAAACTTCCGGCCCATCTGCTGAAGGTGATGCAGGCTAGGGCGGCCCGGAGGCGGAGTGAGCAGCATATTTGCCTCACGCGGCATACGCCCGCCCTTGCGAAGGTTACAAGGACTACAAGCCGTAACGATATTATCCCAACTGGTACGCCCACCCATATGGCGCGGGATGACATGATCGAATGTGAGATCATCAGGTGATCCACAATAGACACACTCAAATCCATCACGCAGGAAGAGATTGAAGCGCGTAAACGCCGGTGCACGATCTTGTTTGACATATTCACGCAGCGCAATGACAGACGGCAAGCGCATCTCAAACGATGGCGACCTGACGACATAATCATATTGAGCGATCACATCTACACGCTCTAAAAAGACTGCTTTTACAACCTCCTGCCATGGCCATAACGACAATGGAAAATAGGATAAGGGCCGGAAGTCAGCATTCAGGACCAGCGCTGGCGAGGAAGCTATTTGCTTAGATAATACTGCAGCCATGACGATCCTCCTTAAGCAGAGGCCGCTAAGCCGCGTTTTGCGGCTAGCAGCCGAAAACCAATTGTGAAGCAGTATAATATCACTTCACATCTTTCTTGTACCCGATTCTTTACGACAGTGCGGTGACAATCAAGAGAAAAGCTCAAAGTAATATACCAAAAGTCTCTATTTTGGTTTGAATTCACACACAAATTCGATGCTTGCGCCATATCGAAATCTATGAGCTATCTGCCGATACTAAGCTTTAACTTCATACAGCGTGCGTGCTGTCTTTTCTGAGTTTCCCATGGCAATCCAAAACACTAGCGCAAAACTCGCCTCGCATTCGGCAACACCACTCGTCCCACCACATTTAAAAGGACCACTTATATTGGTCCTTGCTGCCATATGCATTGGTCTTGCGCCGATAGGACTGCGTTTTTCGAGCATGGAGCCGTCTGCAACAGCTTTCTGGCGTTTCACTTTCGCATTACCTCTGCTGTTTTTAGCTGCGCGCATTTTCAAACAACATATTGGTCGCCCCAATTTAGCTGTCCTCCTTGCTGGCGCATGCCTGAGCTTGGACATCTGCATTTGGCACTTAGCACTTGTGAAAACATCTGTGGCAAATGCAACATTCATTGTGAATTTAGGGGCAATTGCCGTTGGATTATGGGCATGGCTATTTTTCAAACAACGCCCGTCTTTAATGTGGCCACTGGCGGCATTGCTCGCTGTAACAGGTGCTGCTGTAATGGCTTATTCAGCACCCAATGCACGTGCTGGAAATTTAGAGGGCGATAGTCTGGCGCTTCTCGCCTCGCTTAGTCTGTCTGGGTATTTGTTATTTGCTTCTATCGGACGCCGCACAAAAACAGGGTTTCAAACCGTGTTTTGGATGACGGCATCTGGTATTGTGGTCGCGTTGGTTTTTACAATCATAATGGGCGAGCCGATTGTTCCGCCCCACATCCGTGAATTTGGAGGCGCTATATTTCTTGCAATTTTTGCACAGAGTTTGGGCCAAGGCTTAATCGTCTATGGTATGGGCCTCACCAAACCCGCTATTGCCGGCGTTATCTTACTTATTCAGCCTGTCGTCGCCGGATTATTGGCGTGGCCTCTATTTAATGAAGCGCTCGCACTCACTCAAATAGGTGGCGCGGCGCTTATTCTCGTTGGTGTTTGGCTTGCTGGAAAAAGCAAATAAGCCCTAGGCTTGCACATGTGCATCCTCAACCAGTGCAACAATATCTCCCATCAGGTCCGTGATCTGGAAGTCCTTGGGCGTATACACGCGTTTTATACCCATCTGTTTAAGAGCCATCGCATCTTCTTGAGGGATTATCCCCCCCACAACGAGCGGAATATGAGATAGGCCACGATCGCGCATTATGCGCGCCGTCTCGCGTGCAAGATCAAGATGAGAGCCTGACAATATCGACAAGCCGATAATATGAGCATCATTATCGATTGCCTGCTGCACGATTTCTTCAGGCGTGAAACGAATGCCTTCATAAATGACCTGCATGCCACACGCTCTGGCCCGCGTGGCGATTTGCTCTGCTCCATTTGAATGCCCATCAAGCCCAGGCTTTCCCAACACATAAGTGAGCGTGCGGCCGAGCATTTGAGAAACACGCTCGACATTAGCCTTCACCGCTTCAATGTTTTCGTCTCCATCAGTAGAGATCACAATAGAAACACCTGTTGGGCCGCGAAATTCACCAAAAACCTCACGCAATGTTTGGCCCCACTCCCCAATTGTAACGCCTGCCTTCACTGCATCAATTGTTGATGGCATGAGGTTTTGTCCCTCACTGGCAGCGCGATATAATGCCTCTCGCGCAATATCACATGCATCATTGTCACGCGATTTGCGCCACTGCTTTAATCGTTCAATTTGCGCATATTCTTCAGCAGGATCAACGGTCATAATCGCGTCATCACCCGTCGCAAGCGGGCTTTTTTCTGTCGCTGTAAAGGCGTTTACACCTACTACTTTTTGATCACCGCCCTCAATACCCATCACACGTTCTTTTTGAGAGGCAACAAGTTCCCCCTTCATAAAGTCAACCGCATTGATCGCGCCGCCCATCGCATCAATCTTAGCGAGCTTTGCGCGTGCGCCCTCTTTAAGTTCTTCTGTTTTAGCCACAACTACGTGCGAGCCATCAAACAGATCTTCATATTCCAAAAGGTCTGTCTCAAACGCCATAATCTGCTGCATACGCAAAGACCATTGCTGATCCCAAGGGCGCGGAAGCCCTAGCGCCTCATTCCATGCAGGCAATTGCAATGCACGGCAACGAGCACGTTTTGACAATGTAACAGCCAATGATTCCAACAATATACGATAGACATTATTTTCTGGCTGCTGCTCAGTTAACCCAAGCGAATTAACCTGAACACCATATCGAAATCGCAGCGCTTTATCTGATTGAACGCCATAGCGTTCACGGCCAATTTCTTCCCACAAATCGACAAATGCGCGCATTTTGCAAAGCTCGGTCACGAAACGCACGCCCGCATTCACAAAAAAGGAAATACGGGCAAATACCGTCTCAAAATCCTCATCAGGCACTTGCGCGCCCGCCTTAACGGCATCCAGCACCGCGCACGCAGTCGCCAAGGCATATGCCAGCTCCTGTTCTGGTGTCGCACCGGCTTCTTGCAGATGGTAGGAACACACATTTAACGGATTCCATTTGGGCGTTTCGGTATAACACCAAGACACCATATCTGAGATCAAACGCATGGAAGGTGCCGGCGGGAAGACGTAAGTTCCCCGTGAGAGATATTCTTTGATAATGTCGTTTTGGGTGGTTCCCAACAGAACCGAGCGGTCCGCCCCCTGCTCGTCCGCAAGCGCAACATAGAGCGCAAGCATATAGCTTGCAGGCGCATTGATTGTCATGGACGTATTCATCTGGGCTGCGCTTATACCATCAAACAGTGTGCGCATATCTCCAAGATGCCCCACAGGGACGCCAACCTTGCCCACTTCACCCTTAGATAGAATATGATCACTGTCATATGCGGTTTGAGTGGGCAGGTCGAATGCGATGGAAAGTCCCGTCTGGCCTTTAGCAAGATTTTGCTTATATAGCGCATTCGATTTTTCGGCCGTTGAATGTCCTGAATACGTTCGGAAGATCCAAGGCCTGTCCGCAGCATGTTGATAGGTTTTGTCACCCATTCTTATTTCCTCCCATGTTGCGGCGCAGCATGACAGATATTTCAAAAACAGCAAGCCCTCCTTGATCTCAACGTTCGCCATGCATATATGTGGACAAATTATCACCAATTATACCATTCCGCATATCGTGTAGTTATGCTAGAGAGCAAACGCACACACCCAAAATGACCATAACCCCACCTCAATACGTCTATTCTTGCATGAAACGGAAAGACACTTATGCCTTTTTCTGAAATTCTTGGACTTATAGCTGCGACCCTTACCACAGGCTCATTTCTGCCTCAGGCAATATTAGCCATTAAGACACGCAACACTGACGGTATTTCATTGGCAATGTACGCCCTCTTCACAAGCGGCGTCGCGCTGTGGTTTGTTTATGGTATTCTGGTCGTGAGTTGGCCCGTTATTATCGCCAATTTTATAACATTTTTGCTTGCTGCATGTATTTTGACTTTGAAACTTCGCAACGAAGCCAAGTCAAAAAACGCAGCAAAGCAGGAATATAGCGCGCAACCACCCTTGGTCGCCGCCGAATAATTTGAACGACCCGTCAATATACCACTGAAATGACAGCTATTGCAGGCGCTCGACCCGCACAAGACGGCCATTGCCAATCTTCATCATGTGACTGCCCATAAGCTTTTTCTTTACCGTTACTGTTTCACCAATAGACGAACTTGCACGGAGTTTGCGGGTATCTGAAGCTAGTTGTTGCCACACCTGACCATTATCAAAGTAAACGATCGCTCGGCCAAGAGAAGTAAATTTCATATCCTTGACGGTCGACCCCAACTCCGTCAATTCCGAGGTCTTAGCCGTACCATCATCTGCGTCTGCTAATACCTGTTTTTGTGCAACTTTAGCAGATTGCACCTCTATTGATTGGCCAAATGCGGCTTCAGCGGCAGCTTTATTTTGTTCAGCTTGTCGTGCTTGCAATGCAGCTCGCTCTTCATTGGACATTGCAGACTCTGGAAAGACACTCGCAAGAGCCGGCAAAGCGGTGTCTAAGCATACCAATCGCTCCATTGGGTCAGCTAAGTTACGACAAGACAACACATCCTGCACCGCATCAGTCTCGCTGGAACTACTATTTTGCGCATACGCAGCGCCCATACATCCAATCATTACAATGACTGATACGGTTCCAAGACTGACTGGTTTGCATATGGACATAATGGAGCTTCCTTATTCTACGGAAAAACCTTTATTGCGCAAATTCTTGCTGCACACAATTCACGAAAACAATCTTACCTCACGAGATGGAATATTGCATTGCACAAAATTCATCTTGCATTTTGTGCTGCATCGCAATATAACGACCTGAGAGGAAACACATTCCGCATTGGGCTGCACCAACCAAAACAACATAAAGCAGCCATAACTGAGGACACAGCTTATGTTAGACACGCCAAAGAAAGAGCTTTACGGTTTAGGTGAATTACCACCGCTTTATCACATACCTAAGAAAATGCATGCTTGGGCTATCCGTCGCGAACGCCATGGACGCCCCAAACAGTCAATGCAGCTAGAGGTTGTTGATACGCCAGAATTAGGCGAGCATGATGTGCTTGTTTATGTGATGGCTGCTGGGGTTAATTATAACGGCGTATGGGCCGGCCTTGGTGAGCCAGTATCTGTGTTTGATGTTCACGATCAAGACTATCACATCGCAGGCTCGGATGCCTCAGGGATCGTGTGGGCTGTCGGCTCAGCAGTGAAACGCTGGAAACTTGGCGATGAAGTTGTTGTGCATTGTAACCAAGATGATGGTGATGATGAAGAATGCAATGGCGGTGAACCCATGTATTCCGACAGCCAGCGCATATGGGGCTATGAGACACCAGACGGATCGTTTGCGCAGTTTTGCCGCGTGCAAGATCGCCAATTAATGAAACGCCCTAAACACCTAACATGGGAGGAGACAGCCTGTTACACCCTCACCCTTGCCACAGCATACCGCATGCTTCACGGCCATGCGCCGCACACAGTGCAACCGGGACAAAATGTGCTCGTATGGGGAGCATCTGGCGGGCTGGGGTCGTTTGCCACGCAGCTTTGTAAAATCTCAGGCGCAAACGCGATTGGCGTCGTATCTTCCGACGATAAGAAGCAATTTGTGCTGGACCAAGGCGCAAAAGCCGTGATCAACCGCAAAGACTTCAATTGCTGGGGTCAATTGCCCACGGTAAATGGACCAGAATTCAAAGACTATATGCGCGAAAGCAAAAAATTCGGGAAAGCCATATGGGAACACACAGACGGTAAGGATGTTGACATTGTTGTAGAGCACCCAGGTGAAGCGACAATGCCAGTTTCTGTCTTCTGCGTGAAACGCGGCGGCATGGTCGTTATCTGCGCGGGCACAACTGGATACAACCTTACAATGGATGCACGTTTTTTATGGATGCGCCAAAAGCGCGTGCAAGGTTCACACTTTGCCAATCTAAAACAAGCTGCCGCAGCCAATGAGCTTGTTATCCAAAAGCGCATTGATCCATGCATGTCTGAAGTCTTCGCATGGGAAGACATTCCAGCCGCGCATGAAAAAATGCTCGATAACAAACATCTGCCGGGCAATATGGCTGTGTTGGTGAATGCACCACGCGCAGGCATGAAAACCTTAGAAGGCATGAACTGATATAAGAAATGACATGCTCGCGCTTTTAGCCAATGTGCATCTTGCCTTGATCAGCACAAAAGCGCATGGAAGACTACGCACACCCAAACTTACCCCCTAGCGTAGTTTAAAGAGCGCGAGCATGCCAGCAGACACAACAGATACTCCACCTTCACCTTCTCCAACCAAAAAGAAAATTGGTATTACAGAAGAAGGCTGGCTCACCGATTGTTGGTATTTAGCCGCCATGTCGAATGAGCTTGTTGCGGGTAAACATCTTAATCGCGAGATACTGGGCCAACCCGTTTTATTGGGCCGCTCTGGCGATGGTAAAGCATTTGCGCTGCGTGATATCTGTCCTCACCGCCTTGTGCCACTTTCTTCGGGTAAACAAATCGACACTGACGGCACCCCAACAATAGAATGCCCCTATCATGGCTGGCGCTTTGGCACGAATGATGGCGTGTGCAAACACATGCCCTCGCTCACGCCCGAAGACAAAACAGAACCATCTCGCGTCAAGGTGCGCAAATATCCGCTGCATGAAGCCAATGGTGCGGTATATATTTATGTCTCCCACAATCCGCGATTTGACGGAGAACCCGAATTAGCTCCGCCTGATTTTGGCCAATTGCCAGATGCCCCCAGCTTTGTCATCGTTGAGGACTTTAACGCCCATATGGATGATGCAGTTGTGGGATTGATGGACCCTGCACATGTGCCCTTCGTGCATAATCAATGGTGGTGGCGTCCACCGTCTTCAGGATTTAAAATCAAGAAGAAACCCTTTGAGCCTCGCACACGCGGCTGGGCAATTGCGCGCCACAAGCCTTCTGGAAATTCCAAACTGTATTCAATGGTCTTTGGCGATGAAGTAACGACAGAAATCGTTTTTCAACTCCCCGGCATGCGCTGGGAAGTTGTTGAGAATGAAAAGGCTCGTTTTTTCACCCTCACCTGCCTGACACCTCAACAGGAAAAGAGCACACGCGTTACCCAAATCACGTGGATAGAAAATGCACCGCTCCTAAAACTCGCCTCTCCGATTGTAAAACGCATGGGACGCACTTTCTTATTGCAAGATAAGGAAATGGTAGATCTGCAAAATCGCGGCATGAAATACCAAAAAGCCATGCTTTGGATTGATGATATCGACGTTCAAGCGAAATGGTATCAACAGCTAAAACGCGAATGGGCTGCCAGTTGCACGGAAAAGCGTGAATTCACCAATCCAATTCAAGCGCGCACTTTAAGCTGGCGAAGCTAGAGAGTGATCACATTTTTGAGAGCTGGTTACATTGAGTGAGATACCTCCCAATATGTGATGAACGACCTCACACATATTCAGGAGTTCATTATGACAGCCTTTAAATTAGAAGCTGGCTCAAAATTTCCAGACATCACAGTCCCCCGTTTCGGTGGCGGCAATGTAACACTTGGCAAACCAAGTGCGCCTTTCGATTGGAAAATGGTTGTCGTATATCGGGGCAAGCATTGCCCAATGTGCACAGCCCATCTCAAAGAATTAAATGACAACTTACAAGCCTTAAACGAGCTGGGCGTCGATGTTGTTGCTGTATCTGGTGACCCGCTGGAAAAAGTTGAGATACAAATGAAAGATGTGTCTCCAAAGTTCACAGTTGGATATGATCTTTCGATTGCAGATATGAAAAAACTGGGCCTCTACATTTCAGACCCACGCTCACCTCAAGAAACAGATCAACCTTTTGCAGAACCAGGCATTTTCATCGTCAATGCTGAGGGCAATGTACAGGTATTGAATATTTCAAACGCGCCTTTTGCCCGTCCATCGTTTCAATCGCTCGCTGGCGGGATCAAATTCATCCGCAATCCAGAGAACAACTACCCTATCCGCGGAACTCACAAATAAGCTAGCTCTTTCGGCAGAGAAATGCGGCGCTTCAATTTTCTTCGCTGAAAACTAGCTATCGTCGAAACTATCCGATAGACACACAGCGTGCGTGTCCCCGTAGCTCAGAGTATAGAGCAGCCGCCTCCTAAGCGGCAGGTCGCAGGTTAGAGTCCTGCCGGGGACGCCACGTATCTCATGCTCTCCATTTCCTGACATCCGTGACCTAATTCAGTGCAGCGCCCTGACATTGCACCAATGTATCAGGCGAATAATCATCTCGCACATAACACCCAAGGCTTGCCCGCATACGGTCAACATGCGCATTCACCCGCTTGAGAATTGTCGGCCCTGTTTCCCCCAACAACCAACCTAGGGGCAAACGCACCCCCACATCATCTACATCAGCTGCAAACTGCAAGGGTGAGCGCATCCAAATCAAACGCGGCGCGGCGGTATTCTGGTCTACATCAATCCATGTTTCAAACACGACTTCAGGATTATAAATCAACTTCTCAGCATATTCTTCAGCTGTGACGTCCAAATCTGCGTCAGCAAGCCAACCGTTTAATTTGCGGCAGCCCACAGGCGCTTTAATTCGCCCTGCTGCACTTTCACATAAGCGTTGGATCGGCACATCTCCATGCACACCACGCGCAGCCATCACAGCTTCAGCCGGTGTCGCAAATTCATAGAATGGACTAAGACGTGTATCCAGCTCTTTGCCCGCGTGAGAGCGATGCACAATATGCAAGACTATAATCGGCCGCACACAATTTCGTATCGCTTTTACGCCCCCATTTTGAGCATCTGCTATATCTTTCAAACATTCATCACGGTCTTGTTCGCGCAATAATTTCAAAGCAGCTTGGGATGAAGATGCTCCCGAATTATCAAAATATCCGCCATCCACATATAATCCGATGCCCGCATCTTTGCGCTCTGCATCATCAATCTCTTTTCCCAATCCAGCGCGCGTTTTGCAGTCCTCCAACTCTAAACGACCTGGAGGACTGACAAGCGGAAACCTCGCTGAAAGATGCGCTGCCGTCGCAAGCGAAATGCTTTCTCCACCACACATTTTTTCTAGCAGATTTGTCATGCCATAGACACTCCCGCTCGTGCTGGCATCGTCCGTCCATCCGTCAGTTTCTAAAGACACATTCGACACCACAGCAGGACGTCCTGATTTTGCATCAAACGAATTTAAGAAAATTATGGGACCACCCTCGCGCACATTCGCTCGACTATTGGCCACATTCACCACATCTAAAAAAGGTGCAGCAAACCAATCACCATCATACCCCGGCGCAAGTGCTTTTTGCGTTTTCTGCATACTGCGCCGATCGCCCATCATGCGATATGTATCGATAAACGCGTCTTCAAACAATTTTGCTCGATCTGCAAACCCGCAATCTACTACGACACAAATAATGGAAATATCTTGCGGAAAGTCTCGAAAGACCAACCCAGCAAGAGCGGGAGAAAAGAAATCTGCCTGTAGAAACTCGGACAGGTTGCGCGCGGACATGTCATCTGTCGCCTCAAACTTGCCTTGGCGCTTTGCAAGGTCAAAATTACAGCCATGCTCGTACCAACTATCACCCGTTTTCATACTCGCAGTTTGTGCCAACCCATCAGCACGCGCCGCCAAATAACTACTCACACCAACAGCCCCACCTGATACTCCAGACATAGTGAAGAGATTGTCGTAAACCTCCCCGCCAAGTGTTTCATCCAAACAAGACAGTAAGCTTGCTGTGTGCAATGCAGCCCGAATTCCGCCACCTTCCGCTAACACCACTATCGCAGGCGCATCACTGGGACGGCTCTCACGCCACAGACGCACAGCATCCTCCATGATGGGCAGATGCGGGTGGGTCGGCACGCTGGTAGCAGGCGCAGAGCTGAGCAGCGTATCAGGTTGTGTCAGCGCCACATTGTGAAATTTTACTGGCCCTAAAACTGGACCCAATCCCATCAGAAATACGACAGCAATGATGGTCGGAAAACCGTGATAATGAGAAGCCAAAATAGCTAAAAACGTAAAAATGCCTGCCAGTAATCCTACACTTGCTAGCAATGTAAACACAGGCCCAAACAATGAGGCCATAGTGCCTGGCAATACAAGATATAGTATCGCCATGCCTAGAGAAATTACGAAAAGTGTTCCCATCACCCAATTGTGCCAACGACGAAACACAACAAACTGATGAAAATTTGCATAGTGGCGGCGCACACTTATACGATGAAACACTTTGATCGCACATGCAGATCCAATCAACGATAATGCCGTTAAAATTGTCCCAGTTCGTGCAGCTTGGCGTCCCGTCGCTTCTTCAATCATCCCACCTGACTGTATCATTGCAAGGATAAGCCAGAAAACTGGTGCAAACACAAAATTCCAAGCGAGCATTCCCAAATACACAAACATCAGTATTGGAAATAAATTCAATGCTATGCGCTCGATCGGGCGAGAGAAATGAACGATGCGATGCCTAAAATAATACCCAAACCCATCATAGGTCGCAGACACAGCAATCGCGCCAACCAGCACCATCAGCACACGGTCCATATATAGACCAGGGAAGAGAATTTTCTCAAATTCAAGCCCACCCATGATCGTAGGATCATTGTTGGAGACATCCACTAACGTATTGACGTAGAATATAAAAAACACCAACGGCGTAACAAGAGAAACCAAAAAGGAGACGATAAACCTTGTCTTCAATATCGGATTCGCACGTGCAGAAAACGGATAGTCTCGCGTTATGGCTCTAAGACACACTTCATGTAGCGAGATGGCAAACCACGTTAAAGCCAGCATCGTCGCGATAGGGCGCACAAACGGGTATTGCCCTGAATAAGTCATCGCAAACTTAGCAGCTTCACGACCTTGGTCTGTCCCAAAAGCTATGACGCAGACAAAGAAGTTCGCAACAAATAGCGGCCAGATAGGGCGAAGCACATTCCATATTGTCAGCCATCGGCTCCAATATGTTGATCTTTCAGCTTCAAACCCTAAATCATTTTTCGACTTAAGTTTACGAAACTTTATCCGCGCTTGTTTCTGACGCGTTTCTGCATCAATAGAGGATATCTCGCCGGCTTTGGCGCTCCCAATTTTTTTCTCAAACAAGACAGCCATTAGACTTCCCCTGATGAAAGGTCATCCATTTGAATGTGGCAGGGCGCGCCACCGGAAACTGGCAAATTCTCAAGCTGTGGAATACGTTTCAATGCTTTGCGAATAAGGCGTCTATCCTCACTGGAATATGCCAGAACAACAAATCTCTCGATCAGACAATCAGGATTGGAATCAAAAAACTTTACGGCATGTTCCAACATAGAAAGCACGTTTTTAAACGCAATTTCTGGATTAGAGCCTACACCTAGAAGCGGAGTAATCACACTAGCTAACCTGTTATGCCCTCGCCCCATCCAGCTAAGATTATGTTCTTGAATACGTTGCAAAGCTTGCGATAAACACACACCCACATTGTCGATTGCGCTATAGCCACACCCCGCATCATCATCATTAACGGCAACCGCCGCGACATGAACAACACGCTTTACAAAATGTACATCACGCAATTGTCCTTTGCAGGGTGTCATCAAGGCAGCCCCTTCGGCCACGACTTCACCTTTCATCTCCTCGGCAAGTTTACGTCGTATATAGTCATCCGAACGCGTGCCGGAATTAGACCAATTGGACGACATATGCCGCACTATGCCCGATATTGAAGAGTCGAACACACGCGCCATTTCCATGTGCGTATTTTCAGGATTGATCCAAACATCCACATTCTTGACAAGACGCAAATCACCCATCGCGATTTCAAATCGAGGAGGTTGCACATCCGGACGAGAGTTTAGCGGTTGATATTTGATGACTTCATAGTTGGGATGCACACCTGAACTTCCCCGCGAACCACGCAGGTCAGTGCGCAATGCCGTTAAACTGGCAAATACATCACTCACATATGTGCCCTTTGGCTGTCCTTCGAAGGCAGCTAAAATATGAGAATACAACACAGCCTGAGCATTCACACGCGCATTCTCTGAAGCCGCATTCAGCACCAAACCTTGTAAATTAAACGGATAATCTCTCGGCTCGGGGTCTCGCGTGAGAGGAATGGCAGGCTTCGCTGTCAGAGCCTGACGCATGGAAAATGCGCTCAATACACGTGCGTCCAATTCACCATTGCTTGCGCTGACATCAGCAATTGCTATGTCAGCAAGGTGCAATACCCGATAAATAAACTCATGCGTTATATCATCGTTTTCCAGAAGTTCATTAAAAATAGCAACTTGAACTGTACGGCCGGTTTTCTTCTCAACCCGAACAATTGCAGGCCCAATCACTTCAATTAGAAAGAGATCAAATTCCTTGCGTTCTTCGGGTTGGAAAGGCGCTATCAGAACGACATCGATGCTGTCAGCATCTTCTTCATCATACCCACAATAGTTCTGATTTTTGTCGGCCATGTGTCCCACCAACCTGTCAGCTTATACGATACTACGGACCATATTAACCATGATAACAGGGCAGACAACAAAAGAAATCGAATTTTAAAATATAATATACCCTTGGGTAAACTTATTCAGCAGCAGAGACAGCCTGCTTTTCACGAACGCGCCCATAGGCACGCCGACATATAAGTAAGAACGTACACGCTGAAAGCGCGCCAATACTACTTGCCCAAAAATCTATCCATGAACTTTGGCGTCCAGTATTGCTAGCTGCTTGCGCAAACTCCATTCCAGCGGCAAGTGCAATCAGGCTCATTAAGACAAACCCCAAATACCGACGTGGCAACACAATGCCAGCAGGAAACGCCATCATTCCAAAAGCCACAAAATGCAGAAATTTATCCTGATGTGGCATGAAGATAGGCAAAAATGATTGCGATGGGTCACCTGGAGATAACATCCCCCACGTGAAGAACGCGACGAGCCCACCGAAGACTGTTCCGGCAGCAAATAACAATATTTGAGGCAAAGTTTGTGATGATATAGACATGGCGCTCTTAATGGCACACAAAATTTGATTATTTTATGAATATCACCATTAATTTTGCTATTAATTTAGCAGTAACGAACATATTTTTGCCTGTATGCAGGGACATATCCTCGTGTCACACCTTAATTTGTCGACATAGGGTGCTATTTGATCTGATCGACACCGCTTTGGTTTTGGAGATTGCAAATGATCGCTGTGCTGCGCCCTACAAAAATAGCCGCCTTATCTTTGATGGCAATGAGCATATTTCCTTATTCCGCTATCGCGCAGTCGCAAAACGACCAAACACCAGCCTCTGAAAACACCCCTTCCATACCTCAACCCTGTCTTGAAGCATTTGATGCGCCTGAAAAATGGGTAGAATGTGCGCGTCAAGCAGATCCGGGTAGTCAAGCGTCAATGCTCGCCTATTCCAACATAGGCGCACAGGCTTATTTTAATGGCGACTATCAATCTGCGGCACGTTTCTTTGATTTAAGTACGCCAGCTGATGGTGGGCCAAATAACTTAGACGCATATGCCCATGCTCTACGTGCAAGCACATATTGGCGTGTTGGCGAAAACTCCAAAGCAGGTAACCACGCTAAATTTTCTTATCGCTGGATAAAAGAAGGACAACTCGGCGCAGGCAAAAATGTCCCTCTGGACAATGATCTCCTCGAACCGTTGCTCGAAGTGCTTGTGCCTGTGTCTGTCCATTTAGACATTGCCGAAGCAGATGACATTCTCCAAAGATACCAAACTCTCCCAATTGGATCACTCATGGATGCAGCGCGCCGCGCAGGTGTACTCGCCAGCATCGAGCAATTTGAAGCGGCTTTAATCTATTCCGCGACTGTTGTTAGCGGGCAACCCGAAAACCCACTCTTTCTGAGCAGCCACTGCTTACTCCTCACCCGCATGGGACGCGCAGAAAAAGGTATTTCATTTTGCGAATCTGCCTTAGAATTAGATCCTAAAAACCCAGACATATTTTTTAATAAGGCAATGACACTCGCTGCCCTTGGAAAATGCCAAGAAGCATGGGATGCACAAACAAAGGCCCAGCAATTAGCGCCGCGTCATCCAGTCTTTGAAGATATTCTGGAATGCACCGCCGCTGAATAGATACGAGCAGCGACAACTAGAAACACTATGTCAATTTTTCGCGCATTCGGACTGGCAGCAGCAGCCCTCACCGGCGGCGCAGCACTCGCACGCAATCAAATCGATAAACGCATAGAAAAAACAATAAAAAGCAAAATCGCTGAGGCGCAAGATATAGCCATTCACGACCTAGAAACACAGGTCAAATCTATAATCGGCGAACAATTGCTCGGCTTTATGCGCAACATGCTCTTCAAGGTCGCCTTCATTGCGATCCTGATCAGTTTTTATTTTATGGGAGTGTATGACCTACAAGCCCTTGGTTATATCGTCACGCTCACACTAACCCTATTCTTAATCCGTGACGCATGGGTGTTATACCCCAGCGCGAGCCAGATATGGGGGTTAAGCCGTACACATAAATGGAATTTGTTCCAAGCATTGCGTGAGATGGTCGCCGCCAATGTTTTCGATAAAGCCTATGAGCAAGTCATGGTACAAACTCAAGATGCCAAAGTGCGCTACTGGATTGCTCTATCGCGTTATTCTCAAGAAGATATCTCAAACCAGATAGCCAACGCAATCTCACAAATCGCAGCCACCGCAAGTGTTCCCATCGTGCGCGCCCATGCGAGCATGGCACTCTTCAAGGCTGGCATTATGATGATTGCATATTCTCTGACGCTGTATTGGGCACTCACGTCAATCTAACCTGCAGAACGAATTCTAGTGTTCACCTTTGCCCATGCCATCATCCCAATGCTTACGACACAGAGAGACATATTGCGTTTTCTCAATCTCAACTTGCTGTCCATCTTTGGCAATGGCACCGCTTATATCTTTGCGCAGCACCATTGTCGCTTTAGATCCGCAATGACAAATCGTTCTAATTTCACGTAAGTGATCCGCTATCGCCAATAACTGAGCTGCACCGTCAAATAGTTCACCTTTAAAGTCTGTTCGTAGCCCGTAGCACATCACCGGAATATCTAAACGATCAGCAATACGAGCCAATTGCCAAACTTGTTTTGACGTCAAAAACTGTGCTTCATCAACAAATACACAATCAATGGCACGCTTAGAATGCTGAGATGCAACAACCTCAAACACAGACATATCAGCATCGAATAAAACAGCATCTCGGCCAAAACCCAAACGCGATGAAATTGCTCCATTCTCGTCATCAGCGTAGAGAGCTGATGTCAACAAAAATGTCGTCATTCCACGTTCTTCATAGTTGTGCGCAGCTTGCAACAGCAATGTCGATTTACCCGCGTTCATCGCCGCGTAATTAAAATATAGTTTGGCCATATTTAGCTCTTGTCATTCATAAGCATTGCCGTCGCACCCCAACCCGCAGCTTGGTATAGGAAGGCACAAAACATTGCTAAATCGAGAATTGCTCCCAAACCACCATAAGGTTTCCAAACCAGAACCAACACAGCAATCGCAATGCAAGCACCATCAAAGCGTAGATTGCCCATCAGGTGACCTGTCAAGCGGCGCGCCTGCAACACCATAGGACGAGATGTATGGAAAATACCCTCCATAGTGGGAGGGCCGAAGACATCTTGCAAACCCGCGCGTTTCAAAATTCCAGTTAAATCTTGCAAATGCTCGGCACCTGCATACCCTTCATCTACAGCTTTCCACGCCGCGTCAGTACGGATTATGCGGATTATAGCCGACAAAAACACAGCAATCGCAATCGCGGCTATCGAAAAAGAATCCATAAAAAATGCCTTAAAAAGCAAAACTGAAAGATCACACTAACCTTGTGTCTCACGCTTTAGCAATCAAGTGATCCGCTTTAAATACGAATTAGTTGCGCTTTGGAATGGCTGCCCAATAGTCAAAATCAAGAATAACATTTTCAAGATATTTGCCATTTTCATCTTTATACGGAAATTCAGTACACGGCATATTTTTAGTTGCAACCAACCGCAAACGTAATGCCCCAAACTCCGTAGATACATCAGCTTTTTCAATTACTTCCGACCAGGCGTAAACTGTATCCCCAGCAAACAACGGGTTCACATGGGTGCCACCATTAATAGCTACAATTTGAGCCGCGTTCGCCAACCCATTAAAAGCTATAGACCGCGCTAATGAGATCGCTACCCCGCCATACACAAGACGTTTGCCAAATCGGCCTTGCGCTTGCTCATGTGCGTTGAAATGCACTTTTGCTGTATTTTGGTACAAGCGCGTCGCAATTTGATGTTCAGCTTCTTCAACTGTGAAAGCATCTATGTGATCGATCTTCTCGCCAACCTCATAATCATCAAAGGCATGTTCACTACCTGACAGCACATAGTCCCACCCTTCTGCGTCCATCATAGGCATACCTAGACTATCTGCAGGCACACAATCGCTTAATTCTGGAACAACAGGATCTGGCGCTGGAAACCCTTCATCACGCTTCTTCACCATGACCCAGCGAATGTAGGTTAGAACCAACTCATCGTTTTGGTTCACTCCTGACGTACGCACATATACCACACCGGTTTTGCCGCTAGAGTTTTCTTTAATTCCGATAACTTCAGAAACGGAACGAATCGTATCACCTGGATAAACAGGAGCTACAAACACGCCATCCGCATAACCAAGGTTTGCGACTGCATTTAATGATATATCAGAAACCGTTTTTCCAAAGACCACGTGAAAAGCTAGCAATGGATCAACAGGCGCAGATTCTAACCCGCAATCTTGCGCGAAACGGTCCGCCGAAAACAATGCATAACGGCTCCCTGTCAAACCGACATTAAGTGCCACGTCCCCTTCCGTTATCGTTTTGGGGGTTGGGTGAATAATCTGCATTCCTACAAAGAAATCCTCAAAGAAATTCCCTGCATTGGACTTTACCTTTGACTGCGCTTGAGCTTTCGCTGCAAGGTCCGCTCCAAAAGCACCCGCCATGGCATCTTTTAGGGATTGGTTCATTGGAAGTTCTCCTAATCACACCGCATTGAAGTGCGAGCGTTTTATGTATCGACTAAATCAGTTCAAGCATTTTTTCGATTGGGCGGCCCAATATTGCTTTGTCACCTTTAATCAGAATGGGACGCTGAATGAACTTTGGGTTCTCAGCCATTGCAGCAAACAAATCATCATCCGACATTTTAGGATCTAATCCTTCAGCAGCTATGTTTTTAGGACGTGAAAAAGTATGAGGCGACACATTCCCGAGCTTTTTCGCAATCTCGCGCAGCTCTGTTTCTGACAACTGTTCAGACACATTCATATATTTACGCTCCGTGACAGAAATGCCTTTTTCATTGAGCAATGCAAGCCCATTGCGACATGTCGAACATGCAGGATTATGAATGAGAATATATGTCATCAATCTATCTCTCTAATTGCAGCGCTATATATAATCTGCGCCTACCCAATAAAATCTGCCCGCAAACTAACGCCGCAATATCATAGCGCTAGTCCTGGATTTGAGATTTTATTGCATTATCCATTGCAATTAAACGCTCAGCTTCCGCCAAATGCAAAAGCTCGGTCATTTTACCATTCACTTTCAACACACCCTTCCCAGAATTTTCTGGATCCGCAAACGCTTTGATCACGTCTTTAGCCTGCGCAATATCTGAATCTGAAGGCGAAAACACACTATTGCAAATATCGACTTGAGCTGGATGAATAAGTGTCTTCCCATCAAAACCCAGTACGCGCCCCTGCTTACACTCTGCCTGAAAACCTGTTTCATTTTTTATGTCATTATACACGCCATCTATAGCCACGACACCAAATGCGCGCGCGGCAGTCACCGCCAACGAGAGATGCGTTTGAAAAGCTAACCGGTCCGGCGTCATGATAGCGCGCATATCTTTCGCTAAATCATTTGTTCCCATAACAAATGTATTCAACCGCGTTGATTGTGCACAAGCTGCAATCTCTTTCAGGTTCAGAATAGAAAGCGGTGTTTCAATCATAATCCATAGCGCAAAATTTGACGGCGCATTCGCTTTGCTCAACGCATCATTAAGCGCTTGAACTTCACCTGCTGAAGATACTTTAGGAGCCAGAATACCATCTGGCCCTGCTGCAACGGCGGCTTTCAAGTCTTCAAGTCCCCACTGCGTATCAAGCCCATTAATCCGAATAATGATTTCTCGCTTTCCGTACCCACCAGCTTTTACTGCAGCACAAACACATTCACGCGCTTCCACTTTCACGTCCGGCGCAACAGCATCTTCAAGATCCAACAATAATGTGTCGGCCAGAATTGTTTTTGCTTTTTCCAACGCGCGTTCATTTGCCCCCGGCATATAAAGACAAGAGCGACGTGGACGCATAGCAGATTGTGAAGAAGCATTGAGTGTCATGTGATCAAATCCCGTATATTTTTACATAAGCTAGCAGCAAATTGTGCAGTGCAGCAAGTTCAAAATTTATCTCGCGATTCACCGCTACTTTTCTGAAATCCATTTTTTGCGTAAACTAAATTCAAAATAGAGAAAGTCGGGGTGAGAAAAATGACATTTCATATCGAGATACTTCCGTCCGAAGAAGCTGATTTGGATACTGTCGGCCAGTTAATATTCGAGAGCATTCATGGTCTCGCACACATGCACTATTCAAAAGAGCAATTGCAAGCGTGGGCACCAGCACCCTACGCAGGAGACGCTGCCAAAATGCGCTTTGCCGGTCAAATTCTCTTCACAGCATCCGACGATTCAGGCATGGCTGCAATCATGACACTTACACCTCATGCTTACCTAGACTTTGCCTACACGCACCCCAGAAGCGCCGGCAAAGGAGCTGCATCGCAGACATATAGCACTCTAGAAACATACGCCCTAGCTCAAGGGGTGCAGGCCATAACCTCAGACGTCAGTTTAGTCGCGCGACCCTTCTTTGAAAAAAGAGGCTTCAAAATTTTAGCAGAAAAATTTCCAGTCCGAAACGGCGTAGGCCTCACTAATTTCAACGTTCGCAAGGACATTACATGACTCAAATCCTCGTCATTTCCTCTTTTGTTTCAACCTCTAGCGTTGGTGGTTCAATTGCACCTGCAACTCTCGCACATTTAGGAATTGATTGCGCATTGGCTCCCACTACTCTGCTAGGCAGACACCCCGGATTAGGCTCTCCCGGCGGCAGCGCTGTCCCTGCAGACCGACTTGCATCAATGCTGGAAGGTGTTGAAGCACATGGAGAATTTAACAAATGTCGTGGTTTAATAACTGGATATTTTGCATCTCCAGAACAGGTCCATGTCGCAGCAGCAACCATAGATAAAGTTCGTGCAACCAAACGCCCAGATACCAAACCCTGGCTCCCCCCAACGCAAGCCCTCATCGTTGTAGATACTATTATGGGGGACACCGCAAAAGGGCTGTACATCCGTGAAGACACAGCCAACGCAATACGTCACGATCTCATCCACCGAGCAGATGTTATTACACCAAACCTTTGGGAATTTGCGTACCTAACCCGTACCGACATTCATTCTCTCATCACACCTGAAGATATATGGAAAGCCAGCCATGCCCTCCCATGCGATGCGCTCATTACGTCAATTCCCACAACTATCGGGCTTGGCTCTCTCTATATTGATAAAAAGCATGACGCGGCATGGTTATGCGAAACTCCCAAACTCAATGGCTATGTGCCTCATGGAACCGGTGATCTAGCAACTTTACTTTTGGCGGCAGCATTATGCGAAAACTATGAGCCCAAAGATGCCCTAGCACGCGCAATTGGAAGCACGCTGGGCGTTATCGATGCCGCTGTGACACAACAGCTCCAAGACCTACCCATTGCGGCGTCAGGAGGAATTATTCGCACGCCACCTAAAGTTCAGATCACACGCCTCCACTGATTGTCTTAATTAAGTCACTTAAAAACAACATTTATTCGCATCTAACCTGAAATATAGAAAAAGTCTTGACGCAGCGTCGAATGCGTTGAACCAAGCTATTATGACAGATAATTTATCCGGATATGTCGCACCCGGCTTTGAAGCCGTTCAGGATGCGTTTGAGCAAAATTTTGCGGCCCTTCCAAACGGAATGGAACGTTCTGATTCCGACCTTGAAGAATTGGGCGCTGGCTTTGCCGCCTATATAGGCGATGAGCTTATCGTCAACTTAACCGCTGGCTGGAGAGATCGTCGTAAATCACAAGCATGGACCGCCGATACCCTCGTTCCGATATATTCAACGACAAAACCAATTGCTGCCCTCACTGCATGTATGGAAATATTTGAGCATCTGGAAAACCCATATGAAACACCTGTCGCTCAAGTCTGGCCTGAGTTTGCAGCTCAAGGCAAAGAGAATGTCACAATTGGCGAAATGTTATCTCACCAGGCAGGCTTGCCCGGTTTTGTCTCCGAAATAAATCCCGACCTTTGGTTTGATAGCCATGCACTTGCCGCTAAACTTGCCGAACAGGCTCCTATGTGGCCGCTTGGAACAGGTTCGGGCTATCATCCGCTAACTTGGGGCTATCTCATTGCAGAACTCGTATGGCGCGTCTCGGGCAAAACATTAGGTACACAACTAAAAAGCAAGATCACCAATTCAGACGGCGCTGATACAAACCGTGAAATCATTGATTTTTGGATCGGGACACCAGTTAGCGAACATGATCGTATTTCAGAAATCATGCGCCCTACCAAACCACCAGCACTTGGCGAACTCAACGAATTTCGTAAAACAGCATTCCTGACCAAATGGGCATCTCCAAATCGCGGCGGAGCCGAATGGCGCACCATGGAAATCCCGTCAGCAAACGGACACGGCACCGCCAAAGCCGTTGCTCGACTGTATTCAGCATTTGCAAATGAAGGT
Organism: uncultured Hyphomonadaceae bacterium; assembly: GCA_964351655.1. GTDB lineage: Bacteria > Pseudomonadota > Alphaproteobacteria > Caulobacterales > Hyphomonadaceae > Hirschia. The sequence goes on along the minus strand of CAYGPD010000004.1, from coordinate 26,221 downwards.
CGCATCGGAAACAACAATATCATCAATGCAGACGGTCAGTTTGAGGCATTTTCAAAACGCCGCAGCCTAGGGCAAGACCGCATTCTTCCATATGAAATAGAGTTTGCAGCTGGCGTAATGCGCAATAACAATCGCATTTATGGTCCAAACATCGACACTCTCGGTCACGCTGGTTGGGGCGGATCTATGGGACTGGGCGATCCTGACCGCCATCTTTCAGCAGCTTATGTGATGAATCGTCAATCCAACCAACTACAAACAGACGAACGCGCTCAACGTCTCATCAGCGCATTGTACGGGTGCTTGTAGCAAGATAACCGTATCATATTGAAACAAAGAAACAGATCACCTTTGCAGATCCTCAAATTTGCACAGTAATTTCGCAATTCGAACAGATATAAAACTCCCCCGACACACGAAAACTGGCACGCAACTTGAAACCTATAAGGGGAATTCACTTCGCAGTGAACTTCATGGTTACCTTTTATCCTTCGTCCCTCCTTGAATAGCGAGGCACGAAGGATTTTTTTTATCTAATCGCTCTCACCTATTCAGCAGCAATTATTTTCGCGCGTCGTCCGTTTTGCCAAGCACTGACACAAAACAGAAAAACTCCCATCCAGATAAAGCCAAATGTGATTGCATGTCCTTGAGTAAAAGCCTCCCCGAAATACAACCCGACACAGAATTGGATCGTTGGTCCAATATATTGCATGATCGCAACCGTAGACAACCTTAGCCTCTTTGCAGCCAATGCGAACAATATAAGCGGCGCGGCTGTTACAACACCAGACAAAGACACCAGCACACTATCTCTTGCTGTATCTGCAATGAGAACTCCCCCATGCGTCCAAACATAAATCAAGTAAGAAATAGCAAAGGGAAATAACAACAGGACTTCAAGCAGAAAGCCAGCTCGACTGTCCACGACAACATTTTTACGGATCACACCGTAAAAGCCAAAAGTAACACACAAAGAAATTGCGACCCACGGGAATTGTCCGACCACAATTGTTTGATTAATCACACCAATAGTCGCGAGTATAATCGCCATAATCTGCAAACGCGTAAACCGTTCACCAAAAAATATTGCTGCAAGACCAAAACTGAAAAGAGGATTTATAAAATACCCAAGACTACCTTCAAGTATTCGCCCGTTCTGAACAGCCCATATAAATATGAGCCAGTTACAGCCCATTAGGGCACCAGAAAGTATCAATAAACCCAGTGTTCTTGGCGTTTTGAATATGAACACAAAATCTTTCCAGCGGCCCGCTAATACAACAAGTAAAAGCCCTGTTGGTACAGACCACGCCATGCGATGCGTCAACATCGTTAGCGGGGGAACATTTTCTAGAATTTTAAAATAAAGCGGCAGAAAACCCCAAAGAGTATAGGCACCAATAGCTGCAAACAAACCAAATTGCGCATCAGACGTATTTTTCATGTTCATTCATCTGCCTTTTAATCACACCCAGCCTCAACTATGCCTATAGTGCTTCAAGTACCAGATGCAGTTAGCTAATGATGATTATTCATGCCAATGATCAAAATGCAAAAAGGCCGGACTAATTAGTCCGGCCTTTTCAAAACCCTCACGCGTCAAAAGTGATTAGGCTTTATCAATCGCGCCTGGCTTGAGGCTGTCTGGCTTTAAAGCGCCGCGCTCTACCAGTAACTCAGCAATCTGAACTGCATTTAGCGCTGCCCCTTTACGGAGATTATCGGATACACACCAGAACGCTAAGCCGTTCTCAACAGTCACATCTTCACGGATACGCGAAACAAATGTAGCCCACTCGCCAACACATTCGATTGGCGTGATGTAACCATCATCTTCTGGTCGATCTACAACAACAATACCATCGGCTTCTTTTAGAATCGAACGTGCTTTTTTCGCAGATAAAGGACGCGTTGTCTCAATATTTACAGCTTCTGCATGGCCAACAAATGTTGGTACACGCACACACGTCGCCGTAAGTTTGATTTTAGGGTCAAGAATCTTTTTAGTTTCAGAAGACATTTTCCATTCTTCTTTGGTGAAACCATCTTCCATAAACACATCAATATGCGGGATGACGTTAAAAGCAATTTGCTTCGTAAACTGCTCCGGTGTCGGCGCATCATTGACGAATATACCTTTGGTTTGGTTCCAAAGCTCATCCATACCGTTCTTACCAGCACCAGAAACGGATTGGTAAGTTGAAACAACAACACGTTCTATGCCAGCAGCATCGTGCAATGGCTTTAGTGCCACAACCAATTGAGCTGTTGAACAATTTGGGTTGGCAATGATGTTTTTCTTAGTGTAGCTCTCAATAGCATCAGCATTCACTTCTGGCACGATCAACGGTACATCCGGATCCATGCGGAAGTGAGATGAGTTGTCGATAACAATACATCCAGCTTTAGCTATTTTAGGGGCCCATTCTTTCGCGACAGAGCCGCCAGCTGACATCAGACAGAGATCAAACTCTGACCAGTCAACTTGCTCAATGTCCTGACACTTCAAGATCTTATCGCCGTAGCTCACTTCTGAGCCTTTAGAACGACGAGACGCAACTGCCACAACTTTGTCCGCAGGGAATTTGCGTTCATCTAGAATATTCATCATTTCGCGACCGACATTGCCGGTAGCGCCGAGTACGGCGACACGAAGAGCCATAGGGGGGTCTCCAATAGACTATTTATTATGCTTTAGAGGAGGCGATCTAGCGCATTTTAAGCATATATGCAAAGGTTGATGCATCATATATGACGAAGTTATACGCTGTGGTATAAATAGGTCACAGCAATAATTAGGAGATACAATGACTAGTACAGCAGATTTAATAGAGCGCTACGTCACACTTAGTAATCACGATGACATTGACGGCGTACTAGCCTGCTGCGCGAATAATGTCATGTTTGAAACTGTGATGAACCCACGCGGGTCTATGCGCCTTCAAGGTAAAGAGCAGGTACGCGAAGTTCTCGCAGGCACTATGGCAGCATTTAAAGACCGCTCACACCGTCTTGCTTCAATCATCGTGGATGGTAATCGCGTCGCCGCTGAAACCGTCTTCACTGGCACCGCATTGGCAGAACTCGGCGATGGCGTGATGCCAGGCGATCAAGTTGCCATTCGCGGCGCAACGATATTTGAAGTTGAAAACGGCCTTATTGTTCGTATTTGCGACTACTCTTAACCAACTGAATTATATACCTTTATGACACAGACCACACATATTACTGCGGGCGTCTACGGCGCACCGGACACTGAACTTGTCTCCGTCCCTGCTAGCGCAAAACAATGCTCTCCTCTTATTCCCGAGAGTGCTGATATCGCCGAGAGTCCTGACTCCGCTCTGGATTATTTTGCAATTGCTGCACCCGCAGGAACACAAGAGCGCAGGTTTGTGCTTGCCCATGCTCTACGCGCCTTAAAACCAACTGGTAAATTGTGTGTGATCGCAGCCAAGAAAAAAGGCGGACTGCGCTTAAAGTCCGATTTGGAAATGCTTGGTTGTTCAAACATTGCAGTTGAATCCAAAAAGCATCAAAAAATTGCAAGCTGCACACCACCGACAGATTTGTCGAAAATTCATGCTACCATTGAAGAGAATGGCCCTCAGCTCAATGCAGAAATTGCACTTTGGAGCCAACCAGGAATTTTCTCCTGGAACCGCCCCGACCCCGGCTCATTGCTCTTGATGGAACACCTACCAGAGCTAGCAGGACGCGGCGCGGACCTTGGCTGCGGTCTTGGGCTCCTCTCTCACCATGTGTTGCAATCAGAGAAAGTGACACATCTCATACTCATTGATATTGATCGCCGCGCGATTGAAATGGCACACCGAAATGTGCAAGACGAGCGTATCCAATTTTTGTGGCAAGATGCCCGTAACGGGCCCCAAGATATTACAGACCTCGATTTCATTGTCATGAACCCCCCTTTTCACGATGCGGGTGAAGAAGACCATGGACTTGGCCAAGCTTTCATGGCGCGCGCGAGCCAAATGCTCCGTAAAGGCGGTGTATGCTGGCTAGTCGCTAATCGGCACTTACCTTATGAACGCACAATCAATACACATTTCAAATCATTCACTCCACGCGCAGACTCGCATGGCTTTAAAGTAATTGAGGCGATTAAGTGAGCATGGGCAAGCCCGTTAGATTAGATAAGCTACTCGCCAATATGGGCTATGGTACCCGCAAAGAAATAGACGCGTTGGTGCGGTCGCACCGTATTTTGCTTGACAATTCCCCTTTGAAAAGCGGCAGCGATAAAGTCACACCATCACAAGATCTACAAAACAGACTGACGATTGATGGTACCCCAATCGATCCCCTTCCAGGATTTGCCATCCTCCTTCACAAGCCTGTTGGCGTAACATGCAGCCGCAAAGATACAGGAACACTTATCAACGAACTATTCCCTGCACGATGGGACAAACGCGATCCACTTCTTTCCCCAATCGGCAGATTAGACAAAGACACTTCAGGTCTTCTATTGCTCACAGATGATGGTCAATTAAACCATCGCGTTTCGTCTCCTAAAACACAGACGCCTAAACGCTATCATGTAATTTTAGATCGAGAGCTTGCCGGAAATGAGATCGACATTTTTGCAGCTGGCACTTTGATGTTAGAAAGCGAGCACAAACCGCTTCTTCCTGCTGAATTGGATGTCATAAACCCAAAAGAGGCCATCCTTACCCTGCATGAAGGACGCTACCACCAAGTACGCCGCATGTTTGCAGCTCAAGGCAATCACGTAAATGCCCTACATCGCCTTAGCATTGGTGGTCTACATCTCCCGGAAGATTTGAAAGCCGGCCAATGGCGTTTCATGTCACCAGAGGACATCAACGCCATTTTCGAACCGCTCGCTTAGCCCTTCAAAAACGCGCGCACAGCGTCTACCGCTTCTGCAGCCTTAGTACCATCTGGTCCACCTGCTTGCGCCATGTCAGGGCGACCACCACCACCTTTACCACCGACACACTCGGCGGCAACTTTCACAAGATCAACAGCACTAATTTTGCCTTTAAGATCATCCGTTACACCCGTTGCAACTGCTGCTTTTCCATCATTCACCGCGATAAATACCGCGACACCAGATCCTAGCTGTTTTTTTGCATCGTCGATCAAACCGCGCAAATCCTTCGCAGGCACTCCTTCGGCAACACGCGCCAGCAATTTGATACCGTTTATCTCCTCAGGGCCCTCCAGCGCACCACCAGAACTTGCCCCCATAGCGAGCTTTTTCTTCACATCGGAAAGTTCATTTTCAAGGGAACGCTTTTGTTCCTGGAGCGCCACGACCCGCGCAGGCGCGTTTTCTATAGTCGATTTCAAGCTATCTGCGATTGTACGTGCTATTGCAACTTTACCCTTAAGATATTCGAGCGCAGCTGCACCTGTTACCGCCTCAATACGCCGAACTCCTGCAGATACACCCGATTCATTTGTGATCGCAAACACCGCAATATCACCTGTACGCCTTACGTGAATACCACCGCACAACTCTACAGAATAAGCTCTGTCGCTCCCCTCCAGCGCTTCCCCCATTGCGAGGACACGAACGCTATCGCCGTATTTTTCACCAAAAAGCGCCATGGCACCTGCTTCAATAGCAGCTTCAGGCACCATCTCCCTTGTTGAAACATCATTATTTTGACGAATAACGGCATTCACTTCAGCTTCTACTTTATCCAGCTCAGACTGAGACAAAGTTCCCGAATGGGAGAAGTCAAAACGCAGCTTATCTTCTTCAACCAACGACCCTTTTTGCGTAACATGATCGCCCAAATTATTACGAAGCGCAGCATGCAAAATATGCGTGGCGGAGTGGTTTGCTTTAATGTTTGAGCGGCGCACGCTATCAACTTCCATTAATGCTTTGGCATCTAATTTAATATCGCCTGTCACCATTTCACCAATATGCGTAAACACATCACCGGCGCGCTTTTGAGTGTCTAGAACGCGAAAGACAGCACCGCCTGCAAATCGCACTTCACCGCGATCTCCCGCTTGCCCACCAGATTCGCCATAAAATGGCGTTCTATCAAAAACCAGCTCCGCTTTTTGCCCTTCTGTCAGAACTGCAACTGTTTCACCTTCCACAACAATTACTTTCAAAACGGCTTCAGAGGTTTCTTCATCATATCCAGAAAATTGCGTCGCGCCGTGAGCATCCCTCACTTGGAACCATATTTTAGAAGCACCAGCATCACCTGTCCCTTGCCAGTTTGCTTGGGAGTTTTCGCGTTGCTCTTTCATTGATGCTGCGAAGCCAGCCTCATCCACTGCAATCCCTTTTGCGCGCAACACATCTTGAGTTAAATCGACAGGAAAACCAAAAGTATCATATAGTTTAAAAGCCGTTTCACCGGATAGAATATCGCCCTTATTCATACCGGACGTTGCATCCTCTAGCAAAGCAAGACCACGGCCCAAAGTACGTTGGAAACGTCCTTCTTCCTGTTCCAGAGTATTAATTATGGCTGCCTGAGCACGCCCCAACTCAGGATATGCCGTACCCATTTCAGAAATAAGCGCAGGTACAAGTTTATGCATTGTCGGTTGGTCTGATCCAAGCAAATGTCCGTGGCGCATTGCGCGACGCATAATACGGCGCAAGACATACCCACGCCCTTCATTAGAAGGAGTAACGCCGTCTGCAATTAGAAAAGCGGACGAACGCAAATGGTCGGAAATAACGCGCAAAGAACCAATATTATCAGCATTTATTTTTTGCTTATATACGTCTTCTTCAGCCGCAATCAGATTTTTAAATAAATCAATCTCATAATTATTGTGCACCCCCTGAAGCACAGCCGCCATACGTTCAAGCCCCATACCTGTATCAATTGACGGCTTGGGCAAGCTCACGCGGGATCCATCACTAGATTGGTCAAATTGCATGAACACAAGATTCCAAATCTCGATAAAGCGGTCGCCATCCTCTTCGGGAGATCCTGGAGGACCACCCCACACATCCGGACCGTGGTCATAGAAGATTTCAGAACACGGACCACATGGACCCGTGTCCCCCATTGACCAGAAATTATCAGATGTCGAAATGCGAATTATTTTACTGTCGGGTAAACCAGCAATTTTTTTCCAAAGTGCTGCAGCTTCCTCATCTTCAGAATAAACCGTCACGATGAGTTTTTCTACAGGAAGACCAAAAACTTTCGTCACCACATTCCACGCATGCTCAATTGCTTGCGCTTTGAAATAATCTCCAAAAGAGAAGTTACCAAGCATTTCAAAGAATGTGTGGTGACGTGCTGTATAGCCGACATTATCCAAATCATTGTGCTTACCACCGGCACGCACACACTTTTGTGAGGATGCTGCCCGCAAATTTGAAGGCGTTTCAGCCCCTGTAAACAAATTCTTGAACGGCACCATGCCCGCGTTTACAAAAAGAAGAGTCGCATCCCCTTGTGGCACAAGAGGCGCAGAAGGAATTACCGCATGTCCATTGGAATTAAAATACTCCAAAAATTGAGACCGCACACCGTTTACACTATTTGACGGGTTGGCTTTAAAGCTTGCGGTAGCATCAGACATACAGGCACTCCTAAATTCGTGCATAAGCGCCACAACATCTTCGAACAACCTGACCTATCTCGTCAGAATACCAAGTTCAGGAAGTGGAGCAAATCAATTCCATACCGCGATATATAGTGCTGATATGATTTGGCCAAGTGGTTTGGCCAAATCATGGATGCTCAACATGTACAAAACCACATGTTTCCACGTGGTTTTGTCTATTTAAACTAGACCTATTCGTTTACGGCTATGTCTGGATCTTCTTCTTCAGTAATGTTCGCTTGACCGTCTGCCAACATTTCTTCAGCAATAAGCCCTGCACCGGCACGAATTTTCTCTTCGATTTCCGCTGAAATAGATGGGTTCGCCTTCAAGAAAGCACGCGCATTCTCGCGCCCCTGACCAATACGCTCTGACCCGTAGGAATACCACGAACCTGCCTTATCAACGACGCCAGCTTTCACTCCAAGATCAATCAATTCACCTGTTTTGGAAATACCTTCTCCATAGATGATATCAAACTCAACCTGACGGAATGGAGGTGCAACCTTATTCTTCACCACCTTCACACGCGTCTGGTTACCGATTACTTCATCACGATCCTTCAAAGCACCAATACGACGGATATCTAAACGGACGGACGCATAGAATTTAAGAGCGTTACCACCTGTTGTCGTTTCAGGGGATCCAAACATCACACCAATCTTCATACGAATTTGGTTGATGAAAATCACCATACACTTAGATTTAGAAATAGAACCTGTCAGTTTACGCAACGCTTGGCTCATCAAACGCGCCTGCAAACCTGGTAAGCTATCACCCATCTCACCTTCAAGTTCAGCGCGCGGTGTTAATGCTGCCACAGAGTCGATGACAAGCACATCCACAGCACCTGAACGCACAAGTGTATCTGCGATTTCCAACGATTGCTCACCCGTGTCTGGTTGAGAAACAAGCAGATCACCCAAATCCACCCCTAATTTACCTGCATAAATTGGATCCAGCGCATGTTCGGCATCAATAAAAGCAGCCACGCCGCCATTTTTTTGCGCTTCCGCAATACAGTGCAGCGCAAGCGTTGTTTTACCAGAACTTTCAGGTCCATATATCTCAATAATACGCCCCTTAGGGAGACCACCTATACCAAGCGCAATATCCAAACTAAGGGATCCCGTGGACACAGCTTCAACGTCCATAGAAGCATTATCCCCCAAGCGCATGATAGAACCTTTACCGAAATTACGTTCGATTTGGCCCAGAGCCGTTTCAAGGGCTTTTTGTTTATCCATTCCGCTATTTTCCACTACTTGCAAAGACGCACGCGCCATATTTGATTCTCCATCCTATGTCGCACACTGAGCGTTGCTGAGCAACGGCAGAAGCGACGAGTTCCATCACCAGTTCTGGGATATATGTACCACATATGTTCCAGAAGAACAAATGGAGAATAAGCTTTTGTTCTCATTTTATTCTCACACACAATATCTAGCGAGAATCAAAAAAGCCGCCACCTAAATATAGGTAGCGGCCCCTTTTACCATTAGAGCATTGGCACCTTAGGCAGCCTCAATAACATTCAATTCATCTTTCACACGTTCAGCAAGTTGACGCAAAGTGAACGGTTTTGGCAAAAATGAAATCTCACGTTCCTCATCTAATGTTTTAGCCAGATCACGTTCCGCGTAACCAGAGATAAACATTACGCGCGCACCGGTGAGATATTGCTTAGCCTCTTTGAGCAAAGCTGGCCCATCCATACCCGGCAACACAACATCCGAGATCAATAAGTCAATCTTACCGGCATTCTCACGTATCAGCTCCAGAGCCTCTTCGCCATCAGCTGCTTCAATCACCTGATAGCCAAAGGTCGACAACAGGTGAGACGCTAGACCACGTACGGAATCCTCATCTTCAACAAGCATAATACGGCCACGTCCCGCTAAATCCTTCGGACGGTTCTTCTCCGCAATCTCATTGACCTGCGCAGCAGTTTCAGCCTCGCTGGCTGCACGTGCTGCCGCTTTATCAGCAGCTGCTTTTTCTTCTGGGCGCGCAACATAAGCTGGCATGAATATCTTAAACGTCGTTCCACGTCCCACTTTTGAGACAGGATACACATATCCTCCAGATTGCTTCACAATCCCATACACAGATGCAAGACCAAGTCCTGTTCCCTCACCTTGCTTCTTCGTCGTAAAGAAAGGTTGGAAAATCTCATCTACAAGCTCAGGCGGAATCCCCGTACCGTTGTCAATGACCTCTATAAGCAGATAGTCACCTTCCTGCACATGATTGAAACCATCCTTGCGGGCCATCGCCGCATCAGCGCGTGAAGTCTTCACCACCAACTCACCGCCGCCACTTTTCTCCAGCATTGCATCGCGCGCATTTGTACACAGATTTGTAAGTGCCGTTTCCAACTGCCCACGGTCAGCGCGGATTTGCGGTAGATCGCGCCCATGCACGATATCAAGCTTGATACGCTCATCAATAATCTGACGTAGCAAGACATAATAGCTCGACAACATCTCCGATGGATCAAGCACCTCTTGGCGGAATGTCTGCTTACGCGACCAAGCTAGCAGCATAGAGATCATCTCCGCGCCACGTGCTGCCAATTCATACATTTGCTTTAAGTCAAAGAATGACGGATCACCCGGAGGATGCCTAATAAGCAATTTATCGGTATTGAGCATAATACCTTGAAGAAGGTTATTGAAGTCATGCGCAATACCGCCAGCCAATTGACCAATCGCCTGCATTTTCTCACCCTGCGCGAGACGCAACTCAAGAGTTTTCTTCTCAGTTGTGTCAATCACATAAGCCGCCGCAGGGCGACCACGTCGATCAAGTGCGATGAACACATCCACAGTCTTAGCATCTTTGGGGTCTTTAATTGTATCTGATGCAAGTTTCAGCTCAACAGCACCATCCAATGCTTTGGCCAATATCGCAGCAAGCCCAGATTCTCCATCTTCCGCGATAAAGAGGTCCGCAAACCGCGCGCCCGGTTGCGCACGTGCTTCGGTCATATCCCGCAATGCACGGTTCAAATCCATCATGACAGCCGTTTCAACGCCGTCTCCCTCAAGACGCACCACACCAAATGGCGCATCTGTAAACATTGTATCGTCACTGACCTGACCAGCAGAAACCATTATTTTTCCGCCAGTGTCTTCTTTATCCTGCTTAGGCGGATTTTCAGCACTATAGCCCATGTGCACGACAGATCGAGACAACGCATCCGGCCCTTTACCCGTCCAAGATGTCGTTAACAGCGCGGGTAATTCCACACCATTCCGAGACCGCAAAACAACATCCGCACGTTGACTTGCACCGCCGCGCGTTTCTTTGCGCATAAGTTTCAAGCCTTCAGGACGCATCAAATCATCCATACGAATGCCGCCAAGCTCATCCGGCAAACTTAGCATCTTACGCAGTGCCGCGTTCACATACACAACACGCCCATCACGGCGCGCAGAGAAGAAACCAACAGGCGCGTCTTCAACATACAGCGCGCGCGGATCAACAGCAGAGTTATCAGCTTCACTGCCATCCGTCTTGCGTAAACGCCACAGCGCACGGCTAGCACCTAATGCAGAGACATTCGCTGTAAACTGTGTGGGACGATCATCACTGCCAAACATAAGCGCTGGCAAAACCTCTTCACGAACGCCGCCCATTTTAACAGCTTTTGCAAGACGAAATATCGGAGCCGCCAGACCCGGATTTGCACCAAATAAACGGTCTACTGTTGGCACTGGGCCACTTTCACCCATCTCATGTGTTTCTTCCGCCAAACGTCTGTAAGCAGCATTTGCCGTAACAACAGCGCCGCCACGCTCCGTTACGAGCGCAGGCTCACTTAAACTTTCCAGCCAACCAAATCCTTTGATAGCCTTTTGTGCTGCTTCTTCTGCTGCGCCGCGCTCGGGAAAAACACCCAATCTGCGCCCTGCACCTCGCGTCACCCACAATAAAAGCACCATCGCTAGACAACCCAGTGCGATCAAAAGCACCACAGAGGCCAAACCAATCTCTTCGCCCCAAGTCAATGCAACTCCAGCTGCGGCACCCGCACACGCGACACTCAACCAAAAGACAGTCTGTAGAATATCTACTTTCTTCCTTTCAGGCTCATAGACTTCGCTTTGGGTTTTCTCATTCAAATCAGACATGGCGGCTCGATCCGTTGTATTTCGCGACAAAATAATCGCGTTCAGGCATAGATAGTATTAGACACTTTATGGCGATTAACCATATTTATTTCTTTTTACCAGTTCTCATCACGAAGCCAATAACTTTTGCCACTGCTTCAAAATGTTCTCTGGGGACAATCTGCTCTAATTCGGCTGTTGCAAACAATGCGCGCGCTAAAGGCGGACTTTCAACTAACGGCACATTAGACTCTTTCGCGATTTCCCGTATGCGTAAAGCTACTTCATCCACACCTTTCGCCACACATATCGGTGCGGCATCTGTTTCTGGATCAAATTTAAGCGCAATCGAATAATGCGTCGGGTTGGTAATCACCACAGTTGCCTCTGGAACCGCGGCCATCATACGCCCTTGTGACCGTTGACGCCGTATAGCTGCGAGTTTCGCTTTTACCTGAGGGTCACCATCGCTTTGTTTATTCTCTTGCTTGATGTCTTCGCGCGACATCCGCATTTTTTTCATATAATTTTTCTTTTGAAATATGAAATCAATGGCCGCGATGAACCCCACCACAACGAGTGCTGCTAAAAACAGCCGGCTCGCTTTATCTTGAAAAATATGAGGCAAAGCCGAGATGTCCATTTCCCCGACTTTCATCAACTCATTTCGACTGGGCCATACAGCAAACGCAACAGCCACACTTGCAGCTATCAGTTTCAATATGGCCTTGAACAAATTCATGAAGCCTTGCGGCCCAAACATACGCTTGAAACCACCAAGTGGCGAAATTTTACTAAATTTTGGTTTTATTTTCTCAGCCGTCCATAATGGCATGCTTTGAATAACGTGACCAAACATAGCGAACACGATTATAATACTAAAAATCACCAACATTGGCCCAACAAGTGCCAACAATATCGCCGACATTAGCCGTTGAGCGCCTCCATTCGACAACTCAAATTCATGCGGATGGTCAATCAACATAAACAATGGATTGGCTATACTTCCAGCCAAAGGTTGTGCCGCAGCGATTAGCGCCGCCCCTGCTAGCAGAATAAACCAGACCGGCACATCCTGACTTTTCGCAATGTCACCCTTTTTGCGCGCGTCATCGAGCCGTTTCTGGGTCGGTTCTTCGGTTTTCTGCGAATCGTCTTGATCATCAGCCATTCATCCCTCCCCTAAAACGGCCCCTCAAGACGCGCATACCGCCCCAGCATATCGAGCCAGACCAGCAATCCACCGCCTAGTACAAAGGTCATAATACTCAATCCAAGCATGACTTGAATCGGCATCGCAATAAAGAAAATCTGAACCTGTGGGATCAAACGTGCAACAAGTCCGATGGCAAGATTAAATATCAACGCAACAACAAGAATGGGCGCGGCAATCTGCAATCCCAATCTAAAAGCAGTAGATAGTGCACCCAATTCCCATTGGGCCGCATCTCCAATTGGTAAAGGCTCGCCTGGACGAAACAATTGATAGCTATCGACTGCCGCCTGCAACATATCCCGATGAATACCTGCTGCCATGATCAAGACCAAAGCGACCATAGACATAAACACACCCAACACAGCGCCAGATGCACCGGCCATCGGATCAAATTGCTGAGCCATCGCCAAACCCGACGATATTCCTATGATCGACCCACCTATCTGCAAGCCCGCCATTAAAATTCTCGCACCAGCTCCCATCATCAATCCGATTAGAACCTCACTGACAATGAGAAAAAGACCATCCGTTAAGACTGAAGGCGGAGGCGGCATTTGATCCGCCATTGTCGGCGCAACGGCCATCGTAGCAAGCAATGCAGCGGCCAACCGAAAAGTGGACGGGACAGCACTTTCTCCCCATCCAGGTGCCAGCATCAATACCGTACCGATCCGGCAAAACAAAAGTGCCCCGACCCAAACATATGGCGTAAAGACATCCACTGAACTTTAATACCCCGCAATACGCGCAAATATAGTCTCAGAAAAATCGGCTAAAGTTGCCCCCATAAGCGGCATGAACAAAAGTAAGGTCAGAAAAATTGCGAGAATTTTTGGGACAAACACCAAGGTCATTTCTTGCACTTGCGTCAAAGCTTGAAGCAATGCGATCACAACACCTACAACAAGGCCCGCGACCATCGCTGGCGTCGCCATCGCAACAGTCGCCCAAAGAGCATCTCGCCCTAGATCAAGCACTTCAGCGCCGGTCATAAACTTACACCTCTGTTGATGAATGAGCTTGCTTTTAGCGCCCTTTCATCTTTGTGATATTGAAAGCCGCATCAGGAGGAAAGTTAAATTTCACCCTTTGTGTTAACTCTTGGTTCAAAAAGGTTAACAAAGTCCTGCGATTGACGAATGAAGTACAGTAGGCATTGTATGCCAGCACACATTTTTCAGGAGCTTTATTTTATGCGTTACTCTGTTTCGATTATTGCCCTCACACTCGTCGCCTCATGCGCGAGCAATACGGAAACGCGAGACATTGCTTCGCATGAAGAAACCGCTTCTCAGTCAAAAAACACGCCTATTGCAGCCGCTCCATCAAAGACCCCCACCACAGGGGAAGCGCATACAGCTACACGTAGCAACCTAAAGGAGAGCACATCTACAGCTCACACCAAGCAGGCCGAGAGCATACAGCAAGCAGCTATAGATGAGACTGAAAAATTAAACGCATTTTTTGCCGAACAGTTTGATGCACGTATCGCTCGTTCACCCATGTTTCAAACAAGTCTTGGTTTGAAAACCAATTATAATCAATGGGATGATACTTCTGACGAAGTCGCAATAGCAAATTTCAAACTCGATCAGGCCGCGGCGAGCCTTATGGAAAAACTCGTGGACTATGACGCACTCACCCCAGATGGCAAGCTTTCATATAGGTTGTTTAAAAACAAAGCACTAGAGCAAAAAGAACTATTCCCATATCGCAATCACAATTATGTCTTCGATCAGATGTATGGCGCACAAAGTTCTATCCCAGCCTTTTTAATCAACCAGCACAGCATTAGTTCTTCCTCCGATGCAGAAGCTTATATTGAGCGCTTAAACGGCATTCCAGCATATCTTGGGGGCCACCTCAACAATGCAAAATCAAGCGCGGAAAAAGGTATCCGCCCACCCAAATTTGTATACGGATATGTCCGTTCTGATATCACTAACGTATTGAAAGGTTCACCTTTTTCTGAAGGAGACGACAGTCCGCTGTTTAAAGATTTCAAAGAAAAAGTAAACGCGTTAGATATTTCCAGTGACGAAAAAATTACACTGATAATGAAAGCAAATGCCGCCCTACTCACATCGGTCAAACCAGCCTATGACGCGCTCGATCAATGGCTTGTTGAAGACATAAAAAACGCAACTGACGCTGATGGCGCATGGAAACTCCCCAGCGGCAACGATTATTACCAAAAACGCCTTGCCTCAATGACAACAACCGACATGACCGCGCAAGAAATCCACACGCTTGGCCTACAAGAAGTTGATCGCATTCATACAGAAATGCGATCAATTATGCTAAAAGTCGGCTTTGAAGGTGAATTGAAAGATTTCTTCGAGTTCATGCGCACCGACCCGCAATTTTACTACAGCAGCGACGAAACAGGTCGAAAACGCTACATCGAAGAAGCAACAGCGCTTATAAACACAATGAAGGAAGAACTTCCGTCCGCATTCAACACTTTTCCAAAAGCTGATCTCATCGTCAAACGAGTGGAACCCTTTCGAGAGAAAAGCGCCGGAAAAGCATTCTACCAACGCCCAGCAGCAGACGGCTCTCGTCCAGGTACTTATTACGCCAATCTCTACAATATGAGTGATATGCCGACCTACCAAATGGAGGCCCTTGCATATCATGAAGGCATTCCTGGCCACCACATGCAGTTAGCCATCTCCCAAGAATTAGAGAACGTCCCGCGTTTTCGCAAATATGGTAGATATACAGCCTACACAGAAGGTTGGGGACTTTATTCTGAATTCCTCCCAAAAGAGATGGGATTCTATCAAGATCCTTATTCAGATTTTGGACGTCTTGCGATGGAACTTTGGCGCGCAGCGCGCCTTGTAGTGGACACTGGAATCCATGAAAAAAAATGGACCCGCGAGCAAGCAACCCAATATCTAGTCACCAATACACCTAACCCTGAAGGTGACTGCATTAAAGCTATAGACCGCTATATCGTTATGCCTGGTCAAGCGACTGCCTACAAAATTGGCATGATAAAAATACTGGAAGTTCGCGAAAAAGCACGCGCCGCAATGGGATCGAACTTTAGCCTTGCGGGTTTTCACGATATCCTCCTCGCTAGTGGACCAATCCCACTTAGTGAATTGGAAATAAATATCGATGAATGGATCGCTCAATCCGCCTCTCAATCATAACCTTTGGTAATGTTTGAGCACAAAAAACCTCAAGGCTGAGAACTTTCTTGGCATTTCCATAATGTTTTCAGTCAAGCACTGCGAATATATGCCAAGAGGACTTTGATTTGAGCAGAGAATTGGGTAATGGATTAACGAAAGGTTTATTCTTCTCATGTGGAAAAATCTTTGTTCTACCTAGATTTGACGTTAGTGTTTAGTAAATACGTGAGTGAAGACAAGGACGCGAATTCAACATGATTAGAGCGCTGCAACTGCTATCGGGCCTGCTATTGGCTATTGGCGGAGGTTGGTTCATCTGGCTACGCAAAGATTCCCCTGGCGGCGTTTTTAACGTCACAGAAACCGAAACTCTATGGTTAGTTGCAGCAGGGCTGGTGCTTACTCTGCTTGGTCTTGTCTTATTTCTAATGGGGCTGTCTCCACGCGCGAAAGTTGAACAAATAAACTGGCGCTACCCTGAAAACGCTCCTGAATTAAATTTGTCCGATTCCCAACTTTATGCTCCACCTCAAGCCGAACAAGGTGCAGAGACACGCAAACGTCCTAGCTGGCTCCAAGAAGCAGCAGACACATTGGAGCGCCAAGAAGACGTTCCTACACAATTAGATTCTCAGGAAGCAGCTCCCACAACGCTATCTGAACCAGATACTCCCCACTATCCTAGGGATGAATTGCCGTTTGAACGTCCTCGTTTCGGTGTTCAAGCTGAAGATACATCGCACGTATCGCTTGTTGAAACTCCTCTTGCATTCAGTGATGAGCCCAACGCTGCAGCAGTGACCAATGAACACGAATCTGATTTTCAAAATAACTTTCAAGAAAAATCTGACTCACCTGTCGATGAAGAGAAAGCATTGCAGGAATTTGAATCTGAGATGGACGCAGATTTAAACGAGCAAGATATTGAGATGATGGCATTGGACGCTGCGAATGCATCAATGGATGACAATAACCAAGACGAAGATGACGAATTTGAACGTCAGCTCGGTCTCCTAACGTCTAAAGCTGCAGTTACGACTGGCGGAGCTGCACTGGGGCTGGTTGCTCTATCAAGAAACGACGACACTGCTGACGAAACACCTGATGAGGTGGCTGATGAAGAATTTGTCGAAAAAGAAGAGGTGGACAATGTTCAGAGCTTTGAAAGCCCGAATACGGACAAAGCTAACGACAAGCCAGATTTTTCTGCTTCCGCTCTAAGCGAAATAGAGTTTCCAGAATTTGATGAAGAGCCTAGCGCCCTCGCCGATGAAGCTGTTGAGGCCGCTGAACTTGTTGAAGAAGACGCCAACAACATTGGAAATGAAGCTGAACTCGGTTCAGTAGAAGACAATATTGAAGCTGATCCAAACCACACTCCCTTAGAACCAAGTATGGCCAAGATCGACAAAGTGGACAATGCGGCTCAAGATGACATGTCCAAGGATATTGAGGAGTTTAACAGCGAGATTAATGCATTGGGTGAAACTGCAGCTCTTGCCGCAGCACAAATGGATGCGCTGGAAGACGAAGAGGACGAAAATTCCGACTTAGACGTCAAAGAAGATGAAGTGGAAGAAATAGCTTCTGATACAGCGGCCACTGATGATGATGCACAGGAATTGGAAGAACTCGACGAACTTCTTCTGGAAGAATTAGAGTCCGCCAAACTTGCCGAAACTGAAACACAATCCATTAACTCAAGCAAAGAGTCCGCATCAGAAAGCTTTGAAGAAAGTGAGATTGAAATCGAAGATCTGGAGCTGGATGTTCAAGATCCAGCTAACAGCATTGACGAAGAACTATCATCTCTAGAAGTTGACCTCAATAAAATTGAAGCCTCTGAACCTATAGAGCTAGAAGAAGACCTATTAGTAGCCGACACCGCGTCCCCTCTAAAAGCTGAAGAGCCCAGTTTATTAGCCGATCAAATTGACGATGGCTTGCCAACAGTCGAGCTAGAAGCACTAGAAAACGAGCAATTGGACCTCGACACTTTAGATCCTGAAATCGTACTTGAGGATGACACTTCACATGAAGAAATTCAGAAAGTTGATTCTGAAGAAGATGACGTCGAAGCGGTAGACGAAGACGAACTAACAAACGCGCAACTTGAGACTATAGAACTCGACGAACTTCCAGAAGTAGAATTAGAGCCTGTTGAAGTAGATACTGCGCTCGAAGACATGCCTTTAGTCGAAGATAAAATTACCGACCTTTCAGATCTAGAGTTATCAGAGCCGGAATTAACGGAAGCTGATAATATAGATATATTAGAAGATGAGCCTAAGCCTTCACTTGAGCACGATATCGAGACCACTTTAGAAACAAGTATTGCGCTCGATGAGCTCCCTGATGATGAATTGCCTGAACTCGAAATTCTCGACGAGATTGAAGACCTAGACGCCGCGCCTCTTCTCGATGAAGCGGACAAAGACATACAAACGACTGAAGAAGGTCCCAATTTAGAAGACGCAGCAACGTCAACTTCTGCTGTCGATCCGATGAATATTGCAGCGTTAGCTGCAACGACAATAGCAGGCCCTCCAGAGCATGATGAAGATATAACCCCGCCTGCGCCTATATTGTCAGATGAGGAAGAAAAACTCAGTTCAGTCTCTCACCCACGCTTGCAACCAGTCAAAGATGCACTAGACGCAAAGAAGCTTGAAGAAGCAGATATTCTTCTTGCTGAAATACGCCGCAATCTTGTGAGTGAAGGTGACGAAAACACACCAGAACTTGCCGAATTGACAGCATTAGCCGGTGATCACGCAGCTGCGTCCGGTCGCCCCGGTGGAGCAAAATGGCTATGGCGCCTTGCGCTTCAACGTTTCGGCGAAGCAGAAGCAATTGAGACGCCAGCAGCAAAAGCTGTTTCTGAACGCTTACGTCAATTCGAACATTAGCAAAAATAGCCGCAGCAGCGCTATTTAAACAAAAGCTTGGCTGGGGGCAGCCTATATGAACCATCAATCAGTGCCGCATACGCGCGGCACTGTCTGGTATTTCCCGATATTGTAAACGGCAGTGCCTAAAGCTGCCTCAAACGTGGAGAACACACAGAATGGCTGAACTCTTTTCCGTTTCAGGCTTTTTCACCCTTCTTATGCTCTTGGGCCTTCAGGTGGTGTTGGGCTTTGATAATCTTCTATATATTTCCATCGAGTCTAAACGCGTAGGTGAAGAGAAAGCCGGAATGGTACGCCAATGGGGAATTGGACTTGCTATGCTGTTCCGCATCGTTTTGCTCATCATCATTGTCTCGCTCTTCAGCGCCCTTGAAGCCCCCCTCTTTAATATTCCTTTCACTGGAATTGTCGAAGGAGAGTTCAATCTACAAGCATTGGTAACACTCGCGGGTGGAGGCTTCATCATCTACACAGCGATAAAGGAAATCTCCCATCTCCTAGTTGTGGACCACATTGAAAGCTCAGAAGGCGAACGTAAAAAGTCTGTTACCCAAGCTATCTCCATGATCGTTGTTATGAACCTTGTCTTTTCGTTTGATTCAATTTTATCTGCGATGGCCATTGCCAATACCAAAGCTGCGGATGGTTCAACGCACTACCAAATATGGATTATGGCCGTAGCTATTATCGCCTCTGGTATTCTCATGATGGTAATGGCGGATTACGTTGCAGAGTTTTTAAAGAAAAACCGCATGTACGAAGTCTTGGGACTATTCATCTTATTCCTCGTCGGCGTATTGCTTGTATCAGAAGGCGGTCACCTAGCGCACCTTTCATTCTTCGGATTTAAAATCGAAGCGCTATCCAAGTCTACATTCTATCTCGTTATTGGTGTCCTAGTCATCACAGACATTATCCAAACGAGCTACCAAAAACGTCTCTGGGCAATGAGAGAACGCGAGCTTCGTGGTGAAAATCCAGCTCTTGTCGCAGATGAAGAACATGCAAGACGCAAAAACAAAGCGTAGTTTCGTACAATACCAATCTAAAGCTGACCAAACACCTTTTGGTCAGCTTTTTACTTGAATACAGTCAACTTGGATTAAAGAAACTCAGAACGAACAGTTAAACCTAGTTTTAACTTTAGTTTGATATAGGTTTTATCAATAATGCCTGAGAGAAAATAATTCGGGCAACGGGGGAATGCAAAATCTAATCTTTTGACCAACTTCAAAGGATTAAATAAGGGGAAATTGCATGTTAAGAACATCTTGGGGAACACTCGGTGTAGTGGCCTTACTTTGCCTTGCTGGGTGCAAGAATGAATATGAAGAGCCAAGTCGCAGTAAAGTCAAAGCTGCAATGGCGGAATGGTCCGACGGTGAAACTGTAGCAGACCTCACAAATCTAATTTGCGACAATCTTGGTAAAGCAAAATTTTATTGCTCTTTTGACATCACCTACATTGGTTCACCAACTGAGAAGATGGAAAAATGCTTCTACTCATCAGCTTCTGAATTGACAATAAGACCAAATTCCAGCTGCTATTAAGGCCTCTGGAGTCTGCAGCACCTATCTCACTTTGTACAATGTATCAAACTTGCAAGACAGCAAGCCCATAGCCATGCCTGACCGTATCTGAGTTTCCTTCATTCATCTACCAAACGATGAGGGGGCGACAAATCTATTTTTTCTGTTATATTGCACCGCAGCATAAATAGGGATTATTGAGATGACACCAGATACAGTTCAAGCAAAAGATGACGTCCCCACGACAAAAACAGGGGCAGAATCCGATATCATAATAATTGATTTGGTTGCTCTTCTTCAGCAAGCATCAGAGGCAGCAGCCACCTACTACGCATGCGCGCTGGAGGCCGTTACACCGCGCATAGCCCCGCTCGGAAAAATCGACAGAACTCTAATGAATTCAGAGCAACGCGCTACACATGGTCTTGGTTGGATGTGTGCATATGTCGAAACATTGGTCCAAACAGCTCAGTGGGCAAACAGCCTTTCAAGTACAAATAATTTCAGCGAGACCGATGCACTTTTAAGCCAAATTTTGTTCTCAGAATACCTCAAGCAACTTAGCACCGGTATTCCTATGACGCAGTGCGAAATTGCGCGCCCAGATGATCTTGGTATTTCGCCTGATATCATCACCAATTTTGCAAGCCATCCCGCAGTCGCAACACTCACCCGCAGGGGCGATACGCCACAAACGCGTAAACGTGCTGCACTGCTAATCGCTCAAGCCAAAGGTCAGGCCACTGTTGAAAATACCGGCTTAGATGAAACGCTCACTATGGTGCGCGATCAATTTAGAAAATTTGCAGATGAGAAAATAGCTCCCTTTGCCCACGAGTGGCATTTAAAAGACCAACTTATTCCAATCAACATCATCAATGAAATGTCAGAACTTGGCGTTTTTGGCCTAACCATCCCTGAAGAATTTGGCGGTTTTGGTATGGGAAAAATGGCTATGTGTGTCGTGTCCGAGGAGCTATCACGCGGTTATATCGGTGTCGGTTCCCTTGGCACGCGATCAGAGATCGCAGCAGAACTAATCCTCAATGGCGGCACCCTTGAGCAAAAAAAAGCATTCCTACCTAAAATTGCTTCAGGTGAAATACTGCCCACAGCTGTATTTACAGAACCAAATACCGGATCGGACCTTGGAGCGTTACGCACCCGCGCAACACTCGATGGTGACTATTGGACCATTACAGGCAACAAAACTTGGATTACTCACGCCGCTCGATCTGATCTCATGACAGTTCTCGCGCGCACACAACCCAATACAAATGATTTTCGTGGCCTCTCCATGTTTTTGGCAGAGAAGCCACGCGGCTCCGCAGATAACCCTTTCCCCGCTGACGGCATGTCAGGTGGAGAAATCGAGGTTCTGGGATATCGCGGCATGAAGGAGTACGAACTGGGATTTGATGGATTTCAAGTTCCAAAAGAAAATCTTCTAGGGGGTGAAGCTGGTGATGGTATGGGCTTTAAATACCTAATGGCCACATTTGAAGGTGCGCGCATTCAAACAGCTGCACGCGCAATTGGAACTGCCCAGCTAGCACTTGAACTTGGTTTAAAGTACGCACTTGATCGTCAACAGTTTGGTGGCCCTATTTTCAACTTTCCGCGCGTACAAGATAAACTGGTTATGATGGCAGCTGAACTTGTTGGCGTTCGTCAGCTTACTTATTATTCAGCGCGAAAAAAAGATGGCGGTGAAAGATGTGATCTTGAGGCAGGCATGGCAAAGCTCGTGGGTGCACGCGTCGCTTGGGCAGCTGCGGACAATGCGTTGCAGATTCACGGCGGCAATGGCTTTGCTCTTGAATATGAAATTAGTCGCGTCTTATGCGATGCCCGTATTCTGAACATTTTCGAAGGAGCTGGCGAAGTTCAAGCAATGGTTATCGCCCGAAGGTCCATTGAAGAATATCTAAATTCAAATCTGTAGATATAAAAAAGCCCCGTTGAGTCAAAACTCAGCGGGGCTTTTTCCATCGCATCTTAATTGCTTCTAACTGGCAGATTCTCCATGCGTAGCAGCATCAAGCCCTTGCTCTTCGGATAATTCATCCACGCGTAATGGCGTAATCAATTTCACGACAAACAAGATTGCAACAGACGCAATAAGTGACCATACGCACACAACCACCACGCCAATCGCTTGCACTCCAAATGCACTCAACACACTTTGCCCACCAAGACTTGGAGCCATTGGGCCAAGTCCTGCTAGGAATGGCAAAATTAATGTTCCCAGTATTCCGCCCACGCCGTGAACTGCAAACACATCCAGACTATCATCAATTTTCATTTTTACACGGATCAGTATAACCGCCGCATAACACACACCCGCAGCAAGTGTTCCGATAATAAGAGCACCTACCGGACCGACAGAACCAGCTGCTGGCGTAATCGTTGCCAAGCCTGCAACCATACCCGTCGCGATGCCCACAAGCGTTGGTTTGCCAAATTGTTTCCACTCAATAATCATCCATACAAAGGCTGCCGTTGCTGCGGATGTATGAGTAACAAGCATAGCTCGTGCAGCATCTCCATTGGCACCCAGCGCAGACCCTGCATTGAAACCAAACCAACCAACCCACAACATTGCCGCACCAATCATTACAAAGGCAGGGTTATGCGGAGGGTGCATGTCTTTGAGAAAGCCCTGACGTTTCCCCATCATCAACACGAAAACCAATGCCGAAATACCAGCTGTAGCGTGCACAACCAAACCACCAGCAAAGTCACGTACACCAAGATCAGCAAGCCAACCGCCGCCCCATATCCAATGCGTGACGGGTGCATAAACAATGAGCAGCCAAGCCGCGCTAAAAAGAAGAACGGCAAGGAAATTCACGCGTTCTGCATACGCTCCAACAATTAGCGCAGGAGTAATAATCGCAAACGTCATTTGGAACATGAAGAACAGACCTTCAGGTATTGTTCCGGCCATCGTATCGCTACCAACACCTGCAAGAAATGCTTTAGACAATCCTCCCCAAACTTGACCAGCACCTTCAGCAATTCCATTGCCATCACCAAAAGCGATGGAATAGCCTATCACCAGCCATAAAATGGACATAAGACAAGCAATAGCAAAGCACTGTATCAAGACTGACAGTAAATTAATACTGCGCACCAAGCCGCCATAAAACAGTGCAAGTCCCGGCAATGTCATGAAAAGTACAAGCGCTGTGGAAGTCAAAATCCACGCCGTATCGCCAGTATCGGCATATGCTGGCACACTCGCCAGCAGAAAAAATGGAGCAATCGCTCCCAACCGCGCCATTGGGCGCAGCGCGTTATTCATCTTGCTCATCTTCGAGCCTCCCTATTCCCCCCTTCGCCGGAGGGTTGAGCGAAGCATGCATGTTTTTTCTACAGGTCAAGCTTTTCAGAGAAAATACCGAGCGGAACTAACGAGCTTGCTCATA
Organism: uncultured Hyphomonadaceae bacterium; assembly: GCA_964351655.1. GTDB lineage: Bacteria > Pseudomonadota > Alphaproteobacteria > Caulobacterales > Hyphomonadaceae > Hirschia. Next base: position 2,284 of record CAYGPD010000004.1, on the reverse strand, counting down.
TTTTAATCGTGGTGAGAATATTTTAATCACCGACACATTGTTGCAACGCAACATTATTGTGCTAAACTTCATTTAATCCGATGCATTCGCTGCGTATGTCGCACACCGAAGAACTCGCCATAGTTAAATATTTGAGTTAGACATACCTCTATGAACACACCTCTCAGCATCTTGCTTATCATCGCAATGGCAGCGGTTTTTATCATCCTCGCATTGGGGCTGTTGAACCTATTTTCCAAATCAGACAAACAACCTTCCAGATCAAATAAACTGATGCGCCTTCGCGTACTGGTTCAATTTATCGCCATCATTATTCTTGTCGCGATCGGTTTCACTTCTGGGGTCATTGGATAAAGTTGATGTATTTTCGATACTTATTCCACGTCACAAGATCACACAAAGCAGAAGGGTCGCAGACGGCATGGTCAAGCTAAACAAGATATACACACGCACAGGAGACAAAGGCACCACTGGACTTGCAACAGGCGTGCGCGTCAACAAATGGGACTTGCGCGTCCGCGCCTATGGTGCCACTGACGAAGCCAATTGCGCCATTGGGATTGCCCGCTTACATGTTGGAAACCACGCTCAGCTAAGTAAATCTCTTGCACGTATTCAAAATGATATGTTCGATCTTGGTGCTGACCTCGCGACGCCTGAACCCAGCGACGAATCCGGCAAGAAACTAGATTGGGAACCTTTACGTATCGTGCAAAGTCAAGTCGATTGGCTTGAGGCTGAAATCGACCGCATGAATGCTGACATCCCCCCTTTGGACAGCTTCATACTCCCTGCCGGAACCGCGCTTAGCACACACCTTCATATGGCTCGCACTATTACCCGCCGAGCTGAAACACTCATGGCAGAACTAAATGATATATCTTTTGAGATTGTGTCACCCGCCTCTCTCGCATATATAAACAGACTATCAGACTATTTGTTTGTCGCTGCGCGCCGCGCAAACGGCAATGGAGACCAAGACGTAAAGTGGATTCCCGGTGCAAATCGGTAGTTCTTAAACTAACCTAAAGTGATCTTGACGCATGTTTCGTCCATGCCTTACGGCTATAAATTGAAACATACTCGAGAGAACATACTCGACGAAACCCATATTGTGGCCTTGGCCACGCTAACCAATAGATTTCCGGAGACGCCTAGATGAAGGTTCTCGTACCCGTTAAAAGGGTTATTGATTACAATGTTAAGCCTCGCGTAAAGCCTGACCAAACAGGCGTTGACCTCGCGAACGTTAAAATGTCCATGAACCCATTCTGTGAGATTGCTGTTGAAGAAGCGGTGCGCCTTAAAGAAAAAGGTATCGTCACAGAGATCGTCGTTGTTTCAATCGGTGTCGCACAGGCTCAAGAAACACTTCGTACAGCATTAGCAATGGGAGCCGATCGCGGCATTCTTGTAACTGCTGAAGGCGATGTTGAACCTTTAGCCGTCGCGAAAATTCTAAAAGCAATCGCTGACGAAGAACAGCCTGGCATGATCTTGCTCGGCAAACAAGCAATTGACAACGACAACAACCAAACAGGTCAAATGCTCGCCGCATTGCTTGACTGGCCACAAGGAACATTTGCTTCTGAAGTTGTTGTTGAAGATGGCAAAGTGAATGTCACACGTGAGATCGATGGTGGACTTCAAACACTCGCGCTTGAAGGGCCAGCAGTTATTACAACTGATCTTCGCCTAAATGAGCCGCGTTACGCTTCTCTCCCAAACATCATGAAAGCGAAGAAGAAGCCTATCGACACAAAAGAAGCTGCTTCTTTTGGAGTTGATATCGCCCCTCGTCTAACCGTTCTAAAAGTCACCGAACCAGCTGCTCGTGAAGCAGGTGAAAAGGTTGAAGACGTCGCAACACTTGTTTCAAAACTTAAAGCTGCAGGAGCAATCTAATGGCTGTTCTAATCATTGCAGACCACAATAATGCCACTTTAAACGATGCCACACACAAAACAGTCACTGCTGCCAAAACATTTGGTGACATTGATATTCTAGTGGCCGGTGAAGGCGCTGGCGCAGTTGCCGAAGCTGCTGCAAAAATCGATGGTGTCCGTAAGGTCCTCCACGCAGATGGCGCTGCCTACAAAACCCAACTTGCCGAAGCAATGGATGCCCTCATCACTCCAATGATGGCAAACTATGACGCTTTGTTTGCACCTGCCACAACTATGGGTAAAAACGTAGCCCCTCGGATCGCAGCAAAACTAGACGTTATGCAGCTTTCAGACATCACCGCCGTTGTAGATGCAGACACTTTCGAGCGTCCAATCTA